>CAZJYX010000029.1:0-48955 GCA_964550375.1 uncultured Planctomycetales bacterium | reverse complement strand
ACGCAGCGCTACTCGCCGAACGCCTCTGACGCGCCGGCCAGCGCAGCCCCTCAAGAGATCGGCGTGCAACTCGACACGCCCGTTGCCTTGCCGGGACTGCCCTGGGGTGGCCCGCCGGAGCCTTCGATCGAGGAACCGGGCATCTTTGATGCCCGCGCTGCGAGGACGCCAATCGCATCGGCTGTGAACCGGGCCGCGGCTGCCTGCAACGGAATCGCATCCTCGCGATCACTCAGCGCAGCACCGGAGCGGATCTTTGACAACCAAATACTGCCGCCCTCCGTGGCGGACCGACCCACGCGGCATCTCGCCTCGTCTTAGGCGTCCATCCCCGGCCACCCGACCCGCCGGGCGCGCCGTGGTCAGGCCAGCACGCGGCGGCGGCGCTGCGCGGGGTTGGTCTTCTTGGCTTTCTTGGCGCGCTTGGCCGTCTTGGCGGTTGTGGCGCTCTTGGCGCGGCCTTTGCGCGTGGGCGTGAAGGCGCACAGCGGGGCGCTGTGGCAGCGCTCATCAATCAGCGTGGCGATTGAGCAGCGGCGGAAGTGCCGTTCCAGATGGGCGATGGCCTTGTCGAGCTGCTCATGCAGGGCACAGAGCTTGTCGCCATGCAGCTCGAAACCCAGCGGGCATTCGACAATGCGATTGATCGGATCCACGGCCTGCACGACGTCCCACATGGATAACTCGGCCGGCGGACGCGCCAGCGTGAAACCGCCGCCCAGGCCGCGTTGTGAGCGGAGCAGACCGGCCCGGCTCAGACCCTGAAGCACCTTGGCCAGGTAACCGGCAGGAACGCGGGTCGCATCGGCGATCTGCTGCGCGGTCAGCGAGTGGTCGCGGTTGCTGGCCAACCAGACGACGGCCCGCAGGGCATACTCAGTAGTCTGACTAATCACCGCTGCATCTCCATGCGGCCGGGACCCGCTAGCGTCAACATACCGGAATCCGGCGAGGCGTCAAGCAGACGCCACTGTGTGCCGGGCAGCCGGCGCAGTGGGCCAGGATATCGTGCGGTTTCGTCAGGAATCATCGTTCGGGCAGTGGGGCGGTTCGGCGGCAGCGGGCGATTGGGCCAGTGACATCTCCTCGCCGCGCAGCAGACGGCGAATGTTCCCCCGGTGCCGCACGATGATTAGCACACCCAGGAGCACCGCGCCGGCTTGCAGCGGCCAGGCATCACCCAACGACACGCCGCAAACGCGCAAGTATGCCAGCAGGGCCAGCGGGAATACGATGGCGATGGTCAACGAGCCGAGCGAGATGAGGCCGGTGGTGAAGCGCACCAACCCGTACGCCACGAGCGCGATGAGCATCGCCACGGTGTAGTAGGGGTAGATAGCGACGGCCACGCCGACCGTCGTGGCCACGCCCTTGCCGCCGCGGAACCCAAGGTACACTGGGAAGACGTGGCCGAGCACGGCCGCCAGCCCGACCAGCAACCAGCTCAGCAGCCGTTCGGCCGCCAGGTCACCCGGCAGAATCAGGCCGCCGGCCGCGACCGGCAACACGCCCTTGAGAATATCGAGCGCGAGACACAGAAGCCCCCACTTGCGGCCGAGCACGCGGCCGACATTGGTCGCTCCGATGTTGCGGCTGCCGTGCAGGCGAATGTCAATGCCGCGCAGGCGGCCGAAGAGCAGCCCGAATGGGATCGCGCCGATGAGGTAGGCGGCCACGACCAAGGATGCAAGGATCATCTGAGCTGCCGTAAAGGGACCTCGCCGGGGGCCGGCTTGGGTAGGGTGCCGGCGCCGCGAGACTCATGGGTTCAGGAATCGCGCGGCCGTTCGCGCCGGGTGGCGCGGTGCAGGCGCAGCCAGCCGGGTCGCAGGCGGTCGCGCAGCCAGGCGGTCATGCGCAGGCCGAGGCCGCGGGTCTGCCGGCGGTACAGGTGGCGTGCGACGTCCGTGGGGCGGACGACGGCGCGGCGCCGGGCGGCCAGCCAGGTCACGAATGTCCAGGCCCAGTCTGACCGGCGGGTCCGCATGCTCAGGCTCCCAGAGCGCGCTGGACCGGCAGTTTGACCGCGGCGAATACCTCGTCCGCCGAACGGGCCGGGATTCGCGTTGTTCCCCATAGTTGTTGCCGTGCCATGATCACGTGCGGCGCGGCATAGAAGTTCGTCACGTGGCTTATGCCGCCCTCGGCCTGATCGCCGCCGGCGTAGTCCAGCGCTAGGAGCCAGGTCCCCACGTCCTCGTCGTATTCGGCGGGAAAGATCAGGGCGGTGACGAACGGTCCGGTGGCTGCAGCGCCGGTTTCGGCGAGTTGCAGGACCGCTCGGCAGGGTGGTGGAGCCTGTTCGGCCAGCCGGGCCAATTCCTCGAAGTCCCGGTGGGCCGCCGCCGACTCGTTCCGGTAGAAGAACAGGCCGCTTTCGAGCTGGAAGCGCTCGGGGGCCACGGCCTGCAGCTCCATGTTTCCGGCTGGATCGGCACGGTGAATGCGGTAGACCTTGCCGTGGCGGTAGGTCTCCGACTCGAGGAGCATGGCGATCTCCTCGGAGGTGTAGCCGACCGCGGCCCACTCGCCGAAGTCGAAGACGTACAGTCCCCGGTAGCGTGGTGCGTGTTCGAGTATTGGGAGCCTCATGGTCACTAGCTCCTGGCATAACGGCCGCATGGGCGGCGCGCCGCGGCAACCGTCGGGGGGCCGCCGACCCTGGCGGACGGCGGACAGAAGGCTTAGAGGCGTTTCGCCGTTTAACGTCGGCCACCCGCCCCGGCGGGCGTGCCGACGGGTTGTCATTATACGATAGTAGTTTAGCGGCGTCAGTGGCCGGTCGGGTGGGAAAAAGGGGCGGGCGAGCCGAGCGTGGGCGTGGGCGGGACTCGGCTCGCCCTTCATCAGGGGAACGGAGGCTTGTGGGAGCCAGGAAAGCGGGGCTCGCGACGGCAACACCAGGACTACCCAACGCCACGGGGCAAACACCAATGCTGCACGTCATCCGTGAGCACGTCACGAGCTCCGGTCCATCATGGTCGCGTCAAGAAGCCGAACGTCGCTTTCCGGGCCGTGGCGCTGGTGGATCGCGACGGTCGGGCCTGACGCCTGAGTCAGTCCTCCTGCGGGGGGCGGCTGCTGGCGAGTGACTGCGGTTCCGCGGGGCGCGGCACGGCAGGCCCGTGATCGAGCAACAGGCCCCAGGCCATAACTTCGTTGCGCAGCAGCTCGGCCACGAACGGCTTGGACAACAGCCGGTAGCCGAGCGCGAAAACTCGTTCTTCAACGGAAGCAGCCAGGAAGCGGGCCACCGCCTGGCGCAAGTCGTAGACGCTTTGCAGCGTGGCGACGAGCGCGCCCTTGCGCCAGCGCACTGGTGGCCGTCCAGATTCGAGCGGGTCGTGCACCCGCACCTGTCGCCGCCGCGCCCACCGCAGATGCCGATGGGCGATCAGGGCGTGTGCGGCGGCGTCCAAGCCAGTTTGAGAGAGTGCCGCCCGGGCGCAGTTAAAGATGTAGTCAGCCGTGGGAGGATCGTCGGCGGCAGTCTCGCGCAGATGCAGCGCGACGGCCTGCGCCAAGGGGGCAGCCAGCCGCGGATCGCCGCCGGCACCGGACAGGGTTCGGGCGAGGCAGGCCCGTAGCTTTTCCGGTGAAAAGCGTTCGAGCGTTCCGTCGCGTTTCGTGATAACGATCGACCTGTCGCGGCTCATGATTCCCGTGGTCCTTCAAAGAGGTCGCCCTGTCCGGGGATGTCCTTGGCGGAGCGTTCGATCACGTCACGGGCCTCTTCGATGAACTCGCCGACATCCTCGAACTGTCGATACACACTGGCGAATCGCACGTAGGCCACTTTGTCCACTCGCCGCAGCACCGCCGCAATTCGCTCGCCAATGGTCTGACTGGTGACCTCCTTCTCGAAGTGGCTGACCAGGTACTCCTCGACCTCGTCGACGATCTGCTCGATTCGGTCGGACGAGATGGGCCGTTTGTAGGCGGCCCGAACGATGCCCTCGGTGATCTTGCCGCGATCGTAGGGTACGCGCGAGTTGTCGCGCTTGATAACAGCCAGCCGGATGGTGTCCTCGATGTGCTCATAAGTCGTGAAGCGTCGGCCACATGCCAAGCAACAGCGCCGTCGCCTGATCGACCGGCCGGCATCGGTCAAGCGCGAATCCACCACCTTGTCATCGTTGGCCTTACAGTACGGGCACCGCATTTGGCTGGGCCCAAGATCGGTTTATCAGGCAGCACCGGCTGAACATGCCTCACGCCGCCGTGCCGGGACTTGTCCGCGCCTGAGAGTCCCACGCGGCCGGGCAGCAACCTACTACCGCTTGTCGATGGTGGCAGTGTAACGCACAACATAATGTGTGTCAACCAAATTTAGTGGAAACGGAAGACAATCTTCGACCAAGCTTGTATAACCCCCGCCATGGCACCAGCAGCGGCCGAGATCGAGCACGGAGGGGTACGCATTCGCGGGTTCTCGCTGGCGGGCGAGGAGACCTACTTCGTGCTGCCGGAACTCAACCTCGGCTTTGACGTGGGGCGCTGCCAGCGTGAAGTTCTGGGGGTTGACAACATCTTCCTGAGCCACGGCCACATGGATCATGCCGCGGGCGTGGCCTACTACTTCTCGCAGCGACTTTTCATTGACAACCAGCCCGGCAACCTGTTTGTTCCGGAAGCTCTGGTGGAGCCGATCCGCAGGCTGTTGAAAGTCTGGGGCGACATTGACGGGCAGGAGCCGCCGGCCAACATTCACCCGGCCTATCCGGGACGGGACATCACGCTGCGACGCGACCTGATTGTGCGGCCCTTCGAGGTCAATCACCCGTGCCGGCGGCGCACGGCGCCCGTCGAGAGTCTGGGGTTTGTCGCCATCGAGGTGCGGCACAAGTTGCTGGAGGAGTACCAGCAACTCACTGGTCCGCAACTGGTCGAACTGAAGAAGCAGGGCGTCGCGATCACCCGGCGGGTGGAGATCCCGCTGGTGGCCTACTGCGGCGACACGGCGCCGGGCGATTTCCTGGAGCTGGACTGGGTGCGCGACAGCAAGGTTCTGCTGCTGGAGTGTACGTTCGTGGAGCGCGACCACCGCGAGCGCGCGCGGGCCGGCTTCCATATGCACGTGAGTGATTTGCCGCCGATTGTGGCGCGGTTAAGGAACGAGAAGATCGTGCTGTACCACCTGTCCCGCCGCACGGCGCTGAGCGACGCGCGCGCGATGCTCCGGCGTGAGTTTGGCGGGAAAGTAGACGAGCGGGTGTGTTTCCTGATGGAGCACCGGCGGCGCAAGCGGCGGGAGCCGCCGTCGGCCTGACGGTGGGGCCCCTGGGGGGCTTCGGTTTCGCGAAGAGCGGGGGCGCCGGGCGCCCCGCAGGCGGGATTCCGGGCGAGCGGGGCCGCGTTAACCGCTCAGATTACGGCCGTATCGACCGCCTTGCGCTGACCGCGGCTACCGAGGGCGGCGGCTTCCAGGGCCTGCTCGAGGTCGGCAATCAGGTCATCGGGGTCTTCAATGCCCACAGACAGTCTGACGAGGCCGTCCGTGATATGGGCCTGTTCGCGGATTTCGGCGCCCATTGAGGCGTGTGTCATGCTGGCCGGGTGCTGAATCAGCGACTCGACGCCGCCGAGACTTACCGCCAGCATCCACAGCTTGACGGCGTTCATCATGCTACGGCCGGCCTCCAGCCCGCCGCGCAGGCCGAAGGAGATGACCGCGCCGCCGCCGGAAGACTGGCGGCAACTGAGTTCGTATTGTGGGTGATTCTTCAGGCCGGGGTAGCGCACCCACTCAACCTCTGGGTGAACTGAGAGGTAGGCGGCGATTTTCTGGGCGACCTCGCAGTGCCGGCGCATGCGCAGGGCGAGTGTCTTGATTCCGCGGTGTACCAGGAAGGACTCGATGGGCGAGAGTACGCCGCCGAAGTGATTCAGGGCCCGGCGCATCTGGGGGTAGAACTGCTCGTCCTTGAGGACGATGATGCCGCCGACGACGTCGGCATGACCGTTGAGGAACTTGGTTAGGCTATGAATAACGATGTCGGCGCCGAATTCGAAGGGGCGCTGCAGGATCGGGCTCATGAAGGTGTTGTCGACGACCAGCAGGGCGCCGTGCTCGTGCGCGAGGGCGGCAACGGCCGTCAGGTCGGTGATGACGAGCGTCGGGTTACAGGGGGTCTCGACGTACACGACCTTCGTGTTGGGACGCATGGCGCGCCGGACGGCTTCGGTGTCCGAAGTGTCAACCAGGCTCGACTCGATGCCGAAGTCGGCCATTATGCTGCGGACCAGGGTGGCGGTGGGGCCATAGACGGCCTCGGAGCAGACGATGTGGTCGCCCTGTTTGACGAGGGCTGCGAGGGTGGTATGGATGGCCGCCATTCCGCTGCCGCAGGCTAGCGCGACGTGGCCGCCTTCCAGGGTGGCGACGGCCCGTTCGAGGGCCTCGACCGTTGGGTTGCCCATGCGGGAATAGATGTAGCCCTTGCGTTCGCCGGCGAAGAGCGCGGCACCCTGCTGGGCACTGTCGAAGCCGAAGGTGGATACCTGGTAAATGGGCGGCACGGCCGCGCGAAACTCGTTCTTGCCTATGCCCGCATGAACCGCGAGCGTTTCGACCGCGTAGTCTTGTCCGTGAGTCATTCCGTCAGCCCTCGCAACCTGGAAACACATGCCCCGGTCCGTCGCCTGGTTGACGGGCCAACAGGCACAAGCAACACGTCACTTCCCCGCCTGGGAGCCCAAGCAATCACCGTGCCAGTTCTCCAACCGCCAGTGTACGCCGGAGACGAGTCCTACTCAAGGCGCCGCTCCAGTCCCACACGGCCCGCGGTCGGCCGGGGGCGTTGACCGGGTGCGGGGTGTTCGTCCTAATACGGGCAGGCAGCCGAGTGGCGCGGCAGGCGGTCTGAGTGAGGGGCGTGCCGTCGCCGGTCTGGCAGTTGAAGGGAGTCAGCCGTGCCCGTTGGAGAGTCGAGCCCCCGGAAGCGTGCAGCGCGGCGTGACCGCGCCGCGGCCGGCAAGCGTATCGTCGAGATGGCCAAGAGCATCATTACGCTCGTGCAGGCTGAACAGGATCCCTATGTCGATATCCCCTCGCGCACGCTGAGCAACGTGCAGTTCAACGAGCAGAAGGGCATTATCGAGTTGCTGGACGGCAAGCAGCGCCGCTGCTTCTTCAGCCTGCTGGGCCGCCGCAAGGGCGAGGGCTCGCAGGCCAAGAAGTTCATGCAGACGGTGCGCGTGGCCGAGGTCTGCAAGCGGCTGATCGACGCGAACGACTCGACCAGCATTCGTGACCTGTTCTACAACCTCAAGGTGCCCATCAAGGTGGCGGACGGCCAGAGCAGGTCCAAGGAGCTGATTTTCGCCGAGCAGGCCGAGTCTGACCCGATCATCGAGGATATCGAGGTGGCGGTCAGTGCTTTGCGGGAAGAGCTGGGCGTGCACGCCGAGACCAAGGGCGCGATGGTCGGGCCGATGACGATCGTGGACGACGGCGACACGATCAACCTGGCCAACATGGGCTCCGGCGGCTGGGCGGTCCCGTCGATCGTCGAGCCCGACGTGATCCAGTTCAAGAAGCACACCGCCAAGTACATCCTCATGATCGAAAAGGGTGCCGTCTGGCAGCGCTTCAACAAGGACCGCTACTGGGAGAAGAACAAGTGCCTGATCGTGCATGGCGGAGGGCAGCCCCCGCGCGGCGTGCGCCGGCTCGTGTACCGGCTGCACAACGAGCTCAAGCTGCCCGTATACGTGCTGGTCGATAACGATCCGTGGGGCTACTACATCTACAGCGTGCTGAAGCAGGGCTCTATTAACCTGGCGTTCGAGAGCCAGCGGATGGCCATTCCGGCGGCCCGTTTCATCGGGATGAGCAGCCAGGACGCCGAGCGTTTCAACCTGCCGGACCACGTGGCGATGCCGCTGACGCCGGAGGATCGCCGCCGGGCCAAGGAGATCCGCAACTACCCGTGGTTCCAGTCGCGGGCCTGGCAGCGGGAAATCAAGTACATGGAAGCGCTGGGCAAGAAGCTGGAACTGGAGGCGCTTTCGAACAAGCACTTCAGCTTCATTACGGAGGAGTACCTGCCGAAGAAGCTGAAGGACAAGCGCTGGTTGGATTAGCGCACGGTCCAGGGTACAGTGGCCGGCGGAAGGACCGAGGCTGCGGAGTACCATAGCAGATGCAGCGGGACTTGTTCGACAAGGTGCGATTGCCGCCCGAGTTGGACCAGCACCTCCGATCCACTAATCCGTGGTGGGAGGGCAGGCCCGGTCGCGTACTGCCACGATACCGCCGCTGGGCCTTTGACGTGCTGTTGCAGAAGCTGCACAGCGGTCTGGCTCCGGCGATCGTCTTGCGGGGTGCCCGGCAGGTGGGGAAGACCACCCTCCAAGAGCAAGCCATTCAGCACTTGCTGCAAGCCAAGGGCGTCGAGCCCCGGCGGATTCTCCGTGTGCAGTTTGACGAAATACCCACACTGCGGGGACTCCGGCAGCCGCTGCTCGACATTGCCGAGTGGTTTCAGAACCGCATGCTCAAGTCCAGCTTCAATGAGTGCGCACACGCCGCGCAGCCCGCGTATGTCTTCCTGGACGAGGTACAGAACGTAGCGCAGTGGGCCCCGCAACTAAAGGCGCTGGTGGATCATCACACGCTGCACGTAGTGGTGACGGGCAGTTCGGCCCTCCGGATCGAGGCTGGGCGTGACAGTCTGGCGGGACGCATTTCAACGCTCGAACTGGGCACATTGCTGCTGCGCGAGATCGCTGGGCTGCGATTCAACGCTGAACTTGCTCCAGGCCTTTCGGCCAACGGCCTGGAAGCGCTGACAGACGCCGCATTCTGGCGGCAACTGCAGGCGGACGGCGTCCGGCAGCGTGAGACGCGCGATCGGGCCTTTGAGGTGTTCTCGCTGCGCGGCGGCTACCCAATGGCGCACGCGCAACCGTCGGCCGGGTGGCACGAGGTGGCCGATCAACTTAACGAGACGGTCATACGGCGCGTCATCCAGCACGACTTGCGCATGGGGGAGCGCGGTCGCAAGCGCGATCCCTCATTGCTCGAAGAGGTTTTCCGCCTGTCATGCCGGTATGCCGGGCAAGCGCCGAGCCAGGCTGTGTTCGTCGAAGAAGCACGCCAGGTCCTGCGCGCCAACGTCGGACCGCAGAGAATCCGCAGTTACCTGCGTTTTCTGGACGGAGCCCTACTGGTCAAGCTCGTGGAACCGTTGGAACTGCGGCTCAAGAAACGCAAGGGAAACCCTAAGCTGTGCATCGTTGACCACGGACTGCGCGCCGCTTGGCTCCAGGAAGTCATACCGCTTCATCCGGCAGGCTTGGCAAGCGCGCCGCATCTCGCGGACCTGGCGGGGCACCTGGCTGAGAGTGTCGTCGGTGCCTTTCTGGCCGGGCTGCCGCACTTGGATCTGGCTCACTTCCCCGAGCGTATAAACGAACCGGAGGTCGACTACGTGCTGACGGTTGGAGAGCGCCGTATCCCCATGGAGGTAAAGTACCGCCAGCGCATCGACCCGCTGCGCGACACCCTCGGATTGCGGTCGTTTCTCGAAAAAGCCCATTACAACGCGCCCTTTGGTGTGCTGGTGACCATGCACGACAACGTGGCGATCGACGACCCCAGGATTGTGACGATATCGTTGCCTGCGCTGCTGCTGATGCGCTAGGACAAGCCATCGCGTGCCGCCAGTCCAGCCCTTTCTTGCTGAGTCGCTTGCGGCTATCATGCTGACGGCGATGGGGTCCGCCGTGAACCGCCCCGGGTGGGGCTGATGACTCCTGCCTGAGATCCTTGAGGCCACGGGCCCGGCATGGGCAGGAGTAGCCATGTGGAAGCTGTTTCTCCTCTTCTTCGCGTCCGGGGCGGGCGGTCTGTTGCGTTACTCTGTCAGCGGCTGGACGCAGCGGCTGGCCAACGGCTCGTTTCCCATTGGGACATTGATCGTCAATCTGAGCGGCTGCCTGCTGGTGGGTTTTGTGGCGGCGGCGCTGACCGGTCGGGTGCTCATCCGCGAGGAGTATCGGATAGCGTTGCTGATCGGTCTGCTGGGCGGCTACACGACCTTCTCAACTTTCGGCCTCGAGACATTCGCCCTGCTGAACGCTGGTCAGGCGTGGCGGGCACTGTTGAATGTCGCCGCCAGCGTCGTGCTGGGTCTCGCGGGCGTGTGGGCCGGCTACCGGCTGGCCGAGAACTGGCTGGGAGTCTGACATCATGAAGATCCCCGAGCAAGGTTACCTGCTGCGCATCTTCATTGGCGAGAGCGACAAGTGGCAAGGCCGGCCGCTGTATGAGGCGATTGTCCTCAAGGCCCGGGAGTTGCACTTGGCCGGTGCCACCGTCCTGCGCGGGCCGATGGGCTTCGGCGCCCACAGCCGCATGCATACCACCAAGATCCTGCGGCTGTCGGCCGACCTGCCGATAGTCATCGAGATCGTTGACAGCCAGGAGAAGATAGACAAGTTGATGCCGTTCATCGACGAGGCGGTGCAGGAAGGGCTGGTGACGCTCGAGCGCGTGCGCGTCATCAGGTACCGGGCCAACTCCACCTGAATTCGCGGCGCTGGGTCAAACGCACTGTTGACCCCCCAATGCGCGGGGCCACGCACAAACCGGAAAGCTGCCATGACGTGCCAAAGCCGCTGGATTGGCCAGGCGGCGTTGGCGTCCGGGTTGCGTTGCGCGCCAAACGCCGGCAGAATGTCCAGCGTGATGGAAACGACCGAGAACACGCTTGACCCGGATGGTCCGAGTAGTCGGCCGACGCCATACCGACCGTAGCAGCCCGACGCGCCGGAGGAATCCCGTCGTCGGGCGGGAGACCAACGGCCATGCCGGCTCAAACCCGCGAATGCTAGGCCGAGCATGTTCAGGTCAGGTCCTGCGCGTGATCGAGTTACGAACCTGCTGAGGTCTTTCGCGTGTTGGCTGAAGTGAATAAGCGGACGTGGATCGCCGCGCGGATGGCAGCGCGATGATCAGCCGCGACTGTCCGCTTTGCGGTGCGGCAGGTGGGCGAGAGTTCATGCGCAGTGGGGTCTGGCGATTGCTGGAGTGTGAGCGATGCGAGATGGTCTACATGCCTGTAATCCCGACGCCTGAAGCTGTTGAAACCGACTTCGACTGGGCCGATTCCTTCAAACGCGAGCGCATGCGGCGCTGGTTGTCCAGCCCGCTGGCGCGACTCTGGACTGGCGCGCTGTTTGCATGCAAACCCAATCGTGAGCGCCGTGCGCTCGGGCGAATTCGTCGACACGCGCCGGCGGCCGGCCGGTTCCTTGACATCGGCGCCGGCGATGGCCGCCTGGCCGCCGCGGCCCAGGGCGCCGGATATGCGGTCACCTGCATCGAGCTTTCTCCGGCCATGGCGGCCCAAGCCGCCAGGCGTGTAGGCCGCGAACATGTTCTCGTGGGGCGCCTGTCGGATTTCGCACTGGAGCGTTTTGACGTAGTGGTGGCAATCAGCGTGCTTGAGCATGATCCCGAGCCGCGCCAGATGCTGAATCAGGTTCGCGAAATCCTCCGGCCGGACGGCGTGCTCATCCTCAAGGTCCCGAATCTTGGAAGTTACCTGCGCCGAATACGCGGCAGGCGCTGGTCTGGATTTCGCTGGCCCGAACACGTGCAGTACTTCACGCCCGCTACGCTGCGTTCGATGGTGGAGCGTGCGCGTCTTGAGGTCACCTGGATTGAAGCCGATCCTCTCAGTGACAACGTCTGGCTGGCGACGTGTCATCCGCGTGCGACGCCGCTTGCATAGGTCGTTTGGCCGCTCTCTCTGGCAGAAGCTGGCATTTGACGCGGGCGCGATTAGCCCCTTGCACCGGGCAGGGAACGTGGCCAGAATGGCCCCCGCAATGGAGAGTGCCCCAACCACGCTCGATCCGGACGGCCCTAGTAGTCGGCCGACGCCATACCGACCGTAGCAGCCCGACGCGCCGGAGGAATCCCGTCGTCGGGCGGGAGACCAACGGCCATGCCTACTAATACCAGCGAATTCAACGCCGAGGCGTTGTACTCGACCTGGCCGGCCCTCTCAGACGAGGAGCGGGCGGAAGCCTTCGCGCTGCTCGCGGAAGAGGACGGGCAGAGCTTCTTCATTGGGCTGACACCGGCGGATCGGGCGGCGTTGCTAGAGCATCTGCCCGATGCCAAGGCGGCGGTGTGGATGCGCTTCATGGCGCCGGATGACGCGGCCGACGTGCTGCAGGAGGCTGAGCCGGAACGGCGGGAGCGGCTGCAGGCGATGCTGGATGGGGCCACCAAGCGCGAAGTGCAAGCGCTGCTGGCCTATGCGGAGGATGAAGCGGGCGGCCTGATGAGCCCACGCTACGTGCGGCTGCGCCCGGATGTTACCGTGGAAGTCGCCATCCGCTATCTGCGGCAGCAGATTCGCAATAATCCGGAAACGCTGTATTACGTTTACGTGCTCGATGCGGGGCAACACCTGCAAGGAGTGATCTCGTTTCGGGAGTTGTTCAGCGCGCCAGGCGATGCGCTGGTGGCCGACGTGATGCGGCGGGACCCGGTTTGTGTGCAGGAATCCACCGACCAGGAAGAGGTGGCGCGCGTAATCGAGCAGCACGACCTGCTGGCCGTGCCGGTGGTGGATGAGATCGGACGCGTGAAGGGCATCGTCACCGTTGACGACATCGTTGACGTGATCAACGAGGAGGCCACCGAGGACATCCACAAGATCGGCGGTGTCGAGGCCCTCGATGCGCCCTATCTGGACGTAAGCCTGCCGATGATGATCAAGAAGCGCGGCGTGTGGCTGCTGGTATTGTTCCTGGGCCAGACGCTGACGGCCACCACGATGGGCTACTTCGAGGACGAGCTGGCACGGGCGTTGGTCCTGGCGGTGTTCGTGCCGCTCATTATCAGCAGCGGCGGCAATTCGGGTTCGCAGGCGGCGACGCTGGTTATTCGCGCCATGGCGCTGGCGGAAATTCGCTTGCGCGACTGGTGGCGCGTCATGCGCCGCGAATTGGCCTCGGGCCTGATGCTCGGGGCTGGTCTGGGCCTGATCGGCTTTCTGCGCATAGTGCTCTGGCAGCGATTGGGCTGGGCGGACTACGGCCCGCATTTCGTGCTGGTCGGCCTGACGGTTTGGCTGAGCCTGGTCGGGGTGGCGTGTCTGGGGACGGTGACCGGGAGCATGTTGCCGTTCCTGTTGCGGCTGCTGCGGCTGGACCCGGCGGCCAGCTCGGCACCGTTCGTCGCGACGCTGGTGGACGTGACGGGCCTGGTGATCTACTTCACGATTGCCGCAGTCGTGCTGCGCGGCACACTGCTGTGACGGCCGATTCCGGCAGGTGGTCGAGCAGTCGGGGCGGCGTGATCTGGTTAGCGTGCGCTTGGGTGTGCAGGTGGTTATTTGTGATAAATCTTTGACGGAGCCTAACTTGTGGACGCGCCGTCGGGTTTTTTGCGGGAGCGTTGGCGATTGAGCTTGACTAATGGCAAATTGATGGCATAATGGCCATATGCCGATAGAGGAGCAGATGAAGTACTCGAAGGTTCAGTATGAGGCGCGGGCGCGGGTGGCCAAGGCCCTGGCCCATCCGAGCCGGCTGATAATCCTGGATGCGATTGCGGACGGTGAGCGGTGCGTGTGTGAGTTGACCGAACTGGTTGGCGCGGACCAATCCACGGTCTCCAAGCACCTGGCGATCTTGAAGCAGGCCGGGATTATTGATGATCGCAAGGAAGGTTCGAAGACGTTCTACCGGCCAAGAATCCGTTGTCTGAAAGGACTTTGGGAATGCATCGAGGCGGTGCTGAGGGAGAACCTGAAGGCACAGCAGGAGGCGATGGGCCGTTGAGCCCCGCGGCTTTTTCTGTGCCCGGTCATGGCGATGTGGCCATGTCGCCATTGACGCAGCGACTGTCGCCGGAGGCGCTGCGGACGTTGGCGATCCTGGGCGTTATGGTCGTCGTCTTCCTGCTGGCGTACCTGTTGCCGTTCCAGGCGTTGCCGGGCAGTGGGCCGCGGATCGTGACGGCGGGGCGCGAAGCCCTGCTGATGCTACAGGACTACGCGCAGCATCACGTGATTCTGTGCCTGGTGCCGGCGTTGTTCATCGCGGGGGCGATCTCGTGCTTCGTCTCGCAGGCCGCGGTGATGAAGTACCTCGGGCCGACGGCAAACAAGTTCCTGGCGTACGGCGTGGCCTCGGTGTCCGGCACAATCCTGGCCGTCTGCTCCTGCACGGTGTTGCCGCTGTTCGCGGGGATTTGGACGCGCGGCGCGGGGCTGGGGCCGGCGGCGGCGTTTCTGTACTCCGGGCCGGCTATCAACGTGCTGGCGATCATACTCACGGCGCGCATCCTGGGCGCCGAGTTGGGTCTGGCCCGCGCCGGCGCCGCTATCGGGTTCAGCCTGATTGTCGGCCTGCTGATGCACCTGATCTATCGCAAGGAGGAGCGGGCCAAGGCGGAGGAAGCGAAGGCCGCCGGTGGGTTTGTCGTGCCGGATGGTACGGTGGAGCGGCCGCTGTGGAAGACGGCCAGCTACTTCGCGGCCATGATTGGGATTCTCGTATTCGCAAACTGGGCCCGGCCGGCGACGCCGAACGCCGTCTGGGAGGCCCTGTTCGCCGCCAAGTGGGTCATTACCGGCGTGCTGCTGGTGGCACTGGCGGCGATGCTCAAGTTCTGGTTCACGCGGGCGGAGTTGAAGCAGTGGGTCGGCAGCACGTGGTTCTTCACGAAGCAGATCATGCCGCTGCTGTTCATCGGCGTGCTGGTGTCCGGTGTGCTGCTGGGGCGTCCGGGTGAGGAAGCGTTGATCCCCAGTCGCTGGATTGAGCAATCGGTGGGCGGCAACAGCCTGGGGGCGAACGTTTTCGCCGCCTTCGCCGGCGCGCTGATGTACTTCGCGACGTTGACCGAGGTGCCGATCCTGCAGGGACTGCTGGGCGCGGGCATGGGCCAGGGTCCGGCGTTGACGCTGCTGCTGGCCGGTCCGGCGCTGTCGCTGCCGAGCATGCTGGTGATTCGGTCGGTCGTGGGTACGCGCAAGATGTTGGTTTACGTGTTTCTGGTGGCCGTGCTCTCCGCGACCGCGGGGCTGCTGTACGGCACGTTCGGGTAGTCGTCTGCGGAGGACACGAGATGTCGGCAACACTAGGCGGATGCTGTAGCGGAAATGGCGAGACTTTGATTTTCACCTGCGCCGGTGCGGCCTACAGCGGGCAGGTGGCGAATCGGGCCGGCGTGCAGCTCATGGAGCAAGGGGCCGGCGGATTGTTCTGCATCGCGGCGGTCGCGGCGAACATTGGCCAGAAGATGGAGCGTGCCCGCACGGCCGCGCGGCGGGTCGCGATCGACGGCTGCGAGGATCACTGCGTGCGCAAAGTGCTGGAGCAGGCCGGGCTATCGGCGGACGTGCACGTTGTGCTGACGGACATTGGAATCGAGAAGAAGCCGGCGCAGCCGAACATGATCAGCGACGGGAAGAAGGTTGTTGAGGCGGTGAAGCAGGAGCTGGCCCGCGGCGCGATGCCAGGGGCCGGCTGCTGTGGTTGAACTGACATAGACAGGCGAAGGTGCCCCATGAAGATCGAAGTGCTCGGAACGGGTTGTGCGAAGTGCAACATGCTGGAGGCGGCCGCCAGGAAGACGGCGGACAAGCTGGGCCTCGAGTATGAGCTGGTGCACGTTAAGGACCTCGGCAAGATCGCGGCGTACGGCGTGATGATGACGCCCGCGCTGGTGATTGACGGCCAGGTGAAGTTAACGGGCAAAGTCCCGAGTGAAGCCGAACTGGCGAACCTGCTGAGCAGCGCGGCGGGCGGCTAGTATGGAGGCGGTCATGCTGCTGACAGTTAGAAAGGCGCTGCCGATCGCGGCGCTCGTTGGGCTGGTACTGACGCTGTCGGGTTGTGAGCGGGCTCCGGCCTCCTCCCCGGCCGCACCCGCTGAGGGCCCCGTAGTGGCCGGCCAGGCGGAGACGCCGGCGGCTGCTGACGGTGAAACGCCGCAGGCAGCCGTAGCGGAGGCCGCCGACGCTGCGGCGGAGCCAGCCCCAGCGGTCGCGGCGGAGCCGGCGGGCAACACCGCCCCGCGCGTCATCGCCTATTACTTCCACCGGACGCTGCGCTGCGCGACCTGCCTGTTGATCGAGGAGCAGTCGCGCGAAGCGCTGGAGCTCTCGCACGGCGAGGAGTTGGATTCCGGCCGGTTGGCGTGGCACGCGGTGAACATCGAAGTTCCCGGCAACGAGCACTTCGAGCAGGAGTATGGGGTGGAGGCAGCGGCGCTGGTGCTGGTCGAGATGATCGGCGAGCAGGTGACGCGCTGGGAGATATTGCCAGAGGTTTGGGACCTAGTCGAGCATCCGCATGAGCTGCAGGAGTATGTAACGATGGAGGCCGCCTTGTTCCTGGGCGGGTAACCGGCGGACCCAGGCAGCGCCCTCCATCGGGAGGCCCGCGATTGTGTGAGTGCTCGAGTGGTGACCCGACGATGTTCTTTGCGCTGCTGGCTGCCGGCGGATTGCTGGCGGGCTGAATGGTTTGTCGAGGATTGAAGATGAAGTCTAGCAACGTCCTGATCTTGGTCGCAGTGGTTGTGGTTGTGGCCGGCGTGGCGTGGTTTCAATCGTCACGCGAGGGATCCAATCCCGGCGCGGCGGGGGCTGCCAGCGCGTCGGCGACGACGGCCAAGCTGCCGCGCGTGGTCGATCTGGGGTCTGACAAGTGCATTCCCTGCAAGCAGATGGCGCCGTTTCTCGCGGAATTGAAGCAGGAATACGCGGGCCGCGCGGTCATCGAGTTCATCGATGTCCGGAAGGACCCCGCGGCCGGTATACCGTATCAGATCCGCATCATTCCCACGCAGGTTTTCTTCGATGCGGAGGGTAATGAAGTCTGGCGGCATGAAGGGTTCCTGCCGAAGGAGCAGTTCGTTGCCAAGTTCGCCGAGATGGGAGTGAAGTAGATGCTGGAGACGCTGGGCGCTAGGCTGGCCGAGATAATTGAAACGAACGTCTGGTTGGCGCCGCTGGCTGCCCTGCTCGGCGGCCTGCTCACGGCGGCCAACCCGTGCGTGCTGGCCGCCGCCCCGCTGATGGTCGCGTACGTGGCCGGCCAGGAGAACAAGAGCGTGGGGCGCTCATTCCTGCTGTCGCTCACGTTCGCGATCGGCCTGACGTTCATGTTCGCACTGATCTGGTTCGGCGTGTGGTCGGCCAGCACGCTGCTACCGCAGGACACATGGAAGTACGTGGCGGCGGCCGTGTGCTTCCTGATGGGGCTACACCTCCTGGGTGCGCTGCACTTCACGCTGCCGGTGCCGGCGGGCGTGAAGCCGAAGCAGAAGGGCGTGATCGGGGCGCTGCTGCTGGGGCTGCTGTTCGGGCTGATCTCGCTGCCGTGCGCCGGTCCGGTGCTCGGGGCGCTGATCGTCGTTACCCCCCTGTATGGAATGATGTTCGGGATTGTGCTACTGGTCGCGTACAGCCTGGGCCACTGCGGGCTGATCCTGGTCGGCGGGACGTCCATGGGCATGGTCCAGAAGCTGGCCGACTCGAAAGGCTGGAACCTCGGCGCGAACGTCTTGCGGCGCGTGGCGGGCGTGCTGATCATCGGCGTCGGTATCTGGGTGCTTATCTTCGCCTGACGCGCGCGGCCGGCGGGTGGCCGAGGTGGCCCTGCAAATGGCGCGGTAGCAGGCGCGGCGCCGGGTTTGAAAACGCCCGTATCCTGGTGGAGCAGGTCTTTTGCCCACGAAACTGAAGATTCTCTTCCTGTGCACCGGCAACTCCTGCCGCAGCCAGATGGCCGAGGGCTGGGCGCGGCACCTGCGGGGCGACCTGCTCGAGCCGTACTCGGCGGGGATCGAGACGCACGGGTTGAACGAGCGCGCGGTGCAGGTCATGGCGGAAGCCGGGGTGGACGTTTCCGGCCAGCGCTCGAAGCACGTGGACGAGCTGCGCGACGTGCCGTTCGACTTCGTGGTGACGGTGTGCGACCACGCGCACGAGAGTTGCCCGCTGTTTTCCGGTGGAACGAAGGTTGTGCACGTGGGCTTCGATGACCCACCGCGGCTGGCACGCGGGGCGCAGACGGAGGAAGAGACGCTCAGGCACTATCGCCGGGTGCGCGATGAGATCCGCGCGTTTGTCGAGCGGTTGCCGGGCGTGCTGAACGATGCGTTGAAGCAAGGGAGCTAGCGATGTCTGGTTCATCTGACGAAAAGAATGCGCAGGCCGTACGCGAGCAGGTGCGCGCGGGGTATGCGGAGGTGGCGCGCGCCGGCGGGCTGGACGCGGCCGGCGGGGGTTCCGGCTGCTGCTCCGGCCAGTCGTGTTGCGGGCCGGCGGCCGGGACGGCCGACGCGCTGGCGCGGAAGATCGGCTATGACGAAGCCGAATTGGCGGCCTTGCCGGACGGGGCCAACATGGGGCTGTCGTGCGGCAATCCGACGGCGCTGGCGGCGCTCCAGCCGGGTGAGGTCGTGCTGGACCTTGGCAGCGGCGGCGGGCTCGACTGTTTCCTGGCCGGCCCGCGGGTCGGTCCGACCGGCCGCGTCATCGGCGTGGACATGACGCCGGAGATGGTGTCGAAGGCGCGGCACAACGTGGCGGCGTATCAGGCGCACAGCGGTCTGGACAACGTCGATTTTCGGCTGGGTGAGATCGAGCATCTGCCGGTCGCGGACGGCAGCGTGGACGTGGTCATCTCGAACTGTGTGCTCAACCTGTCGCCGGACAAGCCGCAGGTGTGGCGGGAGCTGGCGCGTGTGCTCAAGCCGGGCGGGCGTGTGGCGGTTTCCGACCTGGCGCTGCTGCGGCCGCTGCCGGAGGAGGTGCAGGGCATGGTGGCGGCGCTGGTCGGCTGCATCGCCGGTGCCGTGCTCGTTTCAGACACCGAGCGGTTCGCACGTGAGGCCGGTTTGGTGGACATCCTACTGGAGCAGAAGCCGGACTACGTTGCGCATATGACAAGCTTCGCGGACCCGCTCTATCAGAAGATCGTCGCGGCGCTGCCCGCGGCTGCGAAGCTCGGCGACTATGTGACCAGTCTCGATGTCTCCGCGCGCAAGCCGCGGTGAGCCCCGAGCCGGGCGACTCATCCTGGCGCGTAGCGCGGGGTGGGACCGGGCTGATCCGAAAGCCGATGAAGCTGGCAACAAGCAGCGCTTGGCAAGGAAGAACTCCATGAAGCAAGCCAAGAAGCTGAATGTCTTCGAGAAGTACCTGACGATCTGGGTAGCCCTGTGCATTGTGGGGGGCATTGCCCTGGGCAAGCTCGCCCCGGGGGTGGCCGAGTCGCTGGACGCCATGGCCATCTACGTGAACGGGGCGCCGGTCGTGTCGATCCCGATCGCCATCGCCCTGTTCTTCATGATGTATCCGATCATGGTGAAAATCGACTTCGCCGAAGTGGTCCGGGCCGGCAAGAGCCCGCGGCCCGTCCTGTTGACGCTGGTCGTCAATTGGGCCATCAAGCCCTTTACCATGCTGGCCATTGCCACGCTCTTTCTGGGCCACATCTTCCGCGACTTGATTCCCGGAACGGAGATCGTCAAGGACGGCAGTGAGGTCGAGCTGTGGCGCTCGTACATCTCCGGGGCGATTCTGCTGGGCATCGCCCCCTGCACGGCCATGGTACTGATGTGGGGCTACCTGGCCCGGGGCAACCAGGGCCATACCCTGGTCATGGTGGCCATCAACTCCCTGACGATGCTGGTGCTGTACGGCTTGCTGGGCGGCTGGCTGCTGGGTATCAACCAGATGCCCGTGCCCTGGGAGGCCCTGCTGCTCTCGATCGGCATCTATGTCGCGCTGCCACTGGTGGCCGGGTATTTCTCGCGCCGGTGGATCATCCAGGCGAAAGGGACGGCGTGGTTTGAGTCCCGGTTTCTGCACGTTCTGACGCCCGTGTCGATCATCGCGCTACTGGCGACGCTGGTGCTGCTGTTCAGCTTCAAGGGCGAGACCATCATCGGCAATCCCCTGACGATCCTCTGGATCGCCGTCCCCCTGTTCATCCAGACGGTGCTGATCTTCGCCATTACCTACGCCGCTGCGAAGCTGCTGAAGTTCAGCTACGCGGACGCCGCGCCCTCGGCCATGATCGGGGCGTCGAATCACTTCGAGGTGGCCATCGCCACGGCCACGATGCTGTTCGGCTTGTCCTCCGGGGCCGCGCTGGCAACTGTGGTGGGAGTCCTCATCGAGGTGCCCGTCATGCTGATGCTGGTGAAAGTCTGTGTGAAGACCAAAGGGTGGTTTCCAACGGCTGGGGAAACCGGCTGTTGAAGCGGGAGTATCATGCTCCGCCTGAGCGCCGGCAGCGTGTGGATCCGCCGGGGGTGCCATGAGCGGAATTACCGCGTGCACGGCGCGGCGTTCCCGGCGGTGCGCGGGCCGCTGGTCCAGGTGCCGGTGCTCATCAGCCTGGTGAAGGTGGCATTGTGCTTCCCGAGACAGTGCTTCGGGGGCGCCGACGGCTCTTGTTGAGGAGGTGCGCGCATGAACCGCCGTTTGACCATTGCCGTTCCCTGCATGCTGTTGGCGGGCTTGTTGGCGCTCGCGGCTCTGCCCGCGGCCGGGTACCAAACTGCCGCGAAGTCGGCGGCGGCTTCCGGGCCCTCGCCGGGTGTCTGTCCGCCCTTCTATCTGCGCGACGAGGGGGGCCGCACCATCAACCCGATCACCGGGGAAAACGCGGATCAGCCGTATTCGCCTAAGCAGACGTGCGGCGCGGCCGGTTGCCACGACTACGGCCTGATCACGCAGGGGTTCCACTTTCAGCAGGGGGCCGACGAGCAGCCGACGGCGGACCAGGCGGCCCGCTACCAGTGGGTGAGTACGCCGGGGCTGTATGGCGGCACGTGGTGCTCGCCGGCGCCGCTCTATCGGTCGCTGGCGCCCAAGCAGAACACGTCGGGTCGCACCATCGACATGACGTCGTTCGGGCTGATAACGGCCGGCTGCGCGAAATGCCACCCCGGCGGCGGACCGCTGGAGTACGACCGGGACGGGCAGCGCTATGACGAGCGGATGCGCGATCCGGCCGCCGGCCTGACGCCGGGCGGCGAGAACAACTTCGACGGGGACTACTACAAGGCCCGCTGGTCCGAGACCGGCGTTCTGGAGGCGGATTGCCTGCTGTGTCACCTGCCCGAGTACAGCTTCGCCGCCCGGAACAAGCAGCTCGACGCGCTGAACTTCCGCTGGGCGCCGACGGCCGGCGCGGGCGTGGCGCAGGTGACGGGGGCGGTGGCGAAGAACGAGGCCGTGACCGTTGCGTATGACGCGCGCCAGTTCAACCCGGACGGCACGTTCGCGCCGAACATGGTGGTCTCGCCGCGAAACGAGACTTGCTTGAACTGCCACGCGCAGCCGGGCTGGAAGAAACGTGGGGCGAACTTCCGCGCGCGGACGGATGTGCATCTGCGCGCCGGCTTGCGCTGCGTGGACTGTCACGCGGCCGGGTCGCGCGCCTTTGACCAGCGCATCCAGGGCCGCGAGGTGCACCAGTTCGGCAAAGGCGACGACCCCGGCGGGCAGGTCCGCAACGATCTGGACAACACCATGCGCCAGTGCGTTGATTGCCACACCAGCGGTTATCTGGGGGCGCCGATTCCCGAGCATCGTGGGCTGCCGCCGCTGCACCTCGAGCTGCTGGCGTGTCAGGCGTGCCATATTCCCGAGCGGGTTGTGATGCCCATCCAAGTGCAGGCCAGCGACGTTTTCAACCCCGCGCCGCGGGTCGCGGTGGGCGGCAAGCAACTGTGGACTTTCTACGGCGTGGACGGGGAGTACCGCAATCACTACGGCTACCTCGAGATGATGGGCTACGACGACAAGCCCACGGAGACTTCTCGTCCGATCCTGGCGCTGTACCAGGGCAAGATCTTTCCGGTAAACCGGGTCCTCTCAGCCTGGCCCGGCATCGAGGAGGAGGGCAAGCCCGGCCTCGGGCAGCCGCTGATGGGCGACATCCGCAGGATGTGGCTGGCGCACCAGGCTGATCCGACCAAGTATCCGCGGCTGGCCGAGATCACGGACGACAATGGCGACGGCATGATCGAGGTCAACCGGCCGGAGGAGATTGACGCGCTGATCGCATCGGTCACGGAGATGCTGCACGAGACGAGCTGGCCCATGGAAGGCAAGCAGGTCGTGTGGGTCATGAACGAGCGCGTCTACCGTTCGGGCACCGAGTACCGTGAAATCCCCAAGCACGAGTGGGAGGCTTCGCCGTACGGTAACGTCCACAAGTACAACCACGACGTGTACCCGGCCAGGGCGGCCCTGGGAGCGAATGGCTGCGGCGATTGCCACTCGTCGCCGTCGCCGTTCTTTGATCAGCCGGTGCTGGCGCAGGCGTTCGGGGCGGATGATGGGCAGCCGCGCTGGAGGCCGAATTATGAGATCATGGGGATCGGGTCGGTCTGGGTGCGCGCGGGGGGCTTCCGCGAGCAGACCCTCAAGACGCTCATGTACGTGTTCCTGGCGGCGCTGGTCGTGACGTGGCTGGCGGTGGTGTTGCGCGACGCCGCCGTGCGCAGCGGGACCCTGACGTCCGCGGCGGCGCGGTGGGGCGCGGGCGTGCTGCTGGTGGGCTGCGTTTTCGGGGGGATCCTGGCGGCGCGTACGCCGGACCTGCTGGGGTACATGCTGGCGAACCGCACCGCGCTCGACGGGGCGCACTTCTGGATCGCGATCGCGATCATGTTGGCGGCGGTCGTGACGGCGCTGCGACCGCGCCGCGACCTGCCGCGCGCGGGTTCGGCCGTGACCGGGCTGTTGTGGGTGGTTTTGCTGCTGACCGGCCTGTGCGGCGCGCTCATGCTCTTCCAGCTCAAGCCGCTGCCCGGTTGGCTGCGTCTGGCGTACACGGCCTTCGATGTCGGGCTGGTCCTCGTGCTAGTGTTGACCGTCGTGCTGCAGTTGCTGCGTTTAGCGGGTGCAACGAAGCCGAGCGCGGGGCGTGCGGCCATGGGTTGACGAGTCATGCGGCCTTAAGTGCCAAGCAACGCCGGCGAGCTGTCGGCGGTTGTCAACGGGGGATCTGAATGCCGAGTTGCGCCGTGGTGAACAGCGCTTCGCAGCGGACGCCGGCTGATTCTATCGCCTCTCGGCCGCCCTCCTGACGGTCAATCGTGACGATCACCTTTGTTACGGCTGCGCCGGCGTCGCGCAGCGTCTTGACCGCCTCGATGGCCTGGCCGCCGCTGGTGGCAATGTCCTCGACCAGGACGACGCGTTCGCCGGGGTTCAGCCGGCCCTCAATGAGCTTGCCGGTGCCGTAGCCGGCCTTCTTGGAGTTGCGGACGATGACGAACGGCTTGCCGGTCTCCAGGGCGGTGGCCGTGGCCAGGGCGATGCCGCCCAGTTCGGCGCCGGCGATGCGGTCGACGTCGGCGTCGATTAGGCGGGCGAACCGCCGGGCCAGCTCGCGCAGCAGGTCCGGCTGCGTCTCGAAGAGGTACTTGTCGAGGTAGTACTTGCTCTTGCGGCCGGAGCGCAGCGTGAAGTCGCCCTCCAGCAGGGCGGTTTCCTTGAGGGCCTGGGCGAGTTCGGCGTCGGTCATGGCTGAGGTTTCCTGGTGCGGGGTTTGGCGGTCTTGCGGCGGACCGGCGGAGGGGGGGTACGGCTGGTGGCGCCGGCCATGTCCAGCAGCATGTTCACGTTATCGCGGCCGGATTGCAGCACGAGCTCGATGAGTGTGCCCATGGCGGCCAGGAAGCGCCGCAAGTCTTCCAGCCGCCGGGCGAATTCGCGGGCCTGCTCGCGGTCGGCGGGCGGAGCGACTTTGCTGTACGGCGCCAGCATGCCGCAACAGCGGTCGATGGATTCGATGATGGGCTCGACCTCGCGGCGGCGGCGCTCGCGCACGATGGTCTCGAACATGTGCCAGACGTCGGTGTCGGCCTGAAAGTACTCCTTGCGGTCGCCGAGCTTGTGGATCCGCCGAACCAGGCCCCAGTCGACCAGGGCACGCAGGTTCATGCTGGCGTTGCCGCGCGAGACATGGAGCTGGGCCATGACGTCATCGGTGCAGAGCGGTTCGCCGGTGACGAACAGCAGTGCATGGATCTCGGCCATGGTGCGGTTGATGCCCCAGAAGCCGCCCATTTCGCCCCAGCGGCGGACGAGCAGGTTCTTGCAGTCTTCCAGGGTGCTCGGCATGCTGGGCTCGCAAAGCTTTCAGAACTCTCGGAAAAGAAGATACCCCGCCGGCCGGCGATTGCAAGCCCCGGCAGCCGGGCGGCCCGTGGCGACGGCAAGCCGGCCGTGGGTTGAACCGGGCGGGGTAGGTGTCATAATGCGGGCACGGACGGACCGCGACGAGTGGTCGGGCCGGCGCGGATGGCCGGTCGGCTGGACCGGCGATGCAGGCCGCGCGTCCGACAGCGCTGCCGGCCGGCGGCGGCGCGGCCGGTGGCGATGCAGACAAGTCCGAAGGGAGCGACCGATGGAACGTGGCAGATGGATGGTGCTCGGATTAGTGGCTTTGCTGGCGGGGTTGAGCGGCTGCAGCGGGATCACGATCACGTTCAAGATTGAGGATGTGATTAATGACGGCGGGCGCGGCGACCGGTTCAAGGAGATGCTGGATGTGGACATCGTGTGCCTGTCGAGCAAGGACGTTGAGCGTTTCCCGGAACTGGCGGAGGGCACGCTGAACTCACGCGAGTGGTTCAGCGCCCGCGACGCGCGCGAGCAGAAGTACCGGGCCCTCGACGGCCAGATCTACGCGCTGCGCAGCGGCGAGGCGGGCTCCTACGACCTGCTCAAGGGTCCGGCCCTGGTCTCGGCGGCCAACACCGGCAAGCGCGAGGTGGTAGTGCGTGAATTGAAGCCGCCGCGAGAGATTCTGGGTGAGTCCGCCATTGTCGTCTTTGGGCGGTTTCACGACGGCACCGGTGGTCTGCTGGGGGCGCAGCCGGTGCTGATTCGTCCGCTGCCGCGCTCGGGTCGTATTGCCATCGGCGTGGGTCGCACGCAAATGACGCTGCTGAAGGCCGAATGACGCGGGGAGTTGCGGTGACGGTTCACGATGAGTCGGCGGCGGGGGAGTGTGTTGCAGCGCGACGAACGTGGTAGAATACGGGTGACACGTGCCGGGCCGGTTTGCCAAGACGGGCGGCCTTCCGCCGCCCTGACGAGATACGAACATGAAATTCTGGCCGGAAGTCCATTGGTCGGAAGGGCAGTTTCTGCGGCCGCACCATCTGCAGGCGGCGTACCGCCAGGCCGAGACGGCGCGGGCGGCGGCGCTGCGCGGGCTGTGCCCATACGACTGGGGGTTCGTTGCGCTCGATCTGGCGGAGGAGGCGGTCCAGAACGGTGAATTGGAGATTCGCGCCTGCGAGCTGCGGCTGAGCGACGGCAGCCACATCAAGGTGCCCGAGAACTGCACGATCCCCGCGCGCGAGTTCAAGCAGAAGTTGGAGCAGGCGGCCGGACCGCTGGATGTGTACGTCGGCGTGCCGGAAGTTCAGGCCGTGCGCGCGAACGTGCAGGCGCCCGGTGAGGATGTCGAGGGCCGCCCCGTCCGCTACACGATCGATCTGACCGAACGGTACGACGAGAACACGGGTGAGAATCCGCAGCCGGTTGAAGTGCGGCGTATGCGCGGGGCGGTTTTCGTGGGGGCCGAGGATCGGGCCGGCTACACTTGCGTCCGGCTGGGGCGGCTGGAGCGGTCGGCCGCCGGCCCGAAGCTGGTGCGGGAAGTGTTGCCGCCGCTACTGCGGCTGCAAGCCTGGCCGGCGTTGTGCGCGGAGGTGGAACGGCTGTGGCACGACATTCGCGACCGCATGGAGCAACTGGGTGCCGATGCGGCTGCCCGTGGGCTCACCTTCGCGACGGCTTCGGCGGGTGATCTGGAGCAATTGCTGAAGCTGCTGGCGCTCAATGAACTGGCGGCCCAGTTCGGCGTGTTGGCGAGCGCTCCGGAGCTGCACCCGCACGCGCTGTACGTGGCCTTGTGCACTGGGGTCGGCAAGGTGGCGTTGTGGGACGACACGCGCCGGCTGGGCGAAACGCCGGAATACGACCACGGTGATTGCGGGGCGGCGTTGTACGAGTTGAGTGACCGGCTGCGCACGCTGGTGGATCGCATGATCCCGCGGGATTACGAGGAGCGGCTGTTCGAGGTGCGCGAGGGCGGCTACGTGGTTGACCTGGACTACGAGTGGCTGACGCCCAATCATGAGTTGTACCTGGGGATTCGCGGTCCCAAGCAGTTGCAGGAGGTGGAGCAACTGCTGGGCGGGTTGAATTTCAAGATCGCCTCCCCGCGCGATGTCAAGGCACTGTTCGAGGGGCGGTTGCGAGGTTTGGAGCGGCAGTACGCGGGGCCGGTGCCGGGTCTGCCGCAGAGTCACGACCAGTTCTATTTCCGGATTTCGCGGACGCCGCCCTACTGGGCGAATTGTGAGCGTGATCGTGGTATTGCGATTCGGATGCCGCCGCAAGACATGCCCAAGCTGGGTGCGTTGCGGTTGTCGTTGTTTGTGAAGCGCCTGAAGGGGTAAGCGGGAGGACCGGGCTTGGAGTCCAAGGCGACGGTATATGACCTGGCGGTGCAGGTGGTCCTGTACCTGGTGGCGTTTCAGCGGCGCGTGGCGGAGGGCGAGTCGCCGACGTACGACGACACGTGTCGCGAGGTGCTGCGGCTGCTGAAGGATCTGGACGAGCAGAGCCATAGGACCGAGGGGCTGCACGACCACTGGGTGGCGGCGCGTGTGCCGCTGGTGTACCTGGTGGACGAGATCATGATCCTGAACTGCCCCTGGGAGCACCGCAACGAGTGGGCCAACAACTGCCTGGAGGTCGCCCTATTGGGGCACCCACAGGCGCTGGGCGGCGAGAATTTCTACACGGAGTGCGACGAAGCGCTGCGCGAGCTGGACGTGGCGGAACGGCACGAGCGGCGTGACTACGCGGCGCGCGTCGAGCTGTTGATGGTGTATTACGTGGCGCTGCAGATGGGCTTCAAGGGTCGCTATGCGCTGGATCTGGACGCCTGGCGCGAGTTCAAGGCCCACCTGTTCTCGAAGCTGCCGGCCTATGCGCAGACGCGCACCAAGCAGCTTTTCCCCGAGGCCGACCAGCACACCGTGCTGCTGGATCCTAATTACGAGCCGGTGACGCGCCTGCTGTACGTGTTCCTGGCGTTTCTGTTTGTCGTGGCGTTGTATTTCGGGGCGACGTGGGGTTACTGGAACGACCTGACGTCCGACCTGGCGGGACATGTCAAGACGGTCGGCGCGGTGCCGGCGGCGGTCGGCAGTGAAGCCGCCCGCGAGCCGGCGACGGAACCAGACGCGACTGAGGCCGGTCCGCGCGGCGCGGACTAGGGGATCGGCAGGGCCAGGGCCCGGAGGCGGCGCCGGAGGCAGATAAGATGGCCGAACGCAGCTTGAACGCAGTATTGATGAAATTCTTCAACCTGCCGCCGGCTCTGCGCATGATGCTGGCGGTGGCCGGGTTCGGCTCGCTGGCATCCATCATGTTCTTTCTGACGCGCGGCTTCTTCCAGACGCGCTCGGGGAAGATATGGATTCTGGTGATCCTGCTGGGCGGCCTGGTTGTCTTTGGGCTCATATATCTCATCGTGCGCCTGCTGCGCGGGCGGCGCTCCTCGCAGCTCAGCGGTGCGCTTGAATCGCAGGGGCCGACGCGCGGCGACATCGCCGAGCAGGAGCGGCTGTATCGCGAGAAGTTCGCCGGCAAGCTGAACGACCTGCGTGCGAACGGGCTGTCTGTGTATCGGCTGCCGTGGTTCGTGCTGATGGGTGAGCCCGGCTGCGGCAAGACGGCCAGCCTGATTCACTCGGGGCTGGATTTCCCGCTGGGAAAGGACGAGGTGCCCGGCTTCGGCGGCACGCGCAACTACAACTGGTGGTTTACGAATGACGCCGTCGTGCTGGATACGGCCGGTCGCATCGCCTTCCAGGAGGAGGGCACGACCGATCGCGTCGAGTGGGAGTATTTCCTGACGTTGCTGAAACGCCACCGCCCGCGCTGCCCGCTAAACGGCGTGATCCTGGCGTTGCCGGCCGACAAGCTGCTGCGCGACACGGTGGAGGAGCGCGCCCAGAAGGCCACCGTGCTTCGGGAGCGGCTGCGGCAGATCCACCAGGCGTTGGGCGTACGTTTCCCGACGTTCGTGTTGGTGACCAAGATGGACCTGGTGGGGGGCTTCAGCGAGTTCTTCGAGGACGTCCGCGTCGACCTGCAACAGCGCAACCAGATGTTCGGCTGGTCGCGCCCGGGCGAGTTCGAGCAAGCCTTCGACACGGCGGAGTTCCTGCCGGCGTTCGACGACGTGCACCACCGGCTGCGCAACTGGTCGATGCGCTACCTGCAGCGCAAGGCGGCTGATCCGGAACTGGGGTTGGTGGTGACGTTCCCCGAGGCCTTCAATGAGCTGCGCGGCCCGCTGAACGATTACATCAGCACGGTGTTTCAGAAGAGCCCGCTGCTTGAGCCGCCCTTCTTCCGGGGCTTCTTCTTCACGTCGGCCATGCAGGAAGGCGCGCCGATCTTCGACGTGTTCGCGCGTGCGCACCCGGGGTTGACGCTGCCGGAGCGGGCGGTGCGGGCCGTCGATTCGAAGGCCTTCTTCATACACGACTTCTATGAGCGCAAGGTGTTCGCTGAGAAGGGGCTGGTATTCCGGTCGGCACAGCACGTAACGCTCAATCGGCGCATGCGGCGACTGGTATGGGTCGGCTCGGCCGCCATGTTGGTGCTGATGCTGACCCTGTTCGGCTTCGGCTACTTCGGCGTCAGCGATCTGGTCACGCGGCCGCAAGCTGATTGCGAACAGGCGATCAATAGCATCAGCCAGGCGCGGACGGGTGCACCGGCGTACGCCCGGCTGGCCGAGAACCTCGACCTGGCCGAGCGCCTGCAGGAGCATTACGAAGCATACGAGCGGCCCTGGACCGGCTTGCGGGCCCGCTCGCTGTATATCGGCGCCAATATCGGGCAGCCGCGTGACGCCGTCCGGCATATTCACGCGCGCTTCGTGCTGGAGACGATCCTGCGCCCCATCATCCAGGAGACCGAGCAGCAGCTTGGCTCCGTGGACGAGTTGGGGCGCTCACCGGAGCAGTACCTGGCGGCGCTCGAAGCCTACGCCGGCTGGTACGGCGAGCTGGTGGGCCAGCCGCGCGGCTGGCTGGAGCAGGAGCAAGTGGCGGAGCGCGCCGCCGAAGTCAAGGCACTGTTGACGTTTCTGGGCGCCGGCGGTGATAACCAACAGCGCGCGCTCCGGCAGATCAGTGCGGCGTTGGAGTCGCCGGCGGGCGGGCGGCGCCAGTTTGCCCGCCACGTGCTGGCTGGCACGCTCGGGCTTGAAGCGCACGCCATGACGGCCGTCCTGACAGCCGCCATTCAGCATCTGACAGACCGCTGGATGCCGCTGACGCGGCTAGTGCCCGAGCCGCAGGACGACTTCCTGAAATACTGGTCTGCGCTGGCGGCGCACCTGGACGCCGTGCGGGCACATTACGGTGAGATTCTGGAGCTGGCGGGCGCTTTCCGGCAGGCGGACGAGTTCGATCGCGCTGCCGAGCGCCTCATGACTCTGACTGAGGGCGTGGAGTACCTGGGCCGGGCGACCACGCCGCCCATGCAGGGGACACTGGCGCGCGCGGTGTTCGATTTGCGAGCGTTCCTGAGTGAGCGCGAAGTGCCGCAGACGGAAGCGCGGCGGATACGGCGCTTCGCGGACCAGCTGGCCTGGATGGCCGGCCGGTGGGAGGCCGAGTTCGGGCGGGTGCGGACGGCGCTGGCGGCCGGGTCGGCGAGCGAACAGGAGCGTCCGCAGCGTGCGGTGTTTGAGGCCGTGGACGAGGCCCGCCGCCAGTTGCACGGGCGTTACCAGACCAGCTTACAGGAGTTGCGGACGCAGTTGCAGGTGCCGGCTGAGCTTGAGCCCGCCGACTTCTACGAGCAGGCCACGCGGTTGCTTACGCTGGTGGAGCAGCGCGCAGCCCTGCCGACGTTCGACGAGCAGCGGGCGGCCATCCGGCTGGCGGAACACCCATTCGGGCGTTACGGCGAACTGGTAACGTACCTCGTAGAGCTGCGCGGCATTGTGGGCGCGGCGGCCACGGGCGATTTCCTTGATGACTTGCGGCGTTGGCCGGAGTTGCTATCCGCAGGGGGCACGGCGCTGCCGACGTCGCAGGCGCTGCGGACTTGGTTCGAGGGCGCCGGCGCGGGGAGGTCGCCGGGTGAGGAGGCGATCCGACAATGGTCCGGGCTGGTGGAGCAGCCCTTCTGGCGCCCGGCCGACCTGTACGTGCTGGCTGAGAGCGTATGGCGGGGGCAGCAGCAGCGGACGGTCGGAACGTTGCTGGAGCGGATGGAGGCGCGCTGTGCCGAGGTTGCGGGTGCGCGGGACTTACCGGGGCTGGCGCGCCTGATGCCGGGATTCGACCAGCGGTCTGACGCGTTGCCGTTTGATCGCCACGTGTCCGCGGCGGTTGCCGAGACACCGCGCGAGGCGCTGCGGAAACCCGAGCCGGCGGAGGAGAAGCAGGAGCAGGAGCAGGAAGAGGACGATTGGCGGCAGTGGCGCCGCAAGCCGGTGGCGGCGGCCGCCGAGCGTGCCGCGGAGGTCGTGCCTGTGCCGAGTACGCCAGCGCCGGCGGAGCAGTCGGCCGAGCGGCCGCCGCTGGTGCAGTATCACACCCGCGCTTTGCTGCACGAGACGGCCAAGGCCTACGGGGCGGTCTGCGCGACGCTGGGTGCGCATGGGCAGCGCGGACAGCGCCTGCGGGGCGCCCTGGATTCGGCGGCCAACGCCTATTTCGATCGGTACTTCCTGGATTGGAACGCCGCCTACGACGACTACCTGGTGTTGCTCGACGCGACGACGCTGGGGTTCCTGGAGCAGTGTCGCGCCGGGGCGTTGGATTGGCCGGCGTTTCAGCAGGAATTGAGCCGGATCGGGCGAGATATGACGGTGGAGTTCGCGTCGCGGCTGGAAGCGCTGGTGCGCGAAGTCGTCCTTTATCACGAGGTTTTTGAGGACGAAGCTCTGTACCGGCAGATCGAAGGGCGGCTGCAGGCGCTGGGTGTGCGGAATGATCTGCGCAGCCGGCTGGACGACGTCGGACGGACGGCTGATCAACTCATGCGCCGGCGTATTGATCCGGTGAGCGCGCTGAGCGATTCAGTGGCGGAGGCCTGGCAGGGGTACTTGCGGCACGTTGAGCGGACCGGGGCGGACCCCAAGGGAGCCTCCGCGCCGCCCAGCCGGGCGGCGCTTGAGGCAGCCCTGACGGACATGATCACGTGGCGCCGGATGCAGCCGGCGGATGTGCGGCTGTTCGCGCCGCTGCTGGACCTGGCTGCACACGGCGAGGTGCTGTTGCGCCACCATCTGGAGCGCGGCCTGGTCGGGCTGGCTGGAGATCGCCGCGGGCGCTACCCGGTGGTCGCGGAGGCCCACGACAAGGATCCGGCCTGCCAGCGCCTGGCCAGGATTGCCGAGACTGCCCTGTCTGTTGATGACCTGTTGGCGCTCCTGCGAGCGGCGGGGCAGTACCGCACCGATTACGGCGCGCTGCTGACGGCCTTGCGGCGTGGCGATGCCGACCCGTACATCGCGATGCTGGACCACTGTGCGGCGTGGGTCCAATTCTTGTATGGTGAACAGGCTGGGCGGTTGCGCGATGAGGAACCGGCCCCGCTGCGGGTGAAGTGGGCGATCGCCCGACGCGAAGGCACGACCAGCGCCGGCAATTTCTATAATCGGCTGACGATCACGCTCCCACTGCTTTCGAAAACCGGTTACGACCCGGTTGGTCCGGTGGACGAGGAAGCGCGGAGTGGCCGCCTGGGGTCACTGCCGCCGAACGCCATGGAGGCTTTGGCCGACCGGGACTACGACTACCGCTGGAGCCTGGTGAAGCGTTCGGGTCAGGATTACCTGCCGCCGGCCGTGCGCGTCTGGGACAAGAACCCGCAACTGGCGGGACCGGAACAGGTGCGGGCGGCGTGGCAGTTGCCGGGCAATCCATGGTCGCTGCTGCTGTTGGTTGGTGCTGATCCGGCCAACCGGCTGAGCGGCGGCGAGTGGGTGATTCCCGTCATGATGAAGTTTGGCGACGAGACGATCGGCTTTGATATTGCGGTTCGTTTTGAGCGGCCGTTCCCGGGGCCGATCCCGCCGGCGCCCGATCCCGGTCCGCCACCGGCCATGGACGTGGCGCGGGGATACCTGTCTCCGGTGGCGGGTGAGTGAGCGGCGGCGTGGTGTCGGCGGCGTGAGCACGGGGCCGCCGGCCAGGCTTGAGGCGCGGCGATGAGTCGGATGGCGCGGTTTCTGGGACGGTTGTTCTCGGGGCAGTCCGAGACCGGCGAGTTGTTGCTGCGCGCCTACGGCAAGCTGCCGATGTACGCGGAATACCGGCGGCTGGAGGTTTCGCCGGGCACGGCCACGACCTTCTCACAATGGCTAGATGATGGGCGCCTGGCGTGGATCAAGGCGACCGTGGACGGCGTGCGGGGGGCGCCGCGCGGGGCGCGCGCGGTACTGCAATGGCCGGACAGCCGCGAGTGCGTCGTGGCGAACGTCTGGGACAGCCGCGACAGCCTGGGGCGCACGTTCCCGTTTGCGTTCTTCGTGGTCTGCCCGGGCGAGTGGCTGGGTAAGGACTGGGCGCAGCGCTGGGTCACATGTGCGGCGATTCACGCGCAGTTGGATGAGGCACACGCGCGCCTGGGGGCGCTCGGCATGGGCGGCGACTTCTACCGGGTGTATCGACAGCAGGCCATCCTGGCGAATGTTGCCGACCTCGAGCAGCGCGTGGAGGCGCTGCGCCGCGAGGCCGACGGATTCGACCTGGTGAAGTGGTTCGCCGCGGCGGAGCTGGCGGGGCAATCAGGCGGGCCGTGGTTTGCCGGCCTGGCCCGGCGGGCCGGTCAATGGCGTTCCGGGGCGGCCGTGCTGGGCGAGTTGGGCGTCAGCGTCCCGCTGGCCGCCGGTTTTTCGCCTGAGGCTCAGGGCGTGCTGTGGCTGGATTGGCTGGCGGCGCTGGCCGGGCCGGCCGCCCGGCCGCCGTCACTGATCGGGCCGGGTGCGGATGCGGCGGCGGCGGCGGCGGGGCGGCTGCATGTCATCTTTCGGCCACCCTTGCCGGGCGATTTCCAACTGTTGACGGAAGACGCGGCCGGCTACGGCTACGTGGATCACCTGGCCACGGTGGGAGCCGGCACGGCAGCGAACGCCGCGGGCGCCGTGGTAGGCGTCGCGGCGCCGGCCGGCAGCCTGCGCGAAGCTTTGACGCGGCTGACAACGCGCTGACCCTGCGGGGCGGCGCGCACCGGGGGTCCAGTTGCGGCGGATGCGGGGCCGATAAGCTCGTCAGGTTCGGCGTCTTTGCGTCGTGGCGGACGGCGACCTATCATGCCCCCTTTACTCACGCAGGAGGACGAGAATGGCAGGCGATGCCGCCCTGATGGACAAACTGACCGCTCTGTGCAAACGCCGGGGGTTCATCTACCAGTCCAGCGAGATTTATGGCGGCATCGGCGGCTTCTGGGATTACGGCCCCCTGGGTGTCGAGCTGAAGCGGAACATCAAGGACGCCTGGTGGCGGGACATGGTGACCAATCCGCCGAACGGGGCGGACGGTCATGAGATCAGCATGGTGGGGCTGGACTGTGCGATCATCATGAACCCGAAGGTGTGGGAGGCCAGCGGGCACGCGTCCGGGTTCCAGGACCCGATGGTGTCCTGCCGGGCGGAGGGCTGCAAGGCGCTCTTCCGGGCCGACCAGGTCTTCCAGGTGCTGCTGCGGCGGGGCGCCGGCGACGAGCCGTTCGCGCAGTGCTCAGTCGAGGCGGCGTCGGAGGATGAGGCGGTAAACGCCGCCGCCGCGAAAGCCGCCAAGCTGTCGAAGAAGCACGGCGGCGGGACGTTTCTGGCGGCGGCCGCGCCGTATCTGGCGGCGTGGGAGCAGGGGCTGGCGGCGATGAAGTGTCCGCGCTGTGATACGGCCGGGTCGCTGACGCCGCCGCGCCAGTTCAACCTGATGTTCGAGACGTTCGTCGGGGCGCTGCAGGATGCGTCGGCGAAGGCCTACCTACGGCCGGAGACGGCCCAGGGCATCTTCGTGAACTATCAGAACGTGCTGGACACCTCGCGGGTTAAGGTGCCGTTCGGCATCGCGCAGGTCGGCAAGTCGTTCCGCAACGAGATCAACCCGCGGAACTACACGTTTCGCTCGCGCGAGTTCGAGCAGATGGAGATCGAGTTCTTCTGCCACGACCAGGACGCGATGGCGTGGTACGAGTTCTGGCGGAACGTGCGCTATGACTGGTACGTCAAGCTGGGGCTGCAGAGCGCGAAGCTGCGCCTGCGCGACCAGACTGAGAAAGAACTGGCGCACTACTCCAAGGCCTGTGCGGACATCGAGTACCTGTTCCCGTTCTCGGATGAGTTCCAGGAACTGGAAGGCGTGGCCCACCGCGGCTGCTTCGACCTCTCGCAGCACCAGAAGTTCAGCGGCAAGGACCTGAGCTACTTCGACGATGAGGCCTGGGAGCGCGACAAGGCGAACTTCCCCGCCGACCAGCACAAGGAAATCAAGAACAAGCCCCCCTACCGCTTCCTGCCGACCGTAATTGAGCCGTCCGCCGGGGCCGACCGGGCCACGCTGGCGTTTCTCTGCGAAGCGTACACGGAAGACCAGGCGCCGGATGAGAAGGGTCAGATGCAGCAGCGCGTGGTCATGAAGTTCCACCCACGCCTGGCGCCGATCAAGGTGGCCGTGTTCCCGCTAGTTAACAAGGAGGGGATGCCGGACATCGCCGAGCAGATCTACCGCGACGCCAAGCAGAGCATGACCGCGTTCTTAGACGTCAAAGGCGCCATCGGACGACGCTATCGGCGGCAGGACGAGATCGGCACGCCTTTCTGCGTTACCGTGGATGGGCAGACATTGCAGGACGGCACGGTCACAATGCGCGACCGCGACACTTTGGAGCAATCCCGCGTGTCCAAGGAGCACGTAGTGCCCTGGTTACGGGATAGGCTGGTGGCGCGGTAAGCCGGCGGTCTACGGGGCAATGTGGCGGCCAAACCCGGACGTCTGGTCGATGACGGGCGCGCTGCGGTCGCCCGTAATCCACATCACTTCCACTGGCGGTGCGTCGGGCTCGGCCAGCAGCGCCTGACCTTCAGCCACCGTCAGCACGCTGAAAACCGTCGCCCAGGCGTCGGCCGTGGCGCCGGCGGCGGCTACCACCGTCACGCTGGGTGCCTCCCGGACCGGCCAGCCGGTGCGCGGGTCCACGATGTGTGAGTAGCGCTGTCCGTCAATCTCATGGAAACGCTGTTGGAGGCCGGAGGTGGCCACGGCCGCATCCGTCAGCAGCAGCTCCGTAAGCAGGCCGTCGCGGAAGGGATGACGCACGCCGATGCGCCACTGCGTCCCGTCGGCCCGCGGCCCAAACGTGACGATGTCGCCGCCCACGTCCACAAGGCCGCTAGCCGCGCCTGCTGAACGCATGGCCGCGGCGGCGAGATCCAGCGCGAAGCCCTTGGCGATGCCGCCGAGATCGACCTGCACGCCGGCGGCGGCGATGGTGACCGTGCGCGTTTCCGGATCAAGCCGGACCTGCTGCCAGCCGACGCGCCGGCGCACCTCGGCCAACTCCGCGTCCGTCGGCAGGCGCTGCTGCCGGCCGGCCTGCTTCCACAGGCTGACCAGCGGCCGGCAGGTCACGTCGAACGCGCCCCCGCTGCGCTCGGCCACGCTCAGGGCTTGCGCCAGGCACGTGCAAGTCTCGGGTGATACGACCAAGCTGCCGCCGGCGGGGAGTTGGTTGATTCGGCCGATCTCGCTATCGGCCACGTAGTCGCTCATCAGGCGGTTGACGTCGGCGAGCCGCGCATACGCGGCCTCGACGGCTGCCCGCGCCGTAGCCTCATCTGCTGCCAGGGCCGTGACGGCCGCGAGCGTGCCCATTACCTCGCGCGAGTACTTCACGCGGTGCAGTTCGCCGGCCGGCGCCGGTTGCGACGTGCTCACCGAACGGTCGCAGCCGGACAGGGTTGCGGCGAGCAGCAAGAGTGCGGCAAGTCCCAGCGATAATCCCCGCCGCGCGGCGGCGCGTGTGCCAAAGTCGCGCTGGTCGCCCGTAAGTGGCATGCTAGCCGCGATTTCCCGACATCTGTTGCTCATACCACTTGATCGTGCGCGGCACGCCCTCTTCATAGGTCACGCTCGGCTGCCAGCCGAGCACCTGCCGGGCCTTCTGCGTCGCAAAAAACGAGCGGCGACCCATCAGCCAGACGGCGTAGCGCGTGACGAAGGGTGGCTTCTGCCAGCGAAACAGGTGGCCGAGGCACTCCAGCAGGAAGCCCGCGTTGTAAGCGACGCGGTAGGGTACGTGGCGCTTCACGGGCGGCGCGTTACAGGAGCGGGCCAGTAGGTCGAAGTAGGCCTGCTGCGTGATCTCGCCGTCATTGCTGATGTTGAAGGCTTCGCCGCGCGCGGCCGGAGCGGTCGCCGCCAGGAGCGCCGCCTCGGCCACATTACCGGCATAGACGACGTTCAGCCGGTTGTCGCCGCGGCCGAGTATCTTGGCCTGGCCGGCTTTGAGCATGCGATACAGGCGGGCGACGGTGGTGCGGTCGCGTTCGCCGTAGATCCAGGCCGGGCGGATGATGGCGACCTCGATGCGGCCGGCGCGGTGCGCCTCCCAGGCGAGTTCTTCCGCGGCCACCTTCGACTTGCTGTAGTACGCCCAGCGGTACAGGCCGTAGGCCGTCGGCCAGGTCTCGTCGATCGTGGCATCATCGGTGTAGTAGCCGTACACGCTGATCGAGCTGATATGCACCAGGCGCCGCACGCCGGCCGCGGTGGCGGCGGCGATGACGTTGCGCGTCCCGTCGATTGTCACGCGCTGGAATTCGTCCCAGGGGCCCCAGTCCCCCACCTTGGCGGCGGAGTGAAAGACCGCGTCCACGCCCGCGCACGCCTGCCGCAGGGACGCCGGATCGGTGATATCGCCCGCGGCAAATTCCACGCCCTGGCTCTCAAGCCAGGTGCGGTCGGCACCCGGCCGCACCAGCACCCGCACCGGCAGGTCGCGACGCCGCAGTTGTTCGACAATGTGACTGCCGAGCAGTCCCGTTGCTCCGGTCACTAGGTTCATGGGTGCGGTCCTGTCTGGTCGGGCCGACGTTTCGGCCGGCTCTCACAACACATCGGCCGGCGTCCTAGCGCGGCCGGCGCAGCATGGCCAGCGCGTGGTCGGCGATCTGCGCGGGGCTTACGCCGCAGTACTCCAGCTCTTCGGCCTCCGCACGCGCGGACTTGGGGATTCGCTCACAGCACAGCGTGTGGACCTCGATATCCCCGCTGCGGGCGGCGATTTCCGCCACGGCAGCGCCCAGCCCGCCGGCGTAGTTGTCTTCGACCACCACAGCCCGGCGGCCGGCCCGCTGGAGGGCGTCAAGGAGCGGCTCGGCGTTGATCGGGAAGCTGTAGGCGTCGATGAGCGCGGCGTGGATGTTCTGCCGCCCCAGCAACTCGCGCACCGTGTGGCCCAGATGGACCAGGTAGCCGGCCGTGACGATCGCAATGTCGGCGCCGGTCGCCAGGACATGAATCCCACCGGGCTCAAAGGTCGTGTCCGGCTTGTACAGCAGCGGCACCGCCGGCCGGTGCGTGCGCATGTAGCACATACCCTGGTGGGCGAGCATCAGGCGCGTGCAGTGATAGGCGGCGACGGCGTCCGCCGGCTGGTAGACCCAGCACAGCGGGCTCTCGCGGTCGTCGCCACGCACACCCGCGAAGGCCCGGAAGAAGGCCATGTCGGCCAGGGCCATCTGGCTGGGGCCGTCAGAGCAGGGCGTGATGCCGGCGTGCGAGCCGACCAGCTTGATATTCGCACGCGAGATGTTCGCCAGCTCGACCTGGTCGTACGCCCGGGCGATGAACTTGGCGAACGAGTTTACGAACGGGATGAAGCCGGCGGCCGCCAGCCCGGCTGCAACCGACACCATGTTCTGCTCGGCAATCTTGCACTCGAAGAAGCGCTCCGAATGGGCCGCCCCGAAGATCTCGGCAAACGTCGAGTTGCTGACGTCGCCGTCGAGCGCCACCACGTGCGGCAACAAGTCGCCGGCGACCTTGAGCGTGGCGCCATAGGCCTGCCGGGTCGCCAGCTTGCCCTTTCCCAGCGCTGCTCCAAATCCACCGGCAACCATCGTGTCGCCGAACGCCGGCCAGTCTGCCGAGCGCGGGTCGGGCCGGGCGATAGGTTTGGCCGGCAGTGCCGGCGGCTGCGGCGGACGGCCAAGCTCGGCCGTATCACTGCTGCCGGCCGTCCGATCAAGGCTCGCGCAAGCGGCCTCCAAGTCCTTTGGGTTCAACGGCTTACCGTGCCAGTTGCCCTTGAGCAGCGCGTCAACCCCCCAGCCCTTCACGGTCCGCGCGACGATGGCCAGCGGCTGCTCGGCCTGGCCCACCCGGTCCAGGGCAGCCTCGATCTGCCCGGCGTCGTGACCGTCGATCTCAACCACTTCGCAGCCGAAAGCCCGCAGTTTTGCCGCCAGCCGCTCGGGGTATTGCTGCAGCGAGACGGCGGCGGCCTGCCCGTGGCCGTTGGCATTGAAGATCATGCAGACGTCGGTGAGCTGCCGCTCCACGATGAAATCGACGGCTTCCCAGATTTGCCCCTCGCGCGACTCGCCGTCGCCCACAATCGCGTAAATCCGGCGTCCGGAGCCGTCCAGGCGGGCCGCCAGCCCCAGACCGGCCGCCACGCTGAGCCCTTGCCCGAGGCTCCCCGTCGCGGCGTCAAAGAACGGAAAGCCCTCTGCCGGGTTGGGGTGGCCGTCCAGGACGCTGTCGCGGGCCCGTAGGCCATCCAGGTCGGCGAGCTGCAGCTTCCGCGCGCCGTGGTAGTCGTGGCCGACCGCCCCGCCCAGGTCGGCGTAGGCGGCGTACACGATCGGAACCGCGTGACCTTCCGATAATACCAGCCGGTCGCCGGCCGGGTGCCAGGGGTTGGCCGGGTCGTAGCGCATCTGGCGGTACATCAGGGCGGCAGTCAGATGGGCCAATGAAAGGGCGCTGGAGGGGTGGCCGGAGCTGGCGGCAGTCGTCATACGCACGACCAGCTTGCCAAGCTCGGCCGCCTTACGCTGGATCGCTTGGGTAGGCGGCATGAATAGTATCTCCGCAGGCCGGCCAGTGGCCGTCTCGCTCGAGAAAGGGCGTACTTTATCGAGGGCTGTCTGGGCCGGCAAGGATGCCGACCGCCACACGCGCGTTTTCGGCAGCCATCGCATTCATTCTGCTATGCCGCTGGCGGCGCTATTGGCGCAGACCCATGGTTCGCGCATACTAACTGGTCTACGCTGTTTGACGACGTTTGACCAAGCCGGCTCAGCAGTGCCGGTTAGCGTGATAGAGCCATGCATTACCCTCATCGAATCAGCAAGATCAAGCGTAAACGCAAGAGCGGCTTTCGGGCCCGCATGCGGACCAGCAACGGCCGCAAGCTTATCAACCGCCGACGGCGGCTGGGACGCCGCGTAAGTGCGTGAGGCGACCTGTCGGACACCCGGCTTGGTCAGGCGCGCTTGGCGGCGCAGGTCGCCCGACATCACGGGTGTGTTGCGCCTGTAGCTCAACTGGACAGAGCATCGGTCTTCGGAACCGAGGGTTGGGGGTTCGAATCCCTCCGGGCGCGCTTGTAAGTCTTCTTCCCGACGCTAGATAGGGTGGCCGAGCCGGCGGGCACGCGGCTTGTGTAACTCGTCTGGTGGCGCCGGGCGGGGTTCTCCGGGAGAGCGGTAGCGTGGTGGGCGCAAGAAAGAGGCCGGGAATCCCGCGGACACGACTCCCGGCCGGGCGAGCGGGTCTGCCGCCTCCCCGGCATTACGCACTGGGGAACGGAAGAAGACCCGGATCATTCAGCGCTTTACCGTATCCTATCACTCACGCGGGCTTCCGCAAGCAGCGCAAGATTGTGATTGACGCGGCTGGCCGGCCGTGGCTCGTGCGGCCCCTGGGGCGGACATCAGTAGATGTGCGTGCTTTCCGTCTCCATGACAGGCGTCTTGATCTGATCACTCAGCAAGTTGACGTGGAAGCGGCTATCGCCCTCCTTGATGCCCTTGACCGTCACGGTGAAGACCGCGTTAGCCTTTGGCGCAAGTGTCGCCAGGGGGGCGAACTTGACCGTTCGGCCGTCCAGCTTGCCCGCAGTGGCGCCGCCCGCCCTGACGAACTCATGTTCCGCGGGCAGCGTGCATTCCACCAGGATGCCCGTGCCGATCGCGGTGCCCTGGTTCGTCACGGTAATGGTGTACGTAACTTGGCCGCCGATCTCGATCGGATCGGGGTCATCTACGCATTCCAGCAGAATCGCCGGGATGCCCTTGACCATGAACTCGCACGAAGCTTGCGCCTCGGCACAGTAGGTGACCTTGGCCACGTTACGCACGGTGGTGATCTGATTGCAGCGCGCCTTGATCTGCAGGGTGCGGCTCTGGCCCGCGGCCAGGGTGCCGAGGCGCCAGATGATGTTGTTGCCCTCGCGCTGCCCGCCGTGGTCGGCGCTGTGGAACTCCACGCCGGTGGGGAGATTGTCGGTGACGACGACGTTGAGCGCCGGCCCGGTGCCGCGGTTGGTTACGGTGAGCTCGAACGTGGCATCGCGGCCGACGTAGCGCAGGTCGGGGCATTTCTTGACGAGTTCGATGTGCGGTGCACCGTCGGTGGGTGAGCTGACCGGCGCGGGCTCAGCGGTCTGCGCCGAACACAACGGGCCTGCCAGTAACGCGATGGTTGCCGTAGCCAGAATGCCATGAAGTTTCATGAGAAGGTCCTCCTATTCGTGGATGAAAGCTGACAAGGTACTGATACTCTCCTGACCGCGCGTCGCACCCGGGCAAGCCGATAGCCGGGCCGTGCCGCGCCGGGGTAAATCCGGCCGGGCGGCGAGGAGGGTGGCAGGCGCGGCGTTGATCAGTAAATCTGCGTGCTCTCCGTCTCCTCGACCGGACTGGTGGTCTGGTCGCTGTTCATGCTGACTTTGAAGCGCGCGTCGCCCTCCAATACGCCCTTGGCCACCACCTGGTACGTCGCCTTGGCCTTGGGCGCCAGCGAAGCCAGTGGGGCGAAGCGGACATCACTGCCGGTGGTGCGGACCGGCGCGGGCCCGGTGGCCGATACATACTGCAACTCTTCCGGCAGCGTGCAGTCAATCGTGATGTTGGTGCTCGCCGCGGAGCCCTGATTGGTCACCTCGATTGTATAAGTGACATTGCCGCCGATCTCGATCGGATCGGGATGATCCACGACTTCCAGGAGGATGGCCGGAATGCCCCGGACGTGCAAAGTCGCCGCCGCCGAGCCGCGGGCACAATACGCCTGCGCCAGGGCGGTGTTCCGCACAGTGCCAATCTCATTGGGCTTGATGGTCAGACGGACGGTCCGCGCGGTCTGCGGCGCCAGGGTGCCGAGGTTCCAGGTGACCGTGCCGCCGACCAGTTGACCGCCTTCCGCGGCCAGAAGCTCAGTGCCGGGGGGCAACGGGTCGGTCAGGACGGTGTCGCGGGCCGGCGCGTCGCCGGTGTTCTGCACGGTGATCTCGAATGTTGCCGCCCGACCGAGATAGCGCACGTCCGGTCCGCGCTTGGTGACTGCCAGGATCGGCTGGCGCACGATGGTTGTTGTCGCGGCCTCGGCTGTCAGGCCGCTGTCGTCTTCGGCCCGGGCCCGGTTGTGATAGGTCCCGGCTCCAAGGGCCTGAACCGTGACAGAAAACTGGCGCGACTGGCCCGCGGCCAGGTCGCCGGCGTTAAGCACGAAGCCGGCCTGGCCGGCCATTGTCGACCAGCCGTCCGGCAGCGCGTCAGTGATGCGCACGTTCCTGATGACGCCCGTGCCGGAGTTGGAAACGATTAATTGCAGGGGGATCGGGTCGCACGTGAGCACCTCGCGCGGTGCGGACTTCGTAAGCGTGAGCCGTGGTTCAACCACGTTGACGTTGGCGCACCAACCGGTGCTGAAAGTCACCGAGCCACACAGCCACAAGGGCTCGGTCCGATCCGTTGAGCCCTCGACGCGGATGAGTTCCGTGCCGCCGGGCGCAAGGGCAGCCCACTTCCACGTGCCACGCCCTTCGCTATCCAGCACGGTGCGCGGGGCCGTGGCCCGCACCTTGAAGCCGGCGGGGAACAGTTCGGTAAGCACCAGGTCGCGCACTTCGAGCCGGGTCAGATTGGTCAACCTGATCTGGTACGCGAAGTCCGTGCTGGCGCGAACCTCCGCGGGCACGAAGCGCTCCAGCAGGATCACGCTGGTTGCCTTGTCGCCCGTCGGGTAGGCCACCTCGGTTCGGACGAGCGCCGGCTCGCGTCCGGGCGGGGGGGGCGATGTTCGCTGGGCCGGTGTGCTCAGAGGAGTGCTGCCGAGCACAAGAAGTGCAATGACTACCGCCGGGCCCCGGTGCCGTTGCACTACCATTTCACATCTCCATTCCACCTGGCGCGGGAAGAACTTGCGCCGCGTGAGGCACACGGAAAAAAGGGGTACCGGGTGGTGAGCCCGGTACCCCGCTTGTGCCTAGCGATAGGCTAATAGACGTGCGTGCTTTCGGTTTCCTCGACCGGTGATCGCAGCACGTCGCTGGTCAGGCTCGTCTTGAAGCGCAGGTCACCGACCTCCACGCCTTTGACCACCACCTTGTAGACAAGCTTGCCCTTCGGGGCGAGCGCCGTCACAGGTGCGAACCGCACGATTTTGCCGTCCACGGTGGCACGGGTCGGACCCTCGCTGGAGACGTACTCCTGCTCGTCCGGCAGCGTGCACTCGATGACGATGTTCGTGTCATCGGCGGTTCCCTGGTTGGTCACCGTGATGATGTACGTCTCGAGGGCACCAACCTCGATCGGGTCCTCGACGTCGACCACCTCGAGCAGGATGGCCGGCACGCCCACAATCGGCATGCTGGCTTCTGCCCGGGCCTCGGCGCAGTACGCCTTGGCGACGGCAACGTTCCTGACGGTGCCAGGGGCGACAGACCGCAGAGTGACAGTAACCTTCTTGGACGCCCCGGGCTGCAGCGTGCCGAGGTTCCAGGTCACGACGCCGTTGGAGAACGCGCCGCCGTCGCTGGCCTCCGTGAACTCCGTGCCGGCCGGGACGGTGTCCGTGAGAACGGTGTCGCGGGCCGGGGCATCACCGGTGTTCTTGACGGTGATTTCGAAAACCGCCGGACGGCCGATGTAGCGCTGATCCGGCGCCTTCTTGGTCACTTCCAGCTCGGGGCTGCTGACCACCGTCGTGCACGCCGTTTCGGCGGTCAGATCGTTGGCGGCCGTCGCCACCACCTTGTTCTCGAACCGGCCGGTCCTGCTGGCCTTGGCCGCAATACGGATCTCCCGCGACTGGCCCGGTCCGAGATCGCCGACGTCGGTGGTGACGGAACGTTCGCCGGACAGGGTCGTGATGCCGTCTGGAAGCGTATCCACCACGCGGACGCTGGTGGCCGGGCCGTCGCCGGTGTTACGGACTACGATTACGTACTCGATCGGGTCGCAAAGGGTTACCGTGGCCGGGCAGCGCTTCTCAATCGCCAGCGCCGGGGCCGTAACGACCGTCGTCGCGCAGCAGCGCGTGGCCAGGTTCAGGTCGCCACGCACGTCGACGCAGTTCTCGAACCGGCCGGTCTTGGTAGCCCTGACCTGGATGCTGATCGTCTTGGCTGAGTTGCTGCCGATGGTGCCCAGCGCCCAGGTCAGCGTCTGACCGCGTGCCTCGGCCGCCGGACTGCTGGAGACGTAGCTGATGCCGGCCGGCAGGTTGTCGGTCACCACGATGTTCTTGGCGTCGACCTCGGAGGGGTTCGATACGCTGACCTCGTAAGTGAACTGCTGGCCGACCAGCGCTCCCGCCGGCGCCATCTTGTTGCAGGCGATCCGCGGGCCGATCCACGTTTTGGCGGTTTGGCCCATGGCGATGTGAACCGGTGGCTCACAGCACTCTTCTCTGCCAAGCCGCCAGACGTCGATCGAGATGTTGTTGGTGCCTTCCGCCGGTTGGACCTGCTTGAGCGTGACCTTGGCGATGCCGCTGGCATCCGTTCTTACGACCGCCGTCGGCTGCCCGCCGGGCTCGAACACCGCGGCCGGACCGTCGACGACCCGGTAGGTAACCTCATAGTCAGGCAGTGGCGTGCCGTCGGAGTACTTGGCAATGACGGTGGCGAAGTCGTGCGTCGTGCCGATCGGATTCGTGGCCGGCGGCGGGAACTCCCACTTCACATCGTACCAGTGCTTGGTCGCGAAGACCTTGTGGTGCTCCCAGTTGTAAATACCCGGAGCATAGACGATGACGTGCGTGTCGCCCTCGATGGGCGAAGTGATCGTGCACCACGTCTGACCCGGTTCCAGGTGCACATCGTCGGACGGATCATCCGTCCCGCGATCCAGCACGTGCTTGAAGTTGTTCGTGTGCGAGACTGCGTAGCGCGACGTGACCTTGTAGCCGCGACTCGCGCGCCAGCCGCTCTCATCAACTTCCACGATGTCGCCGACGCTCCCCTCGGCCAGAGTCCATTCCACCCGGCGGTTGGGCAGGGGCTTGCCATCCTTGTCGCGCACCGTCGCCACGAGCACGTGTTGCGTACGGACCGGATTAACCGCCTCGACGGGGATAACCTCAAGTGATACTGCGTAAGGATCCCAGTTAGCGTAGTACCCTCCTTCCGGCGGCTTCGCGTGTGTGTACTGCACGTTGCCGCCCGCCGGCCAAGTTAACGAGTGCGGCATGTGATTGCGACAACCTGCCGCAACCGTCAGTGCCAGCAGCGCCATCACGAGAGTTCGAGTACGGATCGCCCGTCGCAACATCTTTGGCTCCTTATGTTTCTGTTCCACACTTCACATGCACCCAGATATGTATGAGACCGTGATCCCACGGTGCCAGACGCGTAGTGACTGAGCGGTAGGGTCAGGGGCCACAGGCGGCGCTGCGACAGGCAGCGGCAGCCGGGCGCGACCGCGCCTTCCCGCACAGACCCTGATGCACAAACGCAGCACATCCGTTTAACTGTGCCGCTCGCCATGGGCAACATCGCTCCCAGAGTGGTTCGGTGCAACGACCATAGCGCGTGGCACCACCATCGCACCTCGCGCTGCTTGCCTCCAAAGTCGCCGCAGCCGTTTACTTGTTCGTCGCCAAGGCCGGCCTGGCAAGTCTGGTGTGCGATGCATCTGGATGTCGGCTCCACGTGAAGTGGAAAACACGTCACCCGGCAACTGCAGCCGCCTGTCAAAGACTGGCGCCACCGCAACACCGCCTGCCACGGAGCGGAAACCAATCTGTACGAACTGAACGCGCCGGCGCTCGCCCAAGTCAACCGACTCGCTCACGTGCGTTACCCGCACCTACCAGCCAACACGGCTGGCGACCATGAACGCCCGACATGTACAGGATAAGCTTAGCTCGCGGTGGTAGTCCCTTCAAGCCGCGCAAGAGGTTTGCCCACATTTTTCAACGGTGCGGCGCAGCCGCGCCGGCACTATCCCCGTGATGACGCGGGCACCTACGAGATCGGCGAGTACGTGAGCCGGCGCCCCCCGCCCTGATGCCGCTCGTACCCCCATTGAAGCAGCTAAACTGCGATCTGAAACCTACTTGCGACACAACGCACCACCGGCCGTTCGACGCGCAAAGCCGTTTAAAAAGTGACGGTTAACCGCCAGTGCAAGCGGAATGCGACCGTCGCACCACGACTGCGGCTCAGTCGTCCGTCGGGGAGTTTCGCGGCAGAATCCACAAGACCATGCCTTCGCGGATGGTGTCCGGATCGTGTATTTGATCGCGGTTCAGATTGTAGATCTCCTCCCAGCGCGCCGCGTCGCCAAGCATCCGTTCGGCGATGCGCGTGAGAGTATCGCCGCGCTGCACCACGTAGGGCCTCATCAGCGGCGGCGTTATGCGTGCCGAAGCGGTTGTCGATGACGGCTTGGTCGCGGTGGCCGCTGGGTCAGTGCCCGCCGACGGCTGTGCCGCGGGCCCGGCATCTGTTGGATGGTCGGCGGGGGGCGGCATCTCCGACGCCGAGTCCGTCGCGGCCGCTCGCGGGCCGGTGCTCGTTGCGGCGTCGGCGTTATCCTGCGGCGCTGCGTCCGGCGTATCGTCATCGAGCCAGGCACGTGCCATCCAATACTCCGCCAGCCAGGCCTGCAGGGTTGCAAGACCGGCGTCGGTCCAGAAGAACTCGGCGGCGATGGCGGCGACATCTTGGGGCTGACCGCCCTCATCCGGCGAGGGAGCGGGAGCGCGCGCCACTGGGCCGCGTTCCGCCGGAGCCGTGCTGCGCGGCGCGGGTGGCGCCGCGGCAGGTGGGCCCGCGCGTGGCGGCACGGTGGCCGGTTGACCCCTGCTCAGCGGCGCCGTGGCCCGGGGCGGCTCCGCAGCGGCGCGTGGCGGCGTGGGCGGAGCGGGGCGCCGCGCCGCTACCGCTCGCCTGGGCTCAGGTGGCACGGCGCACGATGCCTCGGCCAGGCACTCGCCGGCGACCGTGTACACGCCAAACCTGGCCGACACCGGCCGACTGCTCGGCCGCGTTGGCAACGCCGTCACCGGGATTGTGAGCGGGAGTCCCTTGAAGGTGGACGGTGACTCCATCACAAGCACGGTCCGACTGGCCGCCACGGCGCCGGATCGGTTCTGATAGCGCCCATCGGCCGATCGAACCGGCCTGCCCGCCCCGTCATGCAGACTGACTTCGTATATGAGCTGCTCGCCGACCATGCCCTCGGTATCGAGGGTAACCGTGAACGCCAGCGCGCCGCGGTCCTGGCCGCGCTGCACACGCTGACATGTGGGATCGGTGAGCCGGGCTTGCGGCAAAGCGCACCCGCCCGCCAGGCTCAGCAGTATGCCCCCACATCCCCACAGGAGGATTCGTCTCATGTGCTCGCGTTCGGGCATGTCCTGCCTCCGTGCCGGCCGCTGGGTGGCTTTGAAAGCTGTCGGCTACCGGCGGTGCCGCCCACGTTTGCTCGGCATCGAAATGCTCTCCTCACGGCGGCACACCTGGCCGAACCGCACGCGACACGCCCTCTGCCGCCGGCTGCGACAGGTGTCGCTGTTGCAGTTGCAGATCCTCTGCCGGCTCAGCTCCCGGGCCGTATTCAGCTTCTGGCGGCACTTTGCCGGCAAGGCCGCCGGGATGGCGCGATAGTAATCCAGCGGCCCAGGCGGGGCGAGTAGTAGCGGTAGCTCCAGTAGCCGAGGCCGGTTTCGGCGTCGTGGTATTTCGTACTCAGGCGGGTCGGACGCTCTTCCGCGTAACTGTAGCCGCACAGGTCATTTACGCCGCCGCCGTACGGGTCGTACTCGTAATGCGCCGCGATCGCCGCCGCGGCCGAGCCGGCAGCGGCTCGTTCTCGTCGTGTGAAGTGTGAGCGGGCGTTCTGGAACCGACTCGCTCGGGCGACTCACTCGACCAACTTGCGCCGCTTCTGAAGCAGTTGCCGTGCCAGTTGCTGCATGTCATCAACGGTGTCCGTCTCGTCGACGATTTCCAGGCCCAGTAGCGTTTCAACCACGTCTTCAAGCGTGACGACGCCCGCGCTGCCGCCGTACTCGTCGACCGCCAGGAACAGGTGTTCACGTCGATGAACGAAGTCCTTCAGGACGCCTGGCAACTTGGCCACTGTAGGTACGGCGTGCAACGGGCGGGCCAACTCCGCCAGCGTTACCTCAGTTCTTCCTTCGCAGAGTGCCTGGAAGAGATCCCGCCAATGGACGACTCCCTTCGGATCGTCGAGCGACGTACCGATAATCGGAATGCGGGCAAACCCCGGCGGACTACTACCAGTGATATGCGCCACCGTTTGGCTCGCCGGAAGGGCAAAAACCACGGTTCTGGGGGTCATGATATCCCCGACTGTGACGTCACGCAGCGCGATGAGATTGCGGAGGAGCTTGGCTTCAGTGAGGTCTATCGCGCCCTCTGCCAGCGCCATCTGGGCGAGGCTGCGGACTTCGTCACGGCTCAATCCGGGCACAGCCTGCTTTCCGCGCGTCAGTAGCAGTGAGATCCAGTTGCACGCCGCCACGACCGGCCGCAGGACGACGATCAAGCTCTGTATCGTCCATGCGGCGAACGGGGCAAGGCGTTTAGCGTGAACCGCCCCGAGGGTCTTCGGGATGATCTCCGAGAAGACCAGGATGGCCATGGTCACCACGAAGCTGACCACGCCCACCCATGCCTCCCCCCACAAGAGCGCTGCTTGCGCGCCCACACCCGCGGCCCCCAGCGTGTGCGCGAATGTGTTCAAGGTCAGGATCGCCGCCAGCGGCTGGTCAACGTCGTCCTTCATGCGCTGCAGTCGCTTGCCCGCGATGCTGTTCTGCTCGACCAGGACCGCAACATGTGAGCGCGGAACACTCAGCAGCACGGCTTCCATGAGGGAGCACAGAAAGGACACGACCAGAGCTAGCAGCAAGTACGTCATGAGCAGGGTCATGCCGGGGAACCTCCTGTCGATGTCACATCTCTGGCGCGCCAGGCCCTGGAACAACCGCGCATCTTACTCGTAATGCGCCACGATCGCCGCCGGCGCCGATCAGGGCTGCGTGCCGGGCGTTAGCGCGGCACACGGAGACTGCTCCCGGGCGGAGAGGTCGGGGGCCAGGAAGTGCAGGGGAGCAGGGGGGTGGTGTGAAGTTGTCGGGTGGTTTGGCGGGGCAGGGTGAATCCGGGATGATCCGGGGCGAGTTGGGATGGCGTGCCGGAGACGGCAGCAGCCGGACGGGTCTCGTGGGCGCGGTCGGCGAGACTTGGCTCGTCGCGTGTCGGCTTGGTCGGACACCATTGTGTACCGGGGCCGATGGCACGGCGCTTCTGAGGGGTCCGGCTGCCCGGGACCTCTGTATTCGGTTGTCAAAGATCCGCTCCGGTGCTGCGCTGAGTGATCGCGAGGATGCGATTCC
>CAZJYX010000028.1:0-49430 GCA_964550375.1 uncultured Planctomycetales bacterium | reverse complement strand
ACAATGGTGTCCGACCAAGCCGACACGCGACGAGCCAAGCCTCGCCGACCGCGCCAACGAGACCCGTCCGGCTGCTAACAGCCGAATCAACCTCCGCCCACCCCGCGCCGCGTGCGCGTTTCGCCTGGGGCCGGCCGGCGCAATTCTCGTCCCGCCGCCGACCCTCCGCCAACGCGGGCGTGCCAGTACGGCAAGGTCCGATTACAATGCCTGCGCCCCCAAGGAGGTGCAGCGTGAAGATCGTACGCGAGCCGCGTGTTTATCTGGTTGGCCGGCAGCAGGTTGACGCCGCCGCGCTGGACCAGTTTCTGCGGGACCACGAGCTGAGTTGGACCGCCGATACGGAGGTCGGCGCCGAGGTGCTGTGCGAGGCGGCCGGCCGGCTGTGCTACATGTCCTTCGGCCAGGGCCGGCGGACCAACGCCGAATACCTCGACAACATCCTCTCCAGCGCGCACGGCTCGGTGCTGGAGCACGCCGTCTGGAACGTGCTGATCACCGGCGTGTCACGCTCGTTCACGCACGAGCTCGTGCGGCATCGGGCCGGCTTCGGCTACTCGCAGCTTTCGCAGCGCTACGTCGATGAGAGTACGGCGGACTTCGTGGAGCCGGATTGCATCGCGGCGGACGCGGAACTGCACGCCGTCTGGCAGGCCGCCGTGGAGCAGTCGCACGCGGCCTACTGCCGGCTCGTGGACGCGTTGCAGGAGCGTTTCAAGGACGAGCCGGACCGGACGTTGCGGCGCAAGCTGGCTCGCCAGGCGGCCCGCAGCGTGCTGCCCAACGCGACCGAGACCAAGATCTTCGTGACCGGTAACGGACGGGCCTGGCGGCATTTCATCGAGATGCGCGCCAACGAACATGCCGAAGTCGAGATTCGCCGCGTGGCCGTGCAGATTCTGCGGCTGCTCCAAGCGGAGTCGCCGGCCCTGTTCAGGGACTACGAGCTAGCGCGGCTGCCGGACGGCAGCGAGGTGGTGCGGACGCAGTACCGCAAGGTCTGACCGGGCGGGCAAGGAGGCAGCCGGTGAACGCTACAAGCCGATGGTTGGGCCTGGCAACGGCCGTGCTGGTAGTCGGGCTGGCGCTGGCGGTGCCGGCCGGAGCCGAACTGGCCGACGTGTATCTCAAGAACGGCCTGGCGCTGCGCGGCGAAGTTCAATTGACCGACACGGAAGTCGTGCTGCGGAACGTGCTTGGCGAGGTGCGCATTCCGCGCGACGCGGTGGCCCGCGTGGTGGCGGTGGGAGCCGTGCCGCTGCCAGCGCCGGTGCAGCCGGCGGACGTCCCCGAGGCCGAGACATTGCCTGCTCCGGAGGACGAGGATGCGGAGGGGGACGACGAGGCCGAGGCCGCTGCGCCGGCGACGGAGTTGCCGCTGCCGGTGCTGTCGGCCCTGGACATCCAGCGCGTGCGCATGTCGGAGCTGGGGCTGGACGGGCCGGCCGAGAACGTGCGCGTCGATTTCGGCAGCGCCGCCGCGCACGACCGCATTATGGGCGAAGTCCTGGAGCGTCTGCGGCAGGACCCGGATCTTGACGCGCTTTGGCGCACGAAGTTGCTGGAAGGCACGCCGGCTGAGCAGTTGCAGGTTGTCGCGGCCCTGACGGGCACGGAGTATTGCGGCCGCGTGCAGATCGGGAGTGATCCGGAGGTGCTGGCGACCTTCCGGCAGCGCATCTGGCCGCTGGTTCAGCAGAGCTGCGGGCGCCTGGGCTGCCACAGCGGTCCGAAGGCCCACGTGTTTCGTCTGCCGACCAGTGCGCAGCGCGGCGATAGCCATATGTACACGGCCTTCGTGATTCTCAACTCTCTGGAAACGGTGCACGGGCCGCTGATCGACCGGGACGATCCGGAAGGCAGCCCGCTGGTCAGCTACATGCTGCCGAGCGAAGCCACGACGAAGCCGCACGGGCCGGTACCGGGCAGGCGGCGGGTTACACCGGTGCTGCGCAATCGGCGCGTGCCCAGCTACGACGCGCTGGTGGAGTGGATCGATTCGCTGCGGACGCCATACCGGGGCTACGGTCTGGACTACCAGCTTCCGCAGGCCGGGGCCGCGGGGCCGCGCTGAGTGGTTCATCGGCGGGGGTGGCGGCCGGGCATGCAGTTATTGCGCCAACGTGATTTTCTCGGGCCTGCCTGCCGCCGCGACCCATAAATCATGATCTGGCGTGCGCTGAGGGGCGCTAAGCTGCAGCCGGGGCGCGCGTTTGTCCGGGGTTCGTCAGATGCGATTGTCTTTCGATATTCGCGTGGTATGGTTTAGGTGAGAGTAGGGCGGTATGGACAGAGACTACTTCACCATCCTGGGCCTGAGTCCCGGGCGCTACAACCCCGGCCAGGTCACGCAGCGTTTCGAGGCTGAGCGGGTGCGCCTCCTGGCCCAGCTTGGTCGGCCGGCAACACACGCGGTAGCGCGGCGGGGGCTCGACGAGCTGCACTTGGCGTATGCCACGCTGCGCGATCCGCGCGCCCAGGCCCAGTATCTGCGGACCCGCACGGACGGCTGCGATGATGTCGCACGATTGCAGCAACTGATCGCGGCCTCGCTGGAGGATGGGTTGCTGCGCTATTCGCGGCGTCAGGACATCCTGGCGGAGGCCCGCCGCCTGGGGTTCTCCGACTTCCAGACGCAACTGCTGATCGCCCAGGTGCAGTTCGGCGACGATCAACTCGACATCATTCGACCGCGACCGGGGCGCGCGGCGGTGGGTGGCGCGACGCGCGCCTGGGCCAGCTTCGCGGCGGCGGGAGTGCTCGCCCTGGCGCTATTCCTGGCGATGATTCGCTGGCTGGGGAACTGACGACAACCGCACATCCGCTGGGTGTTTGCCACTTCTGAACGCGGCCCAGCCGCACGCTAACCAGGCACGTGGAAAATCACGCGCATGAGCTGGAATTGCAGGAAGTTGAAGGCGAAGTGGGCGATGGTCACGACGCACAGGCTGCGGGTGAGGATGAAGGCCAGCGCGAGCACGACTGAGACGCCCAGCACCTGGAACACACCTGCGAGCCCCTGATCGATGTGCAGGGCGGCGAAGACCAGCGACGAGATCAGCACGGCCGACCACCAGTGGCCGGTCAGGCGGCGCAGGTACGGCAGCAGCAGGCCGCGGAACAGAATCTCCTCGTGCGCTGCCACGGGAATCAGCAGCAGCGAAGCGCGCCGCCAGTCGTGGATCGGCAGCAGCTCGATCATGCGTGTGCGCTCCAGCACGTCGTTCAGCGCATCGGGGTAGAGCAGCAGTATGGCATAGATCAGGACGACCGTGCACATCAGCCACAGGTAGATGGCCGCGATGGTGCCCAACGCCCAGACGGCCTGCAGCAGCGGCTGGTCGCGGCGCAGACCGAAAGCCGCGCCGGGCAGGCGGCGCGCCAGCAGGAAGTACGCCATCAGTCCGGCGGCCAGGGCCCAGTCAAACCACTTGTCGATCGTCAGCAGTTCCCCGTGCGGCAAGGGCACATCCCTGAGATCCTGCCCGGTCGTGAATCTCACGAGCAGCACGGTGACCAGGTTAAAGGCGCCCGGCAGCAGCAGCGCCACGAGCACCACCAGGCCCAGATCGAGCGCGGCCGCCCGCCGTGTCAGCATGGGCAACTCCAACGGCGACGGCGGCTGGTCGGCCGTCAGGACGGGCCGCGCGGTGACAAGCGGTGTTGCCGGTCGCGCCGGCGTGGCCGCGCCGGTGGTCGGTTCGTACGGGTTGTCGTGCTCGGTCGTCATGCACCTACCCAGCGTGACGGCGGTTGTCGGGCGGCCGCTACCTGGTGTGCGCCGGCGGCAGCGAAAACGCCGCACCGCCGATTGGCGCGGCGCAGGTCGTAAGCATAATAGGGCGCGGGGCTGATGGGAGCCTGCCGCGGCGGCTTTGTTGCGAATTCGCTGCCGGAGGCGAACGCGGCCGGCTGGACACGCGGTGCTTGCATGAAACGACATTTGGGTGAATCAGTCGGTCCGCGCGGCGGCGTCCGGGCCGGTGCGCGTGGTACACGCGGCTGGCGCTGGAGCGCCGCCGGAGCGCTCGTCTCGGCCCCGGTGCGCTGTCGCCGGGCGCAATGGTATCTGGCGCGCGGCAAGCCCGCGGGTCCGGACATCCCGGGGCGCGTTGACGTCCTGATGCGTTTCGTCCACGCCGACCAGACCTTCAGCGAACGCTGCCTAAGCCTGCACGCCCGCTCTGGGGCTGACAACGGCGAAGACTTGCTGGGCTGGGTGCGCGTGCCGGACGACGCCACGCACCTGCAACTACGGCTGGCGCCGACGGAGCCGGCCGGTCAGCTTGCCGAGGTCGTCTTTCACTATGTATCTGAACGGGACCCGAAATGTCATCCGCTGGCCAATGTGCCGCGCTGGCGCGCCTACCAGCCCCCGTTTCCGTTGCGGCGGGTAGTCCTGCCGCCCAGCCTGGAAGGGCTGGCCCCATTGCTCGCCGGCCAGACGGTGGAGATTCTGCGGCCGCGCTCCGCCAAGCAGTTGGTCACGGCCGCCCGCGGGGCGGCGTGTGTTTTGGACCCGGCCTGGGTGCGCTCGCTGCGCTGGAACTGGCGCGACCTGGAGCGGCTGGCGGAGGATTCGTGGGTGTTGGTGGATCTGGAGACCGTGGCGCGCCTGCTGCGTGGGGTCGCCGGGGAGCGGTTCGAGGTCAAGGTGCGCTGGTCGCCGCACGGCATCATGTCGGCCCGCGTCGAGTATGCGGACGTGCCGACGCGCGGCTTCGCCCTTCAGGACGTGTTTCCATATGGCGGTGTTGTCGGTGAGGGTGCCTTCGCCCTGCGTGTCCTGGTGGCAAGTCGCGCCTGGCGGCGCTACGCAGACGCCATCGGCTTCGCCACGCTGTTGGCCAGCGAGACGCCCGATCCGGACGAGTGCGGCGACGTGCTCTCGGCAGCGTATCCGATCGGCGGCGGCGAGTTGATCGCGACTGACGTGCCCTGGCTGGCGGCGGGCGCGTTCGGGCAGCCGCTGGCGCCGCGGCTGACGCGGCATATTCTGCGGATGCACCTGGGGGCGGCGCTGCCCGACGAAGTGCAATACTGGAACCGCTGGGACGATTCCCAGATCGTCGTGCGGGATATCTCCGATCTGGCCCGCCGCTATCCGCCATTGCAGGCGGTTCGCTGGGCGGCACCCAACGGAGACTCCGTCGCGCTGGGCGTGGCTCTTCCAGGGCTGGCTGGGGCCGGTTCGGACCAGACGCTCTTGCTGCGAACCGGCCGGATTGACAACCTGGCACGCCACCCGGGCCTGCCGCCGGAGCCGCTGGTGATATTCATGAAGATGCTGGCCCGCGAGGCCCGTGAGCACACGGCCTGGGCCCGGCGTTACCTGGGGCGCCTGACCGTGGTCTGGCAGTTCGACAGCGCGGCGGGGCTGCGCTACGCGGCTAACTACGCTTCCGCGGTTACGGTCAGTGCCGCGGTGGCGCAGACCGTGCTGCTGACGCGGGGGGCGGAGGCCGAGCCGGCGGGGGGCCTAGGGCGGATCGAGGTCTTTGCCGACGATGAGGGCCTGTTTGGCGATGGTGCCCTGGAGTATCAGGGTCGGCTGAGCCGGCGGCTGCGCGGGCTCATTGAGCGCGCGGCGGCGAATGACTGAGTGCGGTGGGGGCGTTGGCCGGCGCGTGTTTGCCAGCGTGGCTGTAAGATGCTACAAAGCGTGTCCGTTTACCCGCTGGGTAGCCCTGCTTGCGCGGGTGGCGCCCGACCAGTGTCTTCCGGTGAAGAGCAAAGGTGGCCAGAGTGCGTGACCTGGGGAATACCTGTGTTGTCGGCCTGCAATGGGGCGACGAGGGCAAGGGCAAGATCGTCGATCTGCTCGTGCAGCAGTTCGGCGTGGTGGTGCGCTTCGCCGGCGGTGCCAACGCCGGGCATACGGTCGTGGCGGGCAACGAGAAGTTCGCGCTGCACCAGCTTCCCAGCGGCATTCTGCGGCCCGGCGTCCTGAACGTGATCGGCGGGGGGGCGGTAGTGGATCCCGGCGCGCTGCTCGGCGAGATGCAGTCGCTGGGCGCCCGGGGCGTCACAATCGGTGAGAACCTGCGCATCAGTGATCGCGCCCACCTGGTCTTTCCCTGGCACCGCCGGGAAGACGTGGCCGCCGAGCGTGTGGCGCAGGTGGCTGACAAGCTGGGGACGACGTCACGCGGCATCGGCCCGTGCTACGCCGACAAGGTCGCCCGCCGCTGGGCGATCCGCGTTTGCGACCTGTACCGGCCCACGGCCCTGCGGGCGCGCGTGGCACAGGTGGCGGCCTACAAGAGTGCGCTGTTCCGGGCCGTGTTCGAACGCCCGGAGCCTTTTGACTCCGGCGCCATCGCCGATGAGTACCTGGCTTTCGCGGAGCAGCTCCGGCCGTTCGTGTGCGACACGACGGCGTTGTTGAGCCGGGTGTTGGCCGAGGGTCGGCGCGTACTGTTCGAGGGCGCCCAGGGTTGCCTGCTGGACGTTGACCACGGCACGTATCCATTCGTAACCAGTTCGAACGCGGTCGGCTTCGGCGTCGGGGCCGGCGTGCCCGCGTCGGCGGTGAATTCTCTGATCGGCGTGCTCAAGGCCTACACCACGCGCGTCGGTTCCGGTCCGTTTCCGACGGAGCTGCTGGACGCGACCGGCGACACGATTCGCGAGCGCGGCGGCGAGTACGGGACGACGACTGGGCGGCCGCGGCGTTGCGGCTGGTTTGACGCCGTGGCGGCGAGCCACGCTGTCCGCGTCAGCGGCCCGACCGAACTGGCGCTGCTGCACCTGGACACGCTGTCAGGGCTGTCCGAGGTGAAGGCGTGCGTGGCGTATCGCAGCGGTGTGGACTTGCTGACCGACTTTCCAGCCGACGCGCAAACGCTGAGTGAGGTCAGGGCGGTCTACGAGACGCTGCCCGGCTGGTCGGAAGACGTCAGCGATTGTCGCCGTCTGCACGAGTTGCCGGCCAACGCGCGCGGCTATCTTGATTTTATTAGCGGGCGGCTGGGGGTGCCCGTGCGGATCGTCGGCGTCGGGCCGGACCGCGACCAGATCATAATGGTGGACGCATAGCGGCGATGGGCGACAAGGCAAGGTTGGATCCGCGCGAGGTGCTGGGGGTTCCGGCTGAGTCCCTGCCCCGACATGTTGCCATCATCATGGATGGCAACGGCCGCTGGGCCGCGGCGCGCGGTCTGCCGCGCCTCGTCGGCCACCAGCATGGTGCCAAGGTTGTGCGGGCGTTGGTGGAGCACTGCGCCCGCCTCGGCATCACGCATCTCACCTTGTACAGCTTCTCGCTGGAGAACTGGCGGCGGCCGCGGGCGGAGATCGACGGGCTGATGGCCCTGTACGTCGAGTACCTGGTGGGCAAGCGCCAGGAGTTGATGGACAACGGTGTGCGGCTAGTCCAGGTGGGTCGGCGGGCCGGCCTGCCCCCGGACGTGCTGCGGGAGCTGGACGAGACCCAAGCCCTGACGCGCGATAATGAAGATATCACGTTGTGCCTGGCGCTGAACTATGGCGCACGGGCCGAGTTGGTTGACAGCGTGCGCGGTTTGGCCGAGCGCGTGTGGCGCCACGAGTTGTCCCCCGCCGACATCGACGAGCAGACCATCGCGGCCGGGCTGTATACCGCCGGCCTGCCTGATCCGGACATGGTTATCCGCACCGCGGGCGAAATGCGTCTGAGCAACTTCCTGCTTTGGCAGATCAGCTACGCGGAGTTGTACGTTACGCCGGTGCTGTGGCCGGATTTTGGCGTGGCGGATATGAACGAAGCCCTCCGCGAGTACGCCCGGCGTGACCGCCGTTTTGGGGGCGTCGGAGCCGCGCCGCTGACCACGCCGGCCGATCAGTCGCCGGCGAGTTGAGCTTGTCGCGAACCGGAGCGTCCCGGATACGATGCTACGACTACGACTGATCGTCGGGCTTTCGCTGGCGGCGCTGCTCATCGCGCTGTTGCTGGTGGACGCCGGCCTGTCGGCGCGTGTGCTGTCGGGGTGGCGGGGGTCGGGTCTGGGGCCGGCCGCGGGACGCTGGCTGGGCAACGGGGCGATCGCGACGCTGGTCATCGGTGTGCTTGTCTGGCTGGCTGCTCGCGAACTCGTGCAGTTCGCCCGCAGGCTGGATTATCGACCGGCCGGCGGTTTGGCGCAGGTGGGCGCCGTGCTGCTGTCGGCGTGGCCTTTCGTGGTGTTCAACCTACCAAGCGCGGCTCGCCCGGGCGACGGGTGGATCCTGCTTCTGCTGGGCGTGGTGCTAGCGCTGGCCTTCTGGGCGCAGGCGCAGCGCCACGGCACCGAGCGCGTCATCATCAACGTGGGCAGCACGTTGCTGATTGTGCTGTATCTGGGCGGACTGGCACATTTCCTGACGCGCCTGCGCATGGAAGTCGGCGGGCCGGCCGGCGTGGCGCTCGTCCTGCTATCCGTGACCGTCGTCAAGCTCACGGACACGGGGGCGTATTTCACCGGCCGGCTGCTGGGACGCCACAAGCTCATCGAGTGGCTCAGCCCCAAGAAGACCTGGGAAGGTCTGGTTGGCGGCGTGCTCGTCGCCGTCGGCGCCTCAGTGGCACTCGGTGAGGCGCTGCACTACGCCGACATCGTCCTGTTTGAGTCGCCCTTCGTCGGGCGGCTGGCCCTGCTGCTTGGCTTTGGGGTGCTGATGGCCGCGCTGTCAGTGGCGGGCGACCTGTGCGCCTCGTTGCTCAAACGCGATGCGGCGGTCAAGGATTCCGGGGACACGCTGCCCGGCCTCGGCGGCGTCGTTGACGTCCTGGATTCACCCCTCCTGGCCGCCCCGGTGGCCTGGCTGATCTGGACCCAACTGCTGCAACAGGGCGTTATCACTCGCGGGCCGGCCTGAGCAGCCCGGCGAGCCGTGCGGCGGGGGGGGCGCGGCCTGGTTAACCCGCGCTTTTACTTGTTGCTTTCAGCAGGCGATTCGTCCGCATGGGGCGCGGCGTCCGCGCCGGCCAGCGCGGTTCGCGAGAGCAGAAAGGCATGCGCCCGGCGGACGTAGGCGACTATCGACAGGGCCGTGACAATCACCGTCAGCCAGATGCAGACCACGCGCAGCGGCGCCAGCCCCTCCAGGTTCCAGCCGAGTTGGCCGAGAATCAGGCAGACCGTCACGGACTGGATGAACATCTTGAACTTGCCCGCCCAGGCCGCGCCGAAGTCCATGCCGCTGGACTCAGCGTGGGCGCGAATACCGGAGACCAGCAACTCGCGCATGATGATTACGATGACCATCCAGGGCTGCACGCTGGTGATCGAGCGTCCTTCATGCATGAAGTTGGCGCTGGCAAAGAAGATGAACGCCCCGCAGATCATCACCTTGTCGACGACCGGGTCGATGACGCGTCCAAACGAGGTTTCCTGGTGCAGCCAACGGGCCACCAAGCCGTCCAGCGCGTCGCCGATCGCCACCGCCAGGCACAGCCAGAAACACACTAGCAGCAGCCAGCGCTGGCTCTCCAGGCTGCCGGCGTCGAACAGCGCGAGCAGCAACAGGACCACCAGTGTGAGCAGCAGGCGGCCCAGCGTGATGAGATTAGGGATACTGATTTTCATCCTGCACTTGTGCCAGCTTGTAGATCGGTCCACAGTGTAGCACCAGCCGTTCGGCTGGGGAAGCGAAGGCCCTGGCGTATGCGGCGTGCCGCCGGCAACTCGTCAGTACACCCGTTGTGACTGCCGGATTTCTATAAGGTTGCCGTCCGGGTCGGTGGTCAGGAGCCACTCGTCCGTCGCACCCAAGCCCCGGTAACGCTCATAGGGCCGGCCGTGTTCATTCAGACGCTGGGCGACCTCGGCCAGCGACGGCACCAGCAGCGTGCAGCGCCGCCGCACCGGATCAACGGTCGGATCGTGGCGGAGTTGAAGGTACAGGCCGCACTGCGGATTGCCAACGCCCCAGCCGCCCTGCACCTGCTCTGACGCAGGCCAGGCCGGCAGCCCGAGAACTTCGCAGTAGTAGTGTTGAACCTCGCCCAAGCGGTCGTAGGCGATCTCAGCGCGAACCTCGCGCACGCAATGCACGGCGGGCGGGCGCATCCAGCGAATGGCGGTCTCGTCCATGGGCCCACCCAGCGTAGTCGAACTGCCGGCCGGATTGAAGTCGCGCACGCGCGCCCCGCCGACCGGCCGCGTCGCTAGCCGGCGTGGGCCATGGCCGTGGCCAGCGCCTGCCGGACCGCCGCCGCCCGGGAAGAACCGCGCTGGCCCACGGCCCCCAACAGAATGTCGCTGGCCTCGGGGGACAGGTAGCCCAGGTGGCGATTTAAGGCCAGCCCCTCCAACTCCTCATCCTCACCGGGCACTTCGGCGTCGTCGAAGCCGCCGAACAGCGTCAGTGACGGGCCGCGGGACTGATTGTCGAGCGTTCCGAGGGCACGGTCCCAGTCGTCGAGCGTCAACCGGCCGCTGCGCAGGGCACTCTGCAGTTCGAGGTACTCGTTAGCCAGCGTGGGCGCTTTGATGACCGTGCCGCCGAAGATGGTCACGAAGACGTGCGGCGGGCGCTGCCGCGCGCCGGTACCGGCCTGGCGCATGTCACTGATCTGCCTGGCCACGGTCGGCCAGCGCAACTCGGTCGTGCCGAACATCGTGAAGTAGATTCGGCGATCGGTGGGCAGTTGGCCGCCCTGGCCGCCAAACAGGCATATACGGATCATGCCGCACCTCAAGCGTCGCGAACCGCGCGTTCGTCCGCGCGGTATTCGGGTTGGCGACGGGAATATTCTAGCCAATTCGAGGGGCGGCCGGCCCGGTTACGGGACGGCGATCGCGCTTACTTTTTCGATGACCCGCGGCAGGATGGCCACAAGCTGGTCGATCTGCGCGTCGGTGTTGAAGCGGCTGAGTGAGAAGCGGACTTGCCCGTGGGCGAGCCGCTCGTCCAGGCCCATGGCGCGCAGGACGTGCGAGGGCTGCAGCGAGCCGCTTGAGCACGCCGCGCCCGCCGAGGCGCACACGCCTTCCTCGCTCAGCAGCATCAGCAGGGCCTCGCCGCTGACCCCGGGCAGGCACAGACAGGTTGTATTGGGCAGTCGCGGAGCAGCCGCCCCGACGATCAGCGCCTGCGGGTAGCGGCGCCGGATCTCATCCTCGAGCCGCTCCCGCCGGGCACGCATCTCTTCCAGCGGCGTCGCGCCCAACTCACGCGCCACCTCGCAGGCCGTGCCGAACCCGACGACGCCCGGCGTGTTGAGCGTGCCGGCGCGGCGCCGGCGTTCATGCGGTCCGCCGAGCAGAGTGGGGCGGAAGGGCGTCCCGCCGCGTATGAAGAGGGCCCCGGCCCCCTGGGGGCCGTGCAGCTTGTGCGCGCTGAACGAGGCCAGATCCACATCCAGATCAGCCATGTTGACCGGTATCTTGCCCAGGGCATTCACCGCGTCCGTGTGGACGAGCGCGCCGCGGGCGTGTGCCAGCCGGGCTATCTCGCGCAGTGGATATATGACGCCCGTCTCGTTGTTGGCCAGCATGACGGATACGAGGGCGGTGTCGTCTCGGAGGCTCGCAGCGAGGTGTTCCAGATCCAGCCGGCCGGCGCGGTCGACGGGGACCTGTGTGACTTCCGCGCCTTCGCGTGCCAACTGCTCGGCCGGCTCGAGGACGGCATGATGCTCGACGGCCGAGATCACCAGGTGCCGGCGTTCGGGCCGCGCGGTCAGAACCCCGCGCAGGGCGGCGTTGTTCGCCTCCGTGCCGCCGCTGGTGAACACTATCTCGGGCTCGCGGCTGCCGATGAGCTGCGCCAGCCGCGTGCGGGCCGCCTCGACCAGCGCGGCCGCCTGCATGCCCGCGTGATGGACGCTGGCCGGGTTGCCATACTGATTCTGCAGCGGCGCGAGCATGGCGGACGCGACGCGCGGGTCCACCGGCGTAGTGGCGTTGTTGTCGACGTAAATCACGGGTGCGGGTACTGGCTGGGCGTGTTGGGGTTCAGGTCCCAGTTCTCAGCTAGTTGTTCCTTGAGCGTCGTGCTGCGAATGGCGTGGCCGTCGCTGAACGCGTAGTTGGCGCCGCCGTAATGCCGCTCATCGATGTACGCTTCGCCCTGCAGACCGGCGATATGCTCCTTGGGAACGTCGCTGCGAAAGTAGTCGTCCGCCGGGTCGAGAAGCTCCTTGGGCTCCACCAGCGGGTTGGCGTCCATGATGATCGGCAGCCGGTGATTGACGCGGTCCAGCGCCCCATACGACCAACTCACCTCGTACGCGCGGTAATGACCCGCGTGATTCGTCAGCGGCCGGCCCTCGACGCAGGTCCAGAGTTCGTAGCGGTTTCCAGAGTTGCGCATCGCCGGAAAGTACTCTTCGATGGGGTAGGCCTTCTCGTTGTAGAGCGAGCGGTACAGCGCTTCGGCCCAGCCGTGCAGCGGCACGTCCGCCGGGTCGCCGGTCTCGACCTCATATGCCGGATAGGTCAGCGGCGGCAGGCGGAAGCCGTAATCCGCCTCGTAAGCCACCAGGCCCTTCATGAACTCCGATAAGCGCGACAGGCACACGGTTGACTTGGCCTGCTGTCGGGCGCGGCCGACCGAGGGCGTCAGTATGGATATCAGCAGCGTGATGATGGAGATCACGACCAGTAGCTCGATCAGCGTAAACGCCTTCTGGCATAAGCGTTTACGCACTACGGGGCGTCCGGGACTGTTTGTGGCGGGTCTGTTCGTCACGGCAAGCATTCATCCTACTCACATATTCTAGCCGCCCGCCGAGTTGCTGTCGTGTCCCGTCAGCCGGGCGGCGGCTGCGCAATCGCTCCGACGGCCGTTCAGCCCGGGGAGCTGCGCGGAAACACGGGCGCTACGCGGATCTTCAAGCTGGACTGCGGGCCCGATCCCGGCGACGATGCAACGGCTGTTCCACCAGCGCAAGGTGCGTACGTGAGCGACACGTCCGATTCACAGACCCCGCCAGTCGAATCGCGACCGGAGTTCCTGGCCGAGGTCGCGCGCATGGCCGAGCGGCTCGAGGCGGCCTGCGACCTGCGCGGGATCGAGCGCCTGGTTGATGCGGGGACCCTGCCGGCCGAGTTCTTCGCGCATTTCAATGCAGCCCTAGAGTGCTACGACCGGCTCATCGATTTCGTGCTGGCCTTCAGCGGCACGGCGCAGCGCCTCTGCTGCCGGAAGGGTTGCTCCAATTGCTGTGTTGACCTGGTGCGCGGCGTGACAACGCCCGAAATCGTCAACATATACCACCATGTCCGCGGTTGGCCCGACGCCCGGCAGCTCTTTGAGTACCACCGCGCTTCGGCTGAGATGTTCATGGATATCCTGCAAGGTATGCTCGCGCCGGGCGAGACCGAGTTCGGCGGCCGCGACCCGCGCGTCGAGCAGGCCCAGATCGAGTACAACCAGCGTTTGCGTCCATGCGGCTTTCTCGACCAGGACACGGGCTGTTGCCGGATATACCCGGTGCGGCCGCTGGCCTGCCGCTACTTCTTCAGCCTGGACCCGCCGGAGACCTGCACGCCCGCGCATCCGAAGTATCTGCACCGCGACACCGTCACCGTTCACTTGCCCCCCGAGATCCACGCCCTGATTCTGACGCTGGCCCGCAGGCTGGGTTTCCGGCCGCTCGACTACCTGGCGGGGGCGTTCTGCGGCTTCGCGGCCGAAGTCATGCAGGCGCGGCCCATCAAGCTCCTACCGGCCGGCGAGACCGGGACGTCCTGACAGCCGCGGGTGCGGCCGCCGCCGCAAACACCGGTCCCAGCCCGAGTTCGGTCAGCAACTCGTCCTCGCGCGCGTGCATGCGCCGGTATGCCCGCGGGGCGTGGTCGTCGTACCCGGCCAGGTGCAGAAGGCCGTGCGTGAGGTAAAGGGCCAACTCGGCGCGGGCATGCTTCAGGAGGTCCCGCGCGCCCGGCCCCAGTTGCGCCCGGCAGCGCTGGCGGGCCACCGCGGCACAGATGACGATCTCGCCGTCGAGCAGGCCGCGGCGTCGGTCGGTGCCCAGGTCGAAAGCCAGCACGTCGGTGGACTCGGGATTATGCCCATAGCGCGCGTGCAGCGTGCTCATGGCGCGCTCAGCAACCACCACGACCGACAGTTGTCCCCGGGCGAAACCCTCGGCCGCCGCCACGTGCCGGGCCACCCGGCCCAACAGTGACTCGGCCCGCCAACTAGTTCGCAGGCGCCAGCACACGGTGATTTCCGGTCCGGCCGAGCGCGCCGGCATTCGCAATCTCCTGGGTGTCCGAAGTCGGCGCCGCGGTCGTCCCCGGCCCGGCGCGCTTACGACGCCCGCGACTCGCCGTCGCGCTTGTCCTGGGCTTGCTCGGGGTACGCGATCCGCGAGTGATACATCGCGCACAGGCTCTTGACGAGGCTGCGTTCGATCACCTCCAGCTCACGGAAGGTCAGGTCGCACTCGTCGAACTGCCCATCGACCAGCCGGCGCTGCACGATGCGCGTAACCGTGTCCTCGATGCGGTTGGGCGTCGGCTCCGGCATGGCCCGCACGGCCCCCTCGACGCCGTCACACAGCATGACGACCGCCGCCTCACGCGTCTGCGGCTTCGGCCCCGGATACCGGAAGTGCACATCCGAGACCTCGCGTTCGCCCGGCTTGCGCTGCTGACTCGCCGCGTGGTAGAAGTACTCCACCAGCGTCGTGCCGTGGTGCTCGGCCATGAAGGGGTGCAGGCTGGCGGGCAGGCCGTATTCGCGCGCCATCTCGATCCCGTCCTTGACGTGCCCAATGATGATCAGGTGACTCATGGCCGGCGAGAGGCGGTCATGGCGGCTTACGCCGAAGGCCTGATTCTCAGCGAAGTACTCGGGCTTGTTGATCTTGCCGATGTCGTGGTAGTACGAGCCGGCCCGCGCCAGCAGGCCGTGCGCTCCGATCGCCTCCGCCGCCGTCTCCGCCAGCGTGCCCACCAGCAGGCTGTGGTTGTAGGTGCCGGGCGCCTCGGCGGCCAGGATGCGCAGCAGCGGCTTGCTGGCGTCGCACCATTCCAGCAGTGACATATCCGTGCTGACCCGGAAGACCCGCTCTATGCCGGGGAGAATGCCCTCGATGACGAAGGCCGCCGCCAGCGTGGCGCCCATGGCCGGCAACGCGTAGTATCGGAGGACAAACTCAAAGGTCTGCCCGCCCACGACGCCCGCCGCCAGCGCCGTGCCCAGTGCCACTACGGCCGCGGCCGCGCCGACCAGCACCGTGCGGCCGCGGCTGCGCACGTCCCGCAAGCCGAATTGCAGCGTTAGCGACACGGCCAGCAGCACGAGGAAGAAGGCGACGCCCTGCCGCGTGGACAGTGTAATCAGCAGCGCCAAGCTGCCCGCCACGGCTGGGTCCGACCGCCGACCATACACAATCGCCAGGACCGCCGCCGCAAGAGCCTGGATCCCTACGGCGTAGTACGCGGCGGTAGTCGTCACGTATACGGTGCGCGCCATGCCCAGAGCGGCCAAGAGCACCAGCGCCGTGATGATGTGCCGCGTGAAATCGACCCCCAGAGTTCGCCGGGACTGGGACAGGTAGTACGCCAGGCCCAGCGGCACCAGCAGTGCCAGCGAGGCATAGCCCACCCGTGCCTGAACCCGCCGCCAGTGGGCACGGCGCGCTGCGGCCCGATCCTGGGCGGCCCGCTCGGCCGCCGCGTCGGCCTCAACGCCCTCCCTGGCATTTTCGGGCGGCGTATGCACGGACGCAATCCAGCGCCGGTACTCATCATGCTCGAACCGCAGCAGCCGCAGTTCATCGGGGCTGATGGGCCCCGCGTCCGCCAAGGTGCTGCCCCGAGCGTGAGTGTCGAACTGAACCGGGACGGCCGCGTAGGCCTCCTGGGCCGCCCGCAGCGACCGCTCGGCCGAATAGCGGTAGATCGGGCGGGTCTGGCCGTCGCGCCCGTCCGTGAGCATCGCGGTAATCGAGGCCTGCATGCTGGGCCGTAGGGTCGGCTCAAAGCTGTTCGCCGCCGCCGCCCCCACGGTCTCACGCGCCTCCGGCTGGCTGGAGTGCACGAGTTGGGAGATCGGCACGGGTCGTTCGGCCGGCGCCTGTTGCTCGCCTTCCTGCCGCGGGTCCAGCAGAATGGCATTCATCGCGGTGCGGCGCAAGCTGGGATCGATCGCCTCAACGAGCAGGGGGGCCTGGTTGGCCAGCTTGAAGACCGCGTCGGCGACCGCCGCCCCGAACCGCTCCGCGGCCCGCTGCGATTCCCCGGCGTCCGTAAGCGCCGCGATGCGCAGCAACTCGCCGCGGGCGTTCTCGTCTAAACGGATCTTGTTACGCAGGGCCTCTTCCTGAAACCGGTCCGGATCGGCGCTGTGGGCCCGCGCCAGGGCCAGCGCGCTGGTCAACCGGCCCTGGATATCCTGCAACAGCGATACGTCCAGCTCGTAGTAGTTAGGGGCGTTGTCGCGCGCCCGGGCGCGGCGCTCGATCGTCCGTGCCTCGTTCTCCAGCCGGAAGTCGAGTCGCGACGTGATACCACGCGGCGAGATTTGCCCCACCCGCAGTTCCAGCACGTCCCCCCCGGCGTTGACCAGCACCGCCACCGCCACCGCCGCCCCGATCGCTGACCAGATCGGCAGCCAGTGGACGTGTCGGGGTAGGCGCTGATACCAGCGCAGCCCGCGCTCAGCCTTGGAGCGCCGGATGTCCTTGCGGCGGGCAGATTGTTTCGTGAAAGGCCACATAGTCGCAGTTGCTCAGAATCGCACCCTTATCGGTTGGCATTGGGCGCGGTCGGCAGCGCTGTTATCGGTCAGTTTCCGGCTCGGGTTCGGGAGCGATCGGCAGCTCTGAAGGCGCCCGAATTTCTTTATTATGGGACGTGTACCCAGGATAGCCACGTCCGCGCGCGCGATCGTCGGCATAACGCGCCACAACCGCCTGTACGAGCCGATGGCGGATTATATCCCGCTCAGTAAGCCGGAGAATGGCGATTCCTGGCACGTCGCGCAGCCGCTGAATCGCGTCCACCAGCCCCGAAGGCTGCCCGGGCTCCAGATCAATCTGGCTGTCGTCGCCGGTGACGATCATCTTGCTGCGATGCCCTAGCCGGGTGAGGAACATCAGCATTTGTGAGGGTGTGCAGTTCTGGGCCTCGTCCAGGATGATAACGGCATTGTTGAGAGTGCGTCCGCGCATGTACGCCAGCGGGATCACCTCGATGATGTCGTTGACCAGGAAGCGCTTAAGCTGGTCGAACGTCATCATATCGTGCATGGCGTCGAACAGTGGACGCAGGTAGGGGTTCACCTTCTGCTGCAGGTCGCCCGGCAGGAAACCCAACTTCTCTCCCGCTTCCACCGCCGGCCGCACCAGGGCGATGCGGCTCGTCTGGCCGGCCTTCAGAAGGTGGATTGCCACCGCGACTGCCAGGTAGGTTTTGCCCGTGCCGGCCGGCCCGCCGCAGAAGACCAGGTCGTGGCCGAGCATGGCCCGGATATAGGCGCGCTGGCCCTCGGTCTTGGGGGCAATGGCGGTGTGGGGGGTGAAGACGCCGAGGGCATCGGGGGCCCGGGCCGCCGCTTGGCCCTCCGCGTCGTCGATGGCGCGCGTGACGGCATCCTCGTCCAGGTCGTCGCGGCCCTGGAGCAGTTCCTGGAGGCGTTCGAAGGCCGCGGCGGCCTTGGCGACGTTGGGCGGTTCGCCCAGGATGCGCACGTTGGCGTTGCGGGCCTGGATGCGCACGTCGAAGGCGTCGCGCAGGCGGCGCAGATGGGCGTCGCCGGCGCCGAACAGCGCCGTACGCTTCTGCGGTTCTCGGAGGCTCAGCGACAGTTCCATCTGTTTATAGGGTAGTGCTGCGGACCCCGGCTTGGCAACCGCCGCCAAGTTGCCGCAGGCCGTTGCACCCGGCGTGCGAGACGGTCACAATGCGGCTTGCAAAGTTGACCACGGCCTTTACAATCCCGGCCGGACTGGCGGGTCGGGTGCTGGCGTGGCCCCGGCCGGCGTTGCGTGGGACTGGCCACGTTGTCGACGGTTTGCTCCAGTGTTGTACGAAGGAGTCCGCTCGTGAGCACCATGACGAAAGTGTTTATCGTCCTGACGGCCGTCCTGTCGATCGCCGCCTCGGTGCTGTTCATCGGTACGACCGCCATGAGCGCCAATTGGAAGGAACTGGCCGAGGTCTACCGGGAGCGGCAACTGGCCGAGTTCGCCCACCGCGTCAACATCCAAGCGACAATGGAAGCGGCGCTGGCGATGAAGGAAGACGCGCTGCAGGAAGTGCAGATGGCGCTGGACGCTGCCAACAGTGACAAGCGCAGCCTGACGGTGGAACTGAGCACCGTGCGGTCCGATCTGGCCCGGCAGAGCAACGAGCGCGTGGCGGCGGAGGCCGATCGCAAGAAGGCCCTGGAAATGCTGGACGTCGAAAGCGCGCAGCGCACCGCCCTGGCCGAGCAGAATCGCGTGCTCCTTTCGCAGAACATCGACTTGCAGACCCGCAATACGCGGCTGAACAGCCGCGTCCTGGAACTCACGGCGAACAACACCATCCTGACCGATCAGGCCCGCAACTTGCGTGAGAAGCTGCACGCGGCCGAACAGGAGTTGGCCGATCTGCAGCAGGCCCAGCTTGCCGCCCGGCGCCCGGCGCCGGCGCTGGCCGCCGTGACCAGCGTGCAGCCGCTCAGTCCGCCAGTGGCCGGGCCGATCAGCGGCGAGGTGGTCGCGGTCGATGGGAACTACGCCAGCATCAACATTGGTGCCGCCTCGGGCGTCCTGCCGGGTATGGTTTTCATGGTGTACCGCAACAACAGCTACGTGGCCGAACTGGAGATCGACGGGGTGCGCCCCGAGGAGGCGGGCGGCAAGCTGCTGACCGTTCAGCAGGCGGTTCGCGCGGGTGACGCGGTGGTTTACGGTCTCGAGAGCGCGGGCAGCTAGCGCGGAAGGTGGACTGATGGCTCAAGCCGGTCCGGTTACGAGTCGTGGCGCACGGCCCGACGCCGACAGCGACGTATACACCGTTCTGATGCTCATTGCTTTTCTTTTCGTGCTCACCGCGACGATCTACGTCGGCTATCGCGCGGTCGAGTTGTTCGGCACCATTCTGCCTCCTCCCGGCGGCTAGTGCGGCGCGCCGACGCGGCATACCGCATGGAGGCGGACAAGACCCGGCGCGCGGCAAGGCGCGGTCGCGGAGTTGGGTCCGTAGCGGTCGGCTCAGGAGGAGTGAACCGTGTTTCTCCGCCGCCTGATGGGCCTGTTCAGCGTTGACATGGGCATTGACCTGGGGACGTGCAACACGCTGGTGTGCGTCCGTGGGGAAGGCATTGTTCTGAACGAACCGTCCGTCGTGGCGGTGCGGCGCGGCACCAACCAGGTCCTCGATAATGGCAACGCGGTCGGGCTGGTTGCCAAGGAGATGCTGGGCCGGACGCCCGGCAGCATCACTGCCATTCGGCCGCTCAAGGACGGCGTCATCGCCGACTTCGACATTACCGAGGCGATGCTGGGCTATTTCATTCGCAAGGTGCACGGCAACCGCGGCATCGCGCACCCGCGCGTCGTGATTGCGATTCCCTCCGGCATCACCGCGGTCGAGAAGCGCGCCGTCTTCAATTCCGCCCAGCGCGCCGGTGCCCGCAGCGTGCACCTGGTCGAGGAGCCGCAGGCGGCCGGCCTTGGCGCCGGGCTGCCGATCCACGAGCCCACCGCTTCGATGATCGTTGACGTTGGCGGCGGCACCACTGAGGTCGCGGTCATGAGCCTGTCCGACATTGCCGAGTGCCACTCGCTGCGCGTGGCGGGCGACCAGATGGATGCCGCGATCATCAACTACATGAAGCGCAACTACAACCTGATGATCGGTCTGCAATCCGCGGAGGCCATGAAGATCCAGATCGGCTCGGCGGCGCCGCTGGCGGAAGAGATGAAGATGGAGATCAAGGGGCGCGACATGATCAGCGGCCTGCCGCGCCGCGCCATAGTAACCAGCGAGGAGGCGCGCGAAGCTCTCAAGGAGCCGGTCGGGCAGATTATCGAGGCCGTCCTGCGCACGTTGGAGAAGCTCGAGCCCGAGTTGGCGGCCGACCTGGTGGACAACGGGATCTGCGTGTGCGGCGGCGGGGCTCTGCTGCGCGGCTTGGATCAGGTATTGGCCAAGGCCTCGGGCCTTGAGGTGCGCGTTGCGGACGACCCGCTCACATGTGTCGCCCGCGGAACCAGCGAGTTTCTGGACAACCTGGATGCCTGGGGCGACACGATCGAGTCGGATGAGGACGAGTACTAACAGCCCGGGCCACCTGCCCGCGGCCCGCGGCCGGCCGCGATCGGCTTGGCCGGTCGGCGGCGCCACAGCCTGGGGGTGGATTGCCTGATGCGTCTGCGCGTGCGCCGGCCCTCCAAGCCCACCACATTCGCCATACTGATGGTTCTGGCCGCTCTGGCGTCACTGCTGGGGCCGCGCTGGACGAACTGGATCCGGGCACCCTTCCAGATGCTGGCGCTGCCCCAGCACGCACTGCTGACCACGGTGTACGGCGTGCGGGACAGCTTCACCACGGCGAGCGCGGTGCAACTGACGCCGGCCGAGGTGGCGGCATTGCAGCGCGAGAACGAGCGGCTGCAGAGCCTGGTGCTGCATCAGGAAGCGCGGCTGGTTGATATTGCGCGGGAGGTCACGCAGTTGACGCGCCTGCGGCATCAGCTTCAGGACGACTCCACGGCGCTGGTCGTGGCGCCGGTGGTGGGGTTCGATTCCTCGGCCCAGCGTGAGACCTTGGTGATTCGGCGTGGTTCGGAGAGTGGTATTCGCGTGGGGCAATGGGTGGTGGCCGGGGCGGGGCCCGACGAGCGTACGCCGGGGGCCTCCGGGGCCCAGTTGCTGCTGGAGCAGTGGCTAGTGGGGCGCGTCAGCGCGGTGCATACGCACGTAAGTCGCGTCGTGCTGTGCAGCGACGCGAAGTTCCGCGAGCGCGTGGCCGTGGTCAAGATGGCCCCGGACGGCCGGTTGCTGGCCCAGCCGGAGGCCTACGTGCTGACGGGGTTGGGCCGGGGTGCGCTGGTGGTGCGCCAGGCGGATCGGGATTACCACGAACTGGGGTATGAGCGGGTGGCCGTTCCGGCGGCGCCGGATCTGCCGGTGATGCTAACTATCGGCAGGATCGTTGGTTCGGCGCGGATGGCGGAGTCGGCGCTACACTTTGACTTATCGGTCGAGCCCTGGGGCGATCCGCGCCGGCTGCGCTACGTCTACGTCCTGGCGGTGGGGGGCTGAGTCGGCCGGATGGCGGCGCGCGTAAGCGGTCCGGCGGCTGGGAGGCATCCTTTTTATCTCCGGGGGGTTGACGTTTCTGCATAAGTCGCTATGTTGGCACGACTCGGCTCTAGTGGACGGGAACGACCCGTAGGTCGTGGTTTAGCGGATGGAAATGGACTAATGGCTGGCGAGCGAATTCGAATCAGGATGGAGGCTTACGATCATCGGGCGCTGGACTCTTCCGCGCAGGAGATCGTTGATCAGGCCAAGCGCACGTCTGCCATTGTTCGCGGCCCCGTGCCGCTGCCAACCCGCATCGAGCGCTTCACGGTGCTGCGTTCCCCCCACATTGACAAGAAATCTCGTGAACAATTCGAGATGCGCACCCACAAGCGAGTCATCGATATTTTCGAGCCAACCCCGAGAACCGTTGAGGCTCTCAACCGGTTGGTGGTGCCCGCGGGTGTGTTTGTGAAGATCAAGGCGTAGTCGGTGCGTTGACCGGCTGCGTACTACCTTGACCGGTGATGCTGCGATGCAACGCCGTCCAGCAGGAGTGCCGTGGTATGGTCCCGGCGATTCTCGGTAAGAAAGTCGGAATGACGCAGGTGTTCGACGACACGGGCCGCCGCATTCCCGTTACGGTCGTGCAGGCCGGCCCGTGTGTGGTCTTGCAGGTTAAGCGGGGCGACGGGCCCGACGGCTATGACAGCGTCCAGCTCGGCTTTGACGACGCCAAGCCGCACCGCGCAACCCTGCCGGAGATCGGGCATGCCCGCAAGGCCCAGACCGCCCCGAAACGCTTTGTGCGGGAGATCCGCTGCGGCGTGGCGACTGACGTGGCCGTGGGGCAGACGATCACGGTCGACGTCTTCGCCGACGGCGACGTCAAGTTCGTGGACGTCATCGGCGTGACCAAGGGCAAGGGTTTTCAGGGCGTCATGCGGCGCTGGGGCTTCGGCGGTATGCCCGCTTCCCACGGCACGGAGCGGAAGCATCGAGCGCCTGGAAGCATCGGCGGCCGGGCGGCCAACCGCGGCACCGGCCCGGGTCCCAAGAAAGGGTTGCCGATGGGCGGGCGCATGGGTAATGCCCGCCAGACCATCCGCAGCCAGGCGCTGGTCAGCGTTGATGGTGAGCACAACCTGCTGCTCATCAGAGGTGCCGTTCCGGGTCCAGTGGGCGGCTACGTTGTTGTCCGCCAGGCCAAGACCCGCTCGTAACCGGAGTCCGTTTATGCTGAGCGTACCGGTTTACAACGAGTCCGGCGAGCAAGTCGGTACGGAGCAGATCGACGAGGTTCTGCTCGGTACTGAGGTCAACGCGGCCCTGTTGAAGCAGGCGATCGTGATGTATCACGCCAATCGCCGCCAGGGGCACGCGGTTACCCGCAGTCGTGGCGAAATCGCCGGTTCTACTCGCAAGCTCTATCGCCAGAAGGGCACCGGCCGGGCGCGTATGGGTCCGGTCCGTACGCCGGTCCGGCGGGGCGGCGGCCACACCTTTGCCAAGCAGGTGCGCGATTTCCGCCAGGCCATGCCGCGCAAGATGCGGCGACTGGCGCGCGACCAGGCGGTGTTGGCGAAGATCCGGAGCGAAGAGGTCGCGATTGTTGATGGACTGCGGTTCGAGGTGCCCAAGACGGCGCGCCTGGCGACTCTGCTGCGGAAGCTGGGCGCCGAGCGCGGCTGTGTGTTCGCGACGGCCGGGCATGACCAGGTTCTTTACAAGAGCGGTCGGAATATCCCGCGGGCTGAGGTTTGCGACGTGGCGGAGCTGAACGCCTTTGACATCCTTTCGCGGCGCAAGCTGCTGTTCACCCGGGACGCATTCGTGGCCTTCCGGGACGCGGCGGCGCGCGTGCAGAGAGTAGGGGCGTAGCGATGGATATTTATCAGACGGTGATCCGGCCGCTGGTTACGGAGAAAAGCTCCCATCAGGCCCGGGGTACGTCTAAGGGTTGCGGCGGCACTTACAGCTTCGAAGTCCACCCGGAAGCCAACAAGATTCAAATCAAGGACGCCGTTGAGAAGATCTACGGCGTCAAGGTTGTGGATGTGCGCACCTCGAACCGGCCGGGCAAGTTGCGGCGCTATCGGTTCAAGGTTGGTCGCACGCGGCAGATCAAGAAGGCGATCGTCACGGTGGATCCTGACAGCCACATAGATTTGTTCTAGCGGAGGCCGCGGGCGCGGAAAGCCATGGGCGTCAAGATATACAAGAAGACCTCGCCGGGCCGGCGTTTCGCCAGCGTCAACACGTACGAGGAGATTACGCACCGGCACAAGAACCGTCCGGTCAAGGCCTTGTGCGAGCCGCTTAAGAAGAAGGGTGGGCGGAATCACCACGGCGTCGTTACGTCGCGCCATCGCGGGGGCGGCAACCGCCGACTGTACCGCATCATCGATTTCAAGCGCAATCTGGACGACGTTCCGGCCAATGTGCTTGAGATCCAGTATGACCCGAATCGGTCGTGTCATATCGCCCTGCTCGAGTACGCGGGCGGCGAGAAGCGTTACATCCTGGCGCCGCTGGGCCTGAAGGCCGGTGATGTGGTGGAGAGTGGCCGGAAGGTCGAGCCGAAGGTGGGCAACTGCATGCCGTTGGCCTCGATTCCGGTCGGCATGGACGTGCACAACATCGAGATGAACGCCGGCCAGGGCGGCAAGCTGGTCCGCACGGCCGGTGCTTCGGCTCGGCTGATGGCGCGTGACCAGAACTGGGCGGTGATCCTGTTGCCGTCGGGCGAGATGCGGCAGGTGCGGGTGGAGTGTCGGGCCACGCTGGGGCAGCTCGGCAATCTTGATCATCAGAACATCCGTCTGGGCAAGGCGGGCAAGACGCGTTTCCTGGGTCGCCGGCCGCATGTGCGTGGCAAGGCGATGAACCCGGTGGCGCACCCGTTGGGCGGCGGCGAGGGCCGCAGCAACGGCGGGCGGCACCCCTGTTCGCCCTGGGGCAAGCTGGCCAAGGGCGGGCGCACGCGCAACCCGCGGGCCCGTTCCAATCGGCGGATCGTGCGGCGCCGGCAGACAAAATCGTACGGTGAGGCGAAGCTCCGGCGCAGGTGGTAATCGGCGCAGAGGTATTTGGAATGCCGCGTAGCCAGAAAAAGGGTCCATACGTCAACGAGAAGCTATTCGCCCAGGTAATTGCCGCGCGCGACCGCGGCCTGTCCCAGCCGATCAAGGTTTGGAGCCGCTCCTGCACCATCGTGCCGGAGTTCGTGGGCACGACCTTTGATGTCCACAATGGTCGGCATTTTATCAAGGTTTTCGTGACCGAGGACATGGTGGGGCACAAGCTGGGCGAGTTCGCCCCCTCGCGCACGTTCAAGACGCACACGACGCGCAAGTAGCACGGGAGCGCAGACGATGGCATGGTACGCAAAACACAGCTACGCTCGCATCGCGGAGCGCAAGGCACGCCTGGTGGTCGACTTGATCCGCGGCAGGCATTGCGACGAGGCCGCCGAGGTGCTGCGCTTCACTCACCAGCGCGCGGCGCGCCTGGTTGACCGCGTGCTGAAGTCCGCCATGGCCAACGCCAACGAGGCGTCCGCGGCCATGAGCCGGTTGTATGTGTCCGAGGCCCGGGTCGATGCCGGCCCGATCATCAAGCGTTGGCATCCCAAGGATCGCGGGCGCGCGCACCCCATCCAGAAGCGCACCAGTCACATAGTGATTGCGGTTGACGAAAAGGACTAGGCCGTGGGTCAGAAGTGCAATCCAATCGGGTTTCGGGTGGGTGTGACCGAGGGCTGGCGTTCGCGCTGGTACGCGCCCAAGGCCGCCTTTGGCACCTTCCTGATCGAGGATGAGAACATCCGCCGGTTCATCGAGCGGAACCTCAACGAGCGGCCGCCCTTCGCGGGGGTCTCGTCGGTCGAGATCGAGCGGACGCGCGACGAGGTTAAGGTCATTCTGCACACGGCCCGCCCCGGCGTGGTGATCGGCGCCAAGGGCGCCGAGGTTGACCGCCTCAAGGAGCAGCTCGAGGAGCTGATCGACCGGCGCGTCTCGGTCAACATCGTCGAGGTGAAGAACCCCGACATCAACGCCCGGCTGATCGGCCAGGGCATTTCCGAGCAGTTGAAGAAACGCGGCAGCTTTCGCCGCATCATGAAGATGAAGTGTGAAGCCGCCATGCAGGCGGGTGCCAAGGGTATCAAGATCATCTGTTCCGGGCGCCTGGGCAATGCCGAGATGGCCCGCGTCGAGACGCAGATGCTGGGCTCGATTCCGCTGCAGACCCTGCAGGCCGAGGTCGACTATGCCGTGACCACCTCGGTCACCACCGTGGGGGCCATCGGCATCAAGGTCTGGGTTTATCGCGGGAACTACGGTGAGCAGGCGGCCGTGCCCGCGGAAGGGCGTTTCCGCCGGCGTGCCCGGCGTTAGTACGAGGAGTTTGCCATGCCGGCCAACATGCCCAAACGCGTCAAGTACCGCAAGGCCCAGAAGGGCCGCGTACGCGGGAACGCCACGCGCGGCAACACGGTTGCCTTCGGCGACTACGGTCTCCAGTCGCTGGAGCCGGGGCGCGTCACGTCGCGGCACATTGAGGCCGGCCGCGTGGCCGCCACCCACTTTCTGCACCGCGAAGGCCGCGTTTACATCCGCATCTTTCCCGACAAGCCCATCACCTCCAAACCGCTGGAGACGCGCATGGGCAAGGGCAAGGGCGAGGTGGACATCTGGGCGGCGGTCGTGAAACCCGGCACGGTCATGTACGAGATTGGCGGCGTAGAGGAGTCGGTGGCCAAGACCGCGCTCTTGCGGATTGCCCACAAGCTCCCGGTGCGCACGCGGTTTGTTAGTCGCCGGCAAAGTCTGTAGGACGGCAGGATCATGAGGCTCAAGATCGACGCACTGCGGGCCATGAAGACCGACGAGCTCCATTCCGAGCTGGAGCGGCTGCGGCGACATCTGTTCGACTTGCGCGCCCAGGCGGTCACCGAGAAGTTGGAACAGCCCACGCAGCTCGGCGCGACCCGCCGCAGCGTCGCGCGCATCCTGACGGTGTTGTGCGAACGCGGCGAGCAGAATATTGAACAACGGCAGGCGCGCATGACGGCGCAGGCCACCCGGCGGTGAGGTGTAGGATCATAACTGCTTTGACGCGAAACGGATCCGCGTGATGGTAACCGAAGGACCTGGACAGGCTGTACTTTCGCCCCGCAAGTCGCCCGGCAAACGCGCCACGCGCATCGGCGTCGTGGCCTCGGCCGGACGCGACAAGACTATCAAGGTAACCTTGTCGTATCAGGTGAAGCATCCCAAGTACGGCAAGTACCTCCGGCGGCGAACCGCGCTGCACGCGCATGACGAGCACAACGAGGCGCGCCTCGGCGATCTCGTCGAGGTGGAGGAGTGTCGCCCGGTCAGCAAGACCAAGCACTGGCGCCTCATCCGCATTGTCGAGAAGGCCCCGCAACGAGCGGCAGGGGGTGGCGCGTGATCCTCCAATACACCAGGCTGGACGTGGCCGACAACACCGGCGCCAAGGCCCTGCAGTGCATCCAGGTGCTCAAGGGCCGCGCCCCGCGCCAGGGCAAGCGCCGCCTGAGCAAGGGTGGTGTCGGCGACATTGCGATCTGCTCGGTCAAGGCCGTCCTGCCCTCTTCTGACCTGAAGAAGGGTGACAAGGTGCGCGTGGTCATAGTGCGCACGAAGTACCCGACCCGCCGGCCCGACGGCACGTACGTGCGGTTCGACAGCAACGCCGGCGTCATCATCGACCAGGAGGGCAACCCGAAGGGCACGCGCGTCTTCGGGGCGGTGGCCCGCGAGCTGCGCGAGCGGAACTTCGCCAAGATCATCTCGCTGGCCGAGGAGGTGTGGTAGCCATGGCGGCCCGCATACGCAAGGACGATATGGTCGAGGTCATTGCCGGCGAGCACAAGGGTGCGCGCGGCAAGGTGTTGCGCGTGGACGCCGACCACCAGCGCGTGGTAGTCGAAGGCGTCAACATGGTTTACCGGCACGTGCGACGCAGTCGCAAGTATCCGCAGGGTGGGCGCATCCAGAAGGAGGCCCCGATTCACCTGTCGAACGTCATGCCGGTCGATCCGCGCACCGGGCGCGGCGTGCGTGTGCGCTTCCCGGTGGAGCGCGATGCCAATGGCAAGTTGCTGAAGAAACGCGTTAGTGTGCGCGGCACCGAGCTGAGCGCGGTCACCCACGCCACCGGCGAGTTCAAGGGCGAGAGACGCTAATGGCACGTTTGCTGGACAAATACCGAAGCGAGGTCGTGCCCGCCATGCGGGCGGAGTTCGGCCGCCAGAACGTCCTGTCGCTGCCGCGTCTGGACAAGGTGGTCGTCTCGATGGGGTTGGGCAAGGCCATCCAGGAGAGCGGCAGCAAGGCCCGCGAGAACCGCCGCTTCAGCGAGGCCCAGGAGCATCTGGCCACCGTTACCGGGCAGCAGCCGCAGGTGACCCGGGCCCGCAAGAGCGTTTCGAACTTCAAGGTGCGCGCCGGCTGGGACGCGGGCCTTAAGGTCACGCTGCGCGGCCGGCGGATGTACGAGTTCCTTGATCGCGTGATCGCGCTGGCCATCCCGCGCGTGCGCGACTTCCGCGGTCTGAACCCCGGCGGTTTCGACGGCCAGGGCAACTACAACATGGGCCTCTCCGAGGTGGGCGTCTTCCCGGAGATTGACCCTGACAAGGTGACCTATCAGTTGGGCATGAACATCACGATTTGCACCACGGCCGGGGACGATGCCGAGGCACGCCGGCTGCTGACGCTGCTGGGCATGCCCTTCAGGAACTAGGGAACGACTATGGCCAGGTTGGCACTGATCCACAAGTCCAAGCGCGTACCGAAGTATCGCGTACGGGCATACACGCGGTGCGAATTGTGCGGCCGCTCGCGGGCCGTCTATCGCAAGTTCAAGATCTGCCGACTTTGTTTCCGCAAGCTCGCGGGCGAAGGCCGCATCCCCGGCGTCCGCAAGGCCAGTTGGTAAGAGGTGAATTGATGCCGACGTCTGACCCGATCGCCGACATGCTGACGCGGATCCGCAACGCGGTGCGCGTGCGTCAGCCGCGCGTGCGCGTCAAACGCAGCAAAGTCTGCCTGGGCATCGCGGAGGTCCTTAAACAGGAAGGCTACATCGCCGACTACCTCGCGATCGACGACACGAACCAGGGCGAGATCGAGCTTGATCTGAAGTACGGCGAGCGGGGCGAGGCGGTGGTCCAGGACCTGCAGCGCGTCAGCCGGCCCGGCCGCCGCGAGTACTGCGGCGTGGACGGCATGCCGCGCGTCCTGGACGGCCTGGGCATCCTGGTCGTCTCAACCAGCCGCGGCGTCCTGAGCGATCGACAATGTCGGCGCCAGAAGGTCGGCGGCGAGTTGTTATGCAAGGTATGGTGAGCGAATGTCGCGCGTCGGAAAAAAACCGGTTCCGATCCCGGGCGGCGTAAACGTCAAGATCTCGGGTCGTGACGTGCAGGTGTCCGGTCCCAAGGGAACGTTGGCCTGGACCGTGCCTGCGCCCATCTCGGTGGCGGTCGCGGACAATGAGATCGTCTGTGCTCGGCCCGATGATGCCAAGCGCAGCCGGGCGCTGCACGGCCTCTCACGCGCCCTCATCGCCAACATGGTCAAGGGCGTGGCCGATGGCTACCAGATCGGCCTCGAGGTTTACGGCACTGGTTACGGCTGCAAGCTTGAAGGGCGTAACCTTCTGCTCAACTGCGGTTACATGGGCCGCGGCGTCGGGCGCAAGGCCCAGTTCGAGATCCCCGTGCCCGACGGCCTGACCGTTGAGGTGACCGTTCCGGCGGCCCGTGGCGACAGTGAGCCGGCCAGGTTCTCGGTTAGCGGGCCGGACAAGCAGCAGGTCGGGCAGTTTGCTGCGGAGATTCGGAAGCTGCGCAAGCCCGAGCCGTACAAGGGCAAGGGCATTCGCTATGCCGGCGAGCACATCCAGCGCAAGGCCGGCAAGGTGTTCGCCGGTGGCGGCGGCTAGGCCGCTCTCAGGTTGAGGTAAGGTCGGATGAAGACAGAACTTATCAAAGCGGCCCGGCAAGGCAGGCGGATGCGACGCGTCCGCAAGCGGGTGGTTGGTCTACCCGCACGCCCACGCCTGGCGGTTTCACGCTCACACCGCGGCATGTACGTGCAGATTATCGACGATTCCACCGGGCGCACCCTCTGTGGGCTGTCGACATGGTCCAAGGATCTGCGCGAGCAGGTCGGCTATGGCGGCAATGCCGCCGCGGCGGCGTTGTTGGGCAAGGCCCTGGCTGTCAAGGCCCGGGAGTTGGGGGTCGAGCAGGTTTGTTTTGATCGGCGCGGCTGCCGGTATCACGGACGCATCAAGGCCCTAGCGGACGCAGCCCGCGAGGCAGGACTGAAGTTCTAGACAAGACCGAGGCGTTGAACGTATGGCTGGGCGGCCAAGACAAATGCGAGGCAGAGGACGGGGACGCGACGCTGACACCGGACCCGAGTCCAACATCGACGACGTGCTGGTCAAGCTTTACCGCTGTGCCTGCGTCGTCAAGGGTGGTCGGCGTTTCTCCTTCGGGGCCCTGGTAGTCGTTGGTGACCGGGACGGCAAGGTCGGCTACGGCTATGGCAAGGCCAACGAGGTGCCGCCGGCGGTCGAGAAGGGCGTGAAGCAGGCCCGCCGGCGGATGTTCTCCGTCCCCCTGCGCGGCACAACCGTGCCTCATCGGATCATCGGTCGCTTCGGCGCCAGCCGGATCGTGCTCATCCCGGCCAGTGAAGGTACCGGCGTTATCGCCGGCTCCGCCGCCCGGGCCGTGCTCGAACTGGCCGGCATCAAGGACGTCCTCACCAAGGTTTACGGCTCCACCAGCCCGAAGAATCTGGTCAAGGCCACGATCAACGGCCTCCAGTCGCTGCGCTCCCGGGCGGATATCGAGCGCCTCCGCGGCGTTAAACTCGGTTTCCCCCGCGAACGCGAGCTCCAACCCGTCGTGACCGAGGCCTATGTCCAGCCGGACGAGACTGATGGCGGCGACGCGCCGGCCGGCCCCGCCGACGACGCACAGGATTAGTATCATGATGCTGAACGATATCACCATCGAGGCTGGGGCTCGCAAACGGCGGCTGCGCGTCGGCCGCGGTGAGGCCAGCGGCAAGGGCAAGACCTGCGGACGCGGGCACAAAGGTTGTCAATCCCGCGCCGGCGGCGGAGTCCGTCCGTTGACGGAGGGTGGCCAGATGCCGCTATTCCGGCGGCTGCCCAAGCGCGGCTTCAGCAACTTCAAATTCCGCACCGAGTACCAGATCGTGAACGTCGGCGTGCTTAACGACCGTTTCGATGACGGCGGTACTGTTGATCCCGACACGCTGCGAAAGCTCCGCCTCGTGGAGAGCACGCGACCGTTGGTTCGCGTCCTTGCCAGTGGCAAGCTGGAGAAGAAATTGGTCGTTCGCGCGCACGCCTTCAGCCGCAAGGCCAAGGAGCTGATTGAGCGGGCCGGCGGCAAGGCCGAACTGATCGAGGATCTCAGCGCCGCCGAGAAGGCGGCCCGCAAGCGCAACACGGCCAAACAGGCGCGCAGTACGAAGGTGCGGCCGTCGGCTGCCCCGAAGGCGGCTGTGGTTCGGGAGTCCCTCCCGCCCGCGGCCCCGGACGTTCAGCCTTCGGCTGAGGAGCCCCAGACCGAGTCATGATGGCCGGTGACTGTGTCCAGCGAGGTTAGACCGCGATGATCCGTGCCTTCTTCAACGTCTTCCGGATCCCGGAGCTCCGCAACAAGGTCGTATTCACGCTCTTCATGCTGTGCGTCTACCGGGTTGGCTACTATGTCCCGCTCCCCGGGATTGACCAGGAGTCCCTCAGTCGTCACTGGCAGAGCAGCGGCGGCACCGGTGCCGCGCAGCAAGCCGCCGACTTGTTCGCCATGTTCACCGGCGGCGACTTGGGGCAGAGCACCCTGTTCGGCTTGGGCATCATGCCCTACATCAGCGCGTCGATTATCCTGCAGCTACTCGTTACCGTTGTGCCGGCGCTCGAGAAGCTGAAGAAGGAGGGGGAAACCGGCAGACGGAAGATCCAGGAGTACACTCGCTACCTGACGGTCGCCTTGTGCTTGATCCAGGCGGTCTTCTGGGTGCGCTATCTGATCTCAAATGGCCTTGTCTATCCGGATTACGCCAGTACTTTTTCGTTCGTGCTCATCGGTGTACCGGGCCTGATGGCCGGTACGATCGTCCTGATGTGGATCGGCGAGCAAATCGACGAATACGGGATCGGTAATGGCATCAGCCTTATCATCATGGCCGGCATTATTGCCCGCCTTCCCGACGTCATCCTCGAGGTCACGTTTGGCCTCATCCGCGGCGGCGCTGCCGCCGGCGCGACGATTACCCCCGAGAAGGTGGTTTTCCTGGCCGTCTCGTTTGTGACGGTGGTCGCGGGGGCGATCCTTATCACGCAAGCTCAGCGACGCATCCCGATTCAGCAGGCCAAGCAGACGCGCGGTCGCCGTGTCGTCGGCGGGCAGCGGCACTACCTGCCGCTGCGTGTTAATCACGGCGGCGTAATGCCGATCATCTTCGCCAGTTCGTTCCTGCTTTTCCCCCAGATGATTCTTGGGTATCTCCACGGCCTGGATCTGTGGCCCGGCGGGTTCTGGAGCTTCATGGCCACGGTTTTCCTGCCCGGCCAGTACGTTTACGAGCTTACGTACGTGGGGATGGTCTACTTCTTCGCCTACTTCTGGACGTCCGTCCAGTTTCAGCCCAAGGAGATCGCCAATAACCTGCGCGACATGGGCAGCTTCATTCCCGGCTTGCGGCCGGGCAAGCGCACGGCCGACTACCTTGAAGCCGTCATGGAGCGGATCACCTACGTTGGCGCCGGCTTCCTGGCACTTATTGCCGTGATTCCGTCCATCGTCGCGATTCGGCTCGAGATCCCGTTCCGGATATCGGCGTTCCTGGGCGGCACGGGCCTGCTTATCGTTGTGAGCGTGGCTCTCGATCTGGTGCATCGCATCGAGGCCAATCTGATCATGCGTAACTACGAGGGCTTCCTTGGCTCCGAGGGTGGCCCGCGTGTGAAGGGGATGTACTGATGGCGGCACTGCGACTTATCTTCCTCGGCCCGCCTGGCAGCGGCAAGGGCACTCAGGCAGCGCGCCTGGAGCAGCGGCTGGGCATCAAGCAGCTTTCCAGCGGCGACGTACTGCGTCGCGAGGTCAAGGAGGGCAGTGCGGTCGGCCGCCGGGCCGCCGAGTACATGCAGGCCGGTACGCTCGTGCCGGATGAGGTCATTACGGGTGTGATGTTGGCGGCGGTGGACAAGTTGCCGGCCGGCAGCGGCTTCATCCTGGACGGGTTTCCGCGCACTGTGCCGCAGGCCGAGGCCCTGGAGGCCGGGCTGGCGGAACGCCGTCTGGCCCCGCAGGCGGTGCTGGATTTCCAACTGGACGACCAGGAGATCATCCGGCGGATCGTAACTCGCCGGGTTTGCAATGATTGCGCCGCCACGTATAATACGGAGTTTATGCCGCCCAAGGTGGCGGGTAAGTGTGACCGCTGTGGCGGGGAGGTTATCCAGCGTGGCGACGACCGCGAGGACGTGGTTGCCACGCGGCTGAAAACGTATCGCGCGCAGACGGCGCCCCTGATCGGCTACTACACAGCGCGGGGACTCTTGCGTAGTGTGGATGCCACCGTCGGCGCCGACCGTGTCGCCGAGGAAGTCATGCGGATCGTGGACTCGCTGAGCGCGGCCGGATGAAGTCTGCGGCAGGTAAGATTGTCGTTAAGTCGCCGCGGGAAGTTGACTTGCTGCGGGCGGCCGGACGGCTGGTCAACAGTGTGCTCGTAGAGCTTGAGCACATGGTTGCGCCGGGCATGACGACGCTGCGGCTTGATCAGCGGGCGTCTGAGATGATCCAGGCGGCTGGTGCGACGGCCCTGTTCAAGGGTGTTGAGAATCGCCAGGCGCGTTTCCCGTTTCCGGCGAGCATCTGCTCGTCGGTGAACGCCGCGGTGGTCCACGGGATTCCCGATGACCGCCCGTTGCAGGAAGGCGACATCGTCAGCATTGACTGCGGCGTGCGGTTGAAGGGCTACTGCGGCGACGCGGCCCGCACCTTTGCGGTGGGGCGGATTTCCGCGGAGGCCGAGCGGCTCCTGGCGGTTACGCGTGAAGCCCTGGTGCTGGCGATTCGCGAGATCCGGCCCTGTGTGCGCTGGAGCCAGATTGCCCGCACGGTCCAGCGCCGCGTCGAGTCTCAGGGTTTCGGCGTGGTGCGCGATTTTGTCGGGCACGGCATCGGCCGCGAGATGCACGAGGAGCCCAAGGTCCCCAATTGCTGGGACCGCTCGCAGCACGCGGCGGACTTCGAGTTGGTGCCGGGCATGACCCTGGCGATCGAGCCCATGGTGACGGCCGGTCGCCCGGAGACGGTTTTCGGTGACGCGTCGCGCTGGGTAATCGTGACGAAGGACGGCTCGCTGGCGGCCCATTTCGAGGATGTGGTGGCCGTCACGGCGCAGGGCGCCGACGTGCTGTCGGACGGTAGCTAGGGTCGCGCTGGGCGGCCGGAAGGTGTCATCATGAAAGTGCGCAGCAGCGTGAAGCGCATATGCGAAAACTGCAAGATTGTGAAGCGCCGGGGCATCGTGCGCGTGATTTGCACCAACCCGCGCCACAAGCAGCGCCAAGGTTAGCGGCGGAGGCCTGATACATGCCACGTATCGCAGGTGTGGATGTTCCCAACGAGAAGCGGATCGATGTGGCGCTGACGCGCATCTACGGCGTCGGCCCGCACCGTGCCCGCGAGATCTGCCGGCAGCTCGAGATCGATCCCGCGGTCCGGGCCGGCAAGCTCAGCGAGGACGAGGTCAGCCGGATCGCGAACCTGATCGACGATCAGTACGTGGTCGAGGGGCAGTTGCGCCGCCAGGTCCAGCAGAATATCGCGCGGCTGCGCGACATTCGCTGTTACCGCGGCTTGCGCCACATTCGCGGCTTGCCGGTGCGCGGGCAGCGCACCAAGACTAACGCCCGCACCCGCAAGGGCCCGCGCAAGACCGTGGCCGGCAAGAAGGGTATCAAGGAAATGCATCGCGGTTAACGCTTGCTGGGAGTTGTGCAATTGGCCAAGTCAGGGAAACGTCGTCAGAAGCGGAGCGTGGCCAAGGCCGTCGCGCACATCCGCGCCTCGTTCAACAACACGATCGTCACGCTTACCGACATGAACGGCGAGACGCTCTGCTGGGCCTCGGCCGGTTCCGTCCCCCTGGGCGGTGGCGAGAAGAAGTTCTCCGGCGCCCGCAAGAGCACCCCCTTCGCCGCCCAGCGGGCCGCCCAATACGTTGCCAATGAGGCCCGCAAGTTCGGCGTCGTTGAGATCGAGGTGCGCGTCAAGGGCCCCGGCTCGGGGCGCGAGTCGGCCATCACGGCCCTCCAGGCCGCCGGCCTGCGGATCCAGTCAATCGAAGATGTGACCCCGTTGCCCCACAACGGGTGTCGTCCCCGCAAGAAGCGGAGGGTCTAACGCATGGCACGCTTGAACGGACCAAGCACGCGGCTGTCGCGGCGCGAGGGCGTCAACCTGATGCTCAAGCCGATCCGCGACGAGAGCGGCAAGAACCCGCTCGAACGCGAATACAAGAACTACCCGCCCGGCATGCACCTGTGGCGCCGCAGTCGGTCTTCCGAATACGGCGTCCGCCTGCGCGAGAAGCAGAAGGTTAAGCGTCACTACGGCGTGCTCGAACGCCAGTTCGTGCGCTATTTCCAAATGGCCGAGCGCGCCAACGAGAATACGGGTGTGGCGCTGTTGCGCCTGCTGGAACGGCGCCTGGACAACGTCGTCTACAAGACGCGCCTCATCGCTGGGCGGCGCGGCGCCCGCCAGGCCATTGTGCACGGTCATATTCTTGTTAACGGTCGCAAGGTGGATCGGCCCGGGTACCTGGTCGTGGAAGGCGATCGCATCGCCATTCACTCGCGCGAACGCTCGCGCAAGTATGCCCAGGCCCAGATGCAGCTGCTCGAGGGCGTGCCCAACCCGCCGACCCAAGGCTGGCTGCAGGTCGATCCCGCCAAGCTCGAGGCAACGGTCGTAGCGTTGCCCAGCCGCGACGACGTGTTGATTCCAGTGGAAGAGCAGTTCATCGTCGAGTTCTGCTCGCGGTAGAGCCGCAGGACGTTTTTTGATTAGCCGGTGGTCATACCGGAGCTGGCTCGGGAGGCAAGAGCAACATGCGGATCAGATGGCGCGGCCTCGAACTTCCCTCACGCGTGGTTCGTGACGAGGAACTCAGCACCGATATGTACGGCCGGTTCACGGTCGAGCCGTTCGAACGCGGCTTCGGCACCACGGTTGGCAACAGTCTCCGCCGGATCCTGTTGTCCAGCCTGGAGGGCTCGGCCATCACGCACGCCCGCATCGCGGGAGCCGATCACGAGTTCTGCTCGCTGCCCGGCGTGCTCGAGGATGTCACGGACATCATCCTCAACATCAAGTCCATCGTCGTCGACCTCGACGCCGACACGCCCAAGACCATGCGCGTCGAGCGCCGCGCGCGCGGCGAGGTTCGCGCCGGCGACTTCGAGTGCGACCCGGCCATCATGATCATGAATCCGGAGCAGCTCGTAGCCACCCTCACCGACGACGTGCCCTTCGTCGTCGAGCTGACCGTGAACCGCGGTCGCGGCTACGTCCCGGCCGCCGAGCTGATCGACGAGGACACCGAGATCGGCGTCATCCCGGTCGACGCGCTCTATTCGCCGGTGACCCGCGTCCGCTACCGCACCGAGGAAACCCGCGTCGGTCAGCGCGTCAACTATGACCGCCTGGTACTCGAGGTCTGGACCAAGGGCACGGTTCATCCGGAGGACGCCCTGGTCGAGGCCGCCAAGATCCTGCGCAAGCACCTTAATCCGTTTGTGCAGTACTACGAGCTGGGCGAGAGCCAGACCGCCGCCGACCTGCGGCTGGAGCCCGTGATGCCGGCCGTGGACGATGAGCTGCGCCGCAAGCTCGAGAAGTCTATCGCCGACCTGGAGCTCTCCGTGCGGGCCAGCAACTGCCTGGAGGCCGCCAAGATCGTCAACCTGGCTGATCTGGTGCGGCTGACTGAAGATGATTTGCTGCAATTGCGCAGCTTCGGCAAAACCTCGCTGAACGAGGTCAAGCGCAAGCTGGGCGACCTCGGCCTGCGCCTGGGGATGGATTTAACCGGCCAGCAGTCGGACGCCAACTCAATGGCGGCCGGGGCGCCCGGCTTTCAGATTTGAGGGTGAGTCATGCGACACCTGGTACGTGGCAGGAGATTGAACCGCAGCATGTCCCATCGCCTGGCGCTGCGCCGCAACCTCGTGCAGAGCCTGATTGAACACGGCGAGGTGCGTACGACGCTGCCCAAGGCCAAGGAGGTCCGGGCGTTTGCCGAGCGCCTTGTTACGCTGGCCATTGATGGCAGTCTGGCTGCCCGCCAGCGCGCCATCGCCCTGCTGAACGACCGGGCCATCATCCCGGCCGAACACCGCGCGGCCTATGACGGCCTCAGCGATGCCAAGCGCGCCAAGGTCCTCTACTCGCGTTCCGGCCGCCGTTACCGCGCCAGCACGACCCGGCCCGGCGTCAAGTTCACAGCCGAATCCGTCATCCATCGCCTCTTCGCCGACATCGGGCCCCGCATGAAGCAGCGCAACGAGGCGCGCAGTTGCTCCGGCGGCTATACGCGGATTATCAAGCTGGCCGACCGACGCCTGGGCGACGGCGGTTCGCTTGCGATCCTGCAGTGGGTCGGGCCGGACGACGCACCGCGCGGCAAGGGGTCCGATAAGACCGAACGCAAGCGCCGGGCAAGAGTCAAGTACGCCTTCTTCGCCGGCAAGCCGCTCAAGCGCCGCGGCGCCCGCCGCCGCCCCGCCAAGGCCAAGCCGACCGCGAGCGATGGCGAGTAAACACGTGGACGCCGGCGTACTCGTCGCTGACTGCGTGTTCTGCCGGATCATCCGCGGTGAGATCCCCGCAGAGCGAATCTACGAAGATGAGCACGTGCTGGCGTTTCTCGACATCGGCCCGTTGGCGGCCGGCCATTCGGTCGTGATTCCCCGTTATCACGCCGCTGCCCTTGAAAACCTGCCGGCTGACTGGGCGGCCCACGTGGCTCGCGCATTGGGCCCCCTGGCCCGCGCCGTCGTGGCGGTGACCGGCGCCGACGGTTACAATATCCTGCTGAACAACGGAGCAGTCGCCGGCCAGGTCGTGCCGCACGTGCACTTTCACATCGTGCCGCGGCGCCCGGATGATCAGCTCGGATACCGTTGGCATGCCAGCCCGGCCGACGCTGAGCAACTGGCGGAAATCGGCAGCTGCGTGCGGGCCGCGCTCAGATAGTCGGGTACGGGTTGCTCGCGGCGGTCGCCCGCTTATAATGCCGTATATCTGGGGACGTAGCTCAGCTGGGAGAGCGTCGCGTTCGCAATGCGAAGGTCGTGGGTTCGAATCCCATCGTCTCCATTCTGTGTCGCCTTGGTTGACGCCGCGGGCCGAATACGAGTCCGCGGCGTTGCGCTTCCAATGGCTCTCCCACCTTTGCCATGATTGACGTGTGCCAGCTTTGAGGATGATGTGCGGCGTTGCCGACCGCACGGGTCCGAATTGCCGGATTTCCGGCGAAAAGCGCGTGTGGCCGGCTTGGCTTGGCGGTATCGTATCACGTAGTCGGGTTCAGTTTGCCGCATGTCCAGTTCAGCTCGAGGAGCGCACGCCATGGATTTCGAGAGCTACTTGAACGAGCACGGCGTCAGCTTCGAAAGGCACCATCATACGGTGGCCTACACTTCGCAGGAGCTGGCGAATGTCGAACACGTGAGTGGTTACATGGTGGCCAAGCCGGTGGCGGTGAAGAGCACATCAGGGTTCGTGATGTGCGTGCTGGCCGCGCCCAAGCGCGTCGACCTGCAGCGCGTGGCGGCATTACTAGGAGAGGCTGACGCACGCCTGGCGACGGAAGCCGAAATGGCGGAGATCTTCAAGGGCTGCGAGCTGGGAGCCGAGCCGCCGGTCGGGGCCCTGTTTGGTATGAAAACGATCATGGATACCCAACTCCATGAGGCGGCCTTTCTCGTAATGCAAGCCGGAACGCACACCGATGCCGTCAGACTCAGCCGCGGTGACTGGGAACGCCTCTGCCAGCCTGAGGTCGCCCCAATCGCTGTCCACTGAAACGCGCTCGCCAAGCAACCCACTGTCCGATAACTGCCACTGGCGCGGCCTCTCAGTCCTGCGCCGGCGGTGAGTGTTCCCATTCGCTAACGTTCCAGGGTATCATGTGTCCCCTCTGTCGAAGCGCGGGGATATTGCCCCGGCGTCCCGCTGGGCGGACTGCCTTGGAATGAGACTGGAGACCACCTGAAATGCATACGTTCTTCACCGCATACGCCACTGCCGTGGCGGCTCTTCTGCTGACGTTGCCGTACGCCTCGGCCCAGAGCGACACCGGGCGCCCCATGCCGGGCGGTCCAGCCCGGGCAGTTACCGCGGACGAGCACGCCAGCGCTCGGCCTGACCTCGAACGGATAGCGAAGATGGAGTTGAGTGAGCAGGTCTACGATTTCGGGCAGGTCTGGCAGGGCCAGCAGGCGCAGCGCGAGTTTACGATAAAGAACGTTGGGGCTGCGCCCTTGACCGTTTCGCTGCGCAGCTCCTGCGGCTGTGCGGTGGCGACGAAGCCGAAGTCCCCCCTGCTCCCCGGCGAGCAGGACACATTCAGCATTACCTACGATACCAAGCTCCTCGGCAAGACCAACAAGCGCGTTACGCTGACTACCAATGACCCCGCGCAGCCGGAGGTCGTCATCAACGTCAAGGGGGAAGTGCAGCCGCTGTATGAGTGTGACCCCCCCGGCGGCATTCAATTCCAGGCGCTCGACTCGGACTCGCTCGAAACCCATTCGGCTCGTCTAATCAACAAGTACGGGCGGCCTGTTCGGCTGCAGCTCAAGGAGACTGATCTCAAGCACTTCACCGCTAGTCTGGAGGAGATCACCCCCGGCATGGAGTACCGGTTGACTGCCACGACGCAGCCGCCGCTACGCAAGGGTCGCAGCTTCGCCCGGGCCGCGTTCACGACGGATCTTGAGACCGTGCCGCTGGTGGAGGTGCGCCTTGCGGCCACGGTCGAGCCACGCGTGGTCGTTACCCCGACGCGCTTATACATCCCGCCCAGCGCCACCAAGGCTTCCCAGCATCCCGTCCGGATGCAGTATCGGCTCGACCAGCCGGTGCGCATCACGGAAGCGCAGGTTGACGGCGATTGGCTCAAGGTCGAGCTGTTACCCGACGAGGAGCCGACCCCGGGCAGCCCCGTCGCGTTCCACCAGCTCATGCTCACCGTGCCGCCGTTCTCCGAGATCCCGACCACAGGCGGCAAGCTTGTGCTGCTCACGGACGATGCCGACCCGCAGTTCCAGGCGTTCACGGTTGAAATCGTGCCGCGCGACTTGCCTGTCAACAGGATCGGGATGAACGAAACCGGTTCGGCGGGCGCGGCGCAGTTGGAGCCGGTCGCCGGTTCCAAGTCCCGCGATGCCAGCGCCGCGGAGGCGCGCAAACGCCACTGACGGCTTGCCGCGGCCGGTCGGCGCTTCGTCGATGGCGGAGAGCCCCGGGCGGCGGTAGGGGGGTGGGCTGCAGCCTTCGAGTCGCTTATCATCCCGGCTTGCGGCCATTGCCCCGCGTTGTAGCTCCCGGACCTTGTTCATGGGTGAAGCGCCAGAGACGACCGAGCAGCACGTTCCGCTAGCCGTGCAGATTCAGCAGGAGGCGTGCCGGCGGCTCGGACTGCCGATCGAAATCCTGGACCCTGACTTCGGCTATCTGTTCGAAGTGCGGCATGCTCGTCGCACCGCGGTCCTGCTCGGCGGGCGCTCGCCGCTGAATGACGCCGTCGCGGCGCGCATCTGTGAGGACAAGCACTACACCGAGCTCGTTCTGCGGCGTGCCGGCTTTCGTGTGGTGCAGTCCGCCCGCTGTCTCTCACCGCACGACATCCGCGCCTCGGTTTGGGCGGGCCGTGGCGGACCGGAACCCGGCCTGCGCCTGGCCGAGCTGAACGGCTATCCCGTCGTTGCGAAACCCAACCGGCTGTCACATGGCTACGGCGTGCGCCTGGTCGATACGGAAGCCGACGTGCGCGCCGCGCTCCATGACATCTGGCGCTACGACTACTGCGCGCTGGTCCAGCCGCCCGTGCCCGGTATCGACCTCCGGCTTAACTTCCTCGACGGCGAGCCGCTGCTGGGCTACTCGCGCACCCCGCTACAGATCGTCGGTGACGGCCGGCGCACGCTGCGCGAACTGCTGGTTGACTGTGACAGCCGTTTCGCGGACGACGAGTTCTGGAACAGGGCCGCCAGCGATCTCATCTACCGGGCGCGCGTCTCCGACTGCGGCTGGGACGCGAACACCGTCTTCCCCCGTGGGACGAAGCTGCACTTCGACACGCCCATCCTTAATCTGAACCGTTGGGCCACCGGCACGGTCGTGCAGTCGCTTCCCCGGGCGTGGTGCTCGTTCGGCGTGGCCATCGGCCACGCGCTCAACCTCCGCCACTTCGGCGTGGACTTCAAGGTGCCGCATCTACAGGCCGATCCGGACGAGGCCACCATAATCGAGGTGAACAGCTCGCCCCTGCTCGTCCAGGCTTATCGCATGGGCTACCAGGAGGAAGTCATCGCCGCCCACGCCAAAGTGCTGCAGGCCTACCTCGCCCAGTAGTGCGCCGTCCGTCCATCCATTAAGTTCAACCCCGGGTTGTGCTGAGAGACACGCCGCTACCGCGCCGCCAGGCGTTCCTCCAGCTTCGGAAGCTGGCCCCGCAGCGCCTCGGCCTGGGGCGAGCTGGGATAACGCTCGATCAGCTCATGTGCCAGCCGCAGGGCTTCGTCGAAACGCCGTGCCTGCATGAGTCGGCGAAACTCCGCCTCCATCTGTTGCCGCGTCTGAATCTCCGCGTTCTCCGTCAGCATCGGCAACTGCTGCCGCAGCGCCTCAGCCTCGGCCGAGCGCGGGAACCGCCGGATCAGCTCGTTCGCGGTCCGCAGGGCCGGGTTCCAGTCGCGCTGGTGTACGGCCTCCTGTGCCTGGGCCATCAGGCGCGCCCGCGCTTCCGCGTGCCGCTTCTCCCGCTGGATAGTGACGCGCCGCGCCAATTCCTGGGCCTGGCTCGAGCTCGGGTGCCGATCCAGCAGGTCGCGCACGACCGTCATCGCGCGGTCCAGCGCGCCTAGTGCCGTCAGGTCCTCGACCTGCCGCGCGGCCGCCGCCACGTCGCGCGCCTCCACCGTCGCCCGCATCTGCTCGATCTGCTCATCAAGCACGTCCCACTCCGCGAACGACGGAAAGCGTTCCCGGCCCTGTTGCACGCGCCGCCGGGCCTCGAACCACTGATGCTCCTTCAGCAGCGCCGGTATCTCCTCCTGCAACTCCGCGACCAAGGCCCGCCCCTGCACCTGCACTCTCCGGCTGCGCTCGCCCTCGCTGAGCAGGCCGATGTCACGCACCTCGCGTGTCAGCGCAATCAACTCCGCCAGCGACGCCTTCACCTCGTTCAGCGCGGCGTTGGGCGGCTCCGCATGGCGGTTTGGTCGGTATGCCTCGCCCGGCGAGCCCTCCGGCGGCGCACGCATCGACAGCCCTTCAATCACCGCGTCCAGCTTGCGCAGTAACTCGGCCACACCCCACAATAACAAACCCACGCTGGCCCCCACGAACATCAGCGCCAGCGCTTGCAGCAGGCTGGACAGCGAGAACTCGTCCGCGCGACTTAGCTCCACGAAGCGCGCCAACCCCCAGAACACGGCGACCAACCCGGTCAACACGCCGCCCACCCCCATGACCGCCGCCGCCAACCAGGTCCTATTCAGCCCAGCCTGCTCAGAGGGTTGCTCGGTTTCGCTCATCGCCGGTCTGCTCCTCGGACGCCCGGGGCATTATTCCCTACTGCCGTAGCCCTGGCAAGCTACATCGCCCGCCGGGGCCGCTCACTCTGGGTTGCCGCGCCGCGGCGACCCCGCCAGCGGACCGTGTGACGCTCGTAGCGCTTGCCTTCAGCCGTTACGTGATTACGCGGGACAAACGGCACATCATTCGGCAACTTGGCGAGCTGACCCGCCGCCGCCATCCGCTCAAGCTGTTGCTGAACTTCGCTTACCGAATAACTGGCGCCGATGCGGGCTCGCAACGACCCGGCAATCACGCGGACGGCCACCTTATTGGGCAGCAGGTTGCCGACGCTGACGCCCGTCTCCCGGTAAAGCTGCCCCAGCATGTCGGCGTGCAGCGCCGGCCAGGCCTGCGGATGGGCCGGTACGGCACTCTCGTCACACACCTGCGCCAGCCGCTGCTGCGTGTGCTGTACGTACTGCTCGGACAGGTCGATGCCGACGTACTGGCGCCCCAGCCGCTTGGCCGCCACGGCCGTCGTGCCGCTGCCTACAAAGGGGTCCAGCACGATGTCACCGGGATTGCTGCTCGCCAGCACTATCCGCATCAGCAGCGCCTCGGGCATCTGGCAACCGTGGAACCCGGCCCGCTCCTTGAACGTCCCGCACACCCGCGGAAACTCACCCCACACGTCATCCGGCAGCCGCCCGCCCGGGTTAGCACGCAAGTCCTGGTACTCCGTGTGCCGCGCGCTCGGGTAGCGCAACGCGCCATCGTTGAACGTGAACGCCTTGGGATGCTTCGTGAAGTAGAAGATGTGCGTATGCGCCCGACAGAACTTCGTGCGCATGTTCTGCCCGAACGTGTAGTGCCAGATGATCCAGTTGCGCAGGTGCAGCCCCAGCTCTCGCCCGATAATCCGGATGTCTGCCGCGAACTCATCGCCAATCGCAATGTACAGCGATCCCGTCGGGCTCAGCACCCGTTTGCAGGCCGCCACCCACGACCGCGACCACTTCACGTACTCGCCGTCCGGCAGGTCGTCGCGATACCGGTCATAGACGTAGCCGATGTTGAACGGCGGGTCCGCAAAAACGAGGTCAACCTGCTCAGGCCCCAACCGGTTGAGTATCTCGATCGCGTCACCACAATATATATGGTTGCTCTTGATTTGCATCCGACTGCCCTCTCTCGGCACCAGCGCCGACACCAGGCGCATTGTAGCGAGTCTCACACGGCGGCGCAAGTCCGGCCCTAAATCCTTAAGTCCCTATTATATAAATATTTATGGATTGCGGCGCTCTGGATCCGCGCAGGAAACCGGGCGCCGGTCCGAGAACCGGCGCCCGGAGCGTTACCGTGACAGCGACAGCGTGACGCCCGGCCACGCCTGACAACGCCGCTCCGCTACTTCGGCACCCGCCGAACCCAGCCGTACGGATCAGGTGCGTCGCCGCACTGAATCGCCGTTAGCTGCTCGTACAACTCGACACAGTACTTGCCAGGCTTGCCGTCGGGAGAGTAGATGGCCTTGCGGTCCCGGAACGTGATCGAGCCGACCGGCGTAATCACCGCGGCCGTTCCACAGCAGCCCGCCTCCTGGAAATCAAAGATCTCCTCGACGTGGACCGGCCGGCGTTCCGGCTTGAGCCCCAGCTTCTCCGCCAGAGTGATCAGGCACTTGTTCGTGATCGACGGCAGGATCGACTCGCTGTCCGGCGTGACATAACGACCCGCCTTCGTGATGCCGAAGAAGTTTGCCGGGCCGGACTCGTCGATGTACAGCTTCTCCTTGGCGTCCAGGTAGAGCACCTCCGTGTAACCCTGCTCCCGGGCGCGAATGCTGGCGCGCAGGCCCGCGGCATAGTTGCCACCGACCTTGACATCGCCCACGCCCAGAGGTGCGGCCCGGTCCACCTGCTCCTCAACGATCAGGTGCACCGGCTTGAAGCCGGTCTTGAAGTAGGGGCCGACCGGCGTAACGAAGACCACGAACATGTATTCAGTGGCCGGCTTGACCCCCACCTGCGGGCCGGTGCCGATCACCAGCGGCCGGATGTACAGGCTCGCACCCGTGCCATACGGCGGCACGAACCGCCGATTGGCGTTGATGGTGCGGAAGACAGCCTCTACGAATAGCTCTTCCGGAACGGGCTCCATATGGATCTTGCGGCAGGATCGCGCCAGGCGCTTGGCATTCTCATCGATGCGAAAGACCACAACATCGCCCTGCTTGGTTTCGTACGCCTTCAGGCCTTCGAAACACTCCTGGCCATAGTGCAGCGCCGTCGCCGCCATGTGCAGCGGGATGGTCTCCTCGGCCGTCAGCGTGCCCTTATCCCAGGCGCCGTTCCGCCAGACGTGGCGGACGTTGTAGTCCGTCTTGCGATAGCCAAACTCCAGGTTGGGCCAATCCAGAGCCGCCTTCTCCATATGCACCTCCCCGGTACCGTCATGGGCCGGCGGCACCGGTTCAACACTCTCCCGGTAGCGCTGCGTCGCGCCAAACGAAGTCGACTTAGTCATAGTAACGTCTCCTCAACTGCCAACAAACTCAGGCCGCGCTCGACCTGGTTTGCCAGTCTGCCGCTCGAGAGCGCGACCCGCGGGCCGTACCTGGACCAGCTCGCAGGTCGCCACAACCGCACCCATGCTACACGCCCTCAATCCTAGCTGACGCCGCGGCGAGCACCCCGTTCTGCCGCTGGCAGACAGCCCGTATCGCGGCCCCCAGCCGCCGCGCGCCCTCCGCCAACCGCTCCGGCGGCTCGGCACAGAACGACAGCCGCAGGCCCGCGTGCACGCGCCGGTGCACACTGTGCAACGCCCCGGGCGAAACCAGCACGCCCTGACGCTGCGCTTCCTCGAACACAACCTCAGAATCGTAATCCGGCGGCAGCCGCAACCACAGGAACCCACCCCGGCGCGGCTGCTGCCAACTCACGAATGTCGGCAGGTGCTCGCGCAGGGCCGCCTCCAACGCGTCACGCCGCTCGCGGTAGGCCGGGATGATGCGCCGCAGATGCGCACGCAGGTAGCCGCGCTCGATGAACTCCGCCACGGTGTGCTGCAGCAGCGCCGACGTCCCCAGATCCATCGTATGCTTGAGCGCCGCGAGCTGCCGCCGTAGCCCCGCCGGCGCCACCAGGAACCCCACCCGCAACGCCGGGATCATCCGCTTGCTGAACGTTCCCACGTACAGCACGTCCGGGTCCAGCGCCCGCAGCGCCACCGGCGTCGGAGCGTCATCCAACTCCAGGTCCGCCCCGTGATCATCCTCTATCAGCGGCACGCCCACCTCGTGCGCCCACTCGACCAACTGCCGCCGCCGCGCCACGCTCACCGACATCCCCGTCGGATTGCCGCAGTTCGGCATCATGTAGAACGCCTTCGCCCCCATGCGCCCCAGCGGGCGCAGGGCGTCAATGTCGGGCCCTTCAATGTCGCTCGGCACACCGATGATGTGCGCCCCGACCGCCGCAAACGCGTTCAACGCGCCCGTGTAGGTATATTCGTCAACCAGCAGCGTATCCCCCGGGTTGACCAGCGCCCGCGCAATCAGATCCAGCGCCTGCTGACTGCCGGTCGTGATCATCACGTCTTCAGCCGTTACCGTCACGCGCGCCCGCTCCAGCAGCTTGGCGATTAGCTGCCGCAGCCGCAGCACCCCATAGCGCGGGGCGAAGCCCATCGCATCCGCCCCGTATGTCCGCAGCACATGATCCAGGCACCGCCGCAACGGCGCGTCCGGCAACAGATCCGTGGACGGGTACATGCTCGCCAGGTTCACCAGATCTTCACCTTGCACCCGGTCCATCAGACGCTCTAGCCTGCTAAGCGGCTCCGCATTAGCACCGTAAGACAGCAACGAACCCCACGGCAGCTCACTGCTCGGCAGCGTCCCCGATTCCGCCGCCCGCGGCTGGTCCGCCACAAACGTCCCGCGACCCACCGACGAGTACACCAAGCCCGACGCCTCCAGCTCCTCGAAAGCTCGCGCCACCGTATTCCGGTGCGTGCTCAGCGTCTTGGCCAACTCGCGCGCCGCCGGCAGCCGGTACCCGGCCGGGTATGTCCCACGCCGAATCCGACTCACGATCTCGTCATAAATCTGCTTGTAGAGCGGCTCCCCACGCTGCGGGTCAATCTGAATGCCCGTACCTTGGTCCATATGACACCCAAGTACTGCCCTATTGTGCCACAAAGGCTATCGGTTTGCAACGACGGGTGAAGGAACTCCCTGGACAATTAGGCCAATCTGGAAACGACCACCTAGCAGCTACAGCCCGTCCCATCTTGCCTCCCCCTAGGGTTAGTATCCTTAAGTAACTGTGCAATAGTAGCTTACAAACCGCATTGCCTGCCGGCTCCCCCGCCCGCCGTGTCAATATGGCAGCTCCAACCCAATCCGGCCATCGCTCTAAGTGATTTTCTGATAGAGCTTTAGACAATACCTGTTGCCGCGGAACGCCACGTGCATTTCACGCGAAGGCGGCTCCGTTGCCGCTGGAGGTTTCGCTCACGATGACCATGGATCGCTTCACAATCAAGGCCGCTGACGCCATTCAGCACGCGCAGCAAGCAGCGCAACAATCTGGAAATCCAGAAGTTACGCCGCTGCACCTGCTGGCCGCCCTGGTGCCCGACCGCGCCGGCGACACCGGCGGCATCATCCTGCCCCTGCTCGAAAAGGCCGGCGCTAACTTGGCACAGATCCGCACCATGACCGACGCCGAGCTGAAACGCCTGCCCAGACAATCTGGCGGCTCGCTCAGCGCCCAACGGACCTTCCTCGACGTACTCAGCGCCGCCGAGCGCGAAGCCGGCCGCATGAAGGACCAGTACATCTCCACCGAGCACCTGCTCCTCGCACTCGCTGACGTCCCCAGCGACGCCAAGGAGATCCTGCGCCTGAACGCCGCCGGTAAGGACGACATCCTGACCGCTCTCAAGGAAGTGCGCGGCAACGCGACCGTGAGTAGCCAGAACCCCGAGGACACGTACGAGCCGCTCAAGCGCTTCGGCCGCGACCTGGTCGAGACCGCCCGCCTCGGCAAGCTCGACCCCGTAATCGGCCGCGAAGACGAGATTCGCCGCTGCATGCAGGTCCTCGCCCGTCGCACCAAGAATAACCCCGTCCTCATCGGCGCGGCCGGCGTCGGCAAGACCGCCATCGTCGAAGGCCTGGCCCAGCGCATTCTCGCCGGCGACGTGCCCCAGGCCCTCAAGGACAAGAAGCTCGTCGCGCTGGACATGGGCGCCCTGATCGCCGGCGCCAAGTATCGCGGCGAGTTCGAGGAGCGCCTCAAGGCCGTCATAAAGGCCGTCGTCGACTCAGACGGCCGGGTCATCCTCTTCATCGACGAGCTGCACACGCTGATCGGCGCCGGCAAGGCCGAGGGCGCCATGGACGCCGGCAACCTGCTCAAGCCCGCCTTGGCCCGCGGCGAGCTGCGCTGTATCGGCGCCACCACGCTCGAGGAGTACCGCCAGCACGTCGAGAAGGACAAGGCCCTCGAACGCCGCTTCCAGCCTATCTACGTCGGCGAGCCGAGCGTGGCGGACACCATCGCCATCCTGCGCGGCCTCAAGCCGCGCTACGACGCCCACCACGGCGTGCGCATTCAGGACGCCGCCCTGGTCGCCGCGGCCACCCTCTCGCACCGCTACATCACCGACCGCAATCTGCCCGACAAGGCCATCGACCTGATCGACGAGGCCGCCAGCCGCCTGCGAATCGAGAACGACTCGCTCCCCGCCGAGCTGGACGAGCTGCGCCGCCGCATCGTACAGCTCCAAGTCGAGTGCGAGGCCCTGCGCAAGGAGAAGGACGAGGGCAGCCGCAAGCAACTCGAAGCGGTCCAGCGCACGCTGGCCGAACTGAAGGAGCAGGACACCGCCCTGACCGCCCGCTGGGAGAACGAGCAGAACGCCATCGAGGCCGCCCGCGCACTCAAGCAGCAGATCGATGCCCGGCAGACGGCCCTCGAAGACGCACAGCGGCGCGGCGACCTGGAGACCGCCGCACGCATACGCTACGGCGAAATCCCCGCCCTTCAGGCCAAGCTGAAGGAGCGCGAGGAACACCTCGCGAAGCTGCACGCCGACGGCGCCGGCCTGCTGCGCGAGGAGGTCACGGCCGAGGAAATCGCCGAAGTCGTCAGCAAGTGGACCGGCGTGCCGGTCGCCCGCATGCTCGAGGGCGAGAAGCAGAAGCTCGTTCGCATGGAGTCCCGGCTGCATGAGCGCGTCGTCGGCCAGGACGAGGCCGTGCGGGCCGTGTCGGACGCAGTCCGCCGCTCGCGCGCCGGCCTGGGCGATCCGCATCGCCCGATCGGCTCATTCCTCTTCCTCGGCCCCACCGGCGTCGGCAAGACCGAGCTGTGCAAGGCCCTGGCCCAATTCCTCTTCGACGACGAGGCCGCTTTCGTGCGCGTGGACATGAGCGAGTTCATGGAACAGCACAGCGTCGCCCGCCTCATCGGCGCCCCGCCCGGCTACATCGGCTACGAGGAGGGCGGTCGGCTGACGGAGGCCGTGCACCGCCGGCCGTATTGCGTGATCCTGCTGGACGAGATCGAGAAGGCCCATCCGGACGTCTTCAACATCCTGCTGCAAGTCCTGGACGACGGCCGCCTGACCGACGGCCATGGCCGCACCGTGGATTTCACCAACACGATTGTCGCGATGACGAGCAACATCGGCAGCGAGCAGATCCAATCGCTGACCGCCGGCGGCGCCGACGACCTCGAAATCGAGTTGCGCGTCAAGGAGGTGCTCAAGCGGCACTTCCGCCCGGAGTTCATCAACCGCGTTGACGAGACCATCATTTTCCGCCGCCTGAGCCGCGAGAACCTGCGCGGCATTGTCGATCTGCAAATCAGGCATCTGCAGACGCGCCTGGCACAACGCGAGATGACCCTGACGCTGACGCACGCCGCCAAGGACCGCCTCGCCGCGGACGGCTACGATCCGGCCTTCGGCGCCCGTCCGCTCAAGCGGCTGATTCAGCAGCAGCTCGAGAACCCCCTGGCCCAGCGCATCATCGCGGGCGACCTGGCCCCCGGCGACGCAATAACGGTGGACGTCGCCGGCGACGGCTTCACCTTCCAAAAATCCGCCCGCCCGACATAAGAACCCGCCGGCGTGTTAGTCGTAACGCTCGACCAGCCGGGCCGGAACCGGTTCCGGCGTCGCGTCGGGCTCGCCGGCGTCCAGCAGGCCCACCACGCTGCCGAGGGCGTCACGGACGTAGTGCAAGACCTCCTCCGATCCGGCCGCCACGTCGCCGGCCGCCGTCCAGTCTACCATCACCAGCGGCTCCGGGAAGCGCGCGCCCCAGATGAACTCGCGGGCAAGCGTCCACG
>CAZJYX010000027.1:0-51341 GCA_964550375.1 uncultured Planctomycetales bacterium | reverse complement strand
GGTTGGGCGCTGGGGCCGACAGGTTCGCCAAGGCGTTCCGGGCACTGCGTGAGCAATTGATATATGGCGCGTGAATGGGGTGGGGTCAAAGGGTTGGGGTGGGATTGTTGGTAGTTGGCGGGTTTCATCGGGGGATTGGCGGAGTTGGACACCGCCATTTCGCCATGACACGGCACCGCCCATGAGTTCACCGGCGATTGGCAGCGCGGCCGGGCCGCGTGTCGGATTCACGGTTGAATTGGGTGACGGCTTGTGGGCGGGCGGTATAATGGGGTGGCCAGTTGAAGCGTGAGTGGATTGGCGATGGAGTGGACGCTCGATGCGCTGAGCGCGGTGCGTGGGGCAGCTATGACGCGGTGGTCGTTCGGGATCCTTCGAGGACCAATCCCCCTTCTGTGTTGGTCGAAGAAGGTGGGAGCCGATGGCCGCGATTGGTGCGAGAGGTCGAGAGATCCGACGTTGCCGGCGAGTTCCCGGCTCGTTAAGACGCGCCGTTGGACAGCAAAGAAGAAAGGAACGGCGGGGCGGATTGTTGGGTAGGTATCCGCTCGCCGTCGCTTGGCGACTGGAACGATTGCGGGTTGGGTAGAACAAGGAGGAGTGCAGCTTTGAGCGGGACCGTCGCAGATCGCAAACGGTTGCTGCGTGTGACGGAGGGCAACCTGCGGAATAGCCACCTTTACGTTCATGGTCACTACGACTTCTTCCCTGGGGACTGCATCGGGGGGCCGAAGCGACGGAACGGCAACGGCGCGGCCATCCGGATCTTCCTGGAAGGGTTGAACCGCACGATCGAAACCGACATCGGAAGCGATGCACGGACGGGTGCGCCGCGGCGCTTCTTTCGTGGGCGGACTTGGGTAAGAGAATTCTACGAGTTTCACGAGATCGGCACGGGCGACGTGCTCGCGATTGAACGCGTGGGCAGGCGGGAGTATCGGTTGTATCCGTTTGAGGCGAAGGGAGATCGTCAGCACGATTGGCACGGGTGGCTGGATGATGTGCCGCCGGGGCGAGGGCCGACGGTGTTGGAGCTTTTCGCGGGCTGCGGCGGCATGGCGCTCGGCTTCAAGCGAGCAGGCTATCGCACGGTGCTGGCGAACGAGTGGGATTCCGCGGCGTGCGAGACACTTCGAGCGAACATCACTGAACGGGTGGCGCAGTGCGCTATCCAAGAAATGGACCGATTTCCGGCAGCCGACGTGATTGCCGGGGGGCCTCCGTGCCAGGGATTCAGCAACCTCGGTGAGCGGGTTCCCAGCGACCCGCGAAATCAACACTGGCGCGAGTTCATGCGAGCCATTGAACACTGTTACGCAAAAGCCTTCGTAGTACGAGATTCTCGTCGCATCGTTCCGGTGGAACTGTTCATCGCAATCACCAAGTTCGCGGAATCCCTCGGCTATGGCGTGCCCGGTAGAGTGCCGTGTGCTGCAAGCTGCCAGGCTGCTTGGATACGCAGGCACGCTGCCCTGATCTATCCTCTCAACGCTTCACTATTGCCGGCCAGTCTTGCCGACGCTAATGGTGTGCCATACGCCATCGCAGCATAATGTGCCCAAGGCCTTCACAGTACGGTCAAGCATGGACTCACGATGAGCTTGTCCTGGCATTCGACCTATACTGCCGCATCCCGTTCAAGGCTACGAAAGCAAGTAACCCCGCAGTAGTTGAGCTTGCGAAGCTCCTGAGCCGTTCGCCAGCCGCGGTCGCGCGCAAGCTCGGGAACTTCGGTGCGTTCGACCCAGAACTGCACAAGCGGAACATCGTTGGGCTGATCCATGGGAGCAAGCTGGATCGCGAGGTCTGGGATGAGTTCCATCGCGACTGGGCGGGCCTCGTTGAAAAGGCGTCGATACTCCGGCGCGAAGTTCAGGCGGGCTTCGGTCACCAGGCAGCCTTTTCCGACGGGGCAATACCACAGGGCCCATCTGAAAGAGTGGGACCGGCCAAGCACCGTCTTCACCAGTCCTTCTTTCGAGAGGCAGTGCTTAGCAGCTATGAAGATTGCTGCTGCGTTACAGGCCTCTCGGTCCGCGAAACGCTCATTGCCTCGCACATCGTTCCGTGGAGTCAGAATGAACGACTCCGAGCTGATCCAACCAACGGCCTGTGCCTGAGCGCAACTTTCGATCGCCTGTTCGATGCGGGCCTCTTTACGATCGAAAGAGACCTAAGGATCCGCTTTTCAACACAGTTGCTGGACCGAGCTGACGAGGCGGTCAGCATGCTCCTGGCGCCGTATCATGAGCGGGTCGTCAGGCGACCTGCGCGGTTCGTGCCAAGCGAAGAATGCTTGCGGTGGCACCGTGAGAACATCTTCCGTGGGTAATGAGGATTACCATGTCATTCGATAGCCTTAACGCAGAACCACTTGTCTGGGAATACCAGAGTATTGTACTCGAATGCAGATGCCCCGGTGGCGACGAGTTAGACGGAGAGAAGCTGATACGACACCTTGTGCACACCGGAGAATGGACGGAACGCGCCGCCGCCCACCTTGTCGACCTCGTCAGGAACTACGGCACGTTCATGTTGCGCAACGCACTGGCCCTTGCTGCGGCGGCGGGGATTGAGGACGGTGAGTTGGGCTTCTGATGCGGTGCATCAGTCTGCCGGTCTCGCGGTGGGCATCCGACGGGCACAGACGGTTGCGACGGTGAGGCGGCTGGCCCCGTTTTGGTGGACAGGTTCGCCAGCGACCGGGAGAAAATGAACAGGCCCCCGGAGGGGCCTGTTTCACGCCAGCCCTTACGGGCTGTCCATCTGCGGGCTTCCGCATTACCATGAGTATCGGCATGGGAGGAGGCCATGTCAAGGATGAAATCGCAAACCCTGCTGGGAGCATGACTTATGCCGCCCGCGCCAGCAGCCCCACAGCCGCGCCCGCCGCGCTTCCGGCTCTACATCGATGAATCCGGTGACCATGCGTACTGTAAGCTCGACCACGTGGCGCACCGTTACCTGGCGCTGCTGGGCGTGTGGTTCCGGCAACCCGACGACTACACGCAATTCGCCGACGGCCTGGAAGCACTGAAACGCCAGTTCTTCGGGCCGCGCCCAGATACGCCCGTGGTGCTGCACCGGGCCGACATCATCAATCGCAAAGGTGCGTTCGGCATACTCTGCAATGACGAGACGCGCCGGCGCTTCGATGAAGCCGTGTTGAGGCTCGTGACGCACGCGTCGTTCAAGCTGGTGTGCGTGGTGATTGACAAGCAGACGCACCTGCACCGCTACGCCAGCCCGTTCCACCCGTACCACTACTGCCTGGCGGCGATGCTGGACCGCTACAGCGGCTACCTGAACCACCGGAACGCGGTGGGCGACGTGATGGCCGAAGCGCGCGGGAAGGAGGAAGACCTGCAATTGCGGCAGGCCTATCGACGCGTGTACGAATCCGGCACGCTGATGTTCGACCGGCACCACCATCAACGGGCGCTCACGAGCGCGGAGCTGAAGATCAAGCCGAAGGCGGCGAACATCGCGGGCTTGCAGCTGGCCGACGTGCTTGCGCATCCCGTGAAACAGCATTGCCTTGTTCAGCGCGGATTCATCCCTGACCCCGGGGACAACTTCGGCAAACGGCTGGTGGCCGCGATTGCGCCGAAGTTCAATCGTCAATTCGCGCATAACCGCATCGACGGATACGGCCGCGTGTATCTGTGAGGCGGGCGGCGCCACTTGGGCAGAACGTCGCGGAGAACCTCATTGTGATTTGCAGTCGATGTCACGATGAGGTTCACGCGGGAAAGCACGGATCCGTGATCGATGAAATCGGCCGATCGCTATGAGCGACGTATTCGGACCGGACAAGCGGGCAGCTATCATGCGGGGGATCCGCGGCAAGGACACTAAGCCCGAGCACGCGGTGCGGCGGGCATTGCACGCACTGGGCTATCGTTTCCGCCTGCACGTAGCAAGGTTGCCGGGCACGCCGGATCTCGTGTTCTCCGGAAGGCGGTGCGTGGTCTTCATCCACGGATGCTTCTGGCATCGTCATTCCTGTCGCAAGGGCCGATCGCGGCCCACAACGCGCGCAGACTTCTGGGAGCGGAAGCTGGCCGGCAATCAGGCACGGGATGCCAAGTGCCGGCGGAAGCTGCAGCGCCTGGGCTGGTCAGTCGTGACGGTATGGGAGTGTCAGCTTACGCCTGGGCGATTCGAGCAAACGATCAGGCGGATAACGCACCGGCTGGAGCGTTCCGGCACGTAGCGAGACGGGCGGGGCGAGTTTCAAAGGCGCCGCTTCCTGACGGTCGCGGCTCAGTTCGGACGGTCACGGGTCGGATGGCGCGGCAGGGGCGCGCGCTGCGGTGAGGGGCAGGTATCTGGGCGAGTGCGCGATAGCGGTGCATGGTCTGGGGAGATACTGCGATAAAGCCGGGCGAGGGGTGGCCGGTTGGAACGTGCGCGTTGTTACCCGCCCCCGGCCCCGCCCTGGGAGGGCGGGGAGTTGTGGGATCGGTTCTGGTCTGACGGCGGCGGCGACGTTGCGGTATGTCTTGTGGCGGGCCGGGTGAGGGTTGCGAGGCCCTTGTCCGGCCCGCGGTGTGGTTGGTGGGTGGGGGATGATCATAGGAACCGCTCCCTCACGGTCGCGGCTCGGCTCGGATGGCGCGGCTCGGTTCTGATGGCGCGGCTCGGTTCGGATAGCGCGGGGCGGGTCGGATGGGGGGGGGCGGATCGGATGGCGCGGGGCGGATTGGTCGGCGCGGGGTACTCTGAAGAACCGCTTCTTTACAGGCGCGGCTCGGTTCGGATGGCGCGGGGCGGTTTGGATGGAGCGGGTCGGGCGGCGCGCGGCGGAGGGAGCGGGTGGTGAAATGTAAGACGAAGGACGGTGGCGGGGCCGGGCCGGGTGGTGGCGTGGGCCCCGCCGGGGATTTCGTGGCGGCTAGGGGTTTACGCAGTGCAGGACCTGGCCGGTTTTCTTGAACTCGTGGACGATGCGGATGGTCTCCTCGGCGACGGCGAGCTGGGCCTGGTCGGTGGACGCGCCGATGTGGTGCGTGCCGTAGGCGTTGGGCAGGTCGCAGAGCGGCGAGTGGATCTCCGGGTCGTTGGCGGTCGGCTCGTTGGCGTAGACGTCCAGGGCGGCGGCGCGGAGCTTGCCGGCCTGCAAGGCGGCGATGAGAGCGGGCTCATCGACGACGCCGGCGCGGCTGGTGTTGATCAGGGCGGCTTCGGGCTTCATGAGGGCCAGGCGGCGGGCGTCGACCATGTTCTTGGTCTGCGGGAGTTCGGGGACGTGCAGAGTCACGTAGTCGGACTGGCGGAAGAGGTCGTCCAGTTCCTGGACGCGCCGGCAGTCGGGATGGTCGGAGACGTGCATGTCGGGGATGACGTCGAACCAGAGGACGTGCATGTCGAAGGCGAGGGCGCGCTTGGCGACCTCGCGGCCGATGGCGCCGGCGCCGACGATGCCAAGCGTACGGCCCTTGAGGCCGCGGGCCTTGCTGTAGAGCTTCTTGTTCCACTTGTGGGCGCGGAGGTCGGCGAGGTTGTCGCCCAGGCGGCGGTCGATGGCGATCATGTGGCCGATGACGAGCTCGGCGACGGCGACGGCGTTCATGCCGGGGCAGTTGGCGACCTTGATGCCCTTCTGCTTGGCGTGGGCAATGTCGATGGTGTTGAAGCCGGAGCCGGCGCGGATCACGAGCTTGAGCTCTTTGCTCGCGTCGAGGGCGGGCGGCTGGACCTTGGTCGAGCGCACGATGAGGACCGCGGGGTGGAACTCGGCGATGCGCTTGGCCAGCGCTTCGTCCTCGAGGGTGGGCTCGCAGACGACCTGGTCGGCGATCTCCTTGAGCTGGGCAATCCCGAAGTCCTCGAACTTGTCGGCAATCAGCACTTTCATGAGTACGCTCCGGAGCAGAAGTTGGCCTCGCGGCGGCGTTGCGGGCCGGCGGCGGACCATCGCAGCCGGGCCCCACGCACGCGCCTGTTAGAACGGGGATTATACCGCAGGCTGACAGGGCGCCCAAGGCGGGAGCGGGGGGCTACTCGTCGTCCTTGTGCTCGAAGGGGGGGTGGGCGATGAGCATGGGGCGGCGCTGGGCGACGTTGATGAGCAGACCGAGGGCGAGGAAGTTGGCCCAGAGGCTGCTGCCGCCGGAGCTTACGAAGGGGAGCGTCATGCCGGTGATGGGGGCGAGGCCGACGGTCATGCTGATGTTTAGGAGGGCCTGGACGACGATCATGGCGCATACGCCGACGGCGAGGAGGCGGCCGAAGGGGTCGTTGGTGACGGTGGCGACTTCGAGGCCGAAGAAGACGATGATGCTGTAGGCGAGGATGACGAGGGCGCAGCCGATGAGGCCCCACTGGTGGCCGATGATGGCGAAGATGAAGTCGTTGTGCTCCTCGGGCAGTAGTGAGCGGTCGATGAAGATGCCCTGGCCCCAGCCTTCGCCGGTGAGGCCGCCGGAGCCGAGGGCGATTTTGGACTGGTAGAGCTGGTAGCCGGGGCCGCGGTGCCAGCGGGCGTCGGCGACGTTCTGCTTGAGGAGGATCTGGAAGCGTTCCTGCTGATAGGGCTTCATGCCGTAGAAGTAGAAGAAGGGGAGGCTGGCGCCGCCGAGGAGGACAATCAGGGCGAGGTGGCGGAGGCGGGCGCCGGCGACGAAGAGCATGATGAAGAGGACGGGGAGGAGCATGAGCATGGTGCCGAGGTCGGGCTGGAGGAGGATCAGTGCCATCGGCACGAGGGTGAGGAGGAAGGGGGTGATCAGGCCGGGCCAACGGCGGTAGGAGTCGCGGAAGCGGAGGTAGCGGGCGAGGGTCAGGATGAGGATGACCTTCATGAACTCTGAGGGTTGCAGCGACAGCGGTCCGAGGCTGACCCAGCGGCGGACATTGTTTCGGACGGGGATGAGCGGTAGGTCGATGTAGCGGTCGAGCACGAGCAGGATGAGCAGGACGAGTGTGACGCCGTAGGCGAAGTAGGCGTAGCGGCCGATGCGCTGGTAGCTGGGTACGAGAGCGGCGAGGAGGAGTGCGACTCCGGTGAGGAAGTAGAGAATCTGGCGGGTGGTGCGCGGTCCGAGGGCGTCGTGGGCGCGCTGGAGCCAGTTTGGATCGGCTGTGGCCGCGGTTGGGGGTGATGTGCGGGTTTCGGCCAGGACGGCGGGGTTGCGGTCGGTGGCGTGGATGGATGCCAGGCCGATGAGGCCGAGGAAGAGTACGGGGATTGCCAGGCCCCAGCCGAGGCGGGTCAGGTTTAGGACGCGTGTGGTCGGCATTTCACTTCCGATGGGGGCTGGCGGGCCGCTAGGGGCGGTTTTCGAGGAGCCATTCGGCAATCTGCTTCACAAGCGGGCCGGCCACACGGCCGCCGCTGCCGCCATACTCGACGATGACGGCGATAGCGTAAACCCGGCCGGTGGGTTGGTCACCGCGCGGCGCCGATGCGGGCTGGGTGTAGCCCATGAACCAGGCGTGGGCGGGCAGGGGCTCGCCGGCCGGTAGCGGCGGGTAGCGTTCGATGGTTTGCCAGCCGACGCACGAGGGCCGGGGTTGGTCGAACTGGGCGAGGGCGTCTTCCTGGAGGAATGCGTCGCGGGTCTCGCGGTGGCCGTCGGGGAACTCGAACGTATATCGGTATAGCATGGAGTGGGGCTGGGCCTGGGCGGAGCCGGTCTTGCCGCAGAGGACGTAGTCATCGCGGTTGAGGCGGGCGTGCCGGCCGGTGGGCCACCAGCCGCCCTCGCCGTGCGGACGGTCGTTTACGGCCAGCCACATGCCGGTGCGGAGGATGCGCAGGGCGGCGGTGTCGAACGGGGGTCCGGCCTGGGCCGCGGGTGATTCTGGCGGGCCGGAGGCGTTGCGGATGAGCTTGACGGGGGCCCAGTAGCCGGCGGCGATGGAGGCGGCGACGTTGGCGACCTGGAGGGGGGTGGCCGTGACTTCGCCCTGGCCGATGGAGAAGTTCCACGGGTCGGCGGGGACGAAGGGGCGCCCGAGGCGCTCCTCGGTGGGCAGGATTCCGCCGGATTCCTCGATCAGGCCGGTACCTTGTGTGCGGCCGAGGCCGAAGAGGCTGAACCACTCGCATAGGCGGTCGGGTCCGAGGCGGCCGCCGGTTTTGAAGAAGTAGATGTTACAGGAGTTGCGAATGGCGTCCACGGCGTTCTGGCCGGCGGGGTTTTCGACGGCGTCGTGGGTGTAGTGCCACTGGTTGAAGATCCAGCAGCGGAAGATGTTGGAGTTGTCGGGCAGCAGGTGGCCGGTGCAGTGGATGCGCTCGTGCGGTGTGGTGACGCCGTCGGTGAGGGCCCCGACCAGGGTGATGGCTTTGCAGGTGGAGCCGGGGGGGTAGAGGCCGGCGACGGCGCGGAAGCGCGTCGGCTGGCGGCGGGCGTCGCGAATGAGATCGTCGTAGTGTGCGCGGAGCTGGGCGTATTCGAAGGTGGGGTAGCTGACGAGGGCGAGGACTTCGCGGGTAGCGACGTCGAGGACGACGGCGGCGCCGCCGGCGGGCCAGGTCAGGCGGGGGTTGCCGTGGATGTCGCGGCCGTCAATGGCGTCGGCGAGCATGGCGAGGACGGTTTCCTGGATTTCCAGGTCGATGGTCAGTTCGACGTTCTGGCCGGTGATGGGGTTGATGTGCTCGAGCTCGGTACCGTCGAGATCGACGAGGACGCGGCCGCGCGTGCCGCGCAGCATGGTCTCCGCGACGCGTTCGATGCCGGTAGTTCCGCAGCGGTCGGTGGGGTGCAGGCGGCGCAGGTCGTCAGCGTGGAGGGGATCGGCGGCGAGTCGCTCGGGGCTGACCGCGCCGAGTCGGCCGAGCAGGTGTGCCACTGCGTCGGCCTGGTGGGCCACGCGGCGCGAGCTGGGCACGACGGCGATCCAGGGCAGGTGTTCGAGCTCGAGCCGGATTGCAACGGCGAGGTCGTCGGGGACGTCTTCGATAATGGGGTGCAGCCAGTGCTCCTCCGCGACGGGCTGGTCGATGCCGTGGCGGTCGCGGACGGCGGCCCGGACGCGTGCGACCTTGGCGCGGATTTGTGCGCCGCGTTCCTGGAAGGCGCTGACGGGCTGGCCGGAGAGTGCGGCCAGGCGCAACCACATGTCGCCGATCTGGAAGCGAAGCTCGTCGGCGACGTCGGCGGTGCTCATGGCGGTGGGGAAGTCGCCGCGGCGGCGCATCTGGCGGGCCAGGCTCAGGAGGTAGGCGCTGTTGTCGTCGCCAAGGGCGGCGTAGTGGACGCAGACGTCGAAGGAGGGCTCGTGGCTGACGAGCACGCGGTGATGGCGGTCGAGGATGCCGCCGCGTGGGGCCCGCAGGTAGCGGACGGGGCGGGTGAGCAGGCGGGCGGCGAGGTCCTCGTACTGGTCGGCGTGTACGACCTGAATGTCGGTAAGCCGGGCAAGCAGCAGCAGGGCCGTGCCCGTGAGCAGGATCCAGAACCAAGTCAGTCGTTTGCGAAACATGACATCCGTGTCCGTCGCCGTCCGTCGGCGCAGAGTCTAGCCGATCGGACGGGGCGGGGGCAAAGGCGCGGGGTCCCCGCGCTCCGGGCGGCGGGCTGGTGGAGCTAGCGGTGCCAGCGCGTGCGATCAGCCCAGGGACGCTGGAACAGGAACAGGAAGAACAGGCCCAGCGCGATGGCGGCCGGAATGAACTGCCTGGCGACGCACAAGACGGAGAAGAGCAACACCAGACCGAGGATCGTAATGAGCTCGATCAGCGTAGCCGGCTGGTTCATGTCAGCCCAGTATAGATCGTCGGCGGTGACGTGGGGGTCGCCGGGGGCGGGCATCGGCAACATGGCCCAGGCCGCCAGCGACACGTCGGCGCGGGTGCCGCAGACGCGGCAGAGGACTGGGTATCTGCGGCGGCCAAAGCGGGCCCAGCGCGGGCAGACACGCAATAGCTGCTTTGAACCGCACTCCGCGCACACGGGCGGTTCGACGTTTTCGACCGGCTCCCGCATCAGCGGCAATGCGGCGCGTACCAAACGCACAACGATCGCACCGCTCGCGAAAGCGACCACCGCGCCCAGTAGAATGACGTGTGCGGGCACTCTTCCGGTGGATACGCCCTCCAGGGGTGGTAGAAACGCCACGATTCCGACAATGGCCACGAGTGCTGCCAGGAACAGCCGTACCATTGCCCCGATGAATCGCATGACGATTGCTCCCGGCTGTGCGAAACGCGGCCAGGCGACCGCGCGTGGCCGGCGTGGACCGGCGCCAGCGCAGGCGTGAGCAAATTGGCGGAGTGGGCCGATAAGCCGAATTCTGTTCCCGCCGGGCCGGGGGACAGGCCCCACGGCCGGTGGCGGGCGGCGGCCATTCTTCTAGGCCCGCCGTTGCCGACGGGCTCAAGCGCCCTACCCGGGGCTGGTAACGAGCCGGGCCGGCTCATCGCCCCCTACTTGGGCTTGCTGCCGGTGGGGTTTGCCGTGCCGTCGCTGTCGCCAGCGACGCGGTGCGCTCTTACCGCACCATTTCACCCTTGCCTGTACTGCCGGCGCGCGCGTCGACAGCCATCGGCGGTGTGTTTTCTGTGGCACTTTCCCGGGGCTCGCGCCCGGTGGCCGTTAGCCACCACCGTGCCCTGTGCAGTTCGGACTTTCCTCCGACGGGCCGCCCGCATGCGGACGGCCGCCGGCGACCGCCTGGCCCACTCCGCCAAGCGGCATTATATCGTGGGCGCCGCCGGTTTGTCGCCCTGAATCGCGGGTGGAGGCGAGCCGGCCGCCGCCGACGGCCACACGGGCCGCGCCTGCGGCAGGAAGACCGACGGGCCGGCGGGCATGGGTGGCTTGAGGCGGGCCAGAATCAGCACGCTCACGGCGAAACCGAGCAGGGCTAGCAGCATGATGCCGAGCGAAGTGACGCGGGCCGCGACCGGGTGAATGGCCTCTTGCGTGACGGCGATGAACCACACGTTCCACAATCCGTTCAGTGCCGTATGACACAAGACGCCCGGCCAGATTGAGCCGGTCCGCCAGGCGATGATGCCCAGCCAGACTCCTATTGGCAGCGTGAAGACCACGTGCACTGGCTCAAGGTGCAGCAGGGCGAAGAGGACGGACGACCAGGCGATGGCCCAACCGGGGCGCATGCGACGCAGCAGGCGCCGCTGGATATAGCCGCGCACGAACAGTTCCTCGATGATGCCGGGGGCTATCGCAATGACCAGCACGAACAGGACGGCCTCCAGCGGGCCCATGGCCTGCCGGAGGACATCGATGGAATCGTCGGTATCGAGCAGCATTGTTACCGGCGTGGCCAGCACGCTGCCTAGCAGCGCCACCAGGAGTGTTCCCAGCACGAAAGCCACATATGCCCGCGCGGTGATCGCCGGGCGGGCCAGGCCGAACTGCTCGCGCCGGCTGAGCCGGTAGCGTCCGGCGGCGGCCAGGGCCGTCAGCAGCAATCCGCATTCGGTCAGGAGGATCATCAGCGTGGCAAACAGCGGGGCTCTGAGTAAGTCCTCAATCCCGCCCGGGCCATGGTTCCCAGGCGTCAAGGCCGCCTTGATTCCGCCCACGACGCCAATGAAGAAGCCCCCGATGAACTGAAAGCCGAGCGCGACGGCCAGGCCCAGCAGTGTGACGGCGATGGCGCCCAAGAGGCGTGGCGGCTTGAGGACCTCAGGCGGCGGGGGGGCGGTCGCAGTGGCCTCGGCCGGCGATGGGGGCAGGTCGGCGGGTGCCGGTGGGCCCGGCAGTCCCGGCGTGTTGGCGTCGTCGCTCACTGCGTTAGCCTCGCGCGAATCGGAGGAGCTTCCCCGTGGCGCGACGCGGCGCCACTGACCGGACGTTGCCCCGCTATGCCGATCATTCTACCGTTGCACTCCGGCGACTGCTAGCGAGGTTCGGTCTGCTGTAGGGCCGTGCCGGGCGGGTTGCCGCGTGCTAGGGATGTTCCGTGAGTGGCGGCAGCGGGCTGGGCGAGGGCGGCCGGCCGCATTGGGGGCAGTGTGGTCCGGGCAGGTTGCGCAGGTCGTAGCCGCACCAGGCGCAGCGGCCGGCGGCGCGCCATTCGCGCCGCCGAACGAGCGGGCCCAGGGCCAGATGCAGCAGGAATGGCATGAGCGCCAGCAGCAGCCAGGCGGGCCAGAGCGACCGCCAGCCGGCGGGCGTGTCGAGGCGTTGGCTGAACGTCACGATGACCACGCCCGTCATTGCCATGGTGAAGGAAAGGAGTTTGCGTGCGCCGAGCGGCTCATGCAGGAAGATGACCGCCAGCACCATCGCGAAGACGACCGACGTTTGGTTGAGAACGGCGGCGACGGCGGCGTAGGTGTATTTGAAGCCCGCGATCCAGAATATCAGCGAGAGGTACGTGCCCAGGACGGCCGCCGGGACGGCGAATTTCCATGCTGGTGCCGGGCGGAAGATCGTCCAGTGGCTGCGCCAGCCGCGGCCCAGGAGCGTGTAGAGTGCCAGGGCGAGCGTGCCGGCCAGCAGTCGAATAGCCGTGGCCCAGAGGACCGCCATTTCCTCGATAACCGGCTTGGCCATGACCACGCCGACGGCCATCGTGACAATCGCGAGGAGTACCAGGGACATGCCCAGGAGCATCTGGGCGCGCGTGCGGTTGGGCGGTGGGGTGTGGCGGGAGGCGGTGAAGACGCCGCCGATGATGAGGGCGCCGCCGACGTAGGGCAGCACTCCGGCCGGCACCTCGCCCAGCAGCAGCCAGGCGCACAGGAGAATGGCCGGGGAGTAAGCGCAGTCGATGATGGACAATAGCCCCACGCCGATCAGGTTCAGACCGTGGAACAGCAGGGTGTCAGCCAGGGCGATGCCGATGATGCCGCTGAGCGCCAGGATGAGGAGTTGGGAGGCGTCGAAGCCGGCCAGTGCGGCCAGGGCATGTCCGCTGTCGAAAGCCATGAACACGGGCAGCGTGGCACCGAGTAGCACCAGGGCGATGGTGTTCTTGAACAGGTTGAGGCCGATTGGCGGCACGTGCTCGCCGCTGCGTTTGAACAGGACGAGGGCGCTGGCCCACGTCAGGGCGGTCAGCAGGGCGGCGGTTTGGCCAATCAGGTGTGACGACATGGCGGAGACTATACCGCAGCGCGGCCGCGCGTGGGGGAGGGGGCGCTACGGGCGGCGCGGTTCCTGGCTGGGCGTGGCAGGGTGAGGTGCGGCATTGTCGCTTTCGGCCTTGGTGTGCCGGCGTGAGATCAGATACGTGGTGGCGAAGCCGAGTATGACGAGTAGGGCGGCGGTCGCGATGCGCTGGGCCTTGTAGGCCGATTCGCCGCGCTGCGGCCAATGCTGGAGGATCGCGGCGGCGAGGGTCTGCTGGTTGGCGGGGGAATCGGAGCGGTCATCGAGTTCGGCGACGGCGGGGATCTGCCAGCGTTGGACGAAGGTGCGGAGTTCGGCGGGCGAGCGGCGTTCGAGGGCTTTCTGTCCGGGTTCTTTGTCGAAGGGCCATAGTCCGATAACGGAGCCAAGGAGGATGCCGAGCAGGACGCCGACGGTGGGGCGGGCGCAGCGTCGCAGGAGGAACTTGAGGAGGTTGGACAGGCCGATGATGCCGAGCGCAGCGCCGATGGCGACGGGGATGATGATCTTGAAGTTTCGGTCGTCGATGGACCCGATGACGCGTTCGTACTGGTCCATGACGAGCAGCATGTATGAGCCGGAGACGCCGGGCAGGACCATGGTTGTGGCGCCGACGATGCCGGAGACGAAGTCCATGAGGGAATGGTGGGGGAAGCCGACGCCGGCGCGGAGCTGCCAGACGCCGATCATGAGCAGCAGGCCGAGGATGGTGGCGATGATGGCGTCGGCGCGGAGTGGTCGCACGGCGCGCAGCAGGGTGGGGGCGCCGCCGAGGGTGAGGCCGATGAAGAGGGCGTACATGGCCGTGGGGTAATGGAACAGCAGGAACAGGATAAGCTTGGCCAGTAGCACAATCGCGGCCAGAGCGAAGCCGCCCAGCACACCCAGGAATACGTTTCGGCGCAGGCTGAACCGCAGGGCGGTGATATCGGCGACGCTGTCGATGAACTCCTGGTAGAGGCCCATGGCGAGGACCATGGTGCCGCCGGAGACGCCGGGGATCAGGTTGGCGGTGCCCATCAGGATTCCGGCGACGGCGGTGCGCAGGACTCGGGTGAGAGAGCATGATTGCAGGGGTGCGTTCGGTGCCGGGCTATTGGGGGGCGTAGGTTCGGCCGTTTCCGGGGCCACGTGGTCGTGCGTCATGCTGGGCCTGGCTTTGGTGCTGTGTTGGTTGCTCAGGAGTTAGCGGAACGGCCGGGCGGCCGGTTCGGCGCGCCAGGCAGACGGTCGCGGTGGGACATGGTAGCGGAGTTTCGGAAGCGACGCGACGGGCGCGGCAGGCCGGCGCCGATGCGAGGTGCTGGGCTACTTGTGCTTCAACTCGGCGAAGGCGGCCAGGACGTGGCGGCGGGCGGTGGCGTGGTCGCAGATGGGCGCCGGGTAGCCGAGTTCGGCCCGGAGTTGGGGCGGCGGCGCGTGTATGGCGGGACCTGCGAGGGGCCGCAGCTCCGGAACGAAGGTGCGGATGAACTCGCCGGCGGGATCGAACTTGCGCGACTGGCTGGTCGGGTTGAAGATGCGGAAATAGGGGACGGAGTCGGTGCCGGTTGAGGCGGACCACTGCCAGCCGCCGTTGTTGCTGGCCAGGTCGCCGTCGATGAGCTGGCGCATGAACCAGCGCTCGCCGCGGCGCCAGTCGATGAACAGGTCCTTGGTGAGGAACGTGGCGGCGATCATGCGGAGGCGGTTGTGCATCCAGCCGGTTTCGGAGAGCTGGCGCATGGCGGCATCGACTATGGGGAAGCCGGTGCGGCCTGCGCACCAAGCCCGGAAATCCTCCTCGGCGCGGCTCCAGCGCAGGCGCTCAGTGTCGAGCTTGAACGCGCGGCCCATGCTGACGCTGGGGAAGCTGACCAGGACGTGGCGGTAGAATTCGCGCCAGATGAGTTCGCTGATCCAGGTGTCGGCCCCGGGGTGGCCGCCGTCCAGGCGACCGTCATTGGCCGCGATGGCCGCCTGCAAGCATGTTCGGGCCGAGATGACGCCTGCGGCCAGGTAGGGCGAGAGCCGGCTGGTGGCGTCGTCGGCCGGGTAGTCTCGGCGGCGGTGGTACGCGGCGAGGCGCTGGGAGATGAAGGCATCCAGTCGGCGGGCGGCGACGCGCTCGCCGGCCGGCCAGAGCTCGGGCAGTCCGCGTTGCAGGTTGAAGCCGGCGATACGCTCTGGTACGGCATCTGTCGCGCAGACCGGTTCCGGCTGCGGTCTGGGGGGTGGCAAGACCGCGGCGGCGTCGGATTCCCGGACACGAGCGAGCCAGGCGCGTTTGAAGGGAGTGAAGACGGTGTAGGGCGTGCCCTGGGTGGTACGCAGGGCTTGCGGCGGCAGGATGGTTTCGTCGTCGAATGCGCGCACCTGCAGCCCGGCCGCTGTGAAGCGCGCCGTCACGGCTTCGTCGCGGCGGATCTCGTTGATGCCGCATTCGCGGCTGAAGTAGAGCGCGTTGCAGTGGTGTCGGCGGGCGAGCTGCAGGAGGGCGGCCGGCACGCCGGCGAAGCGGGGGGTGCGAACGATCAGGAGTGGTATGTTGAGCCGCCTGAGGCTTTCGGCCAGGCAGGCCAGGTTGCGGAGGATGAACTCGACCTTGATGTCGGCCCAGTCGTGCTGCCGCCATTGCTGCGTGCAGATGGCGAACACGGCGACGATGCCGCGCGTGGCGGCCCGGCCGGCGTGGAAGAGGGCGTGGCTGTCCTCAATACGCAGATCGGCCCGCAGCCAGGCCAGCGGTCGCATGGCGATACTCCGCTCGGCCGGCGCGCCGCGACTCGACCGGCGGGGCCGGCTCGACGCGTGAGTTGTCGCATAGAAGTTGCCGCGCGGCAAGGCGTGGGTGGCGCCGTTGCCGGGTGGGCGGTGGTCGGCTAGCGTACGCGCGTCATTCTGGTTGAGAGCGCGGCAGGGACGTGCCGCTGCCGGGTGGCTGTCATGGGTATTCTGCGCGACATTGCGGTATGGGCCTGGCGTCTTTGGCCGGGCAACCCGATTCTGGTGCGCGTCGTGGCGATGGGCGGGAAGCGCGTGCAGCACCTGTGGTTCCGGGTTATCTACCTGGCGGCGCTGTTCGTGGTGCTGCTGCTGATGGGCACGGGGCTGCTGGGCGGTGGGCGGGACGCGTCGCTGGCCGAGTTGGCCAAGCGCTCGACGCAGATCTTCTTCTCGGTCAGCCTGGTGCAGTTGTTCCTGATGAGCTTCATCGCGCCGATCTTCTGCGCCGGGGCCATCACGCAGGAGCGCGACAGCAACACCTTCCACATCCTGCTGACGACGCCGCTGAGCAACGGCCAGATCGTCTTCGGCACGCTCTTCAGCCGGCTGTACTTCGTGTGGGTGCTGCTGCTTTCGGGGCTGCCGATCTTCTGCATCACGATGATCTACGGCGGCGTGACGACGGCCGAGATCTTCCATAGCTTCGGCCTGGCCGCCTGCACCGGCCTGGTGACCGGGGCGGTCGCCATCATGATCGGCTTCCTGCGCATCGGCACGCGGCGGACGATCTTCGCGTTTTTCGCCGGGGTGGCCGTGTACCTGCTGGCGATTGCGGCGGTGGCCTTCTCGCGCTACGGGCGGTTGCCGGAGGCCGCGCCCGGCGCGCAGGGCTGGCAGATGAGCTGGCTGGCGCCGCTGCATCCGTTCCTGGCGTTGTTCGTCGTTACGGGGCAGACGCCGGCGCCCGCGCTCGAGGACCTGCGGCACTACGGCTGGCCGTGGTGGTGGCTGCTGGCGCACCCGTCGTACGGCTACATGCTGCTGACCACGCTGGCATCCTTGGTCATGATCGTGGTCAGCATGTTGTTCGTGCGGGCCGGGGCGCGGCAGGGCGAGGCGAACGTGCTCACGCACGTGCGCAATGCGTTCGCCCGGCAGCACAGCGGCGAGCGGCGGCGGCGGCCGCGGCGCGTCTGGAAGAACCCGATCGCGTGGCGCGAGGCCGTGACGCGCGGCTCGGCCGGCGGGCGCTCGGTGCTGCGCTGGATCTTCATTGCCGGCGGTGCGCTCGCCGGCTTGCTGTTGCTGATCGCGCACTACTCCGACTGGGGACCGCTGCGGGCGAACGACCCGACCACGACGCGCCAATGGCTGACGGTGCTGCTCTGGATCGAGCTGGCCGTGATCCTGCTGGTGGTCACGAACACGGCCGCGACCACGCTGACGCGCGAGAAGGAGACGCAGACCATCGAGCTGCTGCTCTCAACGCCGCTCACGAGCCGCTACATCGTGGCGGGCATGCTGCGCGGGCTGGTCAGCTTCGCTGTGCCGCTGATTGCCGTGCCGACCAGCGCGCTCGTGCTGTTTGTGCTGGCGGGGTTGCTGGGTGCGGGTCGGCAGCCGGCGGTGTTGGCGCCCGAGGCGGCCGTGCTCGTCCCGTTGCTGCTGGTGGCTTACGCGGCGCTGGCGGCGATGATCGGCCTGCAATTCTCGCTGGTTTCGAAGAAGACCGTGCCGGCGGTGATGATCAGCACGGTCGTCGTTATGGGGGCGGCCGGCCTGCTCTTTGCCTGTGGGGCCGCGATGATGTCGATCGGGCCGATCGCCGCGGCGGTCGTCCTGCCGTTCACGCCGTTCCCGGCATTACAGGCACTGGTGGACAGCCCCGGCACGTTCGACCCGGCCGGCACGGCCGGCGCCACGCTGCTGGAGTCGGTGCGCATCACGGTGCTGTTCTTCAGCCTGATTTCGGCCAGCGCCTACCTGGCGATCACATACAGCATTTACCGCAGCATGGTGCAGGGTTTCGACATGACCGTCCGGCGGCAGTCGGCCTGACGTGCCGCGTGGACCATCAGATCATCGGCCCGACCAGCGCACCGTTGTTCAAAGCGGGGACGAGCGTGCGGTGTGAACGGTGGCCGCAACTGACTCAGTCGCCGATGTTGACGGTCATGTCGCCGGCGCTGATCGGGTCGGCCCCGCCGCAGGCTTCCATCACCTGGTCGTTCTGGCGCGCCGCGGGCAGGCTGTTTATGAGCACGCCGGAGCTGCCCTTGGTGACGAAGCCGGGGCCGTGCACGGCCGGGCCGGACGGCATCGGGCAGGTATGCATGTCAGCCAGGCCGGCCATGGCCGAGACGACCGCGCTGGCGGCGGCCCCCAGGGCGGCCTTCATCCCCTCGGTGTAGGCGTTGTTGGCGGCCGGTTGACCGCCGGGTGCGGCGGAAGCCGAAGTCCAGGCGGTCGTGAGCGAGATGTTGGTTGACAGGACGGTGGCCGATTGGCTGGCGGCCGCGCCGGCCGCGGCGGGCGCCCCCGCCCCCGCCGCCTGGGCTCCGCCTTCAACGAAGCTCTGCAGGATTTGCGCGACATCGGCGGCAGCGTCGGCCGGCGTCATGACCGGCTTCTTCATAAACGAGTCCATCGCGTTCGAGATGGCATCCATGGCGGCGCCGACCGCCGACGGCAGGGCGCGCCAAGCCGGCATGAAGCCAATCTGTACATCCGGGCTGCCGGGGCCGTTGAGCGGCGTTCCGTGCGACGTGAGGTCGGCTACTCGGGCGGCGGGCGGCACTGCAACTACTCCGTGACTACCAGTACAGTCTCACTCAACAGCCGTGCCGGTCGATCAGGCGACCGAGCGTGGCCCCGTCGATTTCACCCGTGGACGGCAAACCCTCGACGCTCTGGAACCGGCGAATGGCGTTGCGGGTGAATTCGCCCATGAACGCGGCCGGCGCGCCGGCGTCAAACCCCAGGTTGTTAAGCCGCCCGATGATGCCGTCGATTTCGTTGCCGGGGTCGAGGTGCCCAATCTGCAGCGGCAATTGCTCGAGCATGTTGTCCCAGTTGGGAACCTGGGCGCCCAAATCGCCGAGGGTGCTGGTGATGCTCTCCATTGCCCCGCCGGCCTGCTGCCCGAGGCCGGAAAGCACGTCGCCGAGGCCGGCCTGCGCGGCCTGAAGTATGTCCTGCGCCTGCTCGCGCCCCGAGGCAAACGCCTCCGACGCGGACGACAGCGCGGCCCGCGCCTGCTGCTCCACCTCCTCGCGCAGCGCGCTCAGCCGGTTGGCGCCTTCCTGCATGGCCTGGCCGGCTGCGTCTTGCGCCTGCTGGGCCGCGCTGCTAAGCGCTCCGTAGGCCTGCTCGACCTCCTGCTCGATGGCGGCCCGGGCTTGCTGCGCGGCGCTGCTGACGGCCTGCTGCGCCTCTGCCACGCGCTCGCCAAGCTCCTGGCGCCCCCGGGCAATCGCGTCCCGACAACGCTGCTCGCCCTCGGCCAGGAGACGCTGGCCTTCCTGCACGATCGTGTCGACAATCACGTCAGCCGCCGTCCCCAACTCGTTGGCCCGCTCGCGGGCACGCCGGCCGAGGTCGCCGATGGCATCATTCAGCAGCCGGCCGGATTCACTGAGCAGTTGCTGGGCGGTGGCCTGCGCCTGGTCGGCCGCGGAAGTCGCTTGGCTGGCGGCCCGGTCGGCCGCGGCCCGGGCCTGTTGCTCGGCCGCGTCGGCCACGGAAGTCAGACGCTCGCGAACCGCGCCGACGTTGCGCCGCAGCAGCCCCACGCCGCGCTCCACCGCGCGGTTGATCATGTCGTCGATGTAGCGGCGGGCCTCGCTTTCAGCATGCCTGACCTCGGCTTCGGCCTGCTCGGCGGCGCCTTGGGCGCGTGACTGGGCCTCGGATGCGGCGGTCTGGACGCGCTCTTCGACAGCCCGGGCGGTGCGCTGGGCGGCCCCGCCCGCCTGTTGTGCCGCGGCGATGCCGCGCTGCATCACGCCGCGCACCTGGGACTCGTACTCCTCCATTGATTGACTGGCGCGCGACCGCAGGCCTTGCGCCGCCGCCGCGGCTTGGTTTTGCGCCTGGGCGGCGCGCTCCCGAGCCTGGGCTTCCAGGGCGGCGATGCGCTGGGAGACCTCGTCCGCCAGCGCCTGGCCGCGCTGCGCAACTTGGCCGGCGCGGTCGGATAACTCCTGCTTCGCCCGGTCGAGCATTCCGCCGGCACCGCTCTCCGCCGCGGCGATGCGGTTCATGATCTCGCCGGTGTGCTCGCGGCAGTAGTTCACTAGGTTGGTGCCACGCGAAAGCAAGCCGCCAAGCTGGCCGTTCAGGATGCCGCCGACGCCCTCGACCAGTTGCCGGGCGCGCAGCCGCAGGTCGCCCCCGAACTCCGGGTCCAGTGGATTCTGGAAATAGGCGCGCAGCGTGTTGTGCTCGGAGCCGAGGTGCGGCGCCACCAGCGAGCGTTGCAGGAAGCGGATCGCCTCGTTGCCTTCGCCCTCGAAGCGCAGCTCGCCGAGCTCGGCATTGAAGGGAATGTCGTGTTCGAGCATGCCCTGGCCGTCGGTGACGCCGGAGAGGATGCGGTCGCGCAGCACGATGACGTAGGATCGTCCGGTCATGGGCTGGCGGTCGGCGTCCTCGATGCGCAGCCGCAGCTTGGGCTGCGGCGCTGGGCGGCGGAAGCGGTGGCGCATCTCGGTGGCACCGGGTTCCTGCTTCTCCTCCGCCGCCGGGATGAACACGCGGTCGCCCGGCAGGAGGATGTTGGGATGCTCGCGCTCTTGTCGCAGCTCGGCGTTGTTGCCGTCGTTCCAGATGCGCTGCCAGTTCGGCAGGCCGTGCTCCTGCGCGAGTCGTTCGAGCCAGTCGCCCTGTCCGGCGGAAATCCAGCGGCCGAGCTGTTCGCCCGCGCCGCTGACGGCATCGCCCGCGCGGTCGAGCACACCGCCGGCGCGGTCGAGCACGCCTTGGGCGCGGTCCGCGACGGAGCCGAGCGCGTCGCCGACTCCGCCGAGGCCGCCCAGTTGGTCGCTAACGCCGGCGATAGCCGACCGGGCGGTTCCCAGGGCTTCCTGGGCGCGGCGATAGTATGAGCGCAACTGCTGCTCGGCCTGCCCAATCTGCTGCATGCGCGTGCTGATTTCCTGCCCGACGCGCTCGGCGACCTCGCCGGCCAGTTGCTGGGCCTGCTCGGCCGCCTGACCGGCCGCAGCCTGGGCCTGCGACGCGGCTGCTTGGGCCTGTGCGGTCGCTTGCTGCGCGGTGCGTTGAGCGCTGGCGGCTGCCCCGCTGAGATTGCCGATGCCCATGCCTAGCGCCTCCACCCTTCGCGGTCCAGCCGCGGGAAGTTGATCTCACATTCACCCGGTCGGATGCCGTTGATGCGGGCGAAACCGTTCTCGTCGAGGTTGCCGTGACGAATATTCCCGTTGGGTAGTGTAACCTCGTAGCGTTCGTTCGGGACGGGGTTGCCGTCGTCGTCCACGAGCTCGATTTCGATCCAGGAGTCTTCCGGCTGTTCGCTTTCCTCTTCGCCCGTGCCGCCGATGCGGGTGACCTCGATGCGCTCGTACTCACCGGGCTGAGTCGTGTAGGTCACGTCCTGGCCGGGTTTGACGTCGTCGGCAACGGCGGCTTCGTCGGGTGTCTGGGTGTTGACGGCTGAACCGCTGCCGGGCGAGCCGCCGCTGTTGAGCTTGACCGCGCTGCCCTGGACGGCGACGCCGGAGCCGTCGATCTTGATGAAGCTGCCGCCGGCCTTGAGCGTCAGGGCCGTGCCGGCCTCAATGACGAGGTTGGAGCCGGCCTTCAAGTACACGTTGCCGCCGCCAGCGATGCTCAGGTTGCCGGCATAGTCGTAGCCGCCGTCGCCGGCGACTTCGAGCGTCACGTTACCGCCCACCTTGGTAGCGGTGTCCAGCTTGACCTCGGTGTGTCGCGATTCCTTGACGAACTCGATCGAGTTCTTCTGCACGCTGAGGTGGCTGTTGCCCAGCACGGTCGTGACGTGGTTGCCGCGGACCCGGACATGGAAGTCCTTTTGGGCGTGGATGAGAATTTGCTCGCTGCCCTTCTTGTCCTCGAAGCGCAGCTCGTTCGTGCCGCCGCCGCCCTTGGAGCTGTTGGTCTTGATGCAGCTCTTGGTCTTCTCATCCGGCAGCGGGTAGGGCGGCATGTGGTCCTTGTTGTACACGCGGCCGGTGATGACCGGCTGGTCCGGATCACCCTCCAGAAAATCGACGACTACCTCCTGTCCGACGCGCGGCAGGAACATCATGCCGTAGTTGCCGCCGGCCAGTCCCTGCACCACGCGGATCCAGCAGGAGCTCTTGTCGTCGTAGACGCCCTCCTGGTCCCAGTGGAACTGCGCCTTCACGCGCCCGTACTCGTCGGTGTAGATTTCCTCGCCGGAGGGGCCGACCACCAGGGCCGTCTGGCTGCCGCGCACGGTTGGCTGGGGTGTCTGGCGCGGCGGGCGAAACGGCACGGTTGCCAGGATGGCCTCAATGTCGAGTTGGTATTCGGGCTCGGTCGGCTCGGCGGCTTCCTCTTCCGCGCTCTGCGGCATGACGGCCGCGTGCCGCAAGTGGCAAACCAGGAACTCGTCGTTCATGGCCTCATTGGGATGCTCGGTGAGCGTGAACTTGTAGCCCGGCATGAGCAGACGCGTGGTGCCGGCCATGTTCAGCCGGCGACGTGCGCACTGGAACTCCTCCAGTCGCAGGCGCGCGTAGCGCTGGCCCTCGGAACGCTCCGTGTACTGGCCGGGATACTCCTCGAAGCGCAGCGCCGAGAACTGGTCCGTCGCCACGTCGGCCCGCAGTTGCGTGGGCGGCTTCTGGAAATCGAAGTCGTCGAGCGCGACCGCGCCGGTGCGGATCTCCTGGTGGTCCTCCGCCTTGTAGATGTGCTCGTGGCGCTCCTCCGGCACGAGGCCGAGCGGTGCGCGGTAGGGGTACTCGGCCTGCTCCGGCGTCTCCACATGCGCGACGCCGCTGTCGGCAATCACCATCTTGTGCCCATCGACCGCGTGCTCGAAGAAGTAGAAGATGCCGTCGCGCTCCATGAGGCGCGCGATGAAGTCAAACTCGGACTCCCGGTACTGCACGACGTATTCGCGCGCCGCGTATTGCCCCTCGAGCGCGAAGCGGTAGTTGTCGGCCGGGATGCCGGCGTCCTCGAATACCTTCCGGATGATGTCCGGGATGCTCAGTTCCTGGAATATGCGTGAACGGTGCCGCCTGGTCAGCAGCCAGTGTGCTGGCACGATCTCCGCGGCGTAGAACGTCAGGTTCACACCCTCGCCCAGGCGGGAGAAACGGCGCACGATCCCATTTACGAAGCGCGACCCGTGTGTGCCGGCAATTTCGAGCACGCAGGGCTGCCCAACCAGGGTGGCGGCGTCGACGGTGGCCAGATCAGAGCAGAGCTCGACGCGGAACTGGAATAGCGTGCTGATGCCTTCGCGGCCGTCGAAACGCGTCACCCGCAGCTCGTCCTGCGTGAACTCGCCGGCGCGGAAGGTGAAATCGGCCGTCCGCGCGGAGCGACTCGGGCTTTCGGACATATGCATAACTCCTGACGTGACGTGCCGACCCGTCGTCGCACGCTGGACCTATACTCTCGCTATAGCCGCGCCCGGCACATGATAGGAGCCCAATCATCTTGTAGTCACCATTTCTGGGACTGTCAAACGGCCGGGCGCCGGCGAGCCCCTCAGCGCCGCAAAAAGTACTCCATCAGCTCGCAGGCGCGGTCCACCTGCAACTCGCCGGCCGCGGCGTTCACCTCGTCAAAGGCGTCGCCGCGGTTACTCGCGATCCCGGTGCCGGAGATCAGGAAAATGGTCGGGTCGGTTGTGTGCCGGCGCAGGGCGACGGGCGTGGGGTGGTCAGGCATGACCAGGATCCGGTGGGCCGGTTCGTCCGCCAGCCGCGCGGCCAGCGGCGCCACGATTTCGCGGTCAATCCTCTCCATGATCGCCAGCTTCTGCCGGGGGTTACCCAGGTGGCCGGCCTCGTCGGCGGCCTCGACATGCACGCAGACGAGGTCGTGGCGCTCCAGCGCTTCCAGGGCCGCGTGGGCCTTGGCTTCGAGATCCGTGTCGGGCAGGCCGGTCGCACCGGGGACCTCCATGACCTCCATCCCCAGCGCGGCGCCCAGGCCGCGCATTAGGTCCGTGCCCGCCACGACCGCCCCGGTCAGGCCGTAGCGGTCGGCGAAGGTCGGCAGCACGGCCGGCGGACCCTGGCCATAGACCCATGCGCAGTTGGCTGGGGCTTCAGCGAGGTCGGCCCGGACCACGTTGATGTCGTGCTCGGCCAGGATCTTCTGCGACCAGCGCACGAGCTGACGGAGCGGATCAGAGCGCTCGCCGCGCGGTAGATGCTTGCTGATCGGCTCGTCGAGGATGGCCTGGGGCGCGGTTGTGTGCAGGTCGGGCAAGTCCCCCGCGCCCTTCCAGATGAAGAGATGGCGGAACGAGCGCCCTGGCACGAAGCGCGCCTGCGGCTGTTCCAGGGCCTCATTCAGGTCGTCGATTAGCCGCTCGGCCTCCAGCGCGCCGATGTAGCCGGCCGTGAAGTCGGCCAGGTGCCCGTCCGTAACCGTAACCAGGTTGCAGCGGAAGACCTGGTCGCCAGGCTCAAGTGTCAGGCCGCGGGCCAGGGCTTCGAGCGGACCGCGCGCCGCGGCGTGTGCGCGTGGGTCGTAGCCGAGGATGCCGAGCAGGGCCGGGACACTGTCGGCGGGGAAGCCGGGCGGGATGGTAAACGCCGACCCGAGCCGACCCGTCGCGGCCAGCCGGTCCAACGTGGGCAGGACGGCAGCCTGGAGCGGCGTGCGGCCGTCGAGCTCATCGAGCTCCTCATCGACGGCTCCCGCCGGGATGATGATGGCGTACTTCAACGCGAGCGCCCTCCGCCGGACCAATTGACCAACGGCTCCGAACGTAGCGGTCAGGTTCGTCGAGTGCCGGGCATGATACCGCGGGAATGCGGGTAGGCGTCAGGCCATTGGCTGGGTTTGCCGGCGCTCGCGCGGGCTGCCCCTGGCTCTTAGACCAGCTCGGCCAGCGGGGCGTACTCGGCTTCGGGGATGAAGCGCGATTCGTTCGCGCGCCGTTCGGCGGCGGGTACGCCGGTGACCTGGGTGTCGGGCTCCACGTTTTGAATGACAACCGCTCCGGGTTCGACGCGGGCGCCACGGCCGATCCTGCGGCCTGGGATGACACAGGCCCCGATCCCGATGGTCGCGAAGTCGTCCACGACGACGGTGCCGGCCAGCCGTACGGCGGGGTGCAGGAACACGCCGCGCCCGATGACGTTGTCGTGTTCTATGATTGTGCCGGCCGACAGCACGCAGTGTCGGCCGATGCGGGCATGCACGCAGATGCTGACGCGCGGGCCGATAATCAGGTGGCTGTCCAGCCGGGCGGTGGGCGAGACGCTTACGAGGGGGTGAATTGCGGAGACAAGCTGAATGCCGTGCGCCGCAATGCTCTCGGCGATCTCGCAACGTTCTTCGTTGCAGCCGATTGCCACGACGGCGCCGCTCACGCCCTTGGGGCGCAGCTCATTCAGAGCACGCAGGTCGCCAACGACTGGCAGCCCATCGATGACAGTCCCATGCTTGTTCGGATTGTTGTCGAGGAAGGCGCGCGGGCGATGCTGGCCCGCCTGGCACAAGATGTCGCGGACCATGCGGCCCAGGCCGCCGGCTCCGAATATGAACACGTCCGCCATAGCGCCGCTCCTATGAGAGCCTATCGGCTGAACCCCTGGTGCCTTGACTGACCTGCGCGGGATGAGAAACTGTGGTACGATGCTTGCTCGGACGTGCGGCGGGGTGCCGCGCGGCGTGCCCAGGAGGTGCGGTGATGATGCGACTGATGGTGATTAGCGTACTGATGTTGTCGGCAGTTGGCTTTGTGGCCACGGGCGGCAGTGCGGAACCGCCGGAAGGGGCTTCAGCGGGCGATGTGCAGCCGGCGGCTGAGGAGCCCACTGAGCCCGGCACGGGGCCGACCTTCCGTCGTCCGGCCCAGGCGGAAGTGATTGAGAAGCTGCTCCGGAACCGGGAACGGTCAAACCTGATCCTGCCACAGGATCCTGATGCGGTGATAGTTGGGGGGGAGACGGCGGCAGTTGCCCCCGGCCAGAAGCTGCTGCTGGAGGGGACGATGTTGGTGGAACGGGCGGGCAGGCTGGTCCGCGAGGGTGACAAGTCGATGTTCGAGTTCGTCTCGGAGGCGGGCGACGAGCACCTGCACAGCATGGAGCTACTGCCGAGCCAGCTCCTGGAGGCGATGGAGAACGAGGCCGAACATGGGGGGGAGACGTTCATCGTTTCGGGTGAGGTAACGCGCTACCGGGGGCGCAACTACCTGCGTCTGGTGAAGGTTTTGCGCCGAGTTGGGCACGGGAATCTGGCGCCGTAACTACCCATTTTTCTAGAAATGGGGCTTTGGTGGGGTAAAATGGGAAAAATTCACCTGTACTATAACTAATCAAGGGCACCTGCATGTTGTGGCTAGTCATGCGGTCGCGTGGCCATATGGTGGCCTGTCACGACTGTCACAAACCATGTTACTAGGTTAACGCGCCAAGTGGCATTCTCGGCAATATTTTGGGACGCGCCGATAAGAATCTGTGCTATTCTTTGATTGAGAGGTTGGCGAAGGATAGGTTATCGGCTGAGTATCGCGACGCCTCTCTGGAGCATGTTGATTGTGGATCCCGGTCGCGCGGGCAGCTCAAGGATGGGCTGTGGACGACCATAATCACCGGCGAAGAAAGGAAGCTTCGCCGGTGAACTAGTCTCGGCAGTGTTTTCTCGACGTAGATCTGGAAAACTTGGAAATCTGGGTGGATCGATCGACGCGACGTCCTAGCCATCAAGAGGACTAATCTAAAAGTGTGATCCGCGCTTGATGGCCCCCTCGCTCGAAACCCAACCCCTCCTATGGGCGTTCGTTGACGATCCACCCTGCTATTTTGCGCCGGAATAGGGGGTTCCGGCTACCTCGGGGCCCGTCTTCCAAGCCTTATCCAGTTGAAATCCTCGCTGGAGCGGCTGCCGTCCAGCCCGCCGCCCCACAGGAGTTCGGGGGCCGGAATGGCACGGTCGTCGTCCACGTAGCGAGCCGCAAGCAGCAAGCGCGACCCGAGGCTCAACGAGCCGGTGCCGAGCGACTGGGCGGGGACCTCGATGTGCAAAGTTCGCACGGTCTGGTCGGGATTGGGGAGCAGCCGGCAGGTCCAGCCGGCCAGTGCCGCGGGATTGGTGCCGTGGGCCGGAACGAGTTGTGGTCGGTCGGACGTTGGCGTGACGGATACTTCCACGTGGGCGTGGGCGTTCTCAGGGGCTAGTCCTATAAAAAGCTGGTCCCCGGTGGTGGCACGGGAGGCGTCCGCGTCGACAAACTGGTCGTCGCGAATGGTCGCGAGCAGGTGCAGCGCCTGTCGGCTATAGCCCACCTTCAAGGTCACAGCGGCCGAGGGTCGCTGCGGCCCGTCGGGCGTCAGGCCGGCCAGCTCATAGACGGAGTCGGACACGTTGTCCGACGGTCCGATGCGGGCGACATCGAAGAGGGGGCGGACCTGTATTGGCAATTCGATCGTGTCCGAGCCCAGCGTGACGCGCAGGGTCAGTTGCTCGCGTACGAAAGACGCTCCAGGTTGCGGCGTGATCCGCAGCGGTATCACGATCTCCCGGCCGCCGGTGTCGGCTGCGAATGACTGGGACGCGGGGGTGACGGTGAACGGTGCCGCGCGGCTGGTCAGCAGGCGGACGCTGCCGCGCGCGACCGGTGTTGGCGGTCGCAGTGTGATTGCCGCGTCCTGATCGTCGCAGAAGAGGATTGCGGGCAGGTCGAGCCAGGGTGAAGTGAAAGCCAATTGGGGTTCCGGCTGCGGGCTGCCGAGGGGGAGGATCACGAACAGGGGGCGGTCGCTGGTGGGCACCAGCGGGGTGGTGGTTGAGCCGAGCAACTGAGCCGGTCGGCGCTCGAAGTCGCGGACGGAGAGCTTGCCGGGCACGCCCTGGATGGGGGCGACGATCGCGGGCCGGATACGATTGGGTTTGGGCAGCAGGGCCGCGACCTGCCGGTCGCCGCCGATCAGCAGGGCGGAATCGAACTCGGCGGGTGTGTCGAGGACGGGACCACGTGAGGTGAGGCCAGTGAGTATGCCGGCGGCTGAGGCGTAGCCCTGCAGTGAGGTTTTGGGGCTGAAGTCGCGGCGTACGAGGCCGCGCAGTGCATCCGGCCGGGCTGGGTCGTTGTCGTTGTCGCGCAGGTCGTACCAGACCAGGCCGGCCACGCCGGCGAGGGCGGCGTCGATGTAGAAGTGCAGGACGTCTTTGGCGTCGGCGAAGAAGGTTGGGCCGGAGCGTGGCTGGGCGGAGTGTATCCACCAGTGGTTGGGTTGCCAGCGGAAACCGGCCCGCTGGCGGAATTCGCGCAGTTGGGCGCGGCAGGTGGTTGGGTCGCCCACGGTCCGGAAGGCCCATTCGATGCCGTCGGTCGCCGTCAGCAGGGTGGCGGCCGCGCGGTCGGCGCTGCCCGGCTCGACAGGGATGGGCGGCGAGAGGAGGCGGACGTGTTCGCCGCCGCGGACTTCACGAAGCCGGGCCAGCAGGCCGGTGAGGTCTTGAGCCAGCCCGGGCAGGTCATTGTAGGGCAGGGTTGCGTTGCTGGGCTGGTAGAGCGTGACCTTTGAGCCGTAGTGCGTGATGCAGGCGGCCAGGGCGTCGCCGATCTGCGTCACGCGCCGCGGGCCGGACTCGGCCCATTCGGGCGGGTCCGTCAGGACGATCATGGGGGCCATGTTGTGCCAGATGAGGCGATCGATGAGTGGATCGAGCGCGTCAAAATCGAAGCGCCTTGGAGCGGGCTCAAGGCGTTGCCAGGGCACGCGCAGCGCGAGGGTATGGACGCCCACGTCACGGGCGAGTGCGATTTCGAGGCGCTGATCGGCCGGTGGTTCCGCCAACAGGTCGGCTTCGACGCCGCAGAAGGTGGAAGTGCCGCGCGGCAGGAGGCGGTTGCTGGGCGTGACGAGGACGCGCGTTTCGAAGACCGCCGGCGTGAGCCAGCCATCGGCGCGGGCGCGGCCGACGAGGCGATAGAGGCCGGGCTGGTCGATGCGTTGGGAGAAGTCCAGGGCCTGGCGCGAGCGGAAGCCGGCGGCGCTGGCCGGCAGTGTCATGGTAGCGCGGTGCGTGCGCTCGATGGAGCCGTCCGGGCGCGTCCATGCCAGCTCGATGGCCAGTTGCAGGTATTGATTGCGCGAGCAGTTTTCGATTTCGAGGGCGGCCTTGACTAGCGAGCCGGGTTCGTAGATGCGCGTGGGCTCGTCGAGGACGAAGGTGCCGTGGATCATGTCCTGCTGGGCGACACGGTGCTCGACGTGCAGGTCGTCGAAGTGAATGGTCTGCTTACCCAGCCGGTCGCTGGCGACGCGATAGCCGCTGATCTGGATGGGCCAACTGAGGGGCTCTGCGCCGGATACGCGTTTGAGCTCCTGGGGGTCGAGATTCCCGGCGATGCGCAGCCAGCGGCTGTGCTGACGCAACGCCTGCGGGGCGGTCTCGAAGAGCTGTCCAAGGGAGTCGGTAACTCGGAAGGCGATCTGGAACTCGCCGTCATCCGCCCAGCAGAGGGCGGCCACCTGTTCAGCCCGGGCGAAGCGGCGCGGTTCGCGCAGCCGCAGGTCGCAACAGACCGAAGCACCGGGCGTGGTGACGCCCATGTCAAGCGACATGCTGCGCTGGCCGCGCGCGGGGATCACGGTGTGGTAGAGCGTGCAGCCGGTGCGTGGGATGTTGACGGTTGTGCCCACGGCCACGGCGACGGAATCATCCTCGAAGTCGGCCAGGATGGTAGTGATTGGCAAGGTAGCCCAGGCCCGGCCGGTCAGTAACAGCAGCACGGCGAGCAGCGTGCAGACGGGGCGCCGGGGGCTGGACGCTGAACTGGTGCGCCGGGTCTGGCGGCTGCCCGTCAGGGGCACTTGACCAACTCGCGTAAGGCGTGCAGCCGGTGTTTGCACGTATGCCGGGCCGCGAGCAACTCGCGTGCCCGGTTCGCGACGCGGGTGGCCTGTTCCGGGTTGTTGCGCAAGGTTGCGGTGAGGGCGAGCAAGTCCTTGGCGCCGGAGAAGGCATGGTAGTGTTGTTGGGGGTGCAGCAGGCCGCCCAGGGTGGTGGTCAGGGAGTGCCCGCCGGGCGTGTGGAGCAGGAGCGGCCAGCCGAGCATGGTGGCCTGGAGGAGGGCCGGCCGGAGCGGGTCGAGCGCACCGGCAAAGATGGCCGCCAGCGGTTTCAGCCGCTGGCCATCTGTCACCAACGTGTGGATGCTCGGCGCGAATTGCTCAATCTCCTTGGCCGGCCAGCGCTGCCAGCCCGTGCCCACCGTAAGTAATCGTACGGACGGCCCGAGTGTCTGCGTGATTCTTGTCAGCACGGCGTGGGGGATCAAGGCGTGCTCGAGGGCGTGCAGCAGCAGTTCCCGGACCTGCGGTTCGCCCACGCGGACGTCACAAGCGCGCTCGGCCCGGCTGAGCAGGGCCTGCGGCTGGTGGATGTCGCGCAGCTCCCAGAGCCGTTCGCAGAGCTCGCGCAGGCCGCGCCAGAGCTGCTTGTGGGAGGGCTGGGAGATACCCCAGTGCGCTGCTTCAACGCTGGGCAGGTCGGCGACCAGCACGAGCGTGTCCGGCGTCGGCGGGGCCGGGTCGGCCTCCCACGGCTCGCAGCCCCACCACCATTCCGCGATATGTGCGGCGGATTGGGCGCGTCGGCGCAGGGCGGCGTACACGTGCGGCGAGGCCGCCAGGCGTAGGACGTTGTCCGGGGGTAGGCTTGACGGCACGGCGGCCGCGCTGGTGTACCACTCGCAGACAGTGCCGCCCGGCGGCAGCGGCAGGCGGGCGCGTGATTGGTTCAGGCAGAGCGTAAGATCGGGAGCGAAGGGTGCGAGGGTTTCGGCGTGGCGCAGGGCGTGCACATCGCGCGGGCCGCGCAGCACACAGTCTGCCGTAGCCCAGTCCAGGCCGCGGGCCGCGCTGAGCAGTGCGTCCGCGGCCGGGCGGCAATCCGGATCGGAGGTTAACGCGACGATGGCGACGCGCGGCGTAGTGCCCGGAACGGCGGCGCGTGGTGCCTCGGCCAGCGCCGCCAGTCGCTCGGTGCGCATCTGTTGCGTCCATCGTCCGATCTGCTCGCAGGTGCCGCGGAGCTCGATCAGGCGGGCGGAGGAGATCTGTGGCGGGCAGGCGATGTTACCGGGCGGCAGGAGGCCGGGGTACCGGGTCAAATGGTCCTTGAGGAATTCCAGCTCGCGGCCGGGCGGGACCAGTATGCAGCGGCCGGTGGCGATGGCATGTGAGAAGTCCTGGGCGTGCAGGACGGCGGCCAGGATGAGCGGCTCGGTCTCGAAGACATAGACAGCCCGATAACCAGGCAGTTGGTCGAGTAGGAGTCGCAATTCGGCGCCGGCGGTGAGGGCGGGGAGACTGGGGTTGCCGTCGCCGGGTTGGTAGCCGGCGAGTACGCCGGCGGCGCGCGTCAGCGGGGCGGCAGTTTCGCCCAGCCAGGCGGGCGGCTGGCCGGGGTTCTCGATGCGGAAGGTGATGAAGCCGTCGAGGGCCGTGGCGGTGCGCCAGTGGTCGGGGAGCGGCGTGTTGGCGAGCGTGTCGGCCAAGGCGGGTTGATCGGCGGCGAGTGCGGCCGAATTGGCTTGCCAGATGCCGGGTTCGAGCGGGCAGAAAGTCGGGGTGTCGAGGCGGCCGAGATCGACCGCGTTCGGCTGGTGGCTCATGAGCGTGTTGTGTGGATGGCCATGAGAAGCAGGAACACGACGAACGCCAGGTACAGGACGAGCCAGAGCAGCAGGACCCAGCGCGGCCGGCGTGTTTCCGTGCCGAATGGCCCATCCGGGCGGGCGTCGGATTGTTTGGGAGTGCTGGTGGTCATGGCTGTGGCTTGGTGTTTCCCAGCGGTTCGTGGACGTTGGCAGGTTGCGCGGCTTGCTGGGGCGGCGGCGGGGCTGCCAGCCGGCGGATCTCGGGCAGCAGGAATTGTGCCGCCAGCGCCTTAACGGTACTGGCAATGGGAATGGCGAGCAACATGCCGAGCAGGCCGGCCCATTGACCGCCGATGAGCAGGGCCACGACCGTTGTGACGGGATGGAGGCCGGAGGAGCGCGACTCAATCAGCGGGGTCAGGATGAACGACTCGATGGCCTGGACCGCCATGTAGACGGCCATGGCCAGCAGCACGGGCATGGTCCAGTTGACGACTTCGCCGGGGAGCGCGGCCTGGACGGCACCGAAGTAGGCGCTGATAAGGGCGAGCGGGAGTGCCAGCAGGGACATGAAGGGCACGAGGTTGAGCAGGCCGGCCAGGGCGCCCAGGGGCACGCTGAGCGGCACGCCCGCCAGCGTCCAGCCGACCGCGGTCAGCAGGGCGACGATCAGGCACACCATGAGTCGGCCGCGGAAGAAGTTGGCGATGGCGGAGTCGATGAGGTGGGCGACCTGGATCACGCGTTCGCGGGAATCGTATGGCAGATGGTCACGGATCGCGGCGACGATCGCATCGAACTTCCAGAGGAAGAAGAAGGTGTACATCGGCAGCAGCACGAGCAGCGTCAGCAGGTTGAAGGTGTTGCCAAGCATGCTGAAGACGAAGCCCAGAGTGTACTTGGCCGCCGCCACGCCGTGGTCGCGTAGCCAGGGCAGCAATTCGTGCCACCAGGCGGTGACGGACACCGGGGCGCTGGTCGAGTCGGTGGTCTCCGGCACGCTACCCGCGTCGGTGGTGGCGGCGCTGAGCCAGCCGCGGACGGTGTGCAGGTAGGAATCCTGGTTGCCTTGGAGGTCGGCGAGGTGGTTGGCCGTGACGCTGACGACGAAGAACGCGAGCACCAGCAGGAGGGCGGTGCCGAAGAAGTAGAGGGCGGCGATGGTGACCAAGCGGCTTAGACCGCGGCGCTCACACCAGCCGACAATGGGGTTCAGTATGTAGGCAATGGCCAGGGCGGCCAGGATGGGTGTGAAGACGGGCCGGAGGCTGAGCAGGAGCCACAGGAACAGGATCAGCGCCAGCAGCTTGCCGACGAAGCGGACCCAGGCGCGGGCAGACTCGGAAAGCGGTGGCAGGTGGCGGCTCATGGTCGGCATTGTCGGCTAATCGTGCTGCTCGTCCAGCGGGATGTCGTAGAAATCCAAGGCGGACCGCAGGTCGTACACATCGTCGAAATCCTCGATCGAGTCGGACGGCTGCCGGCCCAGCAGGCCGAGCCTGACCAGCAGAAACACCATCTCGCCGAAGTCGCGCGTCCGGTGGATGTTCCAACAGTTGAGGACGGTGCGGGCCAGGGCGCCCCAGCGCTGGTGGGCGAGGTCGCGCAGACCCTCACAGAGCTGCCGGCCGGAGACGTGCAGCGGTTCGTCGCCGGCGGTGTCCGCGTGCACGCGGCGCGTGGTGAATTCGAGGCCTTCGTGCAGGAACTCAAAGGCTTCCGGGGGGTAGCGCCCGTCCGCGCGGATGGCTTTTAGTAACCGTTCTCGGGGATCTTTCGTCATATTGGCTGGCAGTCGGCGTGTGGTTTACTCCTCACGGCGTTCAATCCTGCCCAGCGCCGCCGGGAGCGTCCGGCCCTGATCTGCCCCCCGGCTTGCGACGACGACGGCGGCGGCCGCGTTGCGGCGCAGCAGGGCGTTCCTTTGATGCCGGGGAGTCGGCCGGGCCACGCTCGGCCTTCGGTGGCGGTGCGGCGTCAGCTCGTCTTTCGGTCGTCGGCGGCTGGGGCTCACGCCGGGGCGCCTGCTCGGACGATTCCGGCGTGGTTCGGCGGCGCCGCCGGCGCCGGCCGCGCTTGGCGGACTCTTCCGATGTGCTTGGCGCGGGGGGGGCTGGTTCCGGCTCAGGCGCCACGACGGGGGGCACGGGCGGCGGCGGCGGCACGGGCTTGGGCCGCGGCAGGTTGAATTCGCGGATTTCCTCGAGCGGCACGGCGGTTTGATGGGGCACGGCGTCGTACTGCACGAGGACGAGCTGGGTTAGCACCTGCGTGTCGATGACGGTTGCCTCGCCGGTGTCCGTGCGGACGCGCGAGCCGCGGTGAGGGAGGCGAGCGGCCAGTTCGGCGTAGCCCTCATGCTCGTAGCGGAGGCAGCAGCGCAGCCGGCCGCAGCGGCCGGAGACCTTGGACGGGTCGAGCGTGGACTTCTGGAGCTTGGCCATCTTCATGTTTACGGGGCGGAGCTTCTTCAGGAAGTTCTTGCAGCAGCATTCGCGGCCGCAGACTTCCCAGTCCGCCACCAGGCGGGCCTCATCGCGGGCGCCGACCTGGCGCATCTCGATGCGCGTGTGGTAATGGCGGGCCAGTTCCTTGACGAGGTCGCGGAAGTCGACGCGGGTTTCGGCGGCGAAATAGAAGACGATTCGTTCGCCGCCCAGCAGGTGTTCGGCCAGGATGACCTTGATGTCGAGGCCGAATTGCGCTGCCAACTGGGAGCAGAGGGTGATGTCCGCGCTGGTGTGGGCGTTCAGGCGGGTGTTCTCGTCGATGTCCTGCGGTGTTGCCGCGCGGAGGACGCGGCCGGCGTTCGGCCGGCAGAATTCCGGGCCGCTGTTGGCCACGTAGCGTTGGATGGTCTCGTCGGGGATTCGGAGCGGGCAACCTTCGGCGCAGAAGTCCACCGTTTCGCCCAGTTCGATGCCGCGCTCGGTCTGGACCACGAGGTGGCGTGGGCAGCGTTCGAGCATCTTGCGCTTGTAGACGAAGGTACCGACCCAGGCCATGGCGCCGTAGCGCACCAGGACGGTGGCGTGGTCCTGGCGCTCGCGGCCGCCGCTGCCGGGGGCGGCGCGCTGCGGTGCTGCTTCCGCGGCGTCTGCGTAGTCGGGCCTGTCTTCTGCTGCCATCGGGATCTCGTGGACCAGCGGCGCGGTTCACTGACGGCCGTGCTCGGGTCGGCGTGCGCCGTATGCCGTATTCTGGCGCTGAGGCGTTATTTCCACAAGCTGGTCCAGCGCGCGGCGGCCGTTGATCTCGGCAATACCCACGCGCAGTGTGGCCCCCGCCAGCGCAGCGGCGCCCTGGTAGACGTAGCGCTGCGTCTGCTCCTCCCCGGGACCGACGTTGAGGAAGGCCCCTTCGGCCTGGGGCCACTGCGGGACACGGCAGTAGGCGGCGAAGGCGACTGTGAGGTCTGAACGGTTCAGCAATGTCTGGGCGACGATCAGGTCGCTGCCGTCCCACTCCGTCCGCACGCGCACCTGCACGTCCTGCAGCCCGACCGTCAGGGGCACCTCGAATTCCAGCGTGTGCGCGACCGGCGCATACAGCTCGAATTGCAGGCGCACCTGTCGCGTTCCGGCGAACTCGCGCGGCGGGAGCTTGAGGTTGAGACGCCTGCGCAGCGTTTCGCCGGGGGCCAGGGTGAAGGTGATCCGGCGCGGGTCCGCCTGCCAGAGCTCGGGCAAGTCCAGGAGAATGGTGCCGGAGAGCGGCGCGTCATAGGGGTTGTGAAGCTGCAAGACCGGTTGGTCATCCGGTTCGTGCAACTGTATGAACTGGGGCTCGACGCGCAGACTGCACTGCAGCAGCGCCAGTGGGACGTCAATATCTGACAGGATGATGGGGGTGGGCGCCAGCGGCACGAGTGTGCGGCCGTTCCGCTGTTCCAGCTCAATAGGTCGCCCCCACAGATTGATTGCGGTCGGCCGGCGGCCCAGGTAGAGCTCCACTCCGTCGGTCGCGGTGTCGTCGCGCCATGACCAAACGATCATGCAGGCTGAGTCGGGGTCGGAGAACATGACCGCCAGCGCGTCGTGTTCCGCGAGCGGCAGTACGGCCGCCACATCCCGCCCGCTGACACAATGGAAGAGCGTGCGCAGCGGCACGTATTCAGCGGTCGGGTACCAGGCCGGGCGGCCGGTGCCGGCCGATGACTGGGCGAGGGGCGCGGCAACGTATACCCGGTCGGCGCCGAGCGTTCTGGCCAGGACGAGTCGCCGCGCCAGGTCGGTCGCGCGGTCGCGAGGTGACAGGTCGGGACTCGCCGCGGCCAGCCGCAGCCAGCGCTCGGTTGGGCCGCTCTGCGTGGCGAGGAACGCCAACTGGTGTGGGAAGGCCCACGCTGGAATCTCGCTCGGGACGAAGATGGACCGCACCTGGTGGGCCTCATCGGGAGTGAAGGAGCCGGCGGCGTCGTGGGCAGGTTCGATTTCGGTCAGCGCGGGGTCAAGGATTGACCGGGGCATGACCAGTTGGGGGGCCGCCACAAACGTATGCAGTCGGTCTCGAAAGCGCCGGAGGTCAGCGGCTTGCCAGCCGTGCGTCTCGGCCAACTCATCCTGTTCCGAGCCAAGCTGCCAACTGGTTGTCAGTCCGGCCAGGTGGGCCAGGATTGGCGACAGCTCGACCTGTTCGGGGGTGGCGGCGGCGAGCATTTGCCGGACGGTTTGCCCGTCGGTGGAGTACTCCTCGGGTGGCAGCAGCACGGCCGTCACTCGGACGCGCTCGCTGAGGAGTCGGCGGGTCAGCTCGCGGGTCAGGCTGAAGTACGTGCGTTTAGAGTCGGTATCGAGATCGCCGACTATCGGGATGGGCAGCTTGGCGGCCCCACAGCGCAGCTCGCGAAGCAGTTCGAACACGCCCTCGAGGTCGCCGAGCCGCCAGCGCTCCAGGTCGGCGCCGAAGTCCGGTGGGGGAGTGGCCTTTGGCGGCAGTTCCGGCAGTACGGCGAACTGGATATGCCGGTAGGGCAGGGTTTCCGGGCCGTCCTTCAGCCAGAGCTCGGCGTGGTAGAGGCCGGGCGGGAGGTTGGGCAGGGGCTGTTCCAGCGGCGACGCGACGTGCGGCCGGAATTCGTGCTCCAGTCGCCAGACTTCGCGACGATCTGCATCGGAAATTCGCAGGATGCCAGGCAGGGCGATTGGGGTGGCGGTGCGGACGTTCACTACCAGGGCGGAGTCGCTCCCGGGCCGCACTAGACCGGTGGGATCCTTCAGGCTCAGGGCGACGTGCGGTAGCCGGTGGAGGACGAAGTCGTCGAACCAGACCGTGCCGCTGACGTCCTGACGGACGATGGGATCGACCGCCGTGGCCGCCCGTCGCCAGGCGTGTGTCTGGAGGAGCCAGAAGCGCACACGCAGGGCGTAAGCTTCTGCGAAATCACCGTTTAGAAGGATTTGGACGCGCTGCCAGGGTTCGTCGTCGTCGGCCTCCGGAGGCTGAAGCGGCCCCACGAGCCTGCTCACGCGGTCGCTGTCTGGAATCGGCTGCCCGAAGCGGTCTACCAGGTAAGCTTGCACGAAGGCCCGGGAGTGTTCCAGGCCGTTGGCACGGATGTAGCCGGCGAGCATGTGGTCCGTGCCGGGCTGGATCGTCATGTCGGTGTGGATGTACTCGTAGGCGATGCTGCCGCCTTGCAGGTCAAAGCGGAATGACGGCGGGGCCGCGTGGCCGATGCCGTCGTCGAAGCGCCCGCGGGAATAAGGCGGCAGCCCGTCCCCGTCCAGTTGCTGCCAGTACATGGGGACGTCTTCGTAGTTGCCGAGCGGTCGCTCATTGAAGTCGAAGCGTTTGACGACCTCGAAGACCCGCGTGGGCCTCGGCGAGTCGGTCTTGACCTGTGCGTACAGCGTGCCGACCGCGGCGCAGAGCAGCACCGCCGCGCCGCTTGGGATCCGTTTCCTGTGCGCGCAGAGCCAGCGAGTCATGATGATTGAAGATATCGGCCCATAATTGGCAGGCGTTGACCGGGAGCGGTTTCGGTCGCGTGCCATTGCCGATCTGGTCGTTAGAACAGGATCGGCTTGCCTAGCTTTCGGCGAACCGTTACGCATTGGCCGGCGTGCATCAGTTCATGAGCGGCCAGCACCGCCAGGACAGCCGCCACGGTGGGAGCGTAGTCTCGCAACTGTTCCGGAGCTGCTTTGTCCAGATCGTTTTCGGGCGTCTGGTCGATTGCGGCGAGGGTGGCGGTTCGCGTTTTCGTCATCAGATCGAGATAGGCCGCTTTGCCGAGGAAGGTGGCCGGATCGTCGCTGCGGGCGGTTTCCTTCGTGTGCTGTTCGGGGAAGCCAGCCGGCAGGGGGGGCAGGTCGTGCCCCAGGGCCGTCACCATTCCGTGCTCGGAGGCGATCAGGTGGCCGAGCTGCCAAGCGGTGTGGTTGGCGGTGGGTACCGGTCGCACGAGCAGGTCCGCGTCGCTCATGTCCTCGATGTAGCTGAGTGTCACCATCCGGCTGAATTCCAGCGCTTGCTTGATAACGTCTTTGCCTGTCATGCCGCGCTCCCGTGATTTGCGTCGTCCGAACACCCGCGCCGCCCGCGGGTTCGCTTAACATGATGGGCTGATTGGCCGCGGATGGAAAGTTTTTTTTGCGTGCGGCTGACGGAGGTCGCGGTTTGTCCGAGTGGCGGAGCCGGGTACGGATTCTTGGGATTCTGAACGTCACGCGCGATTCGTTCTCCGACGGCGGGAAGTTCGCCGAGCCGGAGGCGGCCGTCGCGCATGCGCTGCGGATGGCCGCTGACGGCGCGGACGTGATCGATGTCGGCGCTGAGTCCACGCACCCGGATGCCGAGGAGGTCAGCGCAGCCGAGGAGATCGCGCGTCTTACGCCGGTGGTCAGGTCTTTGAAGGAGCGCGGCCTGTGCGTCTCGGTGGATACGTACAAGCCGGCGGTGATGCGGCACGTGTTGGCGCTGGGCGCAGACTTCATCAACGACGTGACGGCGCTGCGTGAGCCGGAAGCCGTGACGGTGTTGCGCGATTCTCAGGCGCACATTGTCATCATGCATTCGCTGGCGTCGGCGGCCCGGGCGGAGCGCGTCGCGCATGAGCCCGCCACGATGATGATGCGCGTGCTGGCGTTCTTTGAGCGGCGCCTGGCGGAGCTTGCGGAGGCGGGGATTGCTCGCGAACGGCTCGTTCTCGATCCCGGCATGGGGTTATTCCTCGGGGACCAGGCGGCTGCCAGCCTGGTCGTGCTGCGGGAGTTGCCGCGCCTGACGGCTCTGGGGTTGCCGGTGTTGGTGTCCACGTCGCGGAAGTCGTTTATTGGGGCGCTGCTGGGGCGGGGTGGCGGCGTGCGTCCGCCGGGCGAGCGCGGCGCGGGCACACTGGCGACGGAGCTATGGGCGGCCTGGCAGGGGGTCGCGTATATTCGTACGCACGATGTAAGAGCCCTGCGCGACGCGCTGACCACGTGGAATGCCCTGGTCGGCGCTGAGACTGGGAGCGGCGCGGCGGGCACAGCCGGCGCTGGGCGGTGAAGGGCATGATGGGAAGCGAGAGGTGAGGGATCGTTATGCAGCGCTTTCGCGGTACGCTGACGGCACTGGTTACGCCGTTTCGAGGTGGCGCAATCGACTACGCGGCGCTCGAGGCGCACGTGGAGCGTCAGATCGCCGGCGGTGTTGACGGGCTGGTGCCCTGCGGCACGACCGGTGAGTCGCCCACGCTGACGCCGGAGGAGCAGCGCGGCGTGGTCGAGTGCGTGGTGCGGACGGCCAATGGCCGCGTGCCGGTGCTGGCCGGTGCTGGCTCAAACTGCACGGCGCACGCGGTGGAGTTGGCGCGGACGATGCGGGATTGCCGGGTTGACGGGCTGCTGGTGGTGGCGCCGTACTACAACAAGCCTTCGCAGCAGGGGTTGTTCGAGCACTTTGGGCAGATCGCCACGGCGGTCGAGCTGCCCATCGTGCTGTACAACATTCCGGGGCGTTGCGGCGTCGAGATCGCGCCGGAAACGATTCGTCGGCTGCACGAGGCGCATCCGACGATCGTGGCCGTCAAGCACGCCACGGGCGGTATGGCCGACGCGGCGGAGCTGCTGGTTTCCTGCGAGATCGACGTGTTATCGGGGGATGATCCGCTCACGCTGCCGCTGATGAGCCTGGGCGCGGTGGGGGTGATCAGCGTGGCGTCGAACCTGGCGCCGCGCGCGGTCAAGCGGCTCACGCAGGCAGCGCTGGCGGGCGATTTCGAGGCCGGGCGCGCCGCGCACGGCGCGTTGTGGTCGCTGTCGCGGGCGCTGTTGTCGCTGGACACCAATCCCGTGCCGGTGAAGACGGCCATGGCGGTCAAGGGCTGGTGTGCGGAGGAGTTCCGCGCGCCGCTGTGCCAGATGGGCGCCAGCCGGCGCGCGCAGCTCATTAGTGTGGTTCACGCGTGCGAGCTGGATTGACTGGCGCGCTGCAGAGGCAATGGGCAAGCCCGGCGTGGTGGACCTGCGCTGACATGCCAAGAACAAGCCGGCGACCCGAGTGTGGCGGGCCGCCGGCGATTGATGCGCGATAATCTCGTTAGAGGCCGGCCGCTTAGGGGGCGGGCACGATCGGCACGTAGTTGGGGTACCACATGGATGCGGCCACGACCTCATCGACTTCATGATCGGGGATGCTGCGGCCCAGGCCCGCGGCGCCGGCGTAACGAACGATGGCGGCCGCGATCTTGGCGGTGGCGTGGCGGAGCTGCGATTGGGGGGGATACAGCGCGCCAGCCGCGAGGCGGTCGGCATCGACGCAATCGGCCAAGGCCTTGGCGGCGACGATGAACATTTCGTCAGTGACCTCGCGGGCCTGGGCGAGGATCGCCCCCAAGCCGACGCCGGGGAAGATAAAGACGTTATTCGCCTGACCGATGATGTGTTCCTTGCCGCGATACTGGACGGGTGCGAATGGGCTGCCGCTGGCGATGACGGCGCGTCCGCCGGTCCATTCGATCGCATCTGCGGGGAGGCACTCAGCCTTGGCGGTGGGGTTGCTGAGCGGCATTATGACGGGGCGCTGCACGTGGGAAGCCATCTCGGTCAGCATTTCCTTGCTGAAGGCGCCGGGACAGGCGGTGGCGCCGATCATCACGGTGGGGTGGAAACCGGCGATGATCTCGGCCGGAGTGGGCTCGTTGCTCTGGATGCCGTAGTGCTTGAGGGTATCCGGCTCGACGGCGAAGGCCCGGTTGAAGTCGGGGCCGCCGGTGCGCTTGCTGTGCAGGAGGCCGTCGATGTCGTACATGATGACGGACCGGCGGATGACTTCTTCGGGCACGCCTTCGGCGCGCATGGCGGAAGTGAGGAGGGTGGCGATGCCGGTGCAGGCGCCACCGGCGCCCATGAAGAAGAAGCGTTGATCGCCGATGCGCTCCTGCTTGAGCCGCAGGGCGGCGAAGATGCCGGCCGCCACGACGCCGCCGGTGCCCTGGGTGTCGTCGTTGAAGGACAGGATGCGATGGCGGTAACGTTCGAGGAGCGGGAAGGCCTGGTTGGCGTGGAAGTCCTCCCATTGGAGCAGGGCGTGCGGGAAGACTTCCTGAACGCCCTTAACAAAGGCTTCGAGGAACTCATAATACTCGGGGCCGCGCAGGCGGCGTTCGCGACGGCCGATGTAGTGCGGGTCGGCCAGGAGGCCTTCGTTGTTGGTGCCGACGTCGAGGCTGATGGGGAGGCACATGGAGGGATGGATGCCAGAGCCGGCGATGTAGAGGCAGATCTTGCCGATGGGTATGCCCATGCCGCCGGCGCCCTGGTCGCCGAGGCCCAGGATCCGCTCGTTGTCGGTGACGACGATCAGGCGGATGTCGCTCTGGGTGGCACTGCGGAGCAGCTCGGGGATGCGGTCCTTATCGTCCGGGGTGAGCCAAATCCCGCGCGGATTGCGGAAAATATGGGAGAATTGCTGACAGGCCTTGCCGACGGTGGGGGTATACACGATCGGCAGGTACTCCTGCATGTTATCGACCAGCACGCGGAAGAACAGGACTTCGTTGCGTTCCTGGAGGCCCGCCAGGTAGAGGTATTTCTCGAAATCGTCGGTCTGGGCGGCGATGCGCTCCTGCTCGAGCGCGACCTGTGCCTCGATCGTGCTGACCCGGGGAGGCAGCATGCCGGCGAGGCCGAACGTCTGGCGCTCCTCGTGCGTGAAGGCCAGGCCCTTGTTGAGCGCGGGGTTCCTGAGGATCTCGGAGCCGCGCGTGTTGGTGGTGATTCTCTCGGGAGGAAGGATGTCGGTCAGTTGTTTCGCTCGCTCGAGATCCATGAGTGGTCAGCTCCTAGGGTGCAGATGTTGTCGATTTCGGCGACGGCCGTTGCTCTGCCGAGAAGGCGCCGAGCATGCAATTTTCGTTCCGGCGGGCCCGAACCAGCCGGTGGCGGCCGCGGCAGGCGCGCGGGCGCGTCATGGGATCACGAATCCGGGCGGAACGCGGGTCATGCCCTGCGGAAGTTCATCAACCACGGTTCCGGTTGGATACCATAGTGTAATATCGCGCGATCGGCGATCTCCCATACGCTCGACGTGGCCGTCAAAGAAGACGGCGTTGATCATGCCCGGGTTGTCCTGGGCGGCGCCGGATTGCGTGGGTCCGCGGGCGCCGTGCCGATAGCTCAGGCTGAGATTCAGGCCCTGTGCCTTGGAGCCACGGTCAACGATGTCGCCATCCCAGGTGAGGGATGCGCCGCTGACGCCGTAGGCGGTGGAGCCGGTCCACCAGGCGCCGGCGGAGGAGAAGGAGCCGAAGAAGAAGCGACGGTGGTCCTGGTGGGGGTAGGTATCGAAATCGAGCAACTGCCGGTCGCCGATGAGCGTGCAGTAGCGCATGCCGTCGGCGACGAAGACCTTGCGGGCGGGCGGTCCGACGCGGTCGAGACGGGGGAAGTAGTCGCTCGAGTGGCAGGTGAAGTAGGCCCCGGCCCGCTTGGCATAGACGCGCTCATCCTTGATGACTGGGTGTTCCTTGAGGCCCAGGACACGGTTGTGGTAGTCGTTGCCGAAGAACTGGAAGGCGGCCGGCATCAGCCAACTGACGGTTGGAAAAGGAGCGTGACGGACCATGACGTCGACGTCGGGGGGCACGAGTGGCGGATAGTCGGGGTCGGGGTGCGGCATTTCATGGTACATCATCGAAGTGTTGCGCTCGGCCGGACAGCGCAGGTCGCCCAGCAGGAACTTCCACTTCTCGGCGCGGACTGTTGGCAGCGCCATCTGCGGTGCCAGGATGGGCGTCATCCAGTCCCAGGATTGCACGGGCAGGTTGGCCCGGTAGAGGACGCTGGGGTCGGTCGCCCAGAGAAGTTCGAGCGTGCTGACGGCCACGCCGGACGTGTTCACACCTGGCAGATAGTCCGCATTCTCGGCAGTGTAGCCGGCGAGGCCCGTGCCGAAATCGCGCAGGCGTTGGGCACATAGCGACATGCGGGCCTGGTCGCGCGCCGCGCGCAGGCTTGGCAAGAGTATCGAGAACAGTATGGCGATTACGGCGATGACGACCATGAGCTCGATCAGGGAAAACGCGGGGTGTAGCGCGGCGCCGAGGGCGCGAACTGTGGATGCCCGGCTTGGGCATTGGTCGCGTTGCGAGCCTGGTGTAAGTGGCATGGTCGCCCAGGCGCCTCAAGCCGCAACTGCGCATTGATATGCCTTGGGGCATTGAGCGCGCGAGTTGCTTGGATTCCCTGGTCTCACGTGCAAGCCCCGACAGCACGGCGCACGGACGAAGGAATGGCGCCGGTCAAGGCTTGTTACGACAAGGCAGACTATAGCATCGGGGACCTTGTTTGAGAAGTATCGCGCGGGTGGCGTAGTAGCGAATTTCCCGGTTCCAGGGGTGGGGTGGGGCTTCCAGGCCGCTCGGTTGGCGGCAGGACGCCCCGGTGGTTCGGGTGTGCCGCTACTCCCAGTTCACGCCGATCTGCAGCACGGCGGGAATGCGCTGTGGCGTGTCGAGGAAGAACTCGAGCCAGCTCGTGTTGACCCCGTCGGCGTAGAAGACGGCGATGCGGTAGGCGTAAGCGCCGCCGGTTTCCTCGACGGTGATCTCGAATTCGCTGTCGCCGCTCAGGTGATGGAACGTAAGGGGCGTTGGTGAATGGATTTCGAATGAGTCAACGTCGTCTGAGCGGTTGGTCTTCCAGGCCTCGAAGTGGGCCAGGAGGTAGCCGTCGCGGTAGGCCAGATTATGCTTGGGCGCCGGCGTAATGCGGAGTTCCGGCGCCACTTTCACACAGTGGCTGACGGTTGAAACCGCCTGTTGGCCGGCAGCATCGGTGACGGTGAGCTCGAACTCGTACGTGAAGTCCTGCCCGGGGGTCCAGCGTTCTGAGAAGCCGCGGGCAACGGTCTGTGCGGCCGTGGGGTCCTGGATCTGCAGGTCGTTGGGTCCGGAGATCTGGCGCCAGAAGTAGCCTACGACGTTGCCGTGGCTGGTAGTTCCGTCCAGGACGAGCTCGCCGTCGCCCAACCAGATTGTGGCGCCTTTTCCGGCATTGGCGGTCGGCGGAGGCGCGTCGAAGTCGGGCTCGGCAGGCAGGTCGGGGTCGGGCAGGGTGGCAGGGTCGTCTACCGGCGGGGGATTGGTGGGCGGGGTGACCGGCACGGGTTCCGGGCTTGGTTTGGGAGCGGTCACGGTCGGCCGCCTGGGCGGCAGAGTCAGCGGTGCCTCGTCATCGAAATCGGCGTACTCGAAACGGATCATGCCGGTACTGCCGGCCGCATCATCGCTGCCGGTGGCGCCGGCCGGCTGGGGCGCGTAGCCCCGGAAGAATATGATGCTGACGACGACGATGAGCGCGCCGATGAGCACGAAAGAGCGCATGGCTGGACCTCAACTGCTGCCGGTGCGAGCGTGGTAACGCCGCATAGGTAAACATCGGATTCGTGCCGGTCGGCCAGCAGCAAATGGCGCATTTTTTGTGTCGTCTGGTAAAGGCTGCCGGCAGTGGTGCGGGCGTTGCGGGCGCGCGGCGCAGGCGGCGAGTTATCTGTGCCCGGGTGCCTTCTGAATGACGCCGATCTCCCCGTGGTCGAGCCAGATGAGGTGGCAGTCGGGGCAGGTATCGACAACGACGCTGCCAGGGCCGTAGTAGGGGTGCACGGCCATGGGGTTCTGGCAGGCGGGGCAACGGACGTGGCGCTGAAGCTGTTCGGGGTCCAGCGGGGCGGGAATCTCTTGGGGGCCTTCGTGGGCGGCGCGGCGGAGCTTGATGATGCTGGCGAAGTTCGCGTTCGTGGCGAGGACTCCACGGCAATTCTGGCAGAACAGGATGTGCTGTCCGTCAATGGCACCCCCGACGAGGGGCAGCGCGCAGACGGGGCATAGCAATTCGCTGCGTTCGCTCAGTAGAGTGACGCCATCAGGCGATTTGCCGGCAGTTGCCGGAAATTGGAACGAGGTGCAGTACTGGCAGACGAAGTAGTTGCGGCCGTCGATGAACTTCATGACGGCGCCGCAGTTCTGGCAGTTCATGGCGAGCCGGTTCCTTCTTCGTATCAGTTCGCGTGGGCGGCGGTCTGCCCGCAGTCAGGGCTCACGGCAAGGGCGGTGGAACGGCGGCGAAGAGTGCTCGGATTTCGGGCACCTGTTCGGCGGGCGTCCAACCAGGCATGCCGGGTTTCCAGACCAGGGTGGTGGGCGAGATCACGCCAGTCTGTATCTGCTGTTGGCAGGTAGTCAGGTCGTGGGGGCCGGACGGCGCGCCATTGATGGCGACCCAGTAAGTCGTTGATTGCCCGGGCAGCGGCGGTGGCACGCAGGAGGGCGGGGCCGCACCAGGAGCCAGAGTGTGACCCATCTGGTTGGCCACCGCGAAACCCATGCCCAGGGCTAGGCCGGCCCCGGCGGCGCCACTCTCGTTCGCGGCGGCGTCACGGATGGCGTTGGCGGTCTGGAAGTGCGTGTACTGGCTGAGGTTGCCAACGATGCCCATGCTGGTGCGCTTGTCGAGCGCCTCCTCGACTTCCGGCGGAAGCGAGACGTTCTCGACCAGGAGCTTGGTAAGCTCGAGGCCGTAGGCAGCGAACTCCGCCTGGATGCGGTTCGCCAGGAACGCGCCGAGCTCGTCGTAGTTGGCAGCCAGGTCCAGCACCGGGATGCGGCTTTCGCCGAGAATGTCGCCGAAGCGCGCGACTATCATGTCGCGAAGCTGGGCGGTGATGTCGTCGGTGGTGAAGTGGCCGTCGGTGCCGACGATCTCGCGGATGAACCGGGCGGGGTCGGAGACACGAATGACGTACGTGCCGAAGGCGCGCAAGCGGACGGGTCCGAACTCGGCATCGCGCAGCGTGACCGGGTTCTTCGTGCCCCACTTGAGGTTGGTGAATTGGCGCGTGCTGGCGAAGTAGACTTCGGCCTTAAACGGGCTCTCGAAGCCGTGGTGCCAGCCCTGGAGGGTTGCCAGCAGGGGCAGATTCCTGGTGGCCAGCGTGTATGTTCCGGGGTCAAAGACGTCGGCGAGTCGGCCCTGGTTCACGAAGACGGCAGTCTGCCCCTCGCGGACGATGAGCTTGGCGCCGTATTTGATCTCGTTCTTATAGCGCCCGAAGCGGTACACCATCGTGTCGGAAGTCGGGTCGAGCCATTCGATTATGTCCACCAGTTCGGCGGCGAGCTTGTTCCAGAATGACATGGCAGCTTCCTGTTGGCGGAGTTGCGGCGCCCGGGTGTATGGTCGGCCGCGGTTCGCCAGCCGGGCCGGACAGGTTATCGGGCGTTAGATCGCGCGCGGTCGCCACAGCGGCCCGCTACAGCATGGTGATCGGCGCAGGCCGCCTCAGACTGCAACAGGCCGGCTCAGTATCGTTAAGTGCGGGTTGCCGAAAGACTTCTCAGCCGGCCAGCAGTTCGAGGAGTCGGTTGAGGTCGAAGAAGTCCAGACGTCCATCGCCGTTGACGTCGCCCACGATCTCGGCGTCGATCTCGGGGAAACGGAGGCTGTACTCGTCAGGGTTGACGAGCGCGGTGACCAGCCAGTCTAAGTCGGTGGTGGTCAGTTGGCCGTCGCCGTCCAGGTCGCCGTTGAGCCAGCCGCGAATGGCGTAGAGGTATCCGTCGACGGCGGTCCAGTAGATTGTGCCGTCGGGACCTACCGTTACACCCATTGGGCCGGTCTTGCCGCTGAAGGATGTCCCCGGCGCGCGCGTTATGGTGGCGAGGTCGAGCGTCCAGGCGGTGCTGGGTGTGTTGGCGGCGCTGCGGATGGCGTAGAGACGGTGGTTGGCCGGTCCGAGAACGTAGACGATTCCGTCGCGTGTGACGACGGCCTGTCCGTAGCTGACCGCGGCGCTGCCCAGGCTGGTCTGCCAGATCTTCTTCAGGGCGGCGGTTGGCGGGTCGGCGGTCGGGCCGGCGGGATCGAAGTCGAGCGCGATCAGGTTCGCGGCACTGGCGCCATAGCCGCCGGCGGGGAGGAGTAGGCGCAGGCGGTCGTCAGGACGGAGGTACAGGGCGGCGGTGCCGCCATTGAGATGGCCGGCATACAGGGGCAGAGCGTCGAGTTCCTGCATGGCGCCGGTTTCGTCGGGCTCGAAGACGTAGAGCTTGCCCTCAGTGGCCGGGTCCGGCGCGGTGAAGCTGGCGCCTTCGCCAATGAAGACGAAGCCGTCATCCGAGACGACCGGATTGGCGGCGTAGCAGTATTGATCAAGGGGCAGGCGAGCCTGCTCGTAGCCGGTCAGGGCGTCGATTTGCCAGAATGTGCGGTTCTCCCAACTTCCGCCGAAGATCCAGGTGCCGTCACCGGATAGCGCCGGGCTGGCGCCGATTGCGCCGATGCTGCCGGGGTCGGCGGGGTCGGCGAATTGGCCGGCCACCCAGGCGGTTTGGCAGGTGTCGCCGAGGTCTTCAATGGCGAAGTAGGCCCAGGTGCCGTCGGCGTGCCGGCCGCCGACGACCACGAGACCGGCGGGTGTTATGGTTGGGCTGGCCAGCGTCACGCGCATGGGATAGGTCCAGACGAGCGTCCCGTGGTCGCCGTCGTCGCGGATCTTGACGAAGCCGTCATAGGGGGCGTTGGAGTCCCAACTGCCGACATAGATCGAACCGTCGGCGCCGACGGCGGGGGTGTTGCAGAAGCGGGCGGTGCCGTCGCCGAAGGTGAGCGTCCAGGCGACGGTGCCGTCCGAGGTGTTCACGGCCGTCACGGCGGCACCTGGCAGGCCGACATACAGGCGCGTGTTATCCGGTGAGAGAACGGGCGTGCCGTGGCTCTCGCTGGCGACGGGCTCCGACAACTTAACATACCAGCGCACGTGCGGGTCGGTGACGAACCCGAGGAGCGGGACGTAGCCGGTGTTCTGGGCGTCGCGCTGGAGCTTGGGCCACCATGAACTCTCACAGAGCTGGGCGCGGGCGGGGAGCGGGGCGGCGAGGGCCAGCAGGGCGATGAGCGTCAGACCAGGGCGGTAGCGAACGCTACGTGCCCTTGTGCGGCGCGAGTGGTTGTTGGACTGTGCTCGCGCCTCTGGATGGGTGAAGTGCGCGTGTGACTCCACGGCGAAGCTCCGTGAGCTGGCTGACCGGGGCGGCGCCGGCGCGATACGGGCGCCGCGGGCGCGGTCGGCGCGCGGTGCGCCACAGGGGCGCGCGGCCGGCGCCGGCACACTCCTTATCGAGCAGTGTCAACAAGCGGCTTGAGGAGCTGGAGCTGTGGAAGAAAGCACGCCGCGGAGCACAACAAAGGCGCACCGCGGCGTACCGGTGTTTAGTATGCGGCCGGCAAGTTGCCATGCATTGCGTGCCGGGCTGCAGGGATTGGTCACACGACGGTGCGGCTAGGGCGCCAGATCGTCGTCAACTTCGATGACGGTCGGACGGCGTACGTGCCACTCACCGGTGAACTGACCGGTGGCCGGCACCTGGACCATGCCCTCTTCGTTCGTAGGGAGCTTCTGAGCCTCTTCGAACGGGATTCTGTAGCTTTCGCCGGTTTCGGTATCTATGAGCACGCGGGGCCGTCCCGTGAGGGTTTCGAGGGCGTCCTGTTCGGCCTGGCGAGAGGCGTGGCACTGGAAGCCCCAGAAGATCAGAGCCACGAGGGCCAGGACAATCAGGGCAATAATGACGTTCTTGTTGAGTCCGGCTGCGCGCCGCCACCTGTTCATGAGAGTACTCCCTTGCACAGTTCAGCCAATCGTATCAACAACGACGTGATAATATAGGCGATTCCAGGGTCTTGTGCCAACAGTCCGCGGTACCGTCAGGACTTGCGCGCCTGGGGGACCGCGACGGTCAGGAGGTGACAGCCTCCGGAGGTGGTAACGCGCGTATCGGCGTGGTTGGCAGGGATGAGAACGACATCGCCCGGTCGGAAGTGGCATTCGAAGCGGCTGCGCTCGAGGACGCCGCAACCGGCCAGGACAATCCAGATTGCCAGGGAGCGTTCGGGCAGCGGCGCGTTTTCGCAGGGCGCGATAGTGAGGTCGTCAATGGTGAAGCGCTCGCAGGCTGCCAGGCGGGTTGCGCCGGGGAACGAGTCCTGGACGGCGCGGCGGGGCTGGAGGATCTCGTGTTCGGGGACATCGAGGCGGATGTTGGCCAGGGCGGCGTCGATGTGCAGGTCGCGCGGGCGGCCATCCGCGCCGAGGCGATCCCAGTCGTATAGGCGATAGGTGGTGTCGGATGGAGTCTGGACCTCCGCGACGACGAGCCCGGCGCCCAGGGCGTGGATGACACCGCTGGGCAGGTAGAAGCAATCTCCGGGTTTGGCCGGGCGTGCGCGGATGATCTCGGCGGTTCCGGGGGTGTCGGCGGCGCGGGCCAGATCAGCCAGACTGACGCCGGGGTTGGCGCCGATGAAGAGTGTGGCTCCGGGATCGGCGCTGAGGATGTACCAGGCTTCGTGCTTGACGCCGGCGGTGAACGTCGTGCCGTCCTCCTCCGGGGGTTTGGGGTGCACCTGGACGCTCAGGTTCTCGCGGGCATCGAGGAACTTGATGAGCAGCGGGAAGCGGTCGTCGATGAGCTGGGCGTCGCCGAGCAGGTCACCATCCCAGGCGTCGACCAGCGCGGCCAGCGTCTTGCCGGCCAGCGGTCCGGCGGCGACGACGGACTCGTTGTCAGGCAGGCTGACGAGTTCCCAGGATTCGCCGATATCCTCGTCCGGCGGGAGGGGCTTGTTGTACAAGGTTTCAAGGGAGCGACCACCCCACGGTTTGGGCTTGAAGAGCGGACGGAAGATCAGCGGCAAGGGTGGAATGGTCATGGCTGCCTCTGCGGGGGTGGATCGAAGCAGAGAAACGGACTGATCCGCGCGACGGTGGCCGGGCCGATGCCGTGGACAGCGGCGAGATCGTTGGCGGAGCGAAAGACGGGGCTGGCATCCTGGTCCTGGCGGAAGGTGATTATGCGCTGGGCGCGTACGGGCCCGATGCCCGGCAGCAGTGCGAGTTCGTGCAGAAGGGCGTGGTTGGGGTTGATGCGCAAGCCGGCCTGACCGGGATTGACGGTGGGTGCCGGCTCCGCGAAGGGCAGTTGGGGAAGCGTTAGCAGGTACAGAGCCAGTAGCGCGAGGCGGATTCCGTGGTCTGGGCGGTGGCGCGGTTTGCCGGTGGCGGCGGGGGCATTCATGGCGCAACGGGGCATTGGAGGCGCTTGACGAGTTCCGCCAAGCGGCCGAAGGCGGCCTTGGGGGTGAAGTCCGCGTTCAGCACGCCGCCGGTCGGGATAGGACTGTTGCCGTTGTCGGCCAGGGATTCAAGGCAGACGCTGTCGACGTATGGCTTGGAGAGGGCGATTTCGCAGAAGGCGCTGAGCCAGTCAGCCTGCGTTTGGGCGGACCAGGGTTCGTGCCAGATGCCGCCGCCGGTTTCGTCGCCGCCGGCGTCAGTCGCGGACGGGACGGCGACGGCGGTGACGTGGAGGGTTTTGCCGAGATTGGCGAGCTTGTCGATGAGGGCGCTGATCTGGAGCAGATCGCGCAGGCGGTAGCCCTCGGCGCTGAGGCCGAAGAGGAACTGGAGTCCGAAAGCGTCAAAAGGTATGCCGCTCTGCACGGCCATGTCGGCGAAGAGCAGGGGGGGCACGGTGCGCTGGTTGCGGGCGGAGTACTCGCCCCAGGGTTGCGTGAGGTCGATTACGATCTGGGCGCGCGGGGCTAGGTCGCGGGCGGTGGCGGCCGCCATGCGCGTGAGCTCCATGATCTGCTCGAAGTTGAAGGAGAAGACAGTGTCGGCGTGCAGGCCGCTGGCGACGATCCAGGTGCTGAACTGTCGAGCGTAGCGCTTGACGCAGCGTTGGATGTGCTGGCGCGCGTACTCGATGATGGTATCGAAATCGTTTTCCCAGATGTACATCCAGTCGGGGACGCTGCGGACGCCGAAGTTGAGCAGCGGGCCGCCGCGCAGCGGCAGCTTGGCCCCGGAGCAGACTTTGACCCAGGCGTCCGTATGGTCGAAATTGATCTTCTGCTCAGTGGGCTGGGTTTCGCGCCAGACAAACGGCACTCGGACGAAATCGACGAGTTGGCAGACTTCGGGCGAGAGGGCCGTGGGCGGTGCGTGGGGCGACACGGCGACGCCGATGAAATCGCGGTTGAACCCGCCGCTCTGCTGTCTGCGGTTCAGGAAGATGTCGGCATGGAAGCGCGAAATGCGCTCGCTGGCCTCGAGGGCGATCCGCAGGGCCTCATCGGCGAGGGGGGCGGCGGCGGCGAAGTCGTCGCCGGCGGAGAGGGCCTGGATAAACAGGTCGCGCGCCTGGTCAATCTGAGCGATTATCTCGTCCAGGCCGTGGTAGTCGAAGAGGCCCCACTCCTCGCGCTTGAGGGTGATGCGCATGAGGCGGTGGCGGGCCA
>CAZJYX010000026.1:0-52049 GCA_964550375.1 uncultured Planctomycetales bacterium | reverse complement strand
GATGGGGCGGGGTACTCAGAAGAACCGCTCCTTCACAGTCGCGGCTCGGTTCGGATGGGGCGGCTCGGTTCGGAGGGCGCGGCGGGGGCTGGTCGCGCGGGCAACGGACTGGGAGTGGCCAACCCGGAGACCTTTGGGCTGATCGTGGCGCTGATGTGTGCTTCCAGCGTGCCCGTGCCCAGCACTGCGGCGACAATCTTGCCGCGCTGCACTGTGTGCAGCGCCACCGGCACCGGGGCGAATTGGGTTCAGTAGACTCCCGCCGCAATGGCCCCCAGCACGACCAAGAGCTGTCCGGACCGCCACGAGATTCGACGCACGTGAACAACCACCCTTAACCGGCCGCAGAGCCGGACCGGGCTGAGATTGTGGCTGTCATTCTCGACCACACCGCCAGGCCGACGATGCTGGCAAAGAAGAGCATGGCTAATGCCTGATCGGCGGCGGCCCAGCCCCAGTGCAGGGGGTAGAGGATCGACAGTCCGCCGATCAACGCCGTCGCGACCAACAAGAGCAGCGAAACGACGCAGTACAGACACAGCCGGGCCGAAACGCGGGCAGCGCAGGCGATCAGCGCCAGCATCGTTATCACTGTCAGTAGCGCGAGCAGGCGATGGGACCATTCCCAGAATACCAGAGGCGTCATCTCCGGCACTAGCTGCCCGAAGGCCAGCGGCCAGTCGGGTATCGAGTCGCTGGCGCCGGTGACGCGGACGATCTTGCCGAAAACGATGACCAGGAACGTCAGGACGGTGACAATGGCCGAGAGCAGTCTTACGAATCGCATAATACCCTCGCAACGGTGATGCGGGCTTTTGCGCCGCCGCAGGCCTGGCCGGCCTGCGCTACGTTTTGTCTGCGCCGGGGTGCTTGCGGGCCTGGTTGGTCCCTGAGGCGTGGGGGCGTTTCGTCTGCCCGGGCGCGCAGGGATGATCCGCCGTGTCGCCGTGGCAGTTGCGGAACTGCTCGGGCGAGCAGTCCTCGGGCTTACGGGTCAGGTTCTTTGGCTTCTGGCAGCTTGGCTTCTGGTTGTTGCAGCAGCACACGGTTTGGTTCCTTTCGCGTTCGGGCCGGCCGCGGGCGCGGGGTCCAGCAGCTTGTCCACCTCCGCCCGCCACGTGGCGAGGGTTTTCTCGTTCAGACGGTAATGGACGAAACTGCCCCGCTTTTCGTCCACCACGAGGGCGGCGTCCCGCATGATCCGCAGGTGCTGTGACACCGCGCCCTGCGTCACGCTCAGCCGCGCCGCCAGGGCGTTGACGCACAGCACCCGGCCTTTCAGGAGGCGCAAGATCTCCACGCGGGTGCCGACGGAGAGCACCTTCAGGATGCGCGCCAGCCTGGTCGTCTTACTCATCACGGGCTCCGGGTGCATAAGCGTCCACTAATATACTCAGACAGGCAGCCCGGTCAATCGGCTGTCGGCGCCGCACGTGAAGTGGGATGCGAACGGCCGGCGACTCCCGACCGAGGCCGAGTGGGAGAAGGCGGACCGGCGGCGGTGGCGGCGGGGCTGGTTACCATGCGTCGTGGCGGGGGTGGGAGTTTCGGCGGGCGGTGAGGCCTTCGATGCGGGTGCAGGCGCGGGCGGCGCGGGCGAGCTCGATGCCCATTGCGCAGACGTCCGGGGCGTCGTCGTGGCGGGCCTTGGGGAAATGGAGGAATTGGCTTTCGATGTCGGGACTCAAGCCGGGCGGCAGGCGGAATGTGCCGTTCTCGTAGAAGACGCTGGAGCCTTCGATGCGGGCGCGTTTGTTGGCGAGGGTCTGGATGGCCACGATGGGCATGTAGACGTGGTTCCTGCGGCTGTAGTCTTCGAGGATGTCCTTGAGGGCGACCTGGTAGGCGGTGGTCTCGATGCCGATCTTGATGGGCCGCCAGCGTTCGAAGGCGGCGACGATGCGTTTGACCTGCTGGACGACGCCGATGCGCTCGAGGTTCAGTTCGCGGGTGTAGATGATGCCGGAGGAGATATCGACCTGTCCGACCCAGAGGGCGAAGAAGTCGCCGCCGGTGGTGCCGGTGGCGGGGTCGATGGCCATGAGTGTGACGAGGCGTTCGCGTATGGCGTCGAGGTCGGCGTGGTAGGGTTGGAGCCACTCGGGGCGGAAGACGCGGACGGAGTCGTCGATGGGGTTGGCCATGTACTCCTGCTCGAAGGCGAGCGTGCCGACGCGTTGGCGTTCGTGGTCGAGGCGCTCGACGGACCAGCGGGCGGGCCAGAGGGCGACGCGGTAGTACTGGCCGTCGGCGCGGAGTTCGGCCTCGAGGGCGCGGTAGACTTTGTAGTCCCAGCCGGGGAAGCGCCGGCGGTCGCGCAGGTTCGCGAGGAGGGAGTCGTAGTGGATGATGGAGCCGAGCAGGATGAGGCGGCCGTCGGGGGCGAGGGCGGGCAGCACGACGCGGCGCAGCCAGTATTCGAGCTTGCGGCGGCCTTCGGGCGAGGCGACGTGCTCGTCCTTCTCGATGTCGTCGCAGATGATGAGGTCGGGGCGGTGCGGGCCGACGCGTGCGCCGCGGAAGCTGGCGTCGGAGCCCTTGGCCTGGACGCTGATGCCGGTGGTGGTTGTGAAGAGCTCCTGCGTCCACTTGGTGCGGGAGGGCTTTTTAGGGGCGGAGGTGCGTGAGGCGCGCTTGGGCGCTGAGGATGCGCCGGTGTCAGCGGGTGGGTCGTGCGGCGTGGTGGCGGGCGTGCACAGGTCGCCGTAGGCGGCCAGGAGGCGCTCGTTGGATTCCAGCTCATGGCGGATGTCGCGTACGAACTGGGTTGCGAGGGAGGCTTCGTGAGTGATGATGACGATGTTGCGGCGTTGTTGGTGGCAGATGCACCAGAGGGGGTAGGCGAAGGCGGCGCAGGTGCTTTTGGCGTGGCCGCGGGGGGCGACGCGGGCGAGCAGGCGGCGATCGGCGTCGCGCAGGTCGCGCAGCAGTTCGTGGTGGAACGGGGCGGGCGGGTCGCTGAAGTAGTCGGCGAGGTACGCGCGGCTCCAGGCCAGGACGTCCGGCGATTCCGAGCGGTGTTTTTGCTGTGGCTTTCGGGTCATGGGGCACTCGCGGAACGATAGGCGGGGTTGTATAGGAGTTCTAGCCGGCGGGCGGTCGATAGCGTCGTTCTGGCGGGCATTGCGCTGGGTTGCGCGTTTTTGTGCGCGGGGCGCTCGGGGTCCTGTGTGGCGAAAGGGCGTGGTCGGGGGTCGACGGCCGGCCGCTCAAGCGGCATAATCAGACGTGCGGCAGCGCATTTCTGTTCGTCCGACGTGATCCGATCAGCGGCCTTGCGTCTGAGCTGCCTGGGCGCGGGGTTGCGGCGAGCGCGACAAGGAGGTCTGCATGTGCGGCACGGAGCAATCCCGCGACGACCTGATTGTCGAGCGGCGCAGCAAGGCCGACCGGCCGGGACGCGAATGCGGGGGCGGGGCCGGAGGGCGAGCTTAGCGAGGATCGACAGCGGGCGTATGTCCACTTTCTGGAGAGCCTCGAGCGGGTGGATGGCGTCATTCGTGCGACTACGGATGTGGAGGAGATGCTGCGGCGGGCCATGGACGTGGTGCAGGCCATCTTCGACACGGATCGGGCGTGGCTGTTCCATCCCTGCGATCCGGAGGCGACGTTTTTCCGGGTGCCGGTGGAAGCAGCGCGCCCGGAGTATCCCGGAGCATTCGCGCTGGGCCGGGATGTGGCCATGGCCGCGAGCACGGCCGAGGACTGCCGAATGGCACTGGCCGCGGATGGCCCGGTGATGTGCACGAATGGCACGGCTCAACCGGTGTCGGCGGCGACGTCCGAGTTGTTCTCGGTGCAGGCGCAGATGTTCACCGCGCTACGGCCGAAGGTTGGCAAGCCCTGGCTGTTTGGGCTGCATCAGTGTTCGTACGCGCGTGTCTGGACTGCGGATGAGCAGCGTTTGTTCACGGAAATCGGGCGGCGTATTGCGGACGGGCTCAGTACGTTGCTCATCCTGCGCGACCTGCGCGAGAGCGAGGAGCGTTTTCGGCAGTTGGTCGAGAGCATTCGGCAAGTCTTCTGGATGGAGAACGCGGACGGGTCGGAGGTGCTGTATGTCAGCCCGGCGGTTGAGCAGATCTGGGGGCGGAGCTGTGCCGAAATGAGCGGACCGTCGCACCGCTGGCTGGATACGATTCACCCAGCCGACCGGGCGCGCGCCGAAGGTGCGCACCGGCAATCACGGGAAACCGGCTTGTACTCGGAGGAATTCCGGATCATCCGGCCGGACGGATCGGTGCGTTGGGTATGGGATCGCGGGGTGGCGATTCGGGACGCGGGCGGCAACATCACGCGGATGGTCGGCATCGCCGAGGACATCACGGAGCGCAAGCACGCGGAGGAGGAACGCCAGGCACTCGAAGCGCAACTGCGGCAGTCGCAGAAGATGGAGGCGATCGGGCAACTGGCCGGGGGGATAGCGCACGACTTCAACAACATTCTCACGGCGATTCTGGGCAACGTGGAGCTCTTGCAGCACGGGCTGGCGGACCGGAATGCTCCGCATGACCTGCTGAGGGAAGGACTGGCGCATATTGAGCGGGCCGGCCGGCGGGCGGCTGACCTGACGCGGCAGTTGCTGGCCTTCAGCCGCAAGCAGTTGATCAAGCCGCGGGTGCTAGACCTGCACCAACTGCTGGGCGGCATGCAGAAGATGCTGCGCCGGCTGATACGGGAGGATATCGAGCTTGAGATTGACTGTGCCCCGGACGTGTGGCGCATCCGGGCCGATCCCGGCCAGATAGAGCAGGTGATCATGAATCTCGTGGTCAACGCGCGCGACGCCATGCCCGACGGCGGCCGGCTGTCGATCCGCGTCACGAATGTGCCACCCGATAAGCAGCAGGCCGCGTGGCATTCGGAGGCGGCGCGGGAGGGCCACGTGCTGATTGCGGTGAGCGACAGGGGCACGGGGATCGCGGAGGAGATTCGGCAGCACATCTTCGAGCCGTTCTTCACGACGAAGCAGCCGGGCGAGGGGACCGGGCTGGGGCTGGCGACGGTGCACGGCATCGTGCGGCAGTCTGACGGGCACGTTGCGGTGGAAAGCGTGGTGGGGCGCGGCACGACCTTCAACGTGTACCTGCCGGGGATCCAGTCCGAGGCGGACGAGGAGCCGGCCCAGACAGGGGCTGACGATGGGCTGTGCGGCAGCGAGACGGTGCTGATTTGTGAGGACGATCAAGCGGTACGCGAACTGGCGGCCCAGGCGCTGGGCCGGCGCGGCTACCGCGTTCTGGTAGCCCAAGACGCGGCCCGCGCGCTGGAGCTGGCCGGCGCGCATACGGGCCCCATCGATATTCTGGTTACAGATGTGATCATGCCCGGCATGAACGGGCGCGAACTGGCGGGCCGGCTGGTAATGGAGCACGCTGATTTGCGCGTGCTGTTCGTTTCGGGCTACACGGCGGACGTGATCGGGCGGCAGGGCGCGCTGGAGGAAGGCCTCAACTTCCTGGAGAAGCCGTACAAGCTCAGGACGCTGCTGGCACGTGTGCGTGAGATACTGGATGAGTGAACGTACGGCAGGTCGCCCATGCGGCTGAACCGGGGGCGGCATTGCTCCGGCCACTTACGATTCGGCGCGGGGCAGAGATGGGGGAGCCGATTCGCCATCCGGCAACAGCGCTGCCGCGACGTGCTCGATCAGGTGGCGCGCCTGAACGCCCGTGTGGTGCGCGATGTGCTGGCGGCAGGAGAAGCCGGAGACGACGACGTCGGCCGTCCCGCGGGCGCGCACCGCGGGGAAGAGCCGTTGTTCGCCGATCGCGCGGGCTATTTCATAATGCTCGTGCTCGTGCCCGAAGATGCCGGCCATCCCGCAACAACCCGTGTTCAGCTCGCGGGCCTGGCCGGCCGTGCAGGCGGTCAGGAGTTGCAGCGCGGCGGCCGTGCCGGTCAGGGCTTTCTGGTGGCAATGGCCGTGAAATATGGCGGCGTCGGCGGCGGGCGCGAAGCGCAGCGCGTGCGGGTCGCGCGTCAGGGCCGCGGCGACGAAGACCTCCACCGGTGTGGCCAAGGCGGCGATGCGCCGCGCGGCGGGCGTGCGGACAAGTTGCGGCAGCTCGTCAGTCAGCACTGACACGCAACTCGGCTCGGTGCCGATGATGGGAATGTCACGCCCGGCGAACGGTGCCAGGACGGCGACATTCTGCCGGGCCAGCGCCTGGGCTTCGTCGAGCAGACCGGTGCTGATAAGTGGGCGGCCGCAGCAGACCGTCGGCGGTACAATGACCTCGCAGCCAAGCGCTTCGAGCACCTTGACGGCCGCCTGCCCGACCGTGGGCGTGAAGTAGTTCGTCCATGTGTCAACAAAATAGACGACCGGCGTTGCCGCGCGGGCAGAAGCCGCGCGGGTCGGCCGGTGCGCAACGAACCACTGCCGGAAGGTTTGCGGGGCGAAGGGCGGGAAGGGGACGCGGCGATCCAGGCCGTACCAGTATTGGAGCAAAGCGCGCACGGGCTCGGCGTGCAGCAGCCAGTTGCTTAGCGTGGCGAACTTCTGGCCCCACGCGGCCAGGCGGATGGTGCGGGCGACGAAGCGGCTGCGGCGCGGGACGCCCAGCCGCTGATGGCGCTGGTAGAGCCACTCGGCCTTGAGCTTGCCGACGTCGGTGCCGGTGGGGCACTCGGTCTTGCAGGCCTTGCAGCCCAGGCACAAATCGAAGACCTCGTCCAGGGCCGGGTCGGCCAGGCCGTCCAGCAGGCTGCGATTCGAGAGCGCCAGGCGCAGGGCGTTGGCGCGGGCGCGGGTGGTGTGGGTCTCGTCGCCGGTGGCCATGTAGGAGGGGCACATCGTGCCGGCCAGGCGCTGCCGGCACTCGCCGATGCCGCTGCACATGTCGGCCAGGCCGGCCAGGCCGCCGTGCGTGGTGAAGTCCAGCATGGTGGCCGGCTGCGCGGACGTGAAGCCGGCGCCGTAGCGCAGGTTGGCGTCCATGGGTAGCGGGTTGACGATTTTGCCCGGGTTGAAGATACCGTGCGGATCGAAGGCGTTCTTGACGGTGTGGAAGGCCTGCGTGAGCCGCGGGCCGAACAGGCGCGCCACCCACTCGGATCGCGACAAGCCCTCGCCGTGCTCGCCGGTCATGGCCCCCTCGAACTCGCGGACGAGCTCGCTGGTGCGGTCGGAGATGCGCCGCAGCTTGCGGACGCCGTCCGCCGTCTTGAGGTTCAGGGCCGGGCGCACGTGCAGCAGGCCGACGCTGGCGTGACCGTAGAAGGCGGCGTGCGGGATGCCCTCCTCCGTCAGGATCTCCTGGAGGCGGGCGATGTAGTCCGCCAGCCGCGCCGGGTCCACGGCGCAGTCTTCGATGAAATCGTGCGGCTGCGTGTCGCCGGGCTGCGACAGGACCAGGCCGGTGCCGGCCTTGCGAATGGCCCAGACGTCGGCCTGGCGCGCTGCGTCCGTGAGTACCGGGCGCGCGTAGCCGATGGACGCCGATTCGAGCTCTGTTGCCAGTGCTTGCAGGCGGTGTTGCAGGTGCTCGCCGTCGTCGTCGTACAGTTCGACAATGAGGAGTGCGGCCGGGTCGCCCGTCAGGACGTGCCGGCGGGCGCGCGTGCTGGGATTCTGCCGGGCACGTGTGAGGACCAGGCGGTCGAGCAGCTCAACCGCCGCCGGCGCATGTCGTAGAATGACCGGCACGGCCTGGAGGGCGGCGGACAATTCGTCGAAGTGCACCAAGCAGAGCCCCTGGTGCCGCGGGCGTGGCAGCAGGTTCAACGTGGCGGCCACGACGACGCCCAGCGTGCCCTCGCTGCCCACGATGACCTGAGTTGGATCGAGTCGACCGTCGGCGCGGCGCAGTCGATCCAGGGCGTAGGCGCCGTTGCGGCGGAAGACGCGCGGGAAGCGGGCTGCGATCTCGTCGGCGTAGTCGCGGCTGATCGCGGCCAGGACATCTTCGCAGTGCCGGGCCAGCGTGCTGTCGGTGTCACCAGCGCCAGACCCCCAGCAGGCCAGCGAGCCATCCGACAGGACGACATTAACGCCCAACACGTGGTCGCAGGTGCGCCCGACGGCGAGCGAGTGCGCGCCGGCGGAATTGTTCCCGATCATGCCGCCGATCGTGGCCCGGTTGGCCGTGGCAACATCCGGTGGAAAATGCAGGCCGTGCGGCTGCAAGGCGGCGTTAAGCTCGTCCAGCACCACGCCCGCCTGCACGCGCGCCGTGCGCCCGGCCGGATCGATGCTGAGAATCGAGTTCAGGTGGCGTGACAGGTCGAGTTGGATGCCGCGGTTCAGGCAGTTGCCGGCCAAGCCGGTGCCGGCGCCGCGCGGCGTAACCGGCAGGCCGTGAGCAGTGCAGCTCCGCACTACCGCCTGAACGTCCGCCACCGTACGTGGCCAGACCACGGCGTCCGGGATGATCTCGTAGATGCTGGCGTCGGTCGCATAGAGGCCGCGCGCCAGGCGGTCAGTACGCACGTCCGCCGAGGTTTCGGAGCGTATGGCGGCGACGACGGCGCCGATCGCTTCGGGCGACGGCGGCGCGTGGGCTGGTGAGCCAATCTTCATGTGGTTCTGCGGGCTCCTGCTGCCTGGGCCGCGGCGGCCACGCAATTGCCCGGCCCGCGCGGGACACCCATTGTACCGCACGGAAAGGCCACGGCGTGCGTGGGATGTCCGGCAGGACCGAGGGGGGCTCGTATGTTAAGAATTGGCAAAAACCTAACAAGTTCTTGTCCACGCGTTGACGAATCCGCCCCCGCTTGCGCAGAATCCCGCCATTGGCGCGGTACATCGGCTGCATTAAGCGCTGCTGACGCGGGCGAATCGTGATGCAGCAATGCCGCTGGAATTGGCAGTCCTTCGGTTGGGTAGCAGGGAGACTAAGATGAGACGCAGACTGCTCGGCAGTTCTCTTGGCATTTCTCTTGGCATTCTGCTGGTGGCTGGGTTGCTGAGTCAATCAGCGCTGGCGCAGGGATCAAACAGCACCGAATTTAGTCCAGATGAGCAGCGGCTCGCCGAACTGCGCGCCGCCATAGCAGCGCAGCAGGACCGGATCGGCGTGCTGGAGCAGCAGGTGGCGGCGACCGGCGCGCAGGATGAGCGACCGGAGCTTATCCGGGAGCAGATTCGGTCGTTGTTAAGCGAGCAGGAGTTTCGCGAGAGCCTCGCGCCGGCCATGCTGCAGGCCGGCTACGACGGTGGTTTCTTCATCCGTAGCAGCGACGACCTGTTCCTGATGAAAGTCAAGACGTGCATGCAGTTCCGCTGGACGCACTACGGTACGAGCTCGCGCAACAAGTACCGCTCGCCGCGGCTGGAGCGCGACGACCGCACAGGCTTTGATATCCAGCGGTTGCGGCCGTCGTTTCGTGGTCATGTCTACTCGCCCGACCTGACGTACGAGATCCAGTTGGACATGAGTTCCGACGGGGGCTACGACGCGACGGCATACTACGGATACGTCAACTACCGCTTCGCGGAAGAGTTCCAGGTCATGCTGGGCTTGTTCAAGCTAGCCGGCACGCGTGGGCAGATGATCTCGAGCGGTAGCTTCCAGTTCGTTGACCTGCCCCTGACGGACGAGGTGTTCCAGCTTGGGCGCGGCGTGGGCGTGCGTTTCTGGGGCCGCATGTTTGACAAGCGGCTGCGCTGGTACGTGGATGTGGTCAACTCGCTGCGCGGCCAGAACAACCGGACCATCACCACCGACGAAGCCCGCGAGCTTGACAACCACCCGGCCATCGTCACGCGCCTGTTGTGGCACGTGCTGGGTGACAAGCCGGGCAGCACGTGGCGCTCGCAGAGCGACATGCCGATGCACGAAACGCCCGCGCTGGAGCTGGGCGTGCACTACGCCTTCAACGATGATGCCGGCGACGCCGGCACGCTGCGCATTCCCTTCCGGCGCAACAGCGTGATGCCCGGGGCCTACGGCGTGACCACCTCGAACGGCCTGCAGATTCACCAGCTCGGAACCGATCTGGCCTTCCGCTGGCAGGGCTTCTCCGTCAACGCGGAATACATCTGGCGCTTTGTTGATCCGCGCCGCGCTAACCGCACCCCCTTCACGCCCTACACGCTGCTGACGGGCATCGGCGACACCGAGAATTACCACGGCGGCTACATGCAGATGGGCTACTTCCTGCCGATCCCCGGACTTGAGAACCAGGTTGAGGTGGTGGGCCGGTTCGGCGGCGTGGCGGGTGTCGATCCCGGCAATGAGGGTTCCTGGGAGTATGGCGGCGGCCTGAACTACTACGTGAAGGGCCACGACGTCAAGCTGCAAGCCGACATGGTCAAGGTTTACGAGTGGCCGAACAGAACGGCTTCGGGCAGCCTGGCCAACTGCAACGACGACGCGCTGGTCTTTCGCGTCCAACTGCAAGTGCAGTTCTAGTTAATCGACCGCGATACGATGGTTAACGGGGCCCGTGGGCATGCCGCCGCGGGCCCCGCTTCTATTGGTTCACGCGGCGAAGACGACGCGCTGGGGCGTGCGCGCCATGCTGCCATTATTCTCGCCCTGGCCCGCAGCAGATGGTGGCGATCAGCTCATCTGGTCGGTAAATTGGCGGCCTGTACCTGAAGGCCTCGTGACGCCACGCAACTCTGACGAGGAAGACATCATGACAGGCAAGGCAAAGAACGGCGGCTGGAGCCCATACCTGGCCGGTGGTCTGGTGGGCCTGCTGGCGATCGCCTCGGCGCTGGCGACCACCAAGCTGCTCGACAAGACCAGCTACCTGGGCGCATCGACGACGTTTGTGCGGGCGGCCGGTTACGTGGAGCACCTGGTCGCGGCGGACCACGTGGCGGCCAACAAGTACTACACCGAAACGAAGGTGAAGGTGGATTGGCAGTTCATGCTCGTCGCCGGGATCTTCCTGGGCGCGCTGCTGGCGGCCCTCTCCGATGGCAGCTTCAAATGGGAGAGCGTGCCGCCCACCTGGCGGCAACGCTTTGGCGGCTCGGTGGCCAAGCGCGCCGTGGGCGCGCTGGTCGGGGGGGCCGTTGCCATGGTGGGCGCCCGGCTGGCGGACGGCTGCCCGAGCGGAAATGGACTGAGCGGCATGATGCAGTTGTCGGTCAGCGGCTTTGTGGCGCTGGCGATGTTCTTCGGCGTCGGCGTACTCGTAGCGCGGCTTGTTTATGTACGGAGGCACTCATGAGCACGGATCAATGGCTGGGCCTGGTCACCGGCATACTCTTCGGGTTCCTGCTCCAAAAGGGCCGCGTCCTGCGCTTCGATAAGCAGGTCGGCGCCATGCTGCTGAAGGACATGACGATCCTGAAGTTCATGCTCGCGGCCATTCTGGTGGGCATGGTCGGCATCCACCTGCTCGCCGACCTGGAGATCATCAAGCTGAGCCACAAGCCGATGAACGTCGGGGCCGTCGTGATCGGCGGAGCGCTCTTCGGCCTGGGCTGGGCGGTGATGGGCTTTTGTCCCGGGACGTCGGTAGGCGCGCTGGGCGAGGGGCGTTGGCACGCCGTCTTCGCCATCATCGGCATGATTGCGGGCGCGGCGGTCTACGCTGAGCTCTACCCCTCGCTGCAATCGACGGTCCTGGCGTGGAAGGACTTCGGGAAGATAGGCCTGCCGGCGGCGGTGGGCATATCCCACTGGATCGTCATCCCGATCTTCTGGGTTGTGGTGATTGCCCTGTTCTACTGGTTTGAGAAGAAGCGCGTGTAGCCGGCCGGCCAGGGTGGCGCAGCAGCAGCAGTGTCCGAAATCCGATCAGGTGACCCCCAGCGCGCTGCCGGTCAGCTTGATTGCCCTGCCAGGCAGTCGATCTGCACCTTTCGGCCCCGCACGGTCATCCGTAGCGGCTGGTTCACCGCTACCGGCACCAGCGGCCAGACGTGGCCGAACGAACGCGTCCGCACGACCGGCACGCGTTCGCCCGCCGGCAAGTGGAACCGCAGCAGGTCCAGCACCGCCGCCTGCGTGTCGGCCTCCAGCGTGTGGAAGTCGCCGATGATGAGGCCGCCGATGCGCTCGAACCAGCCGGCCACCTTGAGGGCCGCCAGGTGCCGGTCGATCCGGTACGGCACTTCCGCGATGTCTTCCAGGAACAGCCAGTGGCCGTTGGGCCTGAGCCGCGCCCCGATGCGCCCGGACACCATCGCCGCCAGGACGGCCAGGCAGCCGCCCAGCAACCGAACCCCCCCACCGGCGGTTCGCCCCCCTAACAGCTCGCCGTGGATCGGGCCGAAGCTCAGGTGCTCCGTGTTCGCCGGCACCTGCCCCGCCAGCACTGTCGGCAAGGTCCGCCAGAACTCGCTGAAGGCCGCCCGCGCCTCAGATGCCGGCCGCACCTTCCACGCCACGTAGTTCGGGCAGAGCCAGTACAGTCCGCGGCCGCAGCGATAGCGTGCCACCAGGTTCACGAAGGTGCTCAACTCGCTGAAGCCCAGGGCCCACAGGGGCCGCCGGCGCCGGTTCAGGGCCGAGAAGTCGATATGCGGCAGAATGCGGGAGAAGTAGGCCCCGCCGTTGGTGGCGACGATCGCCAGCGTGTTTGGATCATCCAGGGCGTCCTGCAAGTCGCGGATGCGGGCCGCGTCGTCAGACCGCCCGCCCTGCCATTCGTCTCCTTCCGCCTCCAGGAACCGCCGGCGGCAAGTCAGCCGTAGTGACCGCGGCGTCTGCGCCCGGATGAACGCCAGGTATTCGGCGGCGGAGCGGAAGCCGAGCTTGGCAATGTCGTCACGCGGCGGCGTGGCGTGGGCAATCAGGTGAACACGATTCGGGCCGTTACTCACCGTGGGCATCAGAGTCCTCAACGCCAAGGTCGTACGCCCCAGAGTATAATCGTCCGGATGCTGCAAATCGGCCCCATAGCGCTGGACATGCCCGTGGTGCAGGCCGCCCTGTCAGGGTACAGCGACACCGCGATGCGCCTGATCGCCCGCCGGCATGGCGCGCCGTTCGCGCTGCACGAGGTCGTACTGGACCGGTCGTTGAACCACGCGGGCAAGTTCCAGCGTAAGACGCTGCGGCTGGACCCGGCCGACCATCCCGTCGGCGGACAGATCATGGGTGCCGAGCCGGGCCAGTTCGCCGAGGCCGCGGCGCTGATGGCCCAGAGCGGCTTCGACCTGATCGACATCAACTTCGGTTGCCCAGTGAAGAAGGTGCTCGGCCGTTGTCGGGGCGGCTACCTGCTATCGGAGCCAGAAACGGCCATTGAGATCGTCAAGGCCGTCCGCGCCGTCGTGCCGCCGGCGATTCCAGTTTCGGTGAAAATGCGCCGCGGCATGGACGATACGGCTGAAAGTGAGCGGGCGTTCTTCCGCATACTCGATGCGGCATTCGAGTTGGGAGTCGCAGCCGTAACCGTTCACGGACGGACGGTTCGGCAGCGTTACATGGGGGCCAGCGATTGGGGGTTCCTCGCGCGGGTCAAGCGGCACGTCGGCTCGGCCACAGTCCTCGGCAGCGGCGACCTGTTTAGCGTCGCGGACATCCAGCGTATGCTCGAGCAGGCCGGTGTGGACGGCGTCACGGTCGCCCGCGGCTGCATCGGCAACCCGTGGATCTTCCGGGACGCGCGCGCGGTTTTCTCCGGCCGGCCGCTTCCCGAGCCCGCTTCCGTCGCCGAGCAGGGTCGCGTGATCCGCGAGCACTACGACTTGTCCGAGTCGTGGCACGGCGAGGAGCTGGCGCCGCGCCTCATGCGCAAGTTCGGCATTCGTTACGCGAGCGTACATCCACATCCCGCGAAGGTGCGCGACGCCTTCGTCCGCAGCCGGAATCGGGCGGAGTGGCTGGCGGTGTTGGACGAGTGGTATGACCCCGCGCGTGACTGGCCGCCGGGGCGGCGCCGGACCGGCCCGGAGGATCTGGTCGCCGCCGGGGCCCGCGAGTGACACGCTCGCCGCGCAGATCCCGCCGGCCGCCAGCCGCCTTCTCGGCACGCACCATCGCCGGCGCCAGTCGCGTCCGCGTCCGGTAAGTGCGCGGCGGACCCGGTCGGCTGACGTGGTGGCGGGAGCGGGTGGTTGACGTGTGGGGCCGGGCCTGCTACTCTCTGTCTGATTCGCCGACGTGGCGTCTCAAAGGCCCCCATCGTCTAGCGGCCTAGGATATCAGGTTCTCATCCTGGAGACCGGGGTTCGAGTCCCCGTGGGGGCGTATTGTCACCCGTAGCGGTGACAGCCGAACGCCGATTGCCCTCGTGCCTGAGGGTTTTCGGCGTTTTTGCTTGCGCGCGGGCGCACGGTTCCAGGCGTCTGCGGTCGTTTGCGCGGTTGTGCGCGCTGCTTGGCGCGCCGCCTCCAGAAAACACCCAGGTTTATACCGGCCGTCTTGCCAACTGCGTCGTACGATGCTGGACCTGGGCCGACGGCGGCCGTGCGCGGCACGGCCTGCCTGCCTGGCGCCATTGGGAACCTGCCGCCGGAGCACCGCGCGTGTTCACTACCGTCCTGCTGTTCACCCTGGGGTTGGTCTTCTTAATCGTCGGCGCTGAGTCGCTCGTGCGCGGGGCGTCCCGCCTGGCCGCGGCGGCGGGGATCTCGCCGCTCGTGATCGGCCTGACAGTGGTCGCGTATGGCACCAGTGCGCCCGAGTTGGCCGTGAGCATGAAGGCCGCGGTCGCCGGCCAGCCCGACCTGGCGCTCGGCAACGTGGTCGGCAGCAACATCTTCAACGTGCTGTTCATCCTCGGGGCGTCGGCCGCGATTACCCCCCTGCTCGTCCACCGCCAGTTGCTGCGGTTCGATCTGTGGATGATGCTGGCCGTCTCCGCCGTCAGCTACCTGCTTGCCGCGGACGGCCGCATCAGCCGGCTCGACGGCGTCCTGCTGGTCGCCGGTGCGATTGCGTACACGGTCTGGTCAATCTGGCGTAGCCGCCGAGAAACCGCCGCCCTGCAAGGCAAGTCCGCGGGAAGCCTGCACGGCCCAACCGATGCCTGCGAGAGCGTTGTCTCCACCACTGCGGGAGAACCTCACGTCACCCAAGTTGCCGGCGGACTGACGAGCCTGGGAACTTCCGTAGGCTTCGTCCTGCTCGGCCTGGGCATGCTGGTGCTTGGCGCGCGGTGGCTGGTACACGGCGCGGCAGGCATCGCGACTGCGTTTGGCGTCAGCGAGCTGGTTATCGGGCTTACCGTCGTCGCCGCCGGAACCTCACTGCCCGAAGTCGCCACCTCGATTGTCGCCGCGGTCCGGGGCGAGCGGGACATTGCGGTCGGCAATGTCGTCGGCAGCAATATCTTCAACATCCTGGCCGTACTGGGTGTGGCCGCAGCGCTTGGCCAGGAAGGCGTCGGCGTCTCTTCCGCGGCGCTGCGCTTCGACATGCCCGTCATGTTGCTGGCAGCGGCCGCCTGCCTGCCGATCTTCTACACTGCCCGCCGAATCGATCGCTGGGAGGGCTGGGCGCTCCTGGTCGGCTATGCCGCCTATGCGACTACAGTGATCTGGAACGCTGCCCACTGACGTGCACAGCGCCGCCCAGCGGCCGCCCGCACCCCTACAATGCCCCCCCGTCCAGACCCCAGCCAGCGCCAGCCGCCTATGGCGTGCCGTAGAGGCCGGGTGCGACGACATGATCGGAGGGCGCCCCGGATATCAGGAGGTCGCGCACACCCTGCAAGTCGCGGCGTTCCGCCTTCAGGTCGTCCTTGTACGTGCTGGTCATGGTGTGGCGAATCTCCGGCCCGATGTCGCGCAGGGCCGCGTTCACCAAGCGCAGTAGCAGGTCGCGCTGCTCCGCCGTCAGATCGACATTCATGGCTGTTCCTCTTGCTCTCACTTAGTTAAGTATAACTCAGGAATAGGGTTGCGGCCGCCGAAACCATGCCGCAAGCCCCCCGGAGCCACGCCCCGCCGGACAGTTTCGCACCGCGCCTCAGGCCGATCGTGGCGGCTGCTCCGCGGCTCGCGCATCAACGGAGCCGCTGTTTGGCGTCCGGGTCAGGCCCGACGGACGAACGCACAGTGAACGTTGGGAAGCGGCTACCGGAGCGTGGCAGTCACGCTGCCGGCGCGGCGCGCTGCCAGCGCCTCGGCACGACGGCAATCCCCAGAAGCAGTGCGAACAGGCTGCCCGGTTCCGGCGCCGGAACCAGATAACGCGCATCGGATCCGAATTCCACGATGCTGCCGTGTGCGACGGTTACCAACTCGGCCTCGCTCAGCGCCGCGTTCAGCGTCAGGTCAAACCAGATCGCGTTGCTGGCCGCCGGCTGGCCGCCGGGAACTTGCAGCAGCGGAGGATTCGCGGCGATTCCGCCGAACGGCCCCCCTACGGTGCCGCTGCCGCCGTCGAAGCGCGTCGCCGTGCCGCCCCCCTGGCCGGCGCTCGTGCTGATTACCTGCGCGTAGCCTTCCATCAGGTCGCCGCCGAAGTCGTTGGTCCAGATCCACTGCTCACCAACGCTATCTCCTGCCGTGCGGCTTGACCACGAGCCCAGGCCCATAGAGCCCGGGCCAATGACGGCGGCATTGCCCTGGGCAATCCACACGCCTTCCGGCAGGTTCAATCCGATCGATACGAGCAGGGAGTCCGATACCTCGAACCCGTCCGGCACGCCGGCGCTCGTGTTCTCCAGGAGAATCGAAAACTCCGTCCCATCCACCCGGAACGTGGCCCGCGCGGCCAGACCGTTGAGCGGCGCGGAGCTGCTGCCGCCGGCGTCATGAATGTAGTCCACAATCAGGTCGGCGCGCGCAGACGCAACGGCCCATGCTAGACATATACCGAGCACGCAGTGGCGACGTCGCAACATGGCTTCTCTCTCCTCGGGACGCCGGCGGAGGTGCCGGCGCGGTTCCTCTCGTACTCAGGAGTATACCTTGTACTCCGGAGCGCGAAGCAGCGTTTTGTGGGCGGTTTCGAGGAATGCGGCGAGCGTCGCGTTACAGCCGAAATAATCAAGGGAAACGATGCGGAATGTGGTGTTTTTTCGGGCGTGCTCCTCCCCTGGTCAGCAGCGGCGCGCTCCCCAATGCTACGCCGGTCCACTGCAGGCAGGCGCCGCGCGGCGATCAATAGCGACGGCGGCGCCTCGGCTACCTCCGGTGCGCCGCCGTCCGATACCGATCCGGTCTCACACGCGTCCAGTCTGGCTCAACTCAGCGACTCGATGACGTCCTCGCTCGGGGCGAACCCACGCCGCAACGTGTTCTCCGTCACCGTACGCGGCTCGCAGAACTGGACGAGGTAGTCCGGCCCGCCGACGCGGGCGCCGAAGCCCGACAGCTTGAGGCCGCCGTAGGGCTGAAGGTCCGGGCGCGAGCCGGTCATCTTGCGGTTGATGTAGAAGTTGCCGCATTCGCACTCGCTGCGGGCCCGCTCGATATTGGCCGGGCTGCGTGAGAAGATGCCGCCCGTCAGGGCATAAGGCGTGCCGTTGAATATCTCAATCGCCTCGTCGATGTCGGCGGCGCTAATCACAGAGAGCACCGGCCCGAAGATCTCCTCCTGGGCGATGCGCGCGGCGGGCGGCACGTTGTCAAAGATGACCGGGCCGACGAAGTAGCCGCCGTGCTCGCTGATGGCCTTCTGTGCATCGACCTCGAGCACGCAGGCAGCCTCGCGTTTGCCGATCTCGATGTACTTGCGGATCGCCTCGCGCGCCGCCTCGTTGATGACCGGCGGCACGAACGTCGTGGGCTCTTCGGCCGGGCCGAGACTGGCGTGCCGCACGGTCTCCACCAGCCGCTCGACCAGGCGGTCATGCGCCGCGGCCAGCACAATCACGCGCGACAACGCCGAGCACTTCTGCCCGGCATAGGCGAAGGCGCCCTGCATGATGGCCTTGATCGCCTCATCCAGGTCGGCGTCGGAATCGACGATCAGGGCGTTCTTGCCGCCCAGCTCGGCGATGACGCGCTTGAGACCCGGTCGCGCGGTAGCGACCTCGGCCGCCAGCCGGTTCACCGCGCAGCCAACCTCACGCGAGCCGGTGAACGCAATGGTGGCCACGTCCGGGTGTTTGGTCAGCGCCACGCCGACCTCATCGCCCGGCCCGGGGACGAAGTTGATCACACCCGCCGGCACGCCCGCCTCAACACACAACGCCACCAGCTTGGCGCCCACCGCTGCCGCCGGACTGGCCGGCTTGAACACGACGGTGTTGCCGGTGACGAGCGCGGCGGCCACCTGGCCCGCGGGAATGGCCAGCGGGAAATTCCATGGGCTGATCACCGCGACGACGCCGCGCGGGGCATAGAAGTACTGGTTGGTCTCACCGGGGATATCGCGGGTGCGGCGATTCTCGCTGATGCGGATCATCTCGCGGCCGTAGTAGTTGCAGTAATCGATGGCCTCGGAGACGTCGGCATCGGCCTCGCGCCACGGCTTGGCGCACTCGATCACTTCCCACGCGGCCAACTCCGCCCGGCGCTGCTGCAGCAGCTCGGCCAGGCGGAAGAGCACCTCGGCCCGGTCGGCGGGCGGAGTCTGCCGCCAAACCGGCCCGGCGGCAACCGCAGCCTGCACGGCCCGGTCCACCGCGGCCTCGTCAGCCTGGGCGACCTTGGCGACCACTTCGCGCGGCCGCGACGGGTTGAGCGACTCGCGCCACGCGCCGGTCGTTACCGGCGCGCCGGCAATCAGCAGCGGAATCTCGCCGCCCATGTCGGCCCGTACCTGGGCCAAACCGGCCACGATTTGCTGGCGATTAGGCTCGTGCGTGAAGTCGGTATTGGGCACGTTCTCAAACGCATCCATGATGGGTTCCTCGAACTCATAGCGAACAATGGCGGGCCGCTCGAATGGGGGTGTCTTCCGGCCGATGTCATCCGGCCGGCGGAGCAGCTCGGACGCCGGCGTGTCGGCTGATTGCCGCAGAAACGATTCGTTGGCGGTGTTCTCCAGCAGGCGCCGGATGAAGTACGCCATGCCCGCCAGCAGCGGACCGTAGGGCGTGTAGATGCGGCAGCGCTGACCCATCTCGATGCCGGCACGCTTGATCGGGTCGCCCATGCCGTAGAGCATCTGGAGCTCGAACGCCGTCCCGGGGATCTCCCACAACTGCCGCAGGGCCATGGCGTGCGCCAGGCTGCGGATGTTGTGGCTGGCGAAGGCGGTGTACACGTGTTGGTGGTTGGCCAGGAGGGCGTGCGTCATGCGCTCGAAGCAGGCGTCCGACTGCCACTTCTGCTCCCACACCGGCCACGGCCAGTGGGCCTGGTCAGCCCAGACCGTTTCAGAATCCCAATAGGCCCCCTTCACCAGCCGCACCCACAGGGGCGTGCCGCGCCGCTTGGCGTATTCGATCGTGCGAACCCCGTCCTTATCGCCGTCCTTCAAATAGGCCTGGAGGACGATGCCGAAGTGCGGGTAGTCGCGGAACTCACTCTCCATGAACAGCTCTTCGCACAAGTCAAGCGTGAGGTCCTTGATGGCGTAGTGCTCCATGTCGATGTGCACGTGCGCGCCGCCGGCCATGCTCTTGCGCAGCAAGGGCCGCAGCAACTCCTTGGCCCGCCGCTTGGCCGCCTCCGGCGCGATCGGATCAAACCCCGGATGTAGCGACGTCAGCTTAACCGAGATGTTGACGCGCGGAATCGGCTGGCTGTCCGCCTCGTCCACCAACGGCACGTGCGGCCACTCCCGCGCCAGCTTCGGCAACTCGCTGGCCAGGTCCATATAAGTCTGCAGGTAGGCCTCACCCTCCGAGCGTGACAACGCCGCCTCGCCCAGCACGTCAATGGTGAAGGCCAGGTTGCGCCGGCGCAGCCCGCGAATCGCGCGCTGCGCTTCGGCCACGTTCGAGCCGGCGATGAAGTTGCCGGCCATCATCAACGAGGCCCAGCGGGAGAACTTCGCGCAGAAGCGCGGCCACAAGCCATCCAGCCGGCGGAAGTTCATCAGCCGGCTGACCAGGCCGACGAACCATTCGGTCTCCGGCGGGGCCAACTCGCGCAGGGCCCGGGCCGTCTCGGCGTCGGCGGACTCGTGCTGTCCGCTCGTGCCGTTGCGGGCGTGCTCCGGCAGGACGAAGTACTCACGCAGGTGGCGCGCCAACTCCACGTCGTCGCCGAGCATCGGCAGCGCGTCGATGAAACGAAACGCCTGCACCTTGAACCACTCGTTGGCGGTGCACTGCTGCAGCATCCGCTCCAGCAGCCACTCTTTCGAGAAGGGCCACGGCTGGCTGCCGCGAATGCGGTCAAACATCTCGTGGCCGAGCTTCAGGGTGCGTTCTTCGATTTCTCGTCCTGACACCGTGGTCGGCATGCGACACCTCGGCAAGCGGCGGATTGGGACTACTGGACGGCCTGCCTCGTCCTGGCCTAACTCAGGCAATCAGCGTGCCATTCGGCTGCCGGCTGTCGTGCGGCCCGGCCGCGCTGGCGTGGCATTGTATGCGCTCGGCGGCGAGCGTGGGAGCTAGCTCAGCCCATGCGGAAAACCGCCCAAGGCGCTCCGCGGTCTGCCACGCCCTTCCGCCAAACGCCACACCTAAAACGGCAGGGCAACCCGGTCACCGGGCGCAGCCGAATCGCTGAGCCACGATCTCGTTAAGCTCCCGCGCCAGCCGCGTCTCGTCCAGTGTCACGAGGCGACCGGCGCTGACGACCTCGCGCCCGCCGACGAAGACGCGGTCACAGCGCGGCGGCGCGCCCAGGACGAGCGCCGCCAGCGGATCGTGCACAATCGCCCCGGCCAGGGCCACGTCGTCGGCCCGCAGCATGGCGAAATCCGCCGCCGCCCCGGGGTTCAGATGCCCCAACTCAGGCCGATTCAGGCACGCCGCACTGCCCGCCGTCGCCAACCGGAAGGCAGCGGCGGCCGGAAAGAGCTCCTGGTCGGTTCCGGCGGCGTCGCGGTCGGCCAGCACGGGCCGCACGCGGGCGGACAGCAGGGCCTGCTTCATCTCGGCCAGCAGGTTGCCGCCGTCCTGGCTGCTGCTGCCATCCACGCCCAGGCCGACGCGGGCTCCGGCGTGCAGGAGCGCCGCGACCGCGGCCATCCCACTGCCCAGGCGCATGTTCGAGGTTGGGCAATGCACGACGCCGGTGCGCGTCTGCCCCAGCAGCGCGGTCTCCGCCTCCGTCAGCCAGACACAGTGGGCCAGGTATACATCGGGCCCGAGCCAGCCCAGATCGGCCAGGTATTGCACCGGCCGGCAACCGTAGCGCTCCAGGCAGAAGCGCTCCTCCGCCAGCGTCTCCGCCAGGTGCGTATGCAGCAAGACGCCGTACTGACGCCCCAGCGTCAGCGTGTCCCGCAGCAGCTCGCGCGTCACGTTGAAGGGGGAGCAGGGTGCCAGGTCGATACGGCGCATAGCGTACGGCGCCGGATCGTGATAGGCCTCCAGGACGCGTACGCAGTCGCGCAGCACGTCCTCATCGCGCTCGACGCAGTCGTCCGGCGGCAGGCCTCCGCGCGAATGGCCCAGTGTCATGCTGCCCCGGCACAGGTGCAGGCGGATGCCCAACTCCTCGGCGACCTCCAGCACGGCCTCCATCCGCACGTCGCTGCCGGCGGGAAACATGTAGAAATGATCGCTGGTCGTTGTGCAGCCGTGCAACAGCAACTCGGCCAGGCTAACCGCGGCCGCCGCCCGGACGGCCCGGTAGTCGAGCGTGCGCCAGTGCTCATAAAGCCCGCGCAGCCAAGGGAACAAGGGGAGGTTCTGGACGGCGGGCAGGCAGCGCGTGAGGGACTGGTACAGGTGGTGGTGGCCGTTCACAAGTCCGGGAATAACGACGTGCTGCTCACCGGGCACAACCTGGTGAAACTCGCCCCGCTCCAGGCGCTCGGCGAACGCCGTCGCCGGACCCGATTCCAGCACGCGGCCGTCACCAAAGACCAGACTATGCCCGGCGCGGACGCAAACGCCGGTCTCGGCCGGCGTGATGATGGTCGCATTGTGCAGGATGGCAGCCATGAACAGACCCGGACCACGCGCGTCGGCAGTCCCACGCGACGATGAAGCCCCATCCGACACTGGCCTCACGCCGCCGCAGACCCTAGAATCATGCCGGCGCTGGCGCGGCACGGACGACCCGGTTACGATAGCGGCAGTTGCCACGGGAATCTACCGGGCGCGGACCCCGGCGGTTCAGACCTACAGCGTCCGCCGCCCGCTGAGATTGCTAAGGCCAGCCATGGAGCGCCTCTTGACGCTGCTGTTTTCGCTCACCTCCGCGGTTCACCAGTGGGTCATCGGCAGGCCCGTGGAGCGCGGAGCGCGGCCGGCTATCCTGGCCGCGACGGCCGCGCTGCTGCTGTTGAGTGGCTGCGCGGTGCCGCAACCCCGCGGCAACGGCCAACTCCACTTCCTGCGTGAACCCCGGATGCAGCGCGGCTACTGGCTCTATCTGCCACATGACTACGTCCGGGCGGACGACGCCTTCCGGCAGCAGCGGCGCTGGCCGCTGGTCGTCACGTTTCACGGCATGAAACCCTTCGACCAGGCCCACGCCCAGGCTCGCGAATGGCAGCAAGAAGCTGATCGTTACGGGTTCATTGTGGTGGCCCCCGAACTGATGGCCCCGAACGTCCTCCGCCAGTTCCCCGTGCGCGAGATCACGCCGGCATTCAAGTCCGACGAGAGCGCCACGCTGGCTATCCTTGACCACGTTTACGCCACGACGCTGGCCTCGCGCGAACACGTACTCTCGACGAGCTGGTCGTCCGGCGGCTACCTCGCGCACTACATGCTCAACCGGCATCCCGAGCGTTTCACGTGTCTGGCAGTGCGGCAATCGAACTTCTCGGTGGGCATTCTGGACCCCGCTCTCGTGCCGCGCTCCCGAGATCACGCCCTGCTGGTACTCACAACACAAAACGACTTCGGCAATGTCAAGCAGGAGACGGCCGAAGCCATCAAGTGGTATGAAGGCCACGGCTACGGCGGGTTCGCCTGGATCGAAATCAAGGGCCTCGGGCACGAACGCACGCCGGACATGGCGGCCGCCTTCTTCGGCCACTTCGCGGGGGTGCGGCCGAACAGCCCACCGGCCGTGCTGTCACGTCGCCAGGCGATTGCAGGTAATGCGCGCGGTCTGGCCCTGCTGGCCGCAACCGCGGATAGCACGCCCGCGCTGGCGCAGGTGACGGCGCCGCCACTGGGTGCGGGCACTCCCACGCCCGGTCGATCCAGCAGCGCGCATCCGGTCCGCGCGTCCCTCGGTCAGCCCGGCACCGCGGCGCGGTCGAACCCCGGGTCCAACCCGACCGCCGGCGCTCAGACGCCCAGCCGCGACGACAGCGCCCGGCGCGCGCCGCGTCCGCGCTCGCCACTGAGCATTCGCGTGTCATCCGCGATCGGCACGGAGCCGCTGGCACTGGCGTTTGCGGCCGAGTGTCCGGCCGACTGGCGCGCCAGAGGCAATTTCCTCTGGACACTCAACGGCGACCCGATCGGCAGCGGTGTGAACGGCCAGAAGACGATTACCGAGCCGGGTGAGCACACGCTCGGGCTGCTGGTAATCACCGCCAGCGGCGAGGAGCATCGGGCCTTTCGCCTGGTGCGGGTTTTACCGCGGATTGAGCGGGCGCGCTCCACCTCGGATCCACGCGACACCGCACGCCAGACGCGGCAAGACCGGGTCCCATCTTGAGCGGGTAAGTCGGCGACGCCGGTTTGCCAGGCGGCCGACCTTCGGTCACACTGCCGGCTGCGGCGGCAACGGGGACGTTGTCGGCCGGAGGTGCGAGGCACAATGGCCGAGTTCAATCCAAACGTGTGGGCGCCGTGGCGCATGGCATACATCGATTCGCTGGGCGGCTCCGGCAACGGCTGCTTCCTGTGCGCGCATGCGCAGACCCCGGCAGCCGATCAGGGCAACCACGTCTTGTGGCGCAGCCCCAACACGCTCGTCCTGCTCAACCGCTTCCCCTACAGCACGGGGCATTTGCTCATAGCACCCACGGCGCACCAGGGCGAGCTGGAGGACCTCCCCGACGAGGTGCTGTGCGAGATGTTCCTGCGGACCCGTGACGCCAAGCGCGTGCTGCAGAAGGCCCTGGCGCCGCAGGGCTTCAACATCGGCCTGAATCTGGGCCGCTGCGCCGGCGCCGGGCTGCCCGAACACGTGCACCTGCACATCGTCCCCCGCTGGGCCGGCGACACTAATTTCATGCCCGTCCTCGCCGACATCAAGGTGATCCCCGAAGCCATCGACCGCACGTTCGCCAAGCTCGTCCAGGCCGCCAAGGAACTGGGGCTTCATTCCTCTGACGGGTAGTCGTCGTCAGCCGCCGACCTCGCGGCTTGGCCTGTGCGACAGAAACCCCACGCTGGACGCGAAGCACCGCTCCCGCAGCCGAGCGTGCTCCGCCGCGTCACGCTCATCCTCGGCCCGCAGATCGTCCAGGTTGGCATTGCAGCGCGGGCAGTCCGCCTGACGCACGTGGAAGTCCACGTAGAAACTCCACTGCTCATCGAGCGCTCCCAACAGGTAGCGACCCAGCGTCGAACGCTTCGGACAGGAAATGCCCTCTTCGCGCCAGATGTGCGCCAGCGTGCTGTCGCCCGCCAGGTCCGCCTCCTGCCACTCGTGGGCGGTCGGCGCGGCTTGCGTGAGCCGGCGCCACTGCTCCAGCACACGAAACTTCATTCCAGCCACCCCGGTCTCGCTCAGCCCGAGCTCTTCGGCCACCTCCTTGTTCCGCAGCCCGACCACCATCAGCAGCTCTACGACGATCAGCTCGTGGAAACGCTGCTGCGCACAACACTTGTCCACCCATTGGCGCAGGCTATCCACTAGCGCGGCACGCTGCGCGCTGATGTTCTCCTGATCGGCGACGTGCCGGCTGGGCGTTTCGGGATCGAGCCAGGCATCCGGCGCATCGTCCACTTCAAGCTGGTCGAGGCTCTGCCGCTGACCCTTGTTCAACTTGCGAAACTGGTCATGCAGCTTGTTTCGCAGAATCGCGAAGAGGTACGTTTCGAGCGAACGTGTCGCGTCGTAGTTCGGCAGGCTGCGCAACAGCCCGAGGAACGTCTCCTGCACCAGGTCCTCAGCGTCGCCGCGCTGCGCCAGCATCCGCCGGGCAAAGCTGAGCAGCCGACCCTGGTAGCGCTCGATGACCTCGCGCCAGGCGGCCTGGTCGCCGCGCTGGACGGCTTCAATCAGGTATGCATCCGCCTCGCTCGCTGCCATAGGACGTTCCCGCACCGCCCGGGTAAACCCCGGAGCATTGGCGCCTGGCGCGGCTACCTGTGCCGCGCCGCCTGCTTGGGCTGTGAAGATACCCCGGAGCCCCCCCCAAGCCAACCCGAACTGCGAACCACGCCGGCCGCCGGCCACCTTCCCGACTATACGACTATCGCCCCGTCGCCGCGCTTCGGCCAGATTAACAGCACCAGGCCGAGTAGCAGCAGCGTGCCCGTCCACGCCAGCGGCGCACCAACACGCCCCCAATCCAGCTCCGACCAGCGCGCTGCGGAAAACAGCGCATATAGCGCCTCCGCCGCCGGCCCCAACGCCAGCACCACCACCAGCACAACCAGCCCGCACCCCAGGCAGCCGCGCAACAGGTGCCAATGCCCCTCCCGGCGGCGAGCCAGCACCAGCAGCAGGCTACCCACTAGGGGCAGCGCCAGCAGGGCCGACTCGGGCAGGTCGCCGCTCCGGCTCACCAACCCCGGAAAACGCCCGTCAGCTCCCGTCACTATCTGCGCCTGCAACGCGTCGTAAGCGAACGCCAGTGCTACGCCAATCAGCAGCAGCAGCTTGCCGAAGAACGACGCCCCAGCATTCGCCGTCCGCCCGACAAACGACGGCGCTGCGGCGTCGATCACCACCGGGCCCGCCGGCGCCGGCCGCACCGCACCGTCCGGCACCCCCCCGGCGGGTGACACCCAGTCAATCCCGTTGCCCGACGACGGCTCGGGCGCCACCGGCGTCCCGCAAAACGCCGGCGCCGATCCGCACGCCGACCAACCCGTCCCAGGCCATCTGCGGCCCGGCACGCACAACGCGACCACGGCGGTCAGGCCGCCGGCAATCAGACCAAAGATAACGCCGCCAAACTCATCCCCCCGCAGGCTGCCGAAGGCCAGCAGCGCAACCATCCCGGCGGAGAGCGTCAGCCCCAGTGAGACAGTCAGCATGCGCAGCGTGCCGCGCCAGAGGGGCTGCACGTACCGCCGCAGCGCCATCGTCAGCACGAAAGGCAGCCACGCCACACTCGCCAGCGCCGCGAACAACAGCCCGGCACAATCATCCCGCCGAGCGGGCGGGTCGATCGTGAGCACCAGCAGAGCGCTCAGGCCTCCGGCAAACACCAGTCCCGCAAGCACGCCCCAAACCGCCCGGAGCCAGCCGCTGCGCCGACGCGGCGTGCTGGACGACCCGGCCCCCGCCGAGTCGCGACCTGGATACTGGTACTCGCCGGAGAAGGGTGCACCCGATGCGGCCAAGCCGTGCGCCGGCCGTGCACTTGGGCCACCTGCCCAGGCGCCGGGCCCGACCGGTCCGGTCTGTTGCGCCCCGCGCGCGTAGGGCCACATCGCCGCACCGGCCTGCGTCAGCAGTGACATCATGGCACACACGCACGCCGCCGTCAGGCCGTAGCTGCCCTGCCCGGCGAAGGACGCCGCCACCAGGCCAATGATCGCCGGCGCCACCGCCTGGCCGCCCCGCACCTCGCCGCGCCGACCGACCTCGATGCGCGCCGTCCAATCGCACAGGAGCACCGCCGCCAGCGGCGCCAACAACATGCGCGTCAGCGGATCACCCACGGCACTCAGATCGCTCGCGACGGCGAAGGCCGGTATCATGAACACGGCCGTCATTCCGGTGTAGGCAATACGGTCCCATAACCCCCCACGCGCGGGCGACGCCCGCAGAAACCGAAAATACGTCAGCAACGGACCGAAAGTGCCCGCCGCCATGCAAAGGCCGAGAGCAGCAGCGCGCTGGCCCTCATTGGCGCCGCCGCCGATGACGCCCAGACCAATCGCGACCGCGATGATCACCGCCACCAGCATGAACGCCTGGCGCCGCCGACCGCGGGCCGTCGCCCCGCCGAACTCGGGCAACGCATGCCGCCCGGCCCAGCCATGCACACGCCCCAGTCGCTCGGCCTTCTGCCGAAACCGGCCCGAGAGCTTATCCACCTTGCGCTGCAACCGTGCGGCCAGCAGGTCACCGTGGCCCGCCGACCGACCGGCCGCCCAGGCGTCCATCGGCGGCGGCGGTGCCGGCGGCGCCGGGGAGGTCGTCAGCGTACGCTCCGCGTCGTCCGCCTCCGGCCGGCGCGGCACGTCGTTCAGTGTCGATGGATCGAACGAGGCGATGCTGTCGCTGATATCGCCAAGCTGCCGCAGTGCATCGGCCATCGCGCTCGCATCGGCGTAGCGGTCCGCCGGGTCTTTGGCGAGCGCCTTGGCAATAACGGCCGCGAAGGGTGCCGGAATGCCGCTGAGGTCCGGCCGGTCGCTGAGATGCCGCATCAGGATCTCGCCCATGCTCGACCCGGTGAAGGGCAGGCGCCCCGTCAGCATCTCGTAGAGAATCACGCCCAGGGCGTAGATGTCGATCGCCTTGGTGTAGCTGCCCGAGCCGATCTCCGGCGCCATGTAATGCACCGTGCCGACGCTGACGGTCTGTCCGCTGTGCCGGCTGACGGCGATGTGCTTGCTGAGGCCGTAGTCGCCGATCTTCACGTAGCCGTCGTCGTAGAAGATGTTGGCGGGCTTGAGGTCGCGATGGACGATGCCGCGGTCGTGCAGGTAGGCCAGGCCCTTGGCCACGCCGTCCAGGAAGTACGCGGCCTTCTGCGGACCCAGGCCATTCGGCTCGGCCACCAGCAGCTCGCGCAGCGACGGCCCGCTGACGTACTCCATCAGCACGAACGGCTCGCCCGCCGGGCCGTGCTTCACGTCGTAGATCGTGATGAGGTGCGGGCTCTTGAGGTTGATGACGTGGCCGATGCCGCGCAGCTCGATCTCCGGGTTCTCGCGCAGGTACTTCAGCGCAATCTGCTTGCCCGAATCGGTGACGGCGTAGTACACCTCGCCGAAGCCGCCACGGCCGACGGCCCGCTGCACCGTGACGCCTTCGAGGGGACGACTGCCATGCCGATACGTGTATGCCACCTGCTAACCTCCCCTGCTGAACGCGTCATAGGCCTTGATCGTCACCCGCACGTCGGAGAAGTCCAGCGTCCGGCCGGCAGCCAGCGGCCGCGGATCACCCAGCTTGCCGCCCAGCGTGGTCGCCTCCCGGCCGTAAAGCCGGCCCGCGCGATCAAACAGCACCACCTGCGTCTGGCTGTCCTGCGTACGCACATGGCAGCTCGGCTGCGGCCCGATCAGGCACGTCTCCCTAAACAGCACCACGCTGCCGACGTCCTGGGCCAGCCGGCAGCGCTGCGACAGGCGCAGCACGGCCGAGTCACTCCGTACGCTCGGCTTGTGAAACGTCAGCCGAACCTTCGTACCCAGATGGATCCGGTCGCCGTCGTGCAGCAGCGTGCGCTTCACCGTTCGGCGGTTCACCTGCACCGGCCCGTGCGCTACCAGGAAGTAGTCGCTGCCGTCGCGCAGCACGTCGGCGTGATGCGATTGCAGCTCGCCCGGAAGCGCGACGTCCACGTCGCCCCGCCCGCCCGCGCGGCCAATACGCACGCAATCCAGCGGCAACACCAGGCTGCTGCCCGCCCCGTCCACCAGCATCAACAGCGGGGCACGACCAAGTTCGGCCGCCTCGGCGTCGCCCACCGGTGACCGCTGCACGGGCGGCATGGCGGCGCTCAGCGTTGGAGCGGCCCGCTGCTGCGCAACTCCCTCGGCCGGCGCACCGGCCGCGGAGGCCTTCAACCCCAGCGGCGAACTCAGCAACAGATCTTCAGCCTCGCGAACCTCCGTCAACGCCTTCAACATCTGCTCAAGCCAAGCCACACCCTGCTGAGCCGAACGCAGCCGCAGCAGCGTGTCCCGCAACGGACCATACTCACGCGCCCCCAACTGCCCCGCCGCCCGCTGACACAGGGCGGCCCGCTGCTCGAATTCATCCAGCGCGGGGTCAAACTCGCGCAACGCCGCCAGGCCCGGACGAGCCGCCAGCAGTCGCCCGATCTGGCCACTGGCGAACCAATCATCCAGCACACGCCGACAAGCAGCCACCAGGTCGGCGGCCGCCGCATCGCTTTCGCGCGTGCGCCCATGCCGCCGCGTGGCTTCCTCCCACAACCGCAAGGCCGCGGGCACGTCCGCGCGCTCCAGCGCCGCGCGCGCCTGGGCCAGCAGTTGCGCGCTGCGCTCGACGCGCAGCTCAAGCTCCTCCTGAAGGTCCTGCCGCCGCCGCGCATCCTGCACCTGCTCGATCGCCAGCCGCCCGGTTTCGAGCCGGCCCGCGTCCAGCTTCTCCGCGGCGCGCGCCAGGTCCGCCCGCCCGTCGGCCACCCGCTGCCGCCGAGCCTCGAACTCGGCCAGCGCCCGCTGCCGCAGCGTCTCGACCTCCGGCCCACTGCGCTCAAGCACCTTGAGCTTGTCCAGGTCGGCCAGAGCCTCGGCATGGCGCGCCCCCTGCAAATGGAGGCGCACCCGCGCCAGTAGCGGCCTCACGAGCTGGTCACATAATTTCTGCCCGCGCGCGTGCCCACGCACGTCCGGCTGGCAAGCCACGCCGAACGCCTCGTCAATCCGACCTTCGAGCACCGCTCGTTCGGCCGATCTGATTCGCACAAACAGCCAGCGACCAAGCATGACAGACCTCGAATCGGCACCAGCAACAGGCCGGCGCCATTGTAACCAGCGATGATCCGGCGGGTTGGTCCGGATCATCGTGCCGGCGGCTCGTCGTCGCCGGCAGTCACCTCAGAGTATTCCGCGACCGGGGCCGCATATTTGGCCACGTCCGCCAGCCCGACGGCTGCCGATGCATTCCTGAGGCGGACCGCATAGCTGACTGCTCGGCAGCGCCGATTCCGCGCTGTTATTGCGCCCTGTCACAGTGGGAACTCGCTGCGGCCGCGAGGGGCGGACCGGGCGCGTGTATGTAAATAATGTGTTAGCAGCATGTTACGCGCCGCGCCGGCGCGGCATCCAGCGCGCCGGCGGTTGACAGCTTCGTGCGTGCGGCGGCCACACTCCGTCCTCCCGAGCGTCGGCAAACTGCTCGCGCTGACAATCTCCAACGGTCTCACGGCGGTATTGAAGAAGTCATGCCAAGTTCACCGATACGAGTAGCAGCACAATGCCGCCGCATGCAGGTCTTTGTCATCCTCCTCTCCGCGATTGCGTTTAAACGGGCAAGTCTCGTGGCAGGAGTTTCGAAAGAGGCGGAGGCACTGCAATGTCGCTGATCCTCCCATGTATGCTGATCATCGACCTGATCCGTGGCTTTAGCAACATCATTGACCTGATCTGCGCCGGCGTAGAGGGGCTCCCGTGAGCGTCCCTCAGACGACGAGGATGATGACAAGAGTGTTCCTGGATCCCCGCTTCACGGCCAACCAGCGCCGCTGGGGCGGACGCCTTGAAGTTGCGATGTGGCTGGTCAGTGGACTGCTACTGGCAACCCTGATCGGCTGGTGTTTCTGAGCCGCACGTCCAACGGTTGACTTTGGCGCTGCTCGAGTCGTCCGGGGCCACCACCCTGGCACTACGAGCGTCCGACGTGGTTGCCGAACCCGGCGTATCTCCAGTCTTGGAATCGCTGGCGGTCGCCAGCAGGGTTGTAGCAATCGTCTGCGGCTCGGGCTCCCAGGCATGCTGCGGCGCAAGTTGCAGTTGTCGTTCGCGGACGGCTTTGGCCAGATACAGTGGCCCCCCCACCGCGAACAGCGTGCTGGCCGCCTGGACAGCGTGTAGCTGCCAGTAGTTCGCCAGCAACATGCCGGCCAGGAAGAAGTTGCCCGCCAGGCCAACCGCCAGGGCGACCCCGGCCAGAACGGCAGTAGTACGCAGCGACAAGCGCCAACTGCACGGCACGAGGCTGATGGCCACTGCGGCCACGACCGCCCACAAGAGGACCGTCGCGCCGAGTTTCGGCCGCGCCACGTGGGCCGCGTACGTGCCGGACAACAAGGCCTGAACGGTCAGGGCTTGCATCTCACATCCAAACACGAGTTCGCCCGACCAAGTCCGGCGCTGGTCGAATCCGGGAATAGTCTGACCGACCATAACCGTTCGCCCGGCAAACCAGCGTTGCAGATCACTCAGGTCAGCGCGCAGGACATCCTCCAGCGCGAAGCGAGCTAGTTCCGCCCGCGCCCGCTCGCACGCCCGCACCTCCACCGCGTAGATCTGGTACGCATCGTCCAGCAGTCCCGCGGTGCGCGTGCCGAACGCCCGGGAGAAGGCCACGCGGTCAACCTGCTCCAGCCACCGTGACTCGCCGGGACTGGCGTGCCGTTTGCGATAGCTCATCTTAATCGTGCCCGCCCTGACATCCAGTTCCAGATCCGCCTCCGGCTGAAGTGCGGCCGCGAAACCGGCCAGGGCCAGGCTGGGCACAGGCGGCGCCAAACCCCGCTGCACACAGCCCGGCATGACCCACTCACCGGGACGAGCGCGCGGATTACCGGCCACCAACGTGCCGCAGGCGTGCGCGGCCTCCCGGATGGTCGGACATACGACCGGCTCACTGTTGATGTCCAGTTCGCGGGTGCCTATGACCGCCGGCACGCCGGCGGCCCGCAGTGCCGCCAGGCCGCGCACCAGGCCCGCGTCATACTCCGGCTGGCAATCGGGGAAGTAGTAGTCCCAGATCACGACTCTCGGACGAGCCGGCGCCAAGTGCTCCATCAACTGGCCGTACAGCAAACGCCAGCTCTTGCGGTTGTCCACGTTCAGGCCGGGCAGGTCGGCACCGATCTCTCCGGCCCGCAGCGCGTCCACGCTCTGTCCCGTGACCTCGATTAGCGCCACCCGCGCTTCGGGCGGCATTTCCGCCTGCGGCGCGTACCAGCGCGGCAGCGCCATCCGCACGGCCATCAGCAGTGCGACGATGATGACGACCAAGGTCGCACGCACCGTCAACTGCCGCGTTCGCAGCAGCCACGCCACGCCGCGCGCCACCTCATACAGGCGCGTTCGCCCCGCGTAGGCGTTAACGGGTCGCCCCGCCACGTAGTTATCCAGATCGTCCGCCAGGGCGGCACAGCTCGAGTAGCGCTGCTCCGGGGTGGGGTGCACGCAGCGGGCGATGATCTCCGCCAGGTCGCCGGCCCGGCTAACCTGCCGTTCCTGCAGGAGGCGCGTCAGGTGACCGGGCCGGGATGCGAAGCGCGCCGGCTCGCCCGTCACGCAATGGTACAGCAGCGCGCCCAGTGCATAGACATCCGCCCGCGCGTCCACCGGCTCCCCCGCCACCTGTTCCGGCGCGATATAGCCGAACGTCCCCAGGAAACCCTCCGGGCTCTCCGGCGCATCACCGCCGGCCGGCCGCAAACCGACCTTCTTGGCGATCCCGAAATCCAGAATCCGCGGCTGCCCCTGGGCATCAATAAGAATGTTCTGCGGCTTGAGGTCGCGGTGCACGACTCCCTGCGAGTGCGCGTAGTCAATGGCGCGTGCGACGACCTGCAGCGTTCTGATCCGATCCGCCAGCGGTGTGTGTTTTGAAATGAAATACTTGTCAATCTGCTCGCCTTCCACGAGCTCCATCGCGTAGTACATGGGCGGCGCGCTGAGACGCGCTTCGTATAGCGTGGCGATGTTCGGATGCCGCAGCTTCGCCACAAAACGCACCTCGTTCTGGAAGTAGGCCTCCCGGATCGGCGTCTCCGCAAACAGGACCTTCAGCGCCTCCATGCGCTCCTTGGCGTTGTGCACCGCCTTGTAAACCACGCCGAAACCCCCCTCCCCGATCCGCCGCACTACCGTGTACCCCCGGAAACGCGGGAACCGCGTAGCTGTGCGCTGCCGGAACAGCGACCGGCAGGGCGCGCATTCCTCCAGGTGCCGCTCCGCCGCCTGCTGTTCGCCACCGGTCAACTCATCGGCGCACAGCGCCTCCGTAGCCTCCCGTCGCAGGCATTGGCTCGTCACCCGAAGTGGCATCCGGATACCTGTCAGTGCGCCGCGCGGCCGCGCTCGCCCGCCGCGCGCTCAATCAGGGCGTGCGTCATTATAGGAAGAAGGCGGCGAATTGCACGGCCAGCCCGGCTGCGCAGCTTGCCTGACGAGCGGTCGGCTCCCGGCGCCCCCCTGCGCCGGCCCCACCCCCGCTTAGTGGATAATCAGGGTACCTGGACTTCGCCGTAGGCGACCGGCTGGTCTGGCAGGATGAACACGCATTCCAGGAAATGCCGGCCGAACTGCCTGCACGACTGCTTCGAGGGTATGAACAGGTCCACCGTGCTGTTACGGAACCGCCGGTGCGTGCGGTCCGTGACAACGAACGTCTGGTCCAGCGCGGGAATGTAGACCAACGTGCCAAACGGTATGTCCGCAGGTGCCGCGCACTGTCCCACGCCCGAGGGCACGCCCGCGGCGGTAAGCCCGCGGTCGCAGTAAGCCGTAACCCGGCAGATGCGATGCAGCACCTCGCGGTCCGCGGAGCCGGCCGTTATCGGCGACACGATCCCCACCGGCCCGGACCACGAAGACTCCTCATCGTACTCGCTCTCGGGCAGTACCGGCTCGCCCGTACTGCCGAACTCGGCGGCGCGCAGCTCCGCGATACTTACAGCGGGCACACCTGTGTCGTCACCACCCCAGAAGTTCGCCAGACCGGCCGCGCCGGCGAGATCCTCGACGGTCGCAAACCCGAGTGCCAAGAGCGCGCATAAGATGTAAAGCGTTCTGCGCTTAAAGAGCATCATCGCCCTGCTCCTCCGCTGCCCTGATGCTTCCGCACCCAACCAACGTCACCGGATCTTAGTGCCGGACCGTCGGCCCCTGATGACGGCGCGGAAAGCGTTATTGTAGTCGCGGCCTCGGGCACGTCCAGGAGTATCTTTCTCAGGACCATGTGTACCTTTTGATCGGCGGTTCTTCCCCGGGGCCAGTAACCGGCCGCGTTGGAGAGGTTATCCGGGGGCAGCAGAGCGCCCGTGGTGGTCCTATAACATCGACAATTGGTGCCACGCAGGCACGTGCGGTCTCGGCCCGAAGCTGCTAGACTACTGCCTTGCCATGTGATGGAGGCACTTTCATGCGACGCCCGCTTATCGCCGGCAACTGGAAAATGCGCCTGGAGCTGGGCTCAGCTCGCGAGTTGGTTTCAGGAATCAGCCAAAGTATACCCCCTCACGCGTCCGCAGCCCTAGACGTGGCGGTTTGCCCGCCCTTCGTCTATCTGCACCCGCTGGCCGAGGCCTTGGACGACGGCCCGATTCAACTCGGCGCCCAGGACGTCTACTTCGAGGCCCAGGGCGCGTTCACCGGCGAAGTGTCCGCGGCCATGCTGGCCGACGTGGGTGTGAAATACGTCATTATTGGCCACAGCGAGCGCCGCCACACCATCGGGCACCTCGAAGATGATTACATGATCAATCTGAAGCTGCGCGCGGCACAAAAGGCCGGCCTGACTCCCATCCTCTGTGTCGGCGAAACGCTCGCCCAGCGCCAGGCCGAACAGACCATGGATGTGCTGGCGTTTCAGCTTACGGCCGGATTACTTGGTGCCGCCCCACGATCCGCGGACGAGTTGGTCATTGCCTACGAACCCGTCTGGGCCATTGGCACCGGTCATAACGCGACCGCCGCCCAGGCCCAGGAGGCCCATGCCCACCTGCGAGCCGTGCTGCGGCAGTTTGTCGGCGGCCGGGCCGAACAGATACGCATTCTCTACGGCGGCAGCATGAAACCCGACAACGCCCGGGAACTCATCAGTCAGCCGGACGTGGACGGCGGGCTGGTGGGCGGTGCCAGCCTGAAGGCGGACGCTTTCTGCGGAATCATCCAGGCGGCCTTGGCAGCCATGGGGTGAAGCGGGTATAGTACTTAATTCGCGTGGTTTCGGCGCCGGCGCCGCCGTGCCGGATAGACCAGCGTCAGCAGGCTCGAGGTGGTGACAGGAAAATGATTCTGGCAGCTTGGTATCATGGCGTCTCGGCGTTCTTCTTCGCCGTCGTCGCGGTTTTTCTGATGATCCTGGTACTGGTGCAGCGCGGGCGTGGCGTCGGCCTGGCCGGTGCCTTTGGCGGCACGGGCGGGCACACGGCGTTTGGCGCCAAGACCGGCGACTTCCTGACGTGGGCCACGGTGGTGGTCGCGGCAATCATGCTCGTGTACGCCGTGCTGCTCAACTTCGTCTTCGTCCGCGGCAAGATCGACCTTGGCCCGGGCGCCCCGGGCACGCCGACCGCGCCCGTTCAGGACACGACTCCACCGGGTGAGACCGGCAGTCTCTGGCAGATGGACGAGCCCGCCGGCTTGCCGCCGCTGGCCCGCAGCATGATCTTCGGTGAAGACCTGGGCTAGGGCTGCACGCGCAGCCCGCGCGGCAGCAGTCGCCCCGCCTGCGGTGTATGCCTGCGGCCGCCGGGCAGGGTGTGCTGAGAACTCGGCACCGCCACACATCATGTGGGAGCTGCAATGATTCGCTCCATGACCGGCTTCGGCGAAGCGCAGCTTGAAGCCGCCGGTCAGGCCTATCACCTCGAAATTCGCAGCGTCAATAATCGCTACTTCAAGGCCGCCATTCACCTGCCCGAAGGGTTGGCCTTTCTGGAGGCCGACGTCGAGCGGCTGCTCCGCGAGCGCCTTTCCCGCGGCAGCATCTCGTTCCGTATGCGCGTGCGCGACCTCCGAGCCGAGGCGGCCGCCGAGATCAACGCCGCGGCCATCAGCCAGTATGTCCGGCAACTGCGGAGCGCGGCCAGGGACGATGCCCGGCTCACGATCGACCTGGCGACGCTGGCTACGCTGCCGGGCGTGTGCCAAGCGCGTGAACTGAGCGACGCGGAGCGCGGCGCGGCATTGGACTTCGTGCAGCAGCTTACTCAACAGGCCGTAGAGCGGGTCGTGCAGATGCGCGCGGTCGAGGGTCAGGCCCTCGCCAATGACCTGCGGGTCCACAGCGGCGCAATCCACGCCGCCCTGGCCGCCGTGCGGGGCCGGGCGGCTAAGGTCCCGGCCGAGTATCGGGAGCGGCTGACCGCCCGCATCCGCGAGCTGATTGCCGGCAGCGGCGTGCGGCTGGCCGAGGAGGACCTGCTGCGCGAGGTCGCGATCTACGCCGACCGCAGCGACGTCAGCGAGGAACTTAGCCGCTTGGACGCCCATCTGCAGCAATTCGACCTCCTGATCGACGGCGCCGAGGCCGCCGGCCGCAAGCTTGAGTTCATAGCGCAGGAAATGCTGCGCGAGGCCAACACGGTGGGATCCAAGGCGTCGGATTCGCAGATCGTCCGCGACATCATTGAGATCAAGAGCGCGATCGACCGAATCAAAGAGCAGGTCCAGAATATAGAATAATGGTCCGTATGCGGCTGGCCGACTGCCGCGAGCGCAGCGGGCCGCGGGCGGACCTTGCGCCCCATGCTGATTGACACGCATTGCCACCTGACCTTCCCGGACTTGGCGCCGCAGAGCGCGGCGGTTCTTGAGCGCGCCCGGGCGGCCGGCGTCACACGCGTCATCAACGTGACCACGACGCTCGCCGAGGCCCGGGCCGGCTTCAACCTGCTTCTCGACCAGCCAGGCGTCTGCTTCGTCGCCGGGATCCACCCTCACAACGCGGGCCGTTGCGGGCCGGACGACTTGGCCGCGCTGACCGACCTCTTCCACGGACGCTGGCGGACCAGCGTCAACCCGCAGCGCCTGGTGGGCGTGGGTGAGACCGGCCTCGATTTCCACTACGACTTCGCCCCGCGCGATACCCAGGAGCGGGTCTTCCACGCCCACCTGGATCTGGCCGGCGCGGTCGATCGGCCCGTTGTCATTCACGCCCGCGAAGCGGAAGAGCGCGTCTGCGACATTCTGACCGATTACCCGCGTCTGGCCGGCCGCGTCGTCTTTCACTGCTACTCTGCCGACGTGGCCACCACGCGGCGCATCATCGACCAGGGCAACTACGTCTCGTTCACCGGCGTCGTGACCTTCAAGAACGCCGCCGCGATCCGCGCCGCGGCGCGCTTTGCACCCCTCGACCGCATCATGGTCGAGACCGATGCGCCCTACCTGGCGCCTGAGCCGGTCCGCAAGACCCGGCCCAACGAGCCGGCCCTGCTGGTGCACACGGCGCGTTTCCTGGCCGAGCTGCGCGGCGAATCCTCCGAGTCGTTCGCCGCCGCCACGACCGCCAACGCCATCCGTTTCTTCAACCTGCCCGAGGATCAGCCATGAGCCTGTGTCTGGTTACTGGCGGCGCCGGCTTCATCGGCAGCCACGTCGTGCGCGGCCTGCTGGCGCGTGGCCGGCGCGTCCGCGTCCTGGACAACTTCAGCACCGGCCACCGCGCGAACCTGGCCGAAGTCGAATCCGACATCGAGCTGGTCGCGGGTGACATTCGCGACGCGGAAGCCACCCGTCGGTGTACAGCCGGCACAGAGGCGGTCTTTCATCTCGCTGCCCGGGCCAGCGTGCCGCGCAGCGTGGCCGAGCCCGCCGAAGCCAACGACGTCAACATCAACGGCACGCTCAACGTGCTGCTGGCCGCCCGTGACGCCGGCACGCGCCGCTTCATCTACTCCGCCAGCAGCAGCGCCTACGGCGAGACGCCCACGCTGCCCAAGCACGAGGCCATGGTGCCGCAGCCCCTCAGCCCTTACGCGGTCGGCAAGCTCACGGGCGAGCACTACTGCGCGTGCTTCGCGCACTGTTACGGCCTGCAGAGCATCTCACTGCGCTACTTCAACGTCTTCGGTCCGCGGCAGGACCCCAAGAGCGATTATGCCGCCGTCATCCCGGCCTTCATGGCCCGCATGCTCAAGGGTCAGCCGCCGATCGTGTTCGGCGACGGTGAGCAGTCGCGCGACTTCTGCTACGTGGACAACGTCGTCAACGCCAACCTGGCCGCCCTCGACGCAAATGCGCTCGCCGGCGAGGTCGTGAACATCGCCTGCGGCGAACGGACCACCCTGAACGAGATCATCACGCTGATCAACCGCGCCCTGGGCACGGACATCGCGGCCGAGTATCAGCCGCCCCGCGTCGGCGACGTCCGCCACAGCCTGGCCGCCCTCGACGAAGCCCGGCGCGTTATCCGCTACGAGCCCCGCATCTTCTTCGCGGAAGGGCTGGAGCGCTCACTCGACTGGTACCGCCGGAACCTAACCTGACACCCCTGCCGGCGCCGCGCCGGCCCGGCACACTGCCGCTATGGCTGCAACGCCTGCCGGGCGGCGCGTATCAGCTCCCAGGCGCGCTCGACGTGTTCCCGCCGCGTGCGCAAGTTCCCCACCGTCAGCCGCATGACGTAGCGCTCCCGCAACTGCGTGTGCGATATCAGCACCGGCCCGGCCGTGTTCACCTTCGCCAGCAGCCGCTCGTTGAAGGCGTCCTGCTCAGCCAGCGGCAGATCAGGCGTCGCGCGAAAGCATACCGTCGAGAACGGCACGGGGGCGAACAGCTCGAACCCCGGCTCCTCCGCCACCCATCCGGCGAACTCGCGCGCCAGGCCGCAGTGATAGCGAATCCGGTCGCGCAACCCCGCGACCCCGAAGGCCCGGATCACCATCCACAGCTTCAACGCTCGGAAGCGCCGCCCAAGCTGCACGCCGTAGTCCATCAGGTTGGTGACGCCGCTCTCCGTCGTGCTCAGGTAATGCGGAATCAGCGAGAACGCTTCTCTCAGCACATCGGGATCGCGCAATAGCAACACTGAGCAGTCCACCGGCACGAACAGCCACTTGTGCGGGTTGGTCACGATCGAGTCGGCACGCTCCAGCCCGGGCATCGCCGCGCGCAGCTCCGGACAAATCGACGCTACCCCGGCATACGCGCCGTCCACGTGCAACCACAGCCCGGACCGCCGGCAGATGTCCGCCACTTCCGATACCGGATCGATGCTGGTCGTGGAGGTCGTGCCGACCGTGGCAACCACGGCCAGCGGTCGGCGGCCGGCGGCCCGGTCGGCCTCAATCGCCGCCGCCAGGGCAGCGCAATCCATCCGGAACTTGTCGTCCGATGGAATCGTGCGCAGGTTGTTGAGCCCGATGCCCAGGGCAATCGCCGCCTTCCCGATCGACGAATGCGCCTGGTCGCTGGCGTAAATCGTCAACGTCGGGAGATCCGACCGGCCAGCCATGCCCAGGTGGCGTATGTCATACTCGCGCACCCGCTGCCGCGCCGCCGCCAGTGCCAACATCGAGCTCATCGACGCCGTATCGTTGATGTGCCCGCGGAATTCCGCCGGCAGGCCCATCATCTGGCGCAGCCAGTCGCAAACGTGCTCTTCCAGCTCGGTCTGGGCCGGACCGGTCCGCCAGAGCATGGCGTTGACGTTCAGCCCGGCCGAAAGGAGTTCTCCCAGAATGCCCGGCCCGGAACCGGTTACGGCAAAGTAAGCCATGAAGCCGGGGTGGTTCCAATGGGTCGTGTTCGGCTCGATCAGCGCCTGGTAGTCCGCCAGTATCCGCTCGAGCGGCTCGGGTTCCACCGGTGGCTCGGCCGACAGCGCGCCGCGCACATCGCCCGGCTTGATCCTCGGTAGCACGGGGCGTTCATGCACGGTTTCGAGGTAGTCGGCCACCATGTCAGCAACCCTATGCAGGTTCTCGCGGAAGGCGGCGCTGGGGATATCGCCGGGCGCTTGACTGTCGAACGGCAGGCCGGCGTTGGCGGCCGGGCCGCCGACTGACCTGCTTTCAGGGCGTGCATCCATCTTGTCCACGTCCATTGGGGGTAGTGCCGGCGTTCACACGGGGCGTTCCGCCACGCCGCCGATAACACAAACTCGCGGCGGGCTTTATGGACCGCTTCCCGACCGGCGGGGAGAGGATTATCGTGGCCGGCCAAGCAGCCGTCCAGACCCGCCGAGCCAGATTCGCAACCCGTGAACGCGCGTGGCAGCCGCCTAGACCCCCAGTTTCCGGACCTCAACCGCCTGCTCCCCGCCACGCCCGCGACCGGCAACAGAATCCAATCAAGTCGGCCACCATTCACCGCGATTCAAGATAGTGACAGTCCGCGCTCTCCGCGCCATCCCCGCGCGAACGCGGGCCGGAATAGGTGTACCCCGGCCTGGTTGGCGGCGGTGCGGCTGTCGCCGCAGGCTGGCTGGCGACATTACACGCGCCCGCCGGAAAGACCGCTCGCATGGCCAAAGACCGCCAGACCAAGGCCGACTCGGCATCCCAGGGCGATGTTGTGGGCTCGCCCGGCGACATCACGAGCGCCGTGACGTCGGCCTCCGGCCAGTTTGCCGACCTGACGACGCAGTTCACCGAGTTACAGACGCTGCTACAGGAGCGGCTGGCTGACCTGACACGCGCAGACGCCGAGTTGGCCCGCCGCGCGAGCGCGCTGGCCCACCGCGAGGCCGAACTCGGCCGCCGCGAAGCGGCCTTCGCCGAGCGGGACGCCGAACTGACCGAGCATCAGCAGGCGCTGGCAGCGCGACATGCCGAGCTCGAAGAGCAGCGCGCACAGCTCGCCGAGCGTGAACAGCACGCCGGCGCCGCCGAGGAGCAACTGCGCGCCGAGCGGACGGATATTGAGGCGCAGCGCGCGAAGCTGGAGGAATCCCGACAGGAGGTCGCGCGGCAGCAGCAGGACGTGGCCGCGCACGCCGCCGAACTGGTCGAGCAACGGACGCAACTTGAGGAGCAGATTGCACGGCTGGTCGCGGAGCGCCAGGAGTTCGAGCAACAACGCGCGGGGTTTGCCGAGGAGCATGCGCAGCTCGACCAGGCCCGCGCTGAGCTGGATGCGGAGCGGACACGCCTGGCAGGCGCGGCGGAGGACTTCGAGAAACGTCACGAGGAAGCCGAGCAGCAATCGGCCGAACTTGCCGACCGCGCCGCGCAGATCGACCAGCGCGAGCAGGGATTGGCCCAGCGTGAAGCGGAACTCGCCCAACAAACTGGCGTGATCACCGAACAGCAGTCATACCTGGAGGAGTGCGAGACTGAGTTGGCGGTGCGACAGGAAGAACTAGCGCAACGCGAGCAACAGCTCAGCGCGCAACAGGCCGAGTTGGATCAGGCGCGCCAGAGCAGCACGGCGAAAGAACGTGAGCTGGCTGAGCGGCAGGCCGCTCTCGACGGACTGGCTCATGACTTGGCAGCCCGCGCCGAGGCCTTGAAGCGGTTCCAGGCCGCGTTCCAGAGCTTCTCGCAGACGCTCTCAGATGAACCGGCGCACATCGCCGCCGCGTCGCCGCTCGCCGGGCACGGGGCACCTGCGTCGTCATCTACCCCCCCGCCCCAGGAAACCGCCGACCAGGACGCAACTCACGAGCTGGGGCCAAGCGCCCTCGCGTGCGGGCCGGACGAGCCCGCCGAGGACGATCCGCCCGACACGGACGAGCATATGTCGGCCGAGTTGGCGGAGATCGACACAGAGGAAACCCACAACCTCGCGGACCCGACAGCCAGCGCGGACGCTGATCCCGCGCCCGACTTGGAGTCTCCCGAAGTCAGTGCGCCCGCGGCTGTTGTGCCGGAGCCGGACGTGGGCGCCTCGCCCAGCGAGCCGCCGCCCGAACCAGCGCCCCAGGTTGTCGAGGTGCCGGTACTCCCGCAACGCGGCCGCGTGCCACTCAAGAATGACGGCGACGCGCCCGCGCCTCCGCCGCGCGCCCAGAAGCCCACCCAGAAACGAGAGCCCCCCCAGAAGCAACCGCCCGCCGCAGCCGGCCCGCAAATCGACGAGTCCAAGCTCGACCCGGAGATCTGCCAGAAGCTGCGCGTCATGCGCCGGCTGACCGGCGGTCGCGTGCCGGACACGGAATTACTGGCCCGCATCCAACGCGAGCAAGGCGAGGCGAACAAAGCCGGCGAGAGCAAACCCAAGCGGCGCTGGTGGGGCGGCAGCTAGGCGCACACGCCTGACCAACCAGCCGGACACACGCCGACCAGGCGCCACGCAAACCCGCCCGCATTGGTATCATGTCGGCCATGGAAGCCTCGTTTCCTTTGTCTGTTGAGTTGCCGCCGACCGCGGATGCCGCCGTGGCCATCGTGCGCGAACTCGCGGCGGCCGGACATACCGCCCTCTTGGCCGGCGGCTGCGTCCGCGATCTTCTACTCGGCCACGCACCCAGCGACTACGACGTCGCCACCGACGCCACACCGCCCCGTGTGCGCGGCCTGTTTCGCGCCACCCGGCTGGTGGGCGCACAGTTCGGCGTAGTGCTGGTCCGCAAGCGCCGGCGCTGGGTCGAGGTGGCGACATTTCGCGCCGACGGTCCCTACCTGGACGGGCGCCACCCGGCGGTAGTGCGGTTTTCGAGCGCCCGCGAGGATGCCCTACGCCGCGACTTCACCGTCAACGGCCTGTTCCTTGATCCGCTGGCCGGGGTGGTCACGGACTACGTTGGCGGGCGGGCGGACCTGGAGGCCGGCGTCATCCGCGCCATCGGCGAGCCCGCCGCCCGCTTCGCGGAAGACCATCTGCGCCTGCTGCGGGCCGTGCGTTTTGCCGCCCGGCTGGACTTCCAGATCGAACCGCTTACGCAGGCCGCCATATGGGCCAACGCCGCCCGGCTGCCGACCGTGGCACCCGAGCGCGTCCGCGAGGAGCTCGAGAAGATGCTGTCCCATGCCAACCGCCGGCGCGCGCTCGCCCTGCTGGTCGAGACCGGACTGCTGCCGTTTCTCTGGACCGGGCCCGAGTGGCGGCCGGAGCAGATCACGGCGGCCGATGCCCTGCTGGCACACTTGCCCGACGATCCACCTTTCGAGCTGGCGTTCGCCACACTGGTGGCCGATCGCTCGGCGACCGAGGTCCAGGAAATCGCCCGGGCGCTGACATTCGCCAACGCCCAGCGGGAAAACGTGGCCTGGCTGGTGACGCACCAGGCCGACCTCGACGATCCTGACGCCATCAGCCTGGCCGACGTGAAGCGCCTCATGGCTCACCGCGCGTTCGGGATGCTGAGGCAACTAGCCGCCGCCCGCCACGCCGCACTGGCCGACGGCGCGGCCCGCACCGCCGCCCTCGACGCCCGCTTGGCCACCGTGTTGCCGGGAACCGTCAGCCCCCCGCCGCTCGTCACCGGCGATGACCTGGCCGCCCGCGGCGTCCCAGCCGGTCCCATCTACCGGCGCGTCCTCGACGCCCTATACACACGCCAGCTCGACGAGACCCTCCATACACGCGCGGCCGCCCTCGCGGAACTCGACAAGCTGCTGCGCCAGGCGGAGGGCGAACCATGACGCGCGCCGTAGCCCTGCCAACGCTGCTCACCATGCTATGGCTGGTGGGCATCTGCACCGGCTGCGCCAGTCAAACCGGCCCGGCCAATCGCCCGGACGATCGACGCGAGCGCGTCAGCATCACCTTCCACCTGGCCTACGACGAGCCGCAGGACGGCCTCCGTGAGATGAAGACCAAGGATGGCCGGCAGATGTACGTGGCCCCGCTGGTCGAGCTTGACCAGACCGACATCGCGGCCGTCCGGGCCCTGCGCAGCGAGCGCCGTCCCCTGCTGCAAATCTCGCTCACCCCCGTCGGAACCGAGCGCCTCTACTACCTCACCGCGGCAAACTACCAGCGCACCAAGCAGAGTACCCAGCAGCTTGGTCCGCTAATCGACCTTCTCGATGTCCAGGTCGGCGTCTGGCTGGCCGTGCTCGTCAACGACGAGCTGGCCGGCGTCCTGCCGATCACCGCCCCGGTAACGGGCGGGCAGATCTATCTGGTGGACATGTTCTCAACCCGCCGCACCGAGGAGCTGGCCGACCTGCTCGACCCGCCGCCCGAGCCACCGTAAACCGCCTGCACACGCTGCGGGCTGCGAGCGGGATCCTGTGGCGTGCGGGCCGGCCGTCGTTTAGACTTCCCGCTCCGGCTGGGCCCGTGCGGCGTGGCGCGGCCGACTGCGGGATTGCACAGAGCTCTCGCGCTCAACAGGAACGTGTGCTCATGATCAACCGACTACGACAACTGGCCGCATTGGGGCAATCGATCTGGCTGGACTTCATCAGCCGCGACCTGCTCACTTCCGGCCGTTTGCAGAACCTGGTGGACCAGGGCGTCACGGGTGTGACGTCCAATCCGTCCATCTTCAACAGCGCCATCACGAGCGGCACGGACTACGACGACGAAATCGGCCGGCTCGCCCGTGAGCGAAAGACCGCGGAGCAGATCTACGAGGCGCTGGTGCTGCGCGACATCACGGACGCGGCCGATGTTCTCCGGTCGGTCTACAATGAAACGCACGGCCGCGACGGCTTCGTCAGCATCGAGGTCAACCCGCACCTGGCGCACGATACGGACGGCACGGTCGCCGAAGCCCGCCGGCTGTTCGCCGCCATCGGCCGCCCCAACGTGATGATCAAGGTGCCGGCCACGGAGGCCGGCCTGCCGGCCATCGCGACGCTCATCGGCGAAGGCATCAACGTCAACGCGACGCTGATCTTTGCGATCGGCATGTACGAGCGGGTGGCGGCCGCCTACCTGGAGGGGCTGCGGCAGTACGTCAAGACCGGGCGGCCGCTGGGGCTGGTCTCGTCGGTGGCCTCGTTCTTCGTCAGCCGCGTGGACACGCTGACGGACGACGTGCTGCAACATCGCGTGGAGCATGGCAAGGAAGTGCACCTAGAGGCGCTGCTTGGCCAGGCGGCGGTAGCCAACGCCAAGCTGGCCTACGCGCGCTTCAAGGCCATCTTCGAGAGCGAGCAGTTCGAGGAGCCGCGCGTGCAGGGCGCCCGTCCGCAGCGCCCCCTGTGGGCCAGCACCAGCACCAAGAACCCAGCCTACCCCGACACGAAGTACGTAGATCCCCTCATCGGCCGTTACACCGTTAACACGGTGCCGCTGGCCACGCTCAACGCGCTCGTGGATCACGGCGTGGTGGCGAACACGATCGAGGACAACGTGGCGCACGCCCAAGTCATTATGAATGAGCTGGCAGCGCTGAAAGTCGATATGGACTGGGTCACGGCCTGCCTGCTTGACCAGGGTGTGCAGGCGTTCATCGACGCGTACGACAAGCTGATCGCCAACATTGAGACCGAGCGCGCCAAGCTGGCGCCGGCGCAGTAGCGCCAGCCCTGCGCATGCCCGTCCTGGCGGGTGGCCCACGGTGACTGCCAGACAGCGCCCGACGCGCTGAGTTCCGCCCGTGTCCTGGCGCTCGCGCGGCTTGACTCGGCAATCCCGGAGGTCCGTCATGCGTCACTTTCCCGCTCTTCTGCTGATCGCACTCACCGCCGCCGCTGCCGCGGCCCAGCCGAAGGAAACTCTCGACGCCAACGCCGTCGCGCGCTTCGCGCGGCTTGCCCTGGATTGCGTCCACCGCGAATACCCCAACAAGATCGCGCACGCGCTCAGCTCGGACGACGACGTCCGCCCACCGCGCGACCTCACGCCCGTCTTCCACGGCTGCTTCGACTGGCATTCGGCGGTGCACGGCCACTGGCTACTGGTGCGACTCTGCCGCAGATATCCCGACGCCCCCTTCGCACCCGAGGCCCGCGCGGCCCTGGCCGCGAGCTTCACGCCCGAGAAGGTCGCGGCCGAGCTGGCCTACCTGCGCGCCCCGGGCCGCAGCACCTTCGAGCGGCCGTACGGGCTCGCGTGGTTCCTGCAACTTTCGGCCGAGCTGCACGAATGGGACGATCCCGACGCCCGCACCTGGGCCCAGACGCTCGCACCCCTCGAACGCGAAGCAGCCGAGCGCCTCAAGAGCTGGCTGCCCAAGCTGTCGCACCCCGTCCGCACCGGCGAGCACAGCCAGACCGCCTTCGCCCTGGGCCTCGTCCTCGACTGGGCCCGCACCTGCGGCGACACCGAAATGGCCGCGCTGGTCGCCGAACGGGCCCGCAAGTACTACTTCTGGGATCGCAGCGCCAACCTGGCCTTCGAGCCGGACGGACAGGCCTTTCTGTCGCCCATCCTCGCCGAGGCCGACCTGCTGCGCCGCATTCTGGCTCCGGGCGAGTTTGCGGCCTGGCTAAGCGGCTTCCTGCCCACGCTGACCGGCGCCAATCAACCCGACTGGCTCGTGCCGGCGGTCGTCACTGACCGCTCCGACGGCCATCTAGTGCACCTCGACGGGCTCAACCTCTCGCGGGCCTGGATGCTGGAGGGCATCATTGCCGGCCTGCCCGCGCCCGATGCACGCCTGCCGGCGCTCCGCGCGGCTGCCCAGGCACACCGTGCGGCGGGCCTCGCGGCCATTGCGGATCAGCAGTACGAGGGCGGCCACTGGCTGGGCAGCTTCGCGGTCTACCTCGTCACGCAGCGCGGCTTGTAACCCCGCCGACTTCACACGACTTGCCGACCGGCAACCCAGACGCCCAGCGGCGCCGGGGCCGCATCGATCAGCGCGGCCAGCGGATCCGCGACGTCCGCCGGGCAGGGAAACGCCGCCAGGTCGGCCGCCTTGCCAACCTCCAGCGTCCCGATGACCTCGGCCAGCCCGAGCGCTGCGGCCGCCGTGCTGGTCGCCATTTCAAGCAACTCGGCGGCCGTCGGCGGCTCCGCGATGTGCCGGCGCACGAACCGCAGTTCTTCCAGCACCGACAGGTTCTCGTTGCTGGCGGCGCTGTCCGTCCCGATCGTCACGGGTATGCCCGCCGCCTGCAACCGCCGGAACGGGTGCGACCGATGCCCGAAGAAGTGGTGCGAGCGGGGGCAATACGCCACCGTGTGCCCGGCCCCGGCCAGCCGCGGGAGGTCATCGTCCGCGATGTAGTTCACGTGCGCCAGCGAACCCGGCGGCAATCCTCGGGCACATTGCTCCAGATACTCGCCAGGCGTCATCTTCGGCGACTGCACGCGGCAGTGATCCAGCAGTTTCTGCATGAAAAGCGGCAGCGCCCCGACTTCGCCGGCCAGAAAGGCGACTTCCTCCGGCGTCTCGGCCCAATGGGTACACCAGGGGCGCTGAAGCTCGCCGGCCAGCTCAATGGCGGCGCGAATCTGCACTCCCGGAACCGTGTAGGGCGTGTGTGGCGTTACGCCGGCGGTCAGCAGTTCATCCTCCCGGATCTCCGTCACCGCGGCCCGCAACTCGGCCGGATCGCGCGGCGGCAAGTCCGCCAGCGTCAGCAGTTCCGCGTAGCACACCTTGCGAATCGGGATGTCTTTGAGCACCTGCCACGCGACGTTCTCGCGGGAGATGTCGCCCACACACGTAACCCCCGCTCGCAGCGACTGCCAGGCCCCGTCGTGCACCCCCTGCCGCTCGCGCTCCACCCGCCCCGGCTCCCGCCGCAACTGCACGAGCGCCAGCAGCCAGTCCCACAGCGGCGCCGGCGGAAGGCAACCCGTGTAAGCCGTCAACTCAAGATGCGTGTGCGGATTAACCAGCCCCGGCAGCAGCACCGCCTGGCCCAGATCCTGGATTCCATCCGCCGCGTCCAACCCCGCCCCGAACGATCCCACCTCCGCGACGCGGCCCGCGGCCACCCGGACGTAGCCGTCCCGTATGGGCGCCGCGCCCCCGGGCGCCACCCACGCCGCCCGCAGAATCACGATATCGGGCTCCCTGCCTGCGGCCGGCTGATCATGTTCTCAAACCACTCCCGCCAGTTGCCGTTGCGGGCGCCGTTCGGCGGCGCGCACTTGGCAGCCGCCAGCTCCGTCACCGCCGCCGGCTGCCGCCCAAGCACGTCGTACACGCGGTTCATCACGCCCGGCACGCGCTTCACCGCCGCGTTGGCACGCTGCTCCAACGCCCCCTCGCTCAGCACGCGCCCGGACTCGAAGGCCGGATACGGCGTGCCGGTCTCGGCGTAGCGCACCACGAAGCACAGGCCGGCGTAGTTCATCTGCAGCTCCTTGGCCAGGAAGACCTCCGGCGCCAGCGTCTGGCCGATAAGCTCACCACCATAACTCTCGTACTTGCGGGCTTCGGCCGGCGTCTCCTGGCGCGGGCCTTCGATGCAGACGTACACACCACGGTCGGAGAATTCCAACCCCTCCTCCGCGAGCGCGGTCACAAACGCCTTCCGCAGCGTCTGACAGAACACGGGCCAGTGGCGAATGTGCCCTAACTCCTTGTTATCAAAGAACGTACGCGGCCGCGAGACCGTCTCGTCCACCAGGTCGTCAACGATGACGAACTGCCCGATCTTGAAGTTGTGGCTGATCGCGCGCGTCTCGCTCCACGACACGACGGCTTCCACGCCCAAGTCCTTGAGGGCATAGACATTGGCGCGGTAGTTGATGAGGTTGGGCGTGACCTCGTACCCGGCTTCGCCGTGCCGGCAGAGCAGCAGGTACTCGCCGGCCGGTGCGGTGCAGCGGTAGATCGGTTGCGACTCGCCGAAGGGGGTTGGTCGCGGCCCGAGACGGTTGGCAACAAAAGCCCCCTGCCGAACCAGGTCATACGCAGCGCGACCACCAATGCACGCCAGCTTGATGCTCATCGGAGTGCGACTCCTGCGGCGCTCGCTCCCTCGTCTTCGCCTTGTGGAAAGACTTCGAGCCCGGGCAAACCCACCGGCGTTGCCCGAACCTGGCCGCCGCCCACCATGGCGCACAACCAGCGGTTCAATGCTTCTTCGATGCGTTCAGACCGCTCTGGAATAGCCGATTCGCAGTATATGCAGGTCGCCCCGGACTGGCAAAAGGAAATTCTCAGACGGGCTGCAAAACGCTCGTGTGAGAACTATTGGCCTGCCTGTCGGCTGCCGGCGTCCGCGTCACGATCAGACGCGTGAGCCCGGCCTCGGTATGGAAATGCCGTATCGCCCAGCCCGCCTGCGCACAGCACGCGGCCAAGTCCCGGGCCGTGAGAATGGGCACCGCCGGAATGAAGCCGGCCGGCGGCTGATAGGCCAGCACCGCCGTCTCGGCCCGCTCCAGCGCCGCGCGAATCGCGCCCAAGGGATCACTGTGCGCTTCCACGTGCGGAATCAGGACCAGCCCGCCCGGCGCGTCCGCCCCCCTGTCGGCCCCCGGCCGTTCGCCTGCCAGGCTCGGCCCAATAACCTGAACCGTTTCATCGTCCGGTTCCAGACCGCACGCCGTTGCCAGCGTTTCAGCCAACTCGCCCCAGCGCCATGCCGGCGTACGCGGAGAGTCCGCCAGTACCTGCTCATCAGCAGCCGACACGCGCAACGCCGGCCGGGCAAACGGCCAGGTACCCTGCCCCGCCGCCAGCCCCTCAACGGACTGCACGACCGCGGCGGCAACGCTCTCGGGAATCTCGCCCAGCAAGCATGTCGTGGCGTTCCGGGCGGCCTCCAGATACTGGACGAAACCCGGCATGTCGGCCAGCGCTCCCCCCTGCCCCGCGCCGCGACCAGATGTCGGCAGCAGCCGCCGCAGCCCATCCCGAAACCGCTCCCACGGGCCCATCAGGCAGCCGCCGAGCACGTCATCAAGCCGGCGAAGGCAGGCGCTGCGGGCCCCCTCCTCCAGAAGCGGCAGCGGCTCCAAGGCTGCCCGCAGGTCAGACCGCGCATGATGAAACCACAGCAGCACCGAGATCGCGCACACATCGGCGTGGTCGCTGTGCAGCGTCTGCGAGAGACTCTGGATGCAGTAACCGCGGTTGATGGCCAGCTTGCTAACCAGGCCCGGCAACGTCTCGAGCCGCGTGCGCTGCCGATGGGCCGAGTACACCCAACGCAGGTTCAGCACGGACTCAACGCTGTCGCGCCGGTCGTGGTACGCCACTGCGCCCGGCTCGTAGCGCAGCGTGTAGCCCGCGTGCCGCAGCCGCTGGCACAGGTCGGAATCTTCCCAGTAGCTAAGATCGGCCCGGTAGCCGCCCACGCCGCGCAACGCCCGCACGTCCGCCACCATCTCGCTTACTAGCATGAACGGGTTGTCGAACGAGAGCGGCCCCCAGTTGTGCGGCATGTTCACCGCGCGCCAGCGGTCCGCCGGCGTGATCAGCCGCTCGTGCGTGCCGCCGCCGACCGCGGCCACGTCGTCGCCGCACCGCGCCAGCAGCCACTCCAGCCAGGTCGGTTCGATCACCACGTCGGCATCGCACGACGCCAGCCAGCGCGTCCGGCAACTCGCAATCGCCAGGTTGCGCGCATGCCCCAGGCCTCGCTCGTGCTGCTCGATGATGCGCACGCCGGTGCGCCGCGCTATCTCTGCCGTCTCGTCGCTGGAGCGCATATCGATAACGAGGAATAGCTCGGCCGGAGCAACGCGCTGCGTCAGCGCCCCGGCCACGGCCGCGGCCAGCGTCCGCGCCGAATTGCGCGCCGGTATGTACAGACTCACATCTTCCGGTCGCACTTCAGCCATGCGCTGCTCCCGTCGCCAGCGGCGGGGCCAACATGGCGATATCGCTGAGCCGGGCCGAGTCCGGCAGAAACCGGTTCTGCGGCCGCAACTCCGGACGGTTGTGGAACCAGGCCGCCAGTTCGGCCGCCGCGACCGGCTGACCGCCGGGCCGGCTGACCGCCAGCGTCTCCGCACTGGCGGCCGCGTATGTCGCCAGCGGCAGCGAACCGCCCGCCGCCAGCGTCAGGGCCGCCGCCGTGATCACCGCCGCTTCCGCCCCCAGCCAATCCACGTAGTGCCGCGCCACCGACGGCACGAACTCGCTCTTGAGCCGTTCCGACAGCGCCCCCGGTTCACCGCTGCCGTTGCCGCCGGCGTGGTGCGCCGGTCCGCCGTCGAAGCCCATCAGCCCGCGCTTGCGCAAGGACACAATCGCCGCCCGGCCGCGCGTGCTCCGCAGCAGGTTCCACACCACGGCCGGCAGGCCCGAGCTCATGTCGTGCATCGCCTCCCGCAGACTCCGCTCCGTGGTCGTCAGCAAGTCCGTCTGCTCCAGCGCGCTTAACTGGCTGCGCTGTCCGGAGGCGTAGCCCGCCACCCGGACGCCCCGCGCCTGGGCCAGCGCCCCCGCCGCCCGCACCAATCCGGATGTCAACATGCCGAAGCCGTGGTCACACCAGATCAGCAAGTCGGCATCCGCCAGCCGTTCCGCCAGCAGCTCCAGCACCCGCCGTTCGGCCGAGGAATCCAGCGGCGACGACTCGCCCTCGGTCAGCTCAAACAGCTTCTCATCATCCGCCACGAACGTCGTGCGCCGCACAACCGCCGGCCGGTAACGCAGCAGCTCGCCGGCAATCTGCAACTCGGCGAAGCGCTCGGCCACCCGCCGCGCCGCCGCGTTCCTTCCACTTGCCGTCAGCACACACGGCGTCGCTCCCAGGGCCTGCACCTGCCGCGCCACGGCGACCGCGCCGCCCCAGTACTCGCGCTCCCCCAGCCGCCGCAGCGACATGACCGGCGCGTCCTGCGCCACCGCGCCGGCGTCGCAGAACACGTACCGCTCGCGAATCAGGTCGCCGACAATCACCACCCGCAGCTTCGGAAAACGCTCCACCACCTGGTGCATTGCGGCCGCGTCAATCCCGCTGCGCTCGCACAACGCCCGCAGGCGATCCTCATCCAACGCCTCGTCGCGGACCATGCTCTCGAGCAGGCGCGTCGAGCTGAACACGACATCGCCGCTGTGAAAGACCACGCGCCCCCCGTGCCGCTCCACAATCTCCCGCTCGCGCACAAAACGCGGGTCGCTGGCCCGGGCGTATTCGCGCCCCTTCACGTACACATCCGGCCGCAGGCACTCGAGCACCTCCGCCGCCGTCGGGTGTGGGTCAATCACTACCCAGTCTACGAACTCCAGCGCCGCCAGGTTTTCCGCCCGCAACTCCTGCGGGATGTACGGCCGTTCGGCGCCCTTATCCACGCCGGCGTCGCCGGTCAGCGACACGACCAGAATATCCCCCAACTCCCGCGCGAAGCGCAAGTAGCGCACGTGCCCCGGGTGCACGATGTCGAAACACCCGTGGCATTGCACGACCGTCTTGCCCGCAGCCCGAGCGGCCTGCAGCAGGCTGCTCAGAGCCTCGGCCGCCATGATTTTGCGATCAACTGGTGCGGTCACGCTCCGTCCGTCCGCGCAATTTCGGCGCCGGCGACGCCCTACCGCCTCACCTTATCGGGTCCCCGGAGTGGCTTCCTGAAACGTGCTGCGGCCTTATCGGACTACGGGCCTGCGCCCGAGCATGACCAGGCGCATAGGGGGAGAACTGTTGCATGTTGATTCGGCTGTTAGCAGCCGAACGGGTCTCGTGGGCGCGGTCGGCGAGACGGGGCACGGCGCTTCTGAGGCGTACGGCGAGTAGCGCTGCGTCAATCGCACGTGTCACGGGACGGTCAGCTTATCCGGC
>CAZJYX010000025.1:0-52131 GCA_964550375.1 uncultured Planctomycetales bacterium | reverse complement strand
TGTTCAACACCTGGATCCTCTTCGGCGACCCCTCCCTGCGCGTCGTGGGAGTGGCGTATATTCCGCCGATACGGATGGAACTGGTGGGCGAGCCGCCCCGCTACATTCCGCCGGGCGAGCCGACCATGCTGACGGTGAGGATAGAGGACGGCACCGAGGAACTGGTTTCGGGCAGCCCGACCCTGCATTATCGCTATTACGACGATGAGTACGTTGCGGTTCCGTTGGAGCCGCTGGGCGACCTGCTTTATCAAGGCACTCTGCCGCCGCCGTCGTGTGCGGCTGTGCCGGAGTACTACATTTCGGCACTTGGCGATGAAGGCTCGGTGGTACAGATTCCTGATGTTGACGACGTGGGCAACTTCACGGCGATCGTGGCCACCGTGTCGGTCTTCATGGACGACGATTTCGAGGCTGAGCGCGGCTGGACGGTCTGGAATGATCCCAGCCTGACCACCGGCGCCTGGGAGCGGGCGATTCCGGTCAACCCGTATCCGGCGAGCGACTTTGACGGTTCGGGCCGCTGCTATGTTACGGATAACCGACTGGGTAACTACGATGTGGACTGGGGCCCGACCGTTCTGACGTCGCCAGTCTTTGACCTGAGCATGGCGACGGTCGTGACGTTCGAGTACGCGGCGTACGTTTCCTGCAACTTCCTGACGCCGCCGCGGGTGGACTATCTGTATGTGGAAGTTTCGAACGACGGTGGCGCCACCTGGACAGAGGTCGACGAGGTGTTCCCGACGGATGAGTGGGAGTATGTGTCGGTGAAGCTGACCGATTACATCGCGCCCACGGCAGAGGTGATGGTTCGCTTCAGCATTGCAGACATACCGAATGATTCGTTCACCGAGGCGGCGGTTGATGCGGTGCTGCTGTATGACATCTCGTGCCGCGAAGCCGGCGCCGGTCCCGGCGACCTGAACTGCGACGGCGAGATCAATGTGTTTGACATTGATCCGTTCGTTCTGGCGCTGACTGACGCGGCTGCATATGGCGCGCAGTATCCGAACTGCATCATCAGCAACGGTGATATCAACGGCGACGGCCTGGTGAACGCCTTCGATATCGACCCGTTCGTCGAGCTGCTGACCGACCGGTAGCCGGTCGGTGACCGGCGGGGCGTGGTTCCCGCCTGATGCATTGATGAACACACCCGGCGCCGGGCCAACACGGCAGGCGCCGGGTGTTTCATTTGCGGTGTTGATCGAGGTGTGGCGGCGAGCGGCCGCTTTCCTGGCGGGGGACACAAGTGTGAGCGGATTGGGGCTGCGTACTGGAGGGGATGGTTGGATGTGCTGGGCGCCCTGGGGCGGTCGGTCAGCCGTGAGGGTGGTGCTGCGTGACGGTCCGCGATGGACGTCGGGTCGGCATACGCTACCGGGACCGGCCTGGCGGAAGGGTTTGGCGGGATTGGGTCGTTTGGCGCTGGCGGGGTCAGAAGTAGATAATGGCGGTTGGCCAGTTCGCGCGGCGTGCGGTTGAGGATGCCCGATGAAGTTTCTGCCGGCTCAGTTGCTTGCATTCCTGCGGAACCGGCGCAGTCAGCGTAACGTGATGGCGCTGCTGCGATTCCTGCTTGTACTCGCCGGCTTGATCGTGACCTACAGCGTGCTGTTCCACTACATCATGGCCTGGGAGGGTCGGGAGTACTCGTGGGTCACCGGGTTCTACTGGACGCTGACAGTCATGTCGACGCTGGGCTTCGGGGACATCACGTTTACGAGCGACGTGGGACGGGTGTACTCGCTCGTCGTGCTGTTGTCGGGCATCGTATTCCTGCTCGTGCTGTTGCCGTTCACTTTCATCCAGTTCTTCTATGGTCCCTGGCTGGAGGCGCACGAGGCGGCCAGGGCGCCGCGCAGCGCGCCGCATTCCCTGGCCGGGCACGTGATCCTCACGCACTACGACTCTGTCGCGGCGGCCGTGATCGCAAAGTTGAAGCAGCAGCAGCAGCCCTATGTGCTGCTGGAAGCCGGCCAGGCCGAGGCCCTGCGCTTGCATGACGCGGGCTTGAACGTGGTGCTTGGCGATCTCGACCAGCCGGAGACATACGAAGCCGTGCATGTGGCCCAGGCCGCGCTGGTGGCCACGACGGCGAGCGATGCCGTGAACGCCAACGTGGCGGCCACGGTGCGCGAAATCACGGCCACGGTTCCGGTGATTGCCACGGCCGACAGTGCCGCCTCGGTGGACATTCTGGGGCTGGCGGGCAGCTCGCACGTGCTGCACCTTCCGGAGATGCTGGGCGCTTCGCTGGCCCGCCGCGTGATCGGCGGCGACGCCATGACGCACGTGATCGGGCAATTCGATCAACTGCTGATCGCCGAGGCCAACGCCTTGCGTACGCCCCTGGTGGGCAAGACGTTGCGCGAAAACCGCCTGAGTGAGTTGGGGGTCAGCGTAGTGGGGGTGTGGGAGCGCGGCCGCTTCGAGCCGGCCCGGCCGGATACGCGCATCAGCGACAACACGGTGTTGGTGCTGGCTGGTTCGGCGGAGCAGTTGCAGAACTACGATGAGCATTTCTGCATCTACAATGTGTCCGGCGCGCCGGCGGTCATCATCGGGGGGGGGCGCATAGGTCTGTCCACAGCCCGGGCACTCGCGGAGCGCGGCGTGGACTACCGCATTGTTGAGCAGCGCGCTGAGCGCGTTGGTCAATCGGATCGGTACGTCGTAGGCAACGCGGCCGAACTGGAGGTACTGCAGGCGGCGGGCATAATGACGGCGCCGACCGTGGTGATTACCACTAACGACGACAACACCAACATCTACCTCACCTTGTATTGCCGACGGTTGCGGCCGGATATTCAGATTGTCAGCCGTGCGACGCTGGAGCGCAATCTGCCCACGCTGCATCGGGCCGGCGCGGACTTCGTGATGTCGCACACTTCGATGGGGGCGAACGCCGTGATGAATCTGCTGCAGCGCAGCGCGACGCTGATGTTGGCGGAGGGGCTGGACGTGTTCAAGGTGCGCGTGCCGGAGGCCCTGGCAGGCCGCGTGCTGTCCGCCACCACGATTCGGCGGGATACCGGATGCAGCGTGATCGCGATTCACGGTCCGAATGGGTTGCAGATCAATCCGCCGTCGACGGCCTTATTGCCGGCGGACCGCGAGATTGTGCTGATCGGCACGGCCGCGTCGGAGGCGGCGTTCTATCGCACCTACGTTGCGAGCTGAGCAACCGCGCGGCGAAACCGGCGGGGGGCGTCCATCATCCCTGGCGTACTACGCGGGAGTTGGGCGAAGCCGGCCGCGCTGTTCGTGGCGCGGCTGTCGTACGCGCAGCGGGTTGACGCCCCGTGTTAGGGCGGGTACACATTGGGGCAGTCTGCCGCAAGACGCGCTGTGGCGTTCGTCCGCCGTAGCGTACGTGCGTTTGCGAGGCGTCTTCGGCGTTGAACGTCGGTCGGTCACCCGCCACGGTGGGTCGGCTCCGGGCCGACGCTGGTTTTGCGGCGGGCTGATCGTAACGACGGCCGACAGGCGGTCGTGGGCGTCGCCCCGAAGCTGGGAGGGTTTCTTGTGAGCGCACCCAAACCGTCTGGTTCCCCGCCACCGGCCGACCGGCCGATTTCCACCCCGGCGAGTTCCGGCAACCAGGGCGAGGATCTTGTGCCGCGTCCTCTGGATCGCACATCGCCGCAACTGACGCTGCGTGCCATTCTCACCGGTATGACGCTGGGGGCACTGCTGTCGGCGTGCAACGTCTACACGGGCCTCAAGATCGGGTGGGGCCTGAACATGTCGATCACGGCGGCGCTGCTGAGCTACGGCTTCTGGAACGCGCTGCACGGCCTCAGCGGCGGGCGCGTGCGCAGATGGGGCATTCTCGAGAACAACATCAACCAGACCGCGTGTTCGTCGGGTGCGGCGGTATCTTCCGCGGGCCTGGTCGCGCCGATACCGGCGCTGGCGATGATGACGGGGGAATCGCTGACGTGGCACTTCATGGCCTTGTGGGTTTTCTCGGTGTGTCTGGTTGGCATTACCGTCGGGATTGCCCTGCGCCGGCAGATGCTCGTCCGCGACAAGCTCCGCTTCCCCTTTGGCATCGCCGCGGCGGAAACGCTGCGCGAGATGTATGCCAAGGGGGCCGAGGCCATGGCGCGCGTGAGGATTCTGGTTCTGGCCGGCGTTGTTTCCATGGGGGTCAAGCTGCTGCACGAAGCCAAGCTGCTGGCGGTAACCGGCCTGCCGTTTTCCGTGGGCGGCTTGAGCGCCAAATCGCTGACGCTCGCGCTGGATCCCAAGCTGCTCATGATGGGCGTCGGCGGCCTGATCGGCTTTCGCGCCTGTCTTTCGCTGCTTTTCGGAGCGGCACTGGCGTACGCGGTGCTCGGGCCGTGGCTGATCGGGCAGGACATGGTGCGGCTGACGGTGCGGGAGTCGTTGCACGAGGTGCCGGCAGGCGTCGAGTTCCTTCCCGAGCCCGAGAGCTACGCGCGGTTTGATCCCAACAAGCATGAGTTGGAATGGCGCGGCGTGATGACGCCGGCCCACCTTGAGCAGTTGTTGTCACTGAGCGCGGATGCGCGCTACCAGGAGGTCGTGCGGAAGCTTCACGTGCGCTCGCAGCGCGGCGCGGCGGTTGCGCTGGCCGAGCCGCCAGCCGAAGCGTTTCCCGCGGATGTGCCCATCACGTACGACGCGCGCCGCCAGGCGCTGCGGGCCACGGGTCCGCTGGACCGGCGCGTCCGGGCGCGCCTGGAGCAACTGGCGCTGCCGCCGGCCGTCCGGGCGGCCGCTGAAGCGCTCTGTGCGCAGTACAACTACACGACGACGCGTGAACTGCGCATCAGTGAGCCGCTGGACGAGCTGCCGCGCAGCTTCGTTATGCCGCTGGAATACGACGACCTGGTCGAATACGACCACGGTCGGCGGTGCCTGGTGGCCGTTGGGCCGTTGCCGGCCTCCGGCCGTGACGCGCTGCTGGCCCGGGCGGACGAATGGCTGGCGGCGCATCCAACGGGTGTGGCGGTCATGGTGGCGTTTCGCGCCGCCGTCGAGCAGCTCTACGAGCGTTCGCATGAGTCGTTCCTGCCGCCCGGCATGGTCATTCCAGGGGAGTTGGCCGACGCGCTTGGGTACGACGCGCACGCCCACACGCTGACGGCGCACGGCGTCCTAACTGACGACGAGGCGGCGGCTCTACGGGCCCTCAGCGCTGATGCTGATTTCCAGGCCACGGTGGACAGCCTGATCGAAGGTGCCGCGTACACACCGGCCCAGGCCAATTACAATGACTTGCTGCAGTGGCTTCTGTGGCCGGGGGTGACGTTGATGGTCGTTTCCGCCCTGGTGTCGTTCGCGTTCTCCTGGCGCTCGATGCTGAACGCGATCCCGGGGCTGCGGCCCAAGGGCGCCAGCGCCGCGGACCCGCCGCTCGCGCCCGAGCAGACCGGCGAGGTGGCCATGAAGTGGTTCATCGTCGCCCTCATATGCGCCTTGATCCTGTCCACCACCCTGCAAATCGGCCTGTTTCAGATTTTCTGGTGGGCAGCGGTGCTTGGCATCCTGCTCACTTTCGTGCTGGCCGTCGTGGCGGCGCGGGTTTCGGGCGAGACGGGTATCACGCCCGTGGGCGCGATGGGCAAGGTGACGCAGCTTCTGTTCGGCGTGATGACGCCCGCCAGTCCAGCGACCAACCTGATGACCGCCAACGTGACGGGCGGTGCGGCGAGTCAGTGTGCCGACCTGTTGCACGACCTCAAGTGCGGGTATCTGCTGGGCGCCATGCCGCGTTATCAGACGTTGGCGCAGGTTTTCGGGGCGGCGGCGGGCGCGATGGCGGGCTCGGGCATCTACCTCATCATGATTCCGAATCCGGGCGAGCAGTTACTTACGGCGGAATGGCCCGCGCCGGCGGTAGCCGCTTGGAAGGCGGTGGCCGAGCTGTTCCAGGTCGGCTTTGCGGCGCTGCCACGGGGCGCCGTCTATGGCATGATTGTGGCGGGTGTGCTGGGTGTGATCATACCGGTGGTCGAGAAGGTCTGCCCGAAGCGCTGGCTGCTGGCCATTCCGAGCCCCGCCAGCGTGGGCCTCGCATTTGTGATCCCGGGCCACAATTCCATCTCGATGTTCCTGGGCGGACTGATCGTGTTGCTGCTCGGGAAGCTCTGGTCATCGTGGAGCAAGCGCTTCGTGGTGGCCATTGCCGCCGGGCTCGTGGCGGGCGAGGGCATCACCGGCGCGGGGCTTTCGATCTGGAAGACGGTCACAGACGCGCTGGCCCAGCTCTGATGCCCCGTCGGAGCGGGATCAGCTCGTACGGGACGCGGGCTGGCCGGCGAGTTGCCGGTCGAGTTCTGCCGGGGTCGTTACGGGTGGCAGGCAGGTTCGGTCGCGGCATACGTACACGGTTGGCCGGCCATCCACGGCTGTCCGGTTCGCCAGAAGCGGCGCGGGGCTGCCGTGAGCGACCTGGCTGGGGTCGTGCAAGGCGATGGCGCGGTTGGGGATGTACGCGCGGTGAATCCGAGCCAGCAGGGCCTGGGTCTGCGGGTCGGCGGGGGGGCCGATGACGGCCAATTCGACCGGGCCGGCCAGGGCGAACTCGACGGCGGCCAGGAAGCGTTCACTGGACACGGGTGACTGGGCGACGTCGGCCGCGAACGCGCGAATCATCTGTTCGGCGCGGGCGCGGCAATCGTTGTCTCCCAACAGCGCGCCCAGCCGCAGCAGGTTCATTAACTGGAGCGAGTTGCCGGCGGGCGTGGCGCCGTCGTGGACGCCCTTGGCGCGGGCGATGAGCTGCTCGTGATCGTCCGGGGTGAAGTAGTAGCCGCCGTGGCGCTCGTCGTGGTAATGCGTGGTGAGCGTGCTGTTCAGCGCGACGGCCTGCTCAAGCCAGCGCCGCTCGAACGTGGTCTCGTAGAGCTCGATCAGTCCGTCGATCAGGGCGGCGTAGTCGGTCAGGAAGGCGGCTTCCAGGGTGCGGCCGGCGCGATAAGTGCGCCGGAGCCGGCCGTCCTGGTACTGGTTGGTCAGGATGAAGTCCGCGGCCCGCGCTGCCGCCTGGGCGTAGCGCGGCTCGCCCAGAACTGCTGACGCGCGGGCCAGGCTGGCGATCATCAGTCCGTTCCACTCGACGATGATCTTGTCGTCGCGTCCCGGTGGCACGCGCTGTTGGCGGGCTTCGAGGAGCTTGCGGCGGCTCATTGCCAGGCGCTCCTTGAGTTCGCCCGGATCGATGTCGTTGAGGCGCGCGACGGTTTCGAGGTCGCGCGGCACGCGCAGTATGTTCTTGGGCTGACCCGGCGCGTGCGGGTCGCGCCAGTTACCCGTCTCACTGACGTCGTAGTAGCTGCAGAAGAGCCGGCCGTCGTCCGGGCCGAGCAGGGCGGTGATTTCCGCTTGCTGCCAAACGTAGTACTTGCCCTCTTCGCCTTCACTGTCGGCGTCGCGCGAGCTGTAGAAGCCGCCGGCGGGGTCCTGAAGGTCGGCCAGCACGTAGTCGCAGATCTCGCGCGCGATGCGCGCGTACAGCGGCTTGCCGGTGAACTGGTGGGCGTCAAGGTAGCTGCGGCTGACCAGGGCCTGGTCGTAGAGCATCTTCTCGAAGTGCGGCACGTGCCACTCGGTGTCCGTGCTGTAGCGGCAGATGCCGCCGGCCAAGTGATCGTAGATACCGCCGTGGGCCATGCGGTCGAGGGTTAGGTCGACCAGCCGCAGCAGGTGCTGTGAGCGCGGCGCAGCCGGGCCGTGGCGGTGGGCCGAGCGCATGAGCAGGTCGATTGCCAGGCTGGGGGGGAACTTGTTGGTGCCGCCGCTGATGAGGCCGCCCTGCTGCGGGTCGAACAGATTGGCCAGGGTGTCGGCGGCGTGGTCGATGGTGGCAAGAGTGAGGTCGGCTTGGCCGGGTGGCGTAACCAGCGACTGGGACACGAGTTGCGCCAGGCGGTCGGCGTCGGAGCGTAGGTCGTCGCGGCGGGTGTGCCAGAACTCCGCGATGCGCTCGCACAGATCGCGGAAGCCGGGCCGGCCCCAGCGCGGCTCGGGCGGGAAGTAGGTGCCGGCGTAGAACGGCTTCAGATCCGGCGTGAGCCAGACACTCATGGGCCAGCCGCCCTGACCGCGATTCATGATCATCGTGGCCTGCATGTAGATTTCGTCGATGTCGGGGCGTTCCTCGCGGTCCACCTTGATGTTGACGAAGTGGCGGTTGAGCACGTCCGCGACGGCTTGGTCCTCGAAGCTTTCGTGCGCCATGACGTGGCACCAGTGGCAAGCGGAGTAGCCGATGCTGAGGAAGATGGGTTTGTCAGCGCGGCGCGCTTCTTCGAGCGCGGCCGGGCCCCACTCCTGCCAAGCGACCGGATTGTCGGCGTGTTGCAGCAGGTAGGGCGAGGTGGCGTGTCGGAGCTGGTTTCCGCTGGACGTCGGGGTGGTAGGTACGTTCACAGGCAGCTCCTTCGCGGTGGATGTAGCGAGCGCGACCGCCAACGTGGCCGCCAGCGCGCCGCACGCCGGCCGGGCGCGCGTCATGTTCAGCATGGCCTTCCGAGTAACACTGTGCTTGTCGGCCCACGAGTGATTGTTTCTGACCGGCGGCAGTTATCAAGGCGGCCTGTGCGTGCCGATCACTGCCAGATTGGCCGATCTGGGGGTGGGGTGGGGCGCCGGACAGCTATCGTAACATCTTGTGAAGTAATGGCTTGCACGATTCATCGCACTGGCGCGCGGTTTGCATGAGGGCCGGCCGGAATGAATGGCGGAAGTGAGGATTATGGCAACCGGTTAACGTGGGAGGTCGGCAATGTTTAACGCGTACAGATTCCCGTTGGTACAGCTTGACAACTTGCGGCAGGAAGTTGAGCGGCTGTTTGATGACTTCGGCTGGCGCGGCTTGCGGGCGCCGCTGCGTGGCGCGCGGCCCTATCCACCCCTGAACATCTGGGATGAGCGTGACGCGCTGCGCGTGGAAGCGGAAGTGCCCGGTTTGCGCCAGGAGGACCTAGAGGTTTTCGCCCTGGGCGACAAGCTCACGGTGAAGGGGCATTGGCGGCCGCAGGAAGGCGAGAAGCAGGTCTACCAGCGGCAGGAGCGTCCGACGGGTGAGTTCAGCCGGGTGATCACGCTGCCCGTCGATGTGGACGCGGAGAAGGTGGAAGCGCAGTTGAAGGACGGCGTGCTGACGGTGCGCCTGCCGAAAGCGGAGAGTGCCAAGCCGCGCAAGATCGCGGTGCGGGCGGTGTAGTAGTTGCGGTTTGCACACGGGCCAGGCCCGTCTGGAATATGAAGGGAGAGCAAAGCGATGACGCAGGAGAAAGCTCTGGAGAAGCGGCCGACCGGCAGCATTGCGCCTGAGCAGACCTACGGCGGACGCGTGTTCGTGCCGCCGGTGGACATCGTGGAACGTGAGGATGAATTGCTGCTCTTGGCGGACATGCCGGGTGTGCGGCCGGACGACGTCGATATCGACTATGGGAATGGGATGCTGACCATTCACGGGAAGGTCAGTCCGCGGCAGGATCCGGCGCAGACCAACTACCTGCTGGAGGAGTATGCGGTCGGCGACTTTCACCGGCGCTTCGAGATCGGTGAGAGCGTGGATGCCGGCGGCATTGCGGCGGAGCTGCGCGACGGCGTGCTGGCGGTGCGGCTGCCGAAAGTGCAGGAGATCCTGCCGCGCAAGATTGCCGTCAAGGGTGGCTGACCGGCGGCGTGCCGGCGGCGTGAGCCGCTGGTGCGGCGTTGGCACCAGGGCCGCTCTCGCGCGACTGAACTCGTCGCGCGGAAGCGGCCTTAGCCTTTCAGGACCGCGAGAGCGTCCAGGATCTGATGATCTTCAGGGAAGCGCCCGGTCTCGTGTTTGCTGTGGATGAGCCGGCCGTTCGCCTTAACGTCGAAGATGCCGCCGGCACCCTCGATGAGCTGGGCGTCGAGGCCGTACTCGCGCTTGATGGCGGCCGCCAGACCGGCGGCCCGGGGGTGGTAGTTTCACTGCATGCAGTAGGTAATGCTGATCTTCATGGCGGTCGCTGCCTCTACTGGTAATGCGTCGTCGCTTGCGTTCATGCAGGATGATAGCGCTCACCTGGCCGGTCAACAATCCCGCGGCGGGGCGCCGGGTCAGCTTGGCATTGGCCTTCAGAGCGGGCAACCCAGGCCCGGGGCCGTTTGGCCGCGCCGCTATACCAATGCCACGCACGCCGGAGTACGATATGCGCAGCGGCCGATTACTGATGGAGGTTTGGGATGACTGAACGGACTGGGGTAGTGGCTTTTCAGGGCAAGCCGTTGACGCTGGTTGGGCCGGCGCTTGAGCCGGGTGCCGCGGCACCGCACTTCACGCTGACGGGCAACGATCTGAGCGACCTGTCGTGTGAAGCCTACCACGGCAAGCCGCGGGTGCTGTGTGTCGCGCCCAGCCTGGACACGCCGGTATGTGCCGCGCAGACGCGGACGTTCAACCAGCGGGCCACGCAATTGGCGCCGGACGTGGCGGTGCTGACGATCAGCATGGACCTGCCGTTCGCGCAGCGGCGTTTCTGCGGGGCCGAGGGCATTGAGCGCGTTATCACCGCCAGCGACTACAAACATCGCTGCTTCGGTCCGGCGTATGGTGTTTTGATCAAGGAGCTGGGCCTGCTGGCGCGGGCGGTCTTCGTGATAGATCGGCGGGACAAGCTGGTGCACGTGCAGTATGTGCCCGAGGTAACGCAGGAGCCGGACTACGAGGCGGCCCTGGCGGCGGTGCAGTCGGCCACCTGAGGCGCGCCGAGCCGGCCTGAGCGCATGGGCGGTGCTGCCTGGTTGCGCAGGCAGGCGCGGGAGCAGTCCGTGGAGCGGCGTTGATGACGAAGTCGGTCGCGATTCGCGCCGCCTGGGTGGCTGTTGTCGCGAATGCCGTGTTGCTCGCGCTCAAAGCCGGCGCGACAAGCTTGTCCGACAGCCTGACGATCTTCTCGGAGACCCTCAATTCGCTATCGGATGTAGCCTCGTCCGTGGTGATCGTGCTTTGTGTGCGCTGGGCGTGGCAGCGGCCGGACGAGGATCATCCGTTCGGGCATCGCCGGGCCGAGCCGATCGCGGGCCTGGTCGTGGCGATTTTGACGGGCATCCTTGGGTTCGAGGTTTGCCGCACCGCGGTCATCAGTTTGTGGGAGGGCCGGTTGCCGGAGCGCATCGGTCCGTATCCCATAGTCGCGCTGTGCATCACGCTGGTGGTGAAGAGCTGGCTGGCGGTGCGTTTTCGCCGACTGGGTGAGCAGATCGGCAGTCCGGCGCTGCGCGCGACCGCGGTGGATTGCCGGAACGATGTGCTGATATCGCTGCAGGGTCTGGCCGCGGTGGTCCTGGCTGCCTATCGCGTGCCGCTGCTCGACACGCTGGCGGCCCTGGTGGTCGGCGTTTACATCCTGTACAGCGCGCATCGGATCGGCATGGAGAACGTGGACTACCTGATGGGGCGGGCGCCGGATGCGAAGCTGTTGGGGCGCATTCGGGCCGCCGCCGAGGGTGTGCCGGGCGTGCAAGCGGTGCGCAGCATCCGGGCGCACTACGTGGGCACGCTGGTGCACGTGGAGTTCACGGCGGCCGTGGATGGCACCCTCCCGACGATCGATTCACACGATGTCGCGGAAGCGACGCGGGCGGCCGTCGAGGCGCTCGACGCTGTTGATCGCGCGTTTGTGCACATAGCTCCGGCGCGGGGCGCGGTGGAGTAGGCCGAGGCACTGCGACAGCGCCAGTTCGGCCGCCAGCGGTGCGGGACAGTGGGCCGTGCTTGCCGATCTTCGCGTGGAGGGAATAATACAGGGAGTGCGTATGGTGGGTTGGAGTGCGGTGTTGCGGAAGAAACCAAGTAAGCGCGGGCTGCTGCTGATTGCCCCCATTGTGGTGGTTACTGGCATTCTGGCGTGGGGCGCCGTGCCGCGCGGCCCGCTGGTTATTACGCCGCCGCCGGCCGATGCCGAGCCGGGTCGCTGGGTGCACCTGCCGGGGGCGGCGAACACGCGTGACGCCGGTGGCTATCCGACGGCGGACGGCCGGACGGTGCGGCGTGGGGCCATATACCGGTCGGGCAAGCTGTCGCGGCTGTCGGCTGCGGGCGCGGCGGCGTATCGCGAACTGGGTGTCACGACGGTAATCGACCTGTGCAATCGGCTGACGCCCTGGCCGCTTTTTGGCGGTGACGGCTGGAGCGTGCATTTCGCATCGTCCGTGCGCGGCTGCCCGATGAGCTTCAGCAGCGAGGTGCCGCGGGCGGAGTTCTACACTTGCGGCGTGCGTGACAACGCCGCGGCGTTTCGGTCAGCATTCAACCTACTGGCCGAGCCGGCCAACTACCCGATTCTGTACCATTGCCGCGCGGGCACCGACCGTACCGGTGTGCTGTCGGCGCTGGTGCTGTCTCTGCTGGGCGTGGAACGCGACACGATCATAGCTGACTTCCGCCTGTCGGAGCAGGTGAATCTGCCCGGCCGACTGGAAGCGATGGAGGCGCTGCTGGATCACATCGAGCAGGCCGGCGGGATCGAGCGTTACCTGGCGGACCTGGGGGTTACCGCGGAGATGCAGCAGCGCATTCGTGCCGCACTGGCGGAGTAGTCCGGCCGGGCTGGCGGGCAAGCCGCGGGAGGCGGCAATGGGCTCACAGAATCACGGCGACTGGTTCTCTGGTGGCGCGGGCAGAGGCGAATGGGGTGCGGCCATGCGCCAGAACTCATACGCACGGCGGACCGCGATGCCCAGCAACGTAGTATCGGGGTAACGCTCCGCCGCGTCCCACTGGCCGGCGGGCAGGCCGGTCAGCAGCTCGATGGCCTCGTGGACGGTGGCGACGGCGTAGACGCGGAACTGCCCGGCGCTGCAGGCCGCCACCACGTCTTCACGCAGGACCAGGTCGCCGGCGTTGGCCGCGGGGATGATGACGCCCTGTGTTCCGGTGAGGCCGATGTCGCGGCAGGCATCGAAGAAGCCCTCGATCTTCTCGTTGACGCCGCCGATCGGGAGGACGTGTCCGACCTGGTCGATCGCGCCGGTGATGGCCAGGTCCTGGCGCAGCGGCACGTTGGTCAGGGCGCTGAGTAGGCAGCAGATTTCGGCGCAGGAGGCGGAGTCGCCGTCGATGCCGCCGTAGCTCTGCTCAAACGCGACGGAGGCGTTGAAGGCCAGCGGGTGCTCGGTGCGCAGCAGCCAGCGCAGCAGGCCGCCGAGGATGTAGAAACCCTTGGTGTGAATCGCGCCGCTGAGGGCGGCTTCGCGTTCGATATTGATTACGCCGGCGGTGCCGGGTCCGATGGTGGCGGTGATGCGGGCGGGGAAGCCGTACGTCAGCGGCCCGGCCTGGAGAATGGCGAGGCCGTTGACCTGGCCGACGGCGGTGCCTTGCGTCTGGATGCGGATCGTGCCGTCGGCGACGAACTCGCGGAAGCGCCGGGCGGGCAGGTCGGCGCGGCGTTTGCTGCGGCGCACGGCCTGGCGCACGGCTTCGCAGTCCACTAACTTGCGGCCGGCCTGCCTGGCGACGAAGCTGGCCTCGCGCGCCACGTCCGCCAGCCGGCCGAAACGGGCGGTGAGCTTGCCGCGGCGGGCTGCGATCCGGGCACCGTGCTCGACCAGGGCCAGCACGCCGGTGCGCTCAAACGGCAGCAGTCGTTCTTCCTTGACTATGCGGGCGAGCACGCCGGCGTAGTGGACGATGCCCTGTTGGTCGCGGGGCATGGTGGCGTCGAAGTCGGCCAGGACCTTGAATAGCTGGGGGAAGTCCGGGTCGTAACTGTCGAGCAAGTAGTACATGTCGGAGTCGCCCAGCAGGATGACTTTGACGCGCACGTCGATGGGGTCGGGTTTGAGCGAGGGGCCGGTCCAGGGGAAGGCCAGTTCGGGCGGGACGATCTCGAGCTGGCCGGTGCGCAGCGTGCGTACCAGGACGCGCCACGCGCCCGGTTCGGTCACGAGGTCACGGGCCTCCAGGATCAGGAAGCCGCCATCGGCGCGAAGCAGCGAGCCGGCGGTAATGCCGGTGTGGGTGGCGCTGGCTTCGCCGCTGCGTGAGAACTCGTAATCGATGGACCCGAGCAGCTTGCGGAGCGTGGGCGTGTTCTCCACGATGATCGGGCAGGTGGTCTCGCGCTTGTGTTCGAGCAGGACGTTCACGCGGTAGAGCGTGTAGTCGTCGTCGTCCTCCTTGCCCAGGTTGGGCAGGCGGTTGGAGATTACGTCCTCGACGATCTCGTTCAGGTAGGCCTGCACGCCGGGCTGGGGGAAGTCGCGCTGAATCGCGCCGGTGAACTTGGCCACCAGCGTGCGGGCGCCTTCCTCCAGCAATTCCTGCACGGCCTGCTCGTGCTTGCGGCGGATCTCGCCGGCCTTCTCGCTGATCTCGTTCAGTTGCTTCTCGAACTCGGCTTGCTTCACTTGCAGGGCGGCCAGTTGTTCCTGGTCAAAAGCGCCCTGTTCGAGCAGTTGCTCGAGCTCGTCCGGGCGGACCGGCTTGCCGTCCACGAGCGGGAGGATGGCCGTTTGCGTGATCGGTCCGACCTGGCGGGAGACCAGCGTCAGTCCCGCGGCCTGCAAGGCCTCGTTGAAGGGCGCCATGACGCCGCTGAATTCCTGCTCGGCCTCACGTTCCAGCGCGGCCCGGTGAGCCTTGTTGGACTCCGACGACAACGCCGGCCCAAGATGGTCGCGGATGAAGGCGGCGAACTTGTCGATGCGGCGGCGGAACTCCGGCCCGCGGCCGGCGGGGAGCGTTAGCAGGCGGGGGCGATCGGGGTGGGCGAAGTTGTGCACATAGCAGCGATCGCGCGGCACCGGGCGGGTCGGCCGCAACTCCTCAAGCTGATTCTTTATCAGCGTCATGCGGCCGGTACCGGACAACCCGCGCACGAACACGTTCTGGCCCGCTGCGTCAGTTTCCAACCCGAAGTGCAGCGCCTCCACGGCGTCGGCCTGGCCGATGACGCCGCTGACCGGCTCGATGTCGTCGGTCGATTCGAAGGGTAGGTCCGGGGCGTCGCAGCGCCAGCGGAGCGCGTCACTGGGCAGGGCCTCTACCATTGCTGTCGGTCTCCTCCCGGGCGTCAAGAACGCCGACTCAGCCACTTCTGGCAGTCCGCCGCAGCCGCGGCGGCGGATTGTCAGGGCTCGTTTCGATGCTGATCGCGCAGGGCCAGCGGCGGGGCCAGGATCTCCGCCAGCACGAACCCGGCCTGGAGATCACCGCGGTGGCGCAGCAGGCGTCTAAGCCGAGCGGTGACATCAGCGCGAGCCGCGTCCGCGGTTGGGGCCGGGCGGGGCACGACCAGTCGTCTGACCTGCTGGGCCGATGTGGCCGCTACCGGCTTGGCTGTTTCCGCGGCGCGGGCTTGTGGAACGCGGCGCGGAGTGCGGCGTCCGGTTGGACCATACTCCTCAGTTTCAATGATCGGCGGGCGACCGCCGGCCTCCGCGGGCCGCGGCCGTGGTTGCGGCGCGGTTGGCGGAGCCGGCCGTTCCGGCCGTAGTGTGGTTGGCACGGGGGGTTGTTCGACCTGCGGGCCGCGACGACCACCACGATGGCGGGGGGGCGGCGTCTTCGGCTCCTTCTTCTTGAAGAGGGCCCCGAGCGCGCTGGCCAAGGCGAGGACGATGATGAACCAAGGGAAGTCCCCGAACCCTTCGCCTTGAGCAATCAGCAATGGCAACGCCGCCAAGTACATGGGCCATCATTCCCGTGGCGGTTTTTCGCCTTGGTCGCCACCCGCAATGCTACCGCGCATGCTCGTGTCGGCCTGGATGTTTCGCATGCGATAGTAGTCCATGATGCCGAGGTTGCCGGCCCGGAAGGCCTCGGCCATGGCCTTGGGGACCTCCGCCTCGGCCAATACAACCTTGGCCCGGTTTTCCTGGACTTGTGCGAGCATTTCCTGTTCGAGGGCGAGGGCCATGGCGCGGCGCTTCTCGGCCTCGGCCTGGAAGCGCTTCTTGTCGGCTTCGGCCTGGTCGGCCTGCAGACGGGCACCGATGTTGTCGCCCACGTCGACGTCGGCGATGTCGATGGAGAGGATCTCGTACGCCGTGCCGGCATCCAAGCCCTTTAGGAGCACGGCCTTGGAAATCTTGTCAGGGTTCTCGAGGACGTCCTTATGGCGCTCGGCGGAGCCGATGGCGGAAACAATGCCCTCACCCACGCGTGCGATGATGGTTTCCTCGGTAGCACCGCCGACCAATCTTTGGATGTTTGTGCGGACGGTGACGCGGGCGCGGGCCCGGAGCTGGATACCGTCCTTGGCGACGGCGTCGATGGTGGTGCGGCCCTGGCGGTGGTCCGGGCAGTCGATCACCTTGGGATTCACGCTGGTGTGTACGGCGTCGACGATGTCGCGCCCGGCCAGGTCGATCGCACAGGCGGTGCGGTAGTCCAACGGGATGTTGGCGCGCTGGGCGGAGATGAGCGCCTCGACGATGTTGGGGACGCGGCCGCGGGCTAGGTAATGCGTTTCCAGGTCCTCAGTGGTGATGGTCGTCAGGCCGGCTTTCCAGGCCCGGATCTTGTTGTTGACGATCATTCCGCTGTTCACGCGACGCAGCCACATGCCAATCAGCTCGCCCCAGCCGACCTGAGCACGGGCTGAGAAGGCCAGGACCCATAGGCGGCCGAAGTTGACGGCCAACACGAAAAGTATCAGCCCAAGGAAGGCCGCGATGACGATCACGACGATCAGGAACGTGTCCATCAGGACCCCTTTCCTTATTCGAAGGGTGGCCGAAGTCAGGCCGGTTGTTCATCCGGCAACGGCCGTACGATGATACTCATGCCCTCGCGTCGGAGCACCTGCACACGCCGGCCGGCGTCAACATACTCTCCCTGGCTGTGTACGTCCACGATCTCCTGACCGAAGCGGGCTTGCCCGCCGGGGCGCAGGGCGCCCGTTACGATGCCGATGTCGCCAACCAGGGCCACGTCCGGGTAGCTGGTCGGGATGGTCATTTCCTGGCCGATCGGGTTGGCCGGGATCAGGCGCCGACCGACGGAAAGCTGGGGCAGGTAGCGGACCAGCAGCAGGATTCCCATCACGGCGACGATCACACTGCTGGACATGACGATCAAGCCGTAGCGCAAGGCTTGCCAGGTGCCGGGCAGGCTGGGCCAGTTGAAGAAGGGTGTGCGTGCTGGGTCCGGGCTGGGCTCGGCCGGCACGAATGTGCCGATTACGGCGATGAGGATGAGGACCAGCCCCAGGAAGCCGGTGATTCCGAAGCCGGGGATGACGAAGATCTCGACGCCCAGCAGTATGAGGCCGATGGCCAGCAGTGCGAAGGTCCAGATGTCGGCCAGGCCGGCCGCGTAGGGTGCGGCCAGGAAGATGACCAGCGCGACGCCGGCGGTGAGTCCGGGGAGCATCAGCCCGGGGTTCTGGAACTCGATGTAAGCGCCGATCAGCACGATGATGAACAGGAAGCCGCGGACCTCGGGACGGTTCAGCCACATGACGAACTGTTCCCAGGCGGTGATGTCGAGATAGCGGGGGGCCAGCGCCAGCCCCAGGACGGCGGTGACGGAGGACAGATCGGAGACGATTGCGGTGGCCAATGCGTAGGCCACGGCTTCGTCCTGGGTCAGCGTCAGCAGTTCTTCGGCGGAATCGACGGGCTGCTTGGCGGCGACCTCTTTGGCGGTTTGCGAGTGGACGTATGTTTCGACCAGCCGCCAGGGTCCGGGCTGTTCTTCGGCGAAGGAGAACTCGGCCGCCCCCATCAGTTCGCGTTTCTGCGACGCGTTGACGAAGCGCCGCTCGCCGGTCTCGGCGTTCTCGAGCCACCAGACCTCTTCCCCGACGGTGACCATGGCCCGCAGCAGCAGGGGGTCGTAGCCGTTTCGTATCGCGGAATCGCGGAACTCCTGCAATACGGGGCTTTCGATCTTGGCGCGTTCGGCGGGCGGCAGCTCTTCGAGGCCGCCGACGGGCGTGGCCATGATCGGCGCGCAGTCGCCGATGGATGAGCGGGGCGCCATCAGGATCTGGTTGCAGGACACCGCGATCATGGCGCCGGCGCTGAAGGCGTGCGGGTTGACCCAGGCTACGGTGTGGATGTCCGGGGGCACGTTCTTGATGATTCGGCAGATATCCAGGGCGGAGGTGACCAGGCCGCCGGGGGTGTCGATCTCGAAGACGAGAGTGCGGGCGCCCTCGGCGAGGGCGGCCTGCATGCGGCGGTCGATGCTGTCCCGCAGGACGTCGGAGATCACGCCGCGGACGGGGATTACCGCGGCCGGATCAGCCGCGTGTTTGGGCGCGTCGGCGGCCGCCCACAGGGCGAGCAAGACGCCGGCGCCGATGGCCGCGATGCGGCTGGTGCGACCGCGTAACAGGAAGCCGCGGGCGGGCCGCGCTCTGATGCAACGCCTGTTCATTCAGTGCTCCTTGGCGCTCGCTGGGGGGCTGACCGGGGCGATCGCCATCAGCAGCATATTGTAGTATATCGCCGGCCGCAAAGCAGTGGCGGTTGGCTGTCGACGGCCGGCGGCTGGGCGTGCGTGTGGTCGGCGTCGGCGTGGTGATGGGAACGACTCGTCGTGACACGTCACGAGCTCGCGCGCGGGGGCGGTCAACCGAGTGTAAGCACGGCTTTTCGGGGCGCTCCTAGTCGGACGCGCGCGGCGCTGTTGGACCGCGCATTTTTTCCGGCAGCCGACCGGTGGGGGAACTGGGCGCTGTTGGACCGGTTTGCCTGTTCGCGTCCGCCAGGCGGGAGAACCGCGGCTTGTGCGCTGGAGTTGTAAGTATCGATCCACAACTAACTTATGGTACAGGTGTTCGGACGGATCATGCCGGTTGTGGTGGTGGGTGTGGCCGTGCAAAGTAATTGGGAAAGGTGTTTGGCGGCGCTAAAGTCGCCGGGCTGGTTTGCCAACAATTACTCAACTGAGGTCGAACGGGCCCCGATAGACAGGTTAATGCCTCCATTGGAGATAGCAGAGGGCCACGGAGAACAGCAAGGAGTACGGAGAACGCTATGCCAACACCGAGAAGCTACAGTAAATCGCGCAGCCGGACGACGAGCTGGCAGCGCAGCACGACTGGCAACAAGCGGACCAAGACGACGATGACGTACACGAAGGCCTCGCCGGCCTACAAGCGCGCGCGCAACGAGTGCGAATGGCGGATGGGCTCGTACCGGCTGATCTACTCGCAGTTCACGGGTGCTGGCACGAAGACGCCGTTCTCGCCCAACGCTGCGAACAAGTGGATCAAGTACGTCAACACCGGCTACCGCGTTTACAAGTGGACCAACCGGGACTTCTGCCGGTACTTCGGCATGCAGTGGCAGACCGCGTCGCCGACGAGCTGCTACCGCTGGATGCGGCGGAAGTTTGGCGCGTGCATCAAGGATGTCACGCGCGGCAAGGGCAGTACCTGGCTGGTGGCCACGACGCCGACCGTGACGGCGCGTCCGTTCACGACCTACACCTGGAAGTAGCTCAGATCGAATTGTCCCCGAGTGCTCGGGGAACACCTACCGGGGAATTTGCTTGCTGTTCTGCCGCTAGAACGGCCCGGCGCTCGCGAGTGCCGGGCCGTTTTCCTTAGCGCCGCGGGACGGCGAGGGGGAGTTCCAGCCAGGGGTGCAGGACTTGTTGGCCGAAGACGTTGGCGAAGTCCACGTAGAGCCAGGTGCTTGAGCCGGTCAGCCGCTTCGGCACGTTGACGCGCAGGCGGCCGCGCTTGAGGTCCGTCGTGAAGGTCACGTTCTGGCCGTTCAGGTGCACGCGCAGTGAGTCCGGGAAGATGTGCAGGCTGTCGCTGCCCCAGCCGCCGCGCGACTTGAGCCCGTCGTCCAGCTCGATCTCGAACGTGCCGCCCGGCTTGACCTGGTCGTCCGGCTTCGCGAGGCGAATCCGCGGTAGGCCGGCCTGAGCCCAGCGGGCCAGTCCGAGCAAGTGGCCATAGGCCTCGCGCCGGTTGTAGACCGGGTCGCGCAGCCGCTGTTCTTCCTGTGGGTTGGAGTGGAAGGAGGCCTCTGACAAGACAGCCGGCACGCGCGCCTCGCGCAGCAGCCCCAGGCCGTTGTTGAACAGCCGGTGATCGCTCAGCACGGCGCACGGCAGGTGGTCGTCCAGCCGCAGCGCGTCGTTCAAGCCGGTGAGCAGGTGCCGGGCGGCGCAAACGCTGGCTGGGTTCTCCGCGGCGTTGCCGTGGTAGAACAGCACCGTGTAGTTCACTTCCGGCTTGTTGGCCGCGTTGTGGTGTATTGAGAGCAGCAGGTCGGCGCAATGATCATTGGCGATGGCGGCGCGTTTGCGGTTATCTTTCCCGATATCCGGATCGAGATAGACATCCGTGGTGCGCGTCATGATCACTTCGGCACCGGCGGCGACGAGGAAGTCGCGCAGGAATTGCGCCACGCTCAGGTTGACCTCGGCCTCGCGCAGTCCGGTGGGGCCGCGCTTCCAGTTCTCGCGGTCGGCCCGTCCGCCGTGTCCGGGGTCGACTACGATCAGCGTGCCGGCCAGGAAGCGGGCGTAGGGCGGCAGGGGGAAAGCCGGGGCGGGCTGATCGGTCCAGCGATATTCGTCCGGCGGGGCATGGCGCGGGTCGGGCGTTCCCGGGTCGGTCACCAACTTCTGTGGCGCATGGCCCAACCAGAGCACCAGTCCCAGTAGGCCGGCGCCGGCCGCGGCGGCGGCCAGGTACGAGCTGATTACCTTCAGGCTGCGCATGGCTAGCGATACGTACGCCGGGGCGGCACGAGCCCTTAGGGTGTATCGGCCGGTTTATCCTCGCTGTCGAGCTGCTCCAGGGTGGCACGGATGGCGGCGTCGAGTTGCGGCCGGCGGCCGGCGGCTTCGTCGGCCGGGGTGACCGGGACGCGCACGTCGGGCACGGCGCCATTGAGTTCCATGTCGATGCCGTCGGGCAGCGTGAACCAGCCGCGGAACGGCATGCGTACGTGCGTGCCGTCAATGAGCTGGTAGCCGCCGGTGCTGATGACTGCACCGAACGTCGTTTCGCCGACCAGCGGGCCGCGCGCGAGGTTCTTGAACGCGTGCGAGATGATCTCGGCGTTCGAGTAGCTGTATTGGTCACACATCATCGTGGCGGGCTTGTCCCAGGCGTAGAAGATGAGGCGATCCTGAGGATAGCCGCGTTCAGTGGCGCCGCGCGGCACGGTGTAGGCATGGCGGCGCACACTGAGGATGGCGAGGATCCAGTCGGCGGTCCAGCCGCCGCCGTTGCTGCGGACGTCGATGATCAGGCCGTCCTTGCCATGCGCGGCGGCGTAGAGATCGCGTTGGAAGACCTCGAAGCTGGACTCGACCATTCTGCGGATGTGCGTGTATCCGACGCGGCCGCCGGTCTGCTGCTCCACGTACGCGCGGTTGGCGTAGACCCACTCGTCGTACTTCAGTTCAGCCAGTTCGCCGTACGAAATCGGCCGGATGACGAGCTCGCGTTCGGCCGGCGGGGTGGTGGCGTCGTCCGCGGCCGGGGGGGCATCGGTTGATGCCTCCGTCTCGGACTCAACTTCGGACTCGGGGTCGGCCACCCCGTCCTTGTCCTGGTCGGGGGCGGGGATGATCTTCAGGATGATCTGCTCGCCGATCGAATCGATGAGGGCGTTGTCCAGCGAAGTGTCAGGGCCGACGGGCGTGCCGGCGGCGCTGAGGATGATGTCGCCGGGCGCGAGGCGGCTTTCGGCGCGGCTGGCCGGGCTGCGGGGCGTGATGGCGGTGACCTTGAGGCCCGGGCCGGGGAAGTCGGGGTCGAATTCGCAGCCGAGGTAGCCGGTGCGTTCGGAAGGCTCATCGAGGCGCTGGCCGCCGGATATACCCATGTGCGAGGCATTCAGCTCGCCCAGGAGCATGCTGAAGATCTCATTGAACTCGGTGACGGTGTTGGTCCGCAGGGCGAGGTCGCGGTACTTGGCGGCGAGGGTCGGCCAGTCCAGGCCTTTAAGGGTGGCATCGTAGAAGCCGTTGGCGATTGCGCGCGCGCCGTCGTCGAACTTCTGGCGCGCTCGGGCGGGGTAGTCGATGGCGAACTTGGCGCTAAAGGCGTGCCGCTTGCTGTCTGAGCCCTTGGCGGTGCAGGAGTTGGGCACGCCGCCCTTGATGTAGAAGAGGCGCTTGCCTGTGAGGTCCCAGTGCAGTCCGCCGACGCCGCCGGCCTGGATGCGGCTGCGATCCTGCCCGTTCCATTTGATGGAGAATAGGGCCGGGTCGCCCTCGTGTCGGGAGGTAAACACGACCAGGTCGCCGGCCGGCGCGAGCGCGAAGTGCCGCTGGTCGTCGGGCAGGCGGGTGACGCTGCGAATGCGCCGATAGGCGGTCTTGAGGTCATACTCGTAGTGCTTGGGCTTCTTCTCCTCGACTTTCTTCTTCTCCGGTTTCTTCGGCTTGGCGGGCTTCTGGCGGATCTTCTCCAGCAGGGACTGGAGCTGGGCGGACAGCGGCCTGGTGGCAGCGGGCTCAGGCGCGGCCGGTTCAGCTTCGGAGGCCGGGGAGTCCGGCGCGGTGGTGGTCGCGGGCTCGGCGGAGGTGGGCTCGGTGGGCTGAGTCTCGGCCGGCGGAGTCTTGGCCGGTTCGCCCTCGGCCGGCTCGGCGGGTTCCGCTTCGGACGGTTCGCCGGCCAGACGGATCTTGCCGCTGGCGACTGCGGATTCGAGCGGCTTGCGCTTGCCGACGGCCTTGTTCTGCTCCTCGAGGTATTCGTCGCGGTCCACCGTCGAGAGCTCGTCCAGTTCCGGCGATAGGAAGACGAGGTAGATGTCGGTGTCGAAGCCGTGGCGGCGCGAGGCGAAGGCCAGGATCTGCCCGTCGTAGGACCACTGCGGGTCGCCATCGTAGTCGGGGTGCTTGGAGATATTCACCGCGGGCTCGCTGCCATCGGCCGGGACGACCCAGACGTCGGAATTGTGTTCGATATCTTCGACGGCGTAAGCGATCCACTTGGAGTCGGGCGACCAGCGGTACTGGGGGCGGGCCCAGGATTCCAGCAGGACATTCTCGTCGCCGCTCGCGAGGTCGCGGATGACGAGGTCGCCCCAGCGGCGCACGTAAGCCAGTCGTCGGCCATCGGGCGCGAGCGACGGCGCGTAGCTGGGGTGGGCGTTGTCGGTGACCTGTTCGACGCGGAAGCGCAGCGAGGCGGAGAGGGCCTTGGCGGGCTCTTCGGCGGAGACGGCGCGGTAGATCTGCTCGCTGCCGCTGCGGTCGGAGACGAAGAAGAGGGCCTTGCCGTCGGGTGACCAGGTTACCTGCCAGTCGCGCCAGGGCGAGTCGGTGACGCGGCGCGTGGGTTTGTTCTCGGCCGTCTGGACAACGAAGACCTCGCCCTGCACAACGAGCGCGATTTCCTTCCCGTCCGGAGAGACCTCGGCCTCGTCGGCACCGTCACGGAGCGTGCGCAGCTCAATGTCTCTGAAGGGGGAGTCGGCGCCGGCTGTTACGGTCAGCCGCACCGGTTGGCCGTCCGGCAAGGCCATAACGTACAGGTCGTCCCAGTGTGTGAAGGCAAGCGTGCGGCCGTCCGCCGAGACGGTCAGATCGCGCACGTCGTCCGCGGTCATGTGCGTGATCTGCCGGGCGGTGCCGTCGGCGATGGTCTGGTACCAGACGTTGACGGTTCCGCCGCGCTCGGAGAGGAAGTAGACGCCCTGACCGTCGGCGTCCCAGACGGGCAGGCGATCGGTGCCGTCGAAATCGGTGAGGCGGCGGAATTCGCCCGTGGGCAGGTGACAGAGCCAGATGTCGTAGTTGGCGCTGCCGCGGTAGTGGCGGCGCCACCAGTTGGAGCCGCCGCGGACAAAGGCGAGGTGCGTTCCATCGGGGCTCAGGCGGGCGTCGGCGGCGAAGCAATCCAGGGCGCGCCAGGGCTGGCCGCCGGCGGTGGGCAACAAGTAGAGCATGGGCTCGCGGAAGACCTGGCCCTCGCGGTGCGAATGGAAGTACACGTGCTGGTCGTCGAGGGACCAGTCGGAGGGTGCGGCGGAGCGATCATCAAAAGTCAGGCGGGTCAGGTTGCGGCCGTCACGGTCCATCATGAAGACGTTGGCGGCGCCGTGACGGGTGGAATAGAAGGCCAGGCGCTGGCCGTCGCGGGACCAGACCGGGCGGCTGTCATGGGCCGGGTGCACGGTCAGGCGGTTGGCGTGACCGCCGGTGACGGGTACTGTCCAGATGTCGCCGGCCCATGAGAAGGCCAGGGCCTGTCCGTCGGGTGCGAGGGCGAGGTGGCGGGCGAAGACGACTTCGTCGGCCAGGACCTGGGGGGTGGCATTCACGATGATGGCGGCCAGCAGGGCGGCGACAGTCCGGGGCGGAAACCGACGGTGCATTGGGGCTGAACCTCCTTGGGGTTGTCGTCGTCGTAGTCGGCCGTCACGGGGCCGAGCATCAGATTGTACGGCGAAGCCGGTCGGGGCCAAGCTGAGAAGCAGCGGGCGGGTCGCTCCGCCGGCGTCGGTCGGAGCGGCCCGCCCGGGGGCTGGTCCGCGGAGCGTGGCTGCTCAGCGCAGCAGGAACGCCTGCGGCATGAAGCAGCCGGCGCGTTCCTGCTGAACTATCAGGAGGTTGCGCATGTCGCGCATGATCGTGCCGACCTGCTCCGGGGCCAGTTGGCGGAGCAGCGGGAGCAGGGCGTGCAGGAGCGGCTGGCTTTCAGCACTCCAGCGCAGCGCGATCTCGAATTCGTCCTCCATATCCTGGCCGGTAAGTTCGGCGATCATCTGCTCGAACACGTCGCGCGGCTCAGGCAGGAGGTAGATCTCATACTTGTCGCCGAGGCCGGCTTTCTGGGCGACGTAGGCGATGGCGTCTGACAGGCCGCCGATGCGGTCAACGAGACCCTTCTCGAGCGCCTGGCGGCCGGTGTAAACGCGGCCGCCGGCCAGGTCTTCCAGGTCGCCCTTGAGGCGGTCGCCGCGCGAAGCCAGCACGCGGCCCTTGAACTGTTCGTAGATGTCGTCGAGGAAGCCTTGCATGAAGGCGCGTTCCTGGTCGGTCCAGGGGCGGTTCATGCTCATCAGGCCGGCCTGCCGGCCGCGGTGAAACTCGGTGGTGGTCAGGCCGAGCTTGTCTTCCATCAGGCCCTGCCAAACTAGCTTGCCACCCAGGACGCCGATGGAGCCGGTGATGGTGGTCTCTTCGGCGAAGATGAGGTCGCCGGGGATGGCGACGTAGTAGCCGCCGCTGCCGGCCACGCCGCCCATGCTGACGACGAGGGGTTTCTCGGCTTTCAGACGCGTGGCGGCCTCCCACATGATATCGCTCGCCAAGGCGGAGCCGCCGGGCGAGTCAACCCGCACGACTACGGCCTTGATGCTGTCGTCGGCGCGGGCCTGTTCGAGGGCGGCGCGGATGGTGTCGCAGCCGGCCATGGGGCCGCTGCCGAGGAAGTCGGGCTCGCTGCGCCCCATGGCGATGCCGCCTTCGATGTAGATCACGGCGACGCCGGGCTTGGCGGGCTCGTCCACTTGTTCCAGGAGCTCCTGGAAGAGGTTCACGAACCAGAACGGGTTGCTGAAGTCGATCTTGGGCTGGCCGGTCTCCAGCTTCTTGACGACCTCGACATCCTGGCCGAACTCCTTGCGGATGCGTTGCTTGAAGGCCGGGAAGGAGGAGACCTCGTCGACGAGTCGCAGCTTGAGGGCTTGGCTCGCGAGGATGGGAGCCTGATCGACGGCGGCGCGCAGCTCGGCGGCGGTCAGGCCGCGGCCGGCGGCCAACAGGTCGAGCCAGCGGTCGAAGAGCCCGTCCAGCAGCCAGTTGACATTCTCGGCCGCCTCGGGGCTGGGCGCGGTGCGGGTGAAGGGCTCAACCGCGCTCTTGTAGGCGCCGCAGTGCAGCATGTCGGGCTGGATGCCGAGCTTGTCGAACAGCCCCTTGTAGTACCACATGACGGCGCTGAAGCCGTTGATGTCGATGACGCTGTACTCCGCCAGCGTGATGTGATCCGCAGCGCAGGCCAGGGCGTAGGTGCCATTGCCGGCGTAATCGATGTAGCAGTAGATCGGCTTGCCGCGCTCGCGGAACGCCCGCAGGGCGCGTGACAGCTCTTCGATCTGGGCCAGGCTCATCAGCGGCTGCTCGATGATCAGCGCCATGCCGGCAATCTGGTCGTCATTGCCGGCCTGGTCGATCATTTTGAGCCATTCGTAGAGAGTCTTCTGCTTTTCGCCGGCGAGGGCGGCCAGGAACTGCACGCCGTCCGCCGGGGCCTCGGCCACGGGACCGCTGAGGCGCACGCGCAGCACTTTGCGGGCGGCGTGGGCGGAGTCGGGCGGCATCCACAGGGCGGCGGCGACAACGAGAATCGGCCAACCCAGCAGCCTGTTAGCATTACGAAGCATCATGGTTCCTCCTGGAGGTTGCGTTGCACCGCACGGCCGGCCGGGTTGGCCGGCCGGTCGCGTGACGCGACCGCGCATGCGGCGCTGGTTCCCGGCGGGCAATGCTCACCGGGCTGCATTATATGGGGCGCCGCGGGCGGGTGGCTGTCCGAACTTGTCGGAATATGAATGGGGCTGCGCCGGGGCAGTTGGCGTGAGCGGGCGCGGTCCGATGTGGATCGGCGGGGCGCGTTGTCCTGTTGCGCGGTGCGGCCTATAATCCGGCCCATGAGCTCAGTAAGGCACTTCTCAGAAGCTGTCATCGTGGTGCTGTTGGGCTGTCTGGCCGTTGAGGCGGTCGCGGCCGGCGGGGCGGCGGATGCGGCGGTCGCGCAGCCGGATCCGCAGCGCGGAGAACAGTACCGGGAGCGTCACGTGCTGGATCCGGACATGGACGAGTGGGTGCCCCGGCCGGCTGAGCCGGAGGCGCAACCCGTCGGGGCGCTGGAAGAGGCGCGCGCCCTGCTGACTGACGGGCGCTGCCGGGCGGCCCGCAAGCTGCTTCAGGAGTGGGTGGACGAGAATCCCGATCACGAGCGCTATTTCGAGGGCGTGTTCCTGCTGGGCGAGGCCCTGTTCGAGTGCGGGGATTACTATCGCGCCTACGAGCAGTACGAACTCGTGGTCGAGAACACGGCGGGCGAGCTGTTCCGCAAGGCATTGCGGCGTGAGAAGGACGTAGCGCTGGCGTTTCTGTCCGGCCAGAAGCGGATTGTGTGGAAGATGCTGCGGCTGCCGGCCCATGATGAGGCGATTGAGATTCTGGACCGCATCTGGGAGCGCGTGCCCGGCACAAGCCTGGGCGAGGAGGCGCTGCGCATCAAGGCCGACTACTTCTTCAACAAAGGTGACATGGATCTGGCCCAGGACGAGTACGCCCACCTGGCGCGCGAGTATCCCGGCGGCCGCTTCGTGCAACTGGCCATGCTGCGCAGCGCGGAGGCGGCCGAGGCCGCTTTCCCCGGGATCCGCTTCGATGATCGGCCTTTGCTGGAGGCGGGCGTACGTTATGAGCAGGTGCGGCGGGCCTTCCCGGTCTACGCTGAGCGGGAGCGGGTGCCGGAGCGGTTGACGGGTATTAGCCAAGCGCGGGCCGAGAAGGACCTGGACATCGCTCGCTGGTATGCGCGCACGCGGCAGCCGGCGGCGGCGGAGTTCTACTACCGGCTGGTGCTCGAGGACTGGCCAGACTCGCTCGCTGCGGCCGAGGCCCGGCAGGGTTTGCGGGGCCTGGGGGTTGACGTCGAGTCGGAGGAGTATCCGCCGTGAGGGTGCGTGGCGTGCTGACGCTGACGGGGCTGCTGCTGGCGGTGGGTGCGCTGTCGGCCGGGTGCGGCTATCGGGCCGGGGAGTTACACCGGCCGGGGATCGAGACGGTTCATGTTGAGATTTTTGCCTCGCGGGAGTTCCGGCGGGACCTGGAATTCAAGCTGACGGAGGCGATCAAGAAGCGGGTGAACCTGGACACGCCCTATCGCCTGGCTGCGCGGGCGGAGGCCGATACTATACTAAAGGGTGAGGTGCTGGAGGTGCGGCAGGCCGCGTTTGCCACGGATTATGAGTCGCGGCTGCCGCGCGAAAAGCAACTCACGCTGGCGGTGCGGGTGCAGTGGCAGGACCTGCGGACCGGCCGGGTACTGGTCGATCAGCCGGTGGAGTTGCAAGCGGCGGATTATCTTACGCCGACCGGCGAGACGGAGGCGCTGGCGCAGGAACGGGCGATTGATCGGATGGCGGCGCGGATCGTCGCCAAAATGTACCGCGACTGGTGATGTCCGGTTTACGGGGCGGCGTTGCCGCGTCGATATCGAATAAGGGCCATGGCAGACGACCCGAAACCACCGCGTGAGCCGCGCAGCGACGGTCCTGGTGGGCCGCCCCGGCCTCCTACGCGCATGTCGCGCGGGGCCTTCGGTTGGATCCTGATCGCCGGCCTGGCGATCATGCTGCTGTTTCTTTTCAACCAGGGGGCGAGCCAGGGCAATCGCATTTCGATAGACGAGTTCTGGACGCATGTTCAGAACGGAAACGTCAAAGAGGTGGTCATCAAGGAAAATGTGATCACCGGGGAGTTCCGTAATCCGCTGCCGCACGGCGACGTCAAGACGACGAAGTTCGAGTGCACGTATCTGAATGCATCCGATAATCTGGAGGATATTCGCAAGGGGATTCAGGAGAAGAGTCCGCGGGAGGTCAAGATTGCCAGTGAGGCCGGCAACAGCCTGCTGGTCAGCGTCCTGATTTCCTTCGTGCCGTGGATTCTCATCTTTGGTTTGCTGTGGTTCCTGGTGTTTCGGCAACTGCGGCAGGCCGGCGGCGGGCCGGGCATGTTGGGCAATTTCGGGCGCAGCCGGGCCCGGCTGACTACGAAGGAACACACGAACATCACCTTCGCCGACGTGGCCGGCATCGACGAGGCCAAGGAGGAGGTCTACGAGGTCGTCGAGTTCCTGAAGAACGCCAAGCGTTTCCAGCGGCTGGGCGGACGGATCCCGCGCGGCGTGCTGCTGATCGGCGAGCCGGGCTGTGGCAAGACGCTGCTGGCCAAGGCGATCGCGGGCGAGGCGGACGTGCCGTTCTTCTCGATCAGCGGCAGTGACTTCGTCGAGATGTTCGTAGGCGTGGGCGCCTCGCGCGTGCGCGACCTGTTCCGGCAGGCCAAGGAGAACTCGCCCTGCATCATCTTCCTGGACGAGATTGACGCGGTCGGACGGCGGCGCGGCGTGGGCTTCAACGGCGGCGGCCACGACGAGCGCGAGCAAACGCTCAACGCGATTCTGGTGGAGATGGACGGCTTCGAGAGCAATGACCAGGTGATTGTGATCGCGGCTACCAACCGGTCGGACGTGCTGGACCCGGCCCTGGTGCGTCCGGGCCGCTTCGATCGGCAGGTGTACGTGCCGTTGCCGGATGTGAAGGGGCGGTTCGAGATCCTGCGCGTGCACGCGCAGAAGGTGAAGACCAAGCCGCCGATCGAGCCCAAGCTGCAGCGGCTGGCCCGGGCGACGCCCATGTTCAGCGGGGCGGACCTGGCGGCGATCATCAACGAGTCGGCCTTGTTGGCCACGCTGGCCGGCAAGGAAGCCGTGGACATGGATGATCTGGAGGAGGCACGCGACAAGGTGCGCTGGGGGCGGGCCAAGCGCAGCCGCGTGGTGGAGGAGCGGGATCGCGAGCTGACCGCCTATCACGAGGCGGGCCACGCGGTGGTGCAGACGCTGCTGAAGGATGCCGACCCGGTTCACAAGGTCAGCATCATTCCGCGCGGGCCCTATGGCGGCGCGACGTTCTCGTTGCCGGAGAAGGACCGCCAGACCTACAACCGTTCCTACATCGAGGCAGGGTTGCGGGTGTTGTGCGCCGGTCGGCTGGCGGAGGCGCTGGTCGGCGAGGACATGAACTCCGGGGCGGCCGGCGACATCAAGCAGGCCACCGCCATGGCCCGGCACATGGTCACGGAATGGGGCATGAGCGATCGGGTCGGCTTCGTCTATGTGGGTGAAGAGCCGCTCACGCAGCGGGCGATGCCGGACTTCGGTTTGGGCAAGGGCATGGCCCCCAAGACGGCTGAGTTGATCGACCAGGAAACCAAGCGCATCATCGACGAGGCCTATGCCGACGCTCGCCGCATCCTGACGGAGAATCGCGACAAGCTCGAAGCCGTGGCCCTGGCACTGCTGCGGTATGAGACGTTGGACGGGGAAGAAGTCCGCAAGCTCATCGCCGGCGAAACCATCGACCGCCCGACGGTGGCGGACCTCATCAACGCCGAGCAGGAACGGCGCCAGACCGCGCCGCCCGTGGCCCGGCCCGTCCGGCCGCCGACCGACGAGGAGGAGGCCGGACCGCTGCCCAGTCCGGCGTAGTTGGGCGGAGTTGCCGGGGGTTTCGTGTTCAGCGTGATTAGTGGCGGATGGCGCGGATGTGCTCCGGCGTGGTGCCGCAGCAGCCCCCGACGATTGCCGCGCCCAGGTCGAGCCAGCGCTGCGCCGCGCGCCCGTACTCCTCTGCGTCCATCATCTGCGCATATGTCCAGCCCGGGATTGGCGCGGCGTTGTTGACGTGTGCGTAGGCCGCTAGCGGCAGCGTGGTCAACTGGCGCAGGCGCGGCAGCAGCGCAGTCAGGCCGCGCGGCGGGATGCAGTTCACCCCGATGGCCAGCGGGCCGAACGGGCTGGCGGCGGCGACGGCGTCCGCCAGCGGCTCGCCGCCGAGCAGTTCACCGGTCTCTTGCGTGGTGAATGAGAGGACGAACGGCAGCGTGAGCATGGCGGCGGCTTCGGCCGCGGCGCGGGCTTCGCGGATCGTGGTCATGGTCTCGATCCAGATCAGATCGGGGCCGGCCGCCTGGAGCCAGGCCATCATCTGGCGGTGCTCGGATTGCAGGGTCGCGGCGGCCGGCACGCGCTGCGGGCAATAGCAGTCCTCCACGGGCGCCACGCTGGCCGCGACCAGGATGCAGCGGCCGGCGGATGGCGGCGGGGCGGCGGCGTCTGCGACGGCCTGGCGGGCGAGCGCGACGGCCTGCTGATTGAGCCGGACCCCGTCGGCGATTCGGCCGGCCCGTGCCAGAGTGCGGATATTCGTGCGGAACGTGTTGGCAACGATTATGTCCGCGCCGGCTTCGATGTACCCGCGATGAATGGCCGTGACCATATCCGGGGCGCTATCCAGGGCGGCCGCGGACCAGAGTGGCAGCGCGGCCGGCACGCCGCGGCGCTCGAGCTCCGTGCCGGTGGCTCCGTCCATTACGCGGGGGGCCAGGCCGAGTTGGTGGCGGACTTGATCGGCGGTCAGGGCCATGCGGCAATCTCCCGGGGGAGGGTCTACCCGTGTGGCCGGCTGCCAGTATCATATGCTGGAGAGTGATTCGGCGTCCCGCGCGGCACGAGCCCTGGGCCTCAGCCGGTCCTGACCAACAGGCGTGAGTATGAGCGCTAGCATGCTGATTCGCGGTGGGCGGGTGATTGATCCGGCCCAGGACATTGACGAGGTGATGGATGTCGTGATTGCTGGCGGGCGCATCGCCGCCCTGGGGCGCGCGGCGCCGGGTGCCGGCGAGGTGCTGGACGCGGCGGGGCTCATCGTTACGCCCGGCCTGATCGACATGCACGTGCACTTGCGCGAGCCTGGTCAGGAGGATGCCGAGACGGTCGAGACGGGGACGGCGGCGGCGGCGGCCGGCGGTTTCACCGCGGTCGCCTGTATGCCGAACACGTTGCCGCCGCTGGATTCGGACTCGGAGATTGAGTTCGTGTTGCGGCAGGCGGCCCGCGGGGCCCAGGCGCGGGTCTACCCGATCGGGGCGCTGACGAAGGGGCGCGAGGGCCGGGAACTGGCCGAGATCGGCCTGATGGTGCGGGCGGGAGCGGTGGCGTTCAGCGACGATGGAGTGGGCATTGCCGATGCGGGGGTCTGCCTGCGGGCCATGCATTATGTGAGCATGTTCGACCGCCTGTTCATCCAGCACTGCGAGGAGAAGTCGCTGAGCAGCGAAGGCTGCATGACCGCCGGCCGCACTGCCACGCGCCTGGGGCTGCCCGGCATGCCAGCCATTGCGGAAGACCTCATGGTGCAGCGCGACCTGGTTCTGGCCGCGCAGACGGCGGTACGCTACCACGTGGCGCATGTATCCACGCGCGGGGCGGTCGAGCTGGTGCGGCGGGCCAAGCAGGCGGGTCGTGCCGTTACGACCGAGGTGTGTTCGCATCACCTGCTGCTGACGGACGAGGCTTGCTCGACGTACGATCCGAACTTCAAGATGAACCCGCCGCTGCGCGCCCAGGCGGATGTGGAAGCATGTATCGCCGCCGTCGGCGACGGCACCATCGACTGCCTGGTCAGCGACCACGCGCCGCACGGTCGCCAGGACAAGGAACATGAGTTCCAGGACGTGCCGTTCGGCATTATCGGACTGGAGACGGCGCTGGGCTTGTTCATCAAGGCCCTCATCGAGCCGAAGATCATTGACTGGCCGCGGCTCGTGCGGGCCATGTCCACGCGGCCGGCGGAACTGCTGCGCGTGACCGGCGGCACGCTGAAGGTCGGCGCGCCGGCTGACGTCACGATCATCGACCCGGAGCTGGAATGGACGGTCGACGTCGAGCAGTCTCTCTCGAAGAGCCGCAACACACCCTTCGACGGCTGGAAGCTGCGCGGCAAGGCGGTGGCCACGCTCGTGGACGGGCAACTGCAGTATCGCGCGGCGCCCGTGTCCTGAGGCCCGCCAAACCGGGCAGGGCTAGCCCCACGACCAGGCATACTTGTGCTTGAAGCAGTGGTAGTGCAGGCCGATGGCACGCATGGCGAAGATGGCCAGGTAGAGCGTTACCAACTGGAAGGCGGCACCCTGTACAGCGGCCCGACCGGCCCCCGCGCCGATCCAGACCGGCCCGGTTGTGTCAGGCATCACAAACGCCGCGATAATCATGACCGCCACGCAAGCATACACTGCCAGGACGGCGATGACGTACGCGCCGAATGAGCGGAAGATGGTCGCGGCGATGAGGTCGAGCCGAAGCACTGATTCCATGCTGCCGGCGGCGATGACCAGGAGAAGCATCGGCCAGGTGAACAGGCCGAGCATGAGCAACAGCAGCAGGATGGTCGAGCCGGCGATGTCCCGCAGTTGCGGCAGACTCCCGGCTCCGCCGACCAGCAACGTGCCCATCCCGCCGTCCAGCAGCGCGTCGAGCAGCATGAACACTGTCAGCGGCAGACAGGCAATGGCCAAGGTGAGCAGCATCTTGAGCAGGGGCACAATCACGTCGTCCGTCAGACCGCCCGTGAGGGTGACCTTGGGCAGGTCCTCTTCGCCGCCGGCCGAGTTCAGCACGGTGCCGAATAGGAAGGACCAGTACCAGCCCGTAATGATGATTGCGCCGATGCTGCCGAAGCAGCCTCCGTACGTTTTGATGAATGTGCCGATGCACAGCAGCACCCACACGACGATGCACGTGGCCAGGTTGTCGGCAACGAACGGGAGGCGGAACGACCGGCCGAGCGCGCGGAAGTAGGCGCTGTAAGCATCGGCAGATCGCGCCGCGGCCGGATGGGTCGGACCGGGGGCGCGTGTCATGGGCAGAACAGCGGGTGTGGGTTCTTCGGCAGCACAGTCAGCGGTGGGTGTGGCGTGGAGGGGCGACGGCGCCACGCTTTGGCCGCCGCCGAGATCCTCAAGCGAAGTGAGGGCCAGCCGGCCACTGTCGGGCTGCGGCTCGGGGATACGGAAGTGCTTGCCGCAACGCTTGCAGCGGGCGCGTTTTGCGGGGGTGGAATCCGGAATCTTGTAACGGGTGTCACAGGATGGACAACGGACCACCCTCACGATCTGCTCCGCACTGCGCCCGGTCAGACGTCATCTCAGCCGGCGTCAGGCCGTAGTGTCACGGGGGGGCGCGCGTGATGCAAGCGGTACGAGCGGCGCTGCGGCCCAATGGTGTGGATCAGCCATCGGGTGCGTCGTCGGCGGCGGTAGGGCTGCCGGCCGTTTGTGGGGCGTGGACGGATTCGTCGAAGAGTCCGCCGGCGAATGCGTCGGTGGTGGCGGGCGCCGGCAAAAGCGCCTGCTGCCGCTCATCGACGTGCAGCAGGACGGTTTCGCCGGCCTGCAGGCCGGAGACGACCTCGATCATGCTGTCGCTGGCACGTCCAACCGTGACCTCGACGCACTCGTCGGTGGTGGCGCGGCGCACGAAGACGTAGCTCTTGGAGCCGCGGGTGAAGACACACTGCACGGGCACGGCCAGCACGTCACGCAACTCGTCGATCAGGATTCTGACTTCGGCCGAGTCGCCAGGCGAGATGGGCGCATCGGTCGGATCAAGCAGGATTTCGGTGGTGTGCTCCTTGAGCTCGGGGTTGAGCCAGCGGTTGGCGCTGTCCGCGAAGCGCGCGATGCGCACGATGGTGCCGGGGAAGGCGCGGTCGGGGACGGCCGCCACCGTGACCAGGCAGGGCGCGCCCTCCTGCACCTTGTGGCGGTCGGATTCGTGGATGCGCGTTTCTACGATCATCTGCGAAGTGTCCGGCAGGACGATCAGCGTCTGGCCTTCGTTCACCTTCTGCCCCACGGCGATGCGGTCGTCGCCCCAGCGGAAGCCGCCGTCCGAGGGATACTGCACGACGCCGTCGGCCGGCGCGTGGATGCGGCACTTGGCGTATTGTTCGCCCAGGCGTTCAAAACGCTTCTTACGCATCTCGAAGAGGGCGCGCTGCTCTTCCACGCGCGCGTTGGCCTGGCGTTCCCGCGAGGTGGCGCGCTGCCGGTTACGGGCGAGTTCCTGAACAGTCTGGTCCAGGTGCGAGCGCTTCTGCTTCTCGTTCTTGGGCCGTTCGTATTCCAGCAGGATCTTCTTCTCGAGCTGGTTCTGCTCGAGGGTCATGTGCGCGGTTTCCAGGTCGAACTTGAGTTGCTCGATCTGCGCCTCCGTGACGAAGCCGCGCTCGTGCAGGCGCTGGTGCTTCTCGAGATCGTCCTTGCGGCGCTCGATATCCATTTCCGTGCGTTTGATGTTGATGTTGGCCCACTTGAGGGCGCGCTCGAAGTCGCCTTCGAGATAGCGGCGCAGCTCCAGCTCCGCCAGTTCGACGTCGATCTCGCCGCGTCTGATCAGGCTGGCGTTCTCGTTGAGCGTGATCTCCAGGTCCTGCTCCGCGGCTACCAGGGCGGACTCGATACGATTCAACTCGATCTGCTCGGCGTCCAGCCGTTCCTTGATGGCGTCCGACGCCAACTCGACCAGCAGGTCGCCCTTCTTGACCTGGGTGCTCTCGGCGACCACCCACAGGATGGTGTTCTGGCCCTCCAGCTCACACTTAAGCTCGGCCGAATTCCTGGGCTTCAGCTCGCCGTTCTCCGTGAGCGTGATGCTGAGGTTCAGGGGGCGAACGGCGTAGATAACGTCATTGACGGTCCGAGTTGTCCAGAGCTGGTCCACCAGCCTCAGGGAATGGACCGTGTACGCCCCGCCGGCCAGCAGCAGGGTCCCCAGGACGGGGATCAGCACGACCGGGCGCAGCCACCGGCGTCGCGCAGCCCGGGGTGCATACGCCACCTGCAAGAGCGCATCGGATGCGATTCGTGGGGCTGTGTCCATCCTCCAAACCTTCCTTACTTGGTTACGGCCGGTGCGTCGATACGCATCGGGCGGCACGTCAGGCCGGCACCTCCTGCGCCGGCGCACAGACACCCATCTGCCCTTATAGGTTATCGAAAAAGGAACCGGCCGGGCAGTCATAATCTGCAGAAAAAACTGCGCGTCGTGCGCGCGCTTACTCGACCAGCCGGTCGCCTGGCTGGAATCGAGCGGCGCGCAACCACTGCGCCTTGCGTCCCGCCATCTGGAGGACCCCCAGGCCGGGCAATTGGCCAAATGAGCCGGTAGCCGCAATGGGCATCACGGCTTCCGCGATGAGCGACTCGATCATTAGATCCAGCAGCGCCGCCTGCTGAGCTTCGGGCAGCGCGCCCTTGCTCCGGTAGCCGTCCAGGAAGAGGCGCATGCGGTGCTCGTCGAAGCAGGCCGGCCAATCGGCAGGCGCATCCGGCCCGCGCAGTATGGAGAACTGCAGCATGCCGTTGGCGACGTCGGTGGCGCGCGGCTGGCGGCGGACCGCGTCCAGGTCCAGCACGGCAGCCACCTTCGCGTGGTGGAAGAGCATGTTTCCGGGATGCCAGTCGCCGTGGATGATGGTCTGCGGCCAGTCCGCGTAGCCGCAGGCGTTAACCTGCCGGGCGGCGGCGTCGTATTGGCGGCGCAGCGTTGCGGCCAGATCGGTCAGCTCCGGCGGGGGCTTGCTCGCCGAATGGCGACGGGCGAGTGTCGCCGGTACGGCATCGAGACCATGGCGCACCGCCGGGGAGTCGTGGAACGAGCCGGTAGGCGGTTGCCAGTTGGTGTGGAAGGTCTGTACGGCCACGTGCCAGTCGTGGAGCGTGCGGCCGGCCTGGTCGGTTTCTTCCGGTGCGCCGCGGTAGCGGTGGCCCTCGACGTAGCCGAACAACTCGTACGTGCGGCCGGCCAGGCGCAGGACCGCATCGCGCTGCTCATGCGGGCGGATGAGCGGTGGCACCGGGAAGCCGCGCTGGGCGAGGTGGTCCAGCAGGGTGTGGGCGAAGGCGACGCGCGCCGGATCGTCGCGCCCGACCGCACGCCGCTTGAGCACGTAACGGCGCCCGCCGGCGGCCCGAATCAGCAGCTTGGCGGACGTTCGGGAGCCGCGCGGGAACTCCTTGACGCTCTCAATGACGCCAAGGTGGTAGTGGCTCAGGACGATCGCCAACTCGCCGGGTGTGAATTGCTCGCGTTGGGTCTTCATGCCATGAATGCGCGCCCAGTCTGAGGCGGCCCCGGAAGGATGATACGGCCTGGTCGGTTGTCCGGCCAAGGCGCGGGCCGGGCTGGCGGACGCGCTTGCAATTGACGCGGGGCGGTGGTCTTATGCACGCGCTTTGGCGATGTCGGCTGGCGCACGGATGTGACCATGGAGTTCAGCAACGCGACCGCGCTGGATGGCGAACAGCTCCAGGACTGGTTCCTCCGGTACACGGCGGCCTACCGACACGAGCGGCTGCGCGTGGCGGTGCGGTACAGTCGGGGTGTGGATTTCTCCGGCACGTGCTACTACCGCGAGGGGCGGATATTCGTGAATCTCGGCCGGCATGTGCGCTATCCGTACCGCCTGGGTACGAATATCGCTCGGGCGCGTTCGAATCGTTCGCACTGGTGGCGTGAGACGTACAATCTGACGGTGGCGAGCGCCTACGAGTTGGCGTTGTTCGTGTACCTGCACGAGTTGTATCACTATTTGGTGAAGCTGGCCGGCCGCAGCCCGCGTCAGAAGGAGTCGCGCTGCGACCGGTTCGCGGCGCGCGTGCTGGTGGATAAGTTTGGCTGCGCGGTGACGGACAGCCGGGGTCGCGCAGTCGAGCGCGACTCATGGGACTTCCAAGACCTGGATAGTCTTGTAGCAAAGGCGCGGCGCTGGCCGGTGCACGGGGTGGTCGGCGGGCGCACCCGGACGCATCAAGTGCCTGTTCGCATTTACGGGCTGGCGGAATCGCCGCGGCGTGACGGCCTGTTGTTTGACATATAAAGCAAGCTCGCGTCGGCCTTTCTGGATTTGGGGAGGCCGGCGATGTTGCGTGTTATTGCCCAGGGCATTGTCGGAATAGGGTTTTTCGCACAACATTGCGGAGCCGTTGTTCTGTTCAATGCCACCTACTGCTGCCGGCGGGTGTGGTCCGCCGATTGCAGGACAGCTCTGGGTACCTTGCTGAGCATGGGTGCCAAGGCTTGGTGCGGCATGCGGAGTCGCCGGCGGATGCACGAGATGGCTATCGCGGCAAGCCTGGTCGACTCGGTGCTGGCCGCTGCCCGGCGACACGACGCCATCAAGGTCGAATCGGTTGAGCTTGAGATCGGCGTGCTGCAGCTTGTGGTGCCGGAGGCCTTGGAGTTGGCGTTTACGGTCGCCTCGGCCGGGACGCTGGCGGACGGTGCGACGTTGAAGACGGTGGAGGTGCCGGCGGCGGCGCGGTGTCGGGCGTGTGATTGTCGGTACGAGCCGGCTATCAACGACTACGTCTGTCCGCAATGCGGTCAGGCGGATGCCGAGTTGGTGGCGGGCAACGAGATTGTGTTAAAGAATGTCGTTTGCCAGGTGAGTGACGGCGCAGCGAAGTGATGAAGGTCAAGGTGGTCGAGAGTGTATTGAAGGCGAACGACGCGCTGGCGCGTGAGAATCGCCGGCGCGTGGACGCCGCCGGCGTGCTTGTGCTCAATCTGATGAGCGCGCCGGGCAGCGGGAAGACCACGCTGCTGGAGCGGACGATCCCGGCGCTGGGGGCGGAGTATCCGGCGGGGGTGCTGGTGGGGGACTTGCAGACGACGCGTGACGCTGAGCGCCTGGGCGTTCTGGGGGTGCCGGCGATCCAGATCAACACGGGCAAGGGTTGTCATCTGGACGCGGCCCAGGTGGCGGCGGGGTTGGACAGCCTGGCGCTGGCGGGCATGGCGTTTCTGTTTATCGAGAATGTCGGCAACATGGTATGTCCGGCGGGATTCGACCTGGGTGAGCACCTGCGGGTGGCGTTGCTGAGCGTGCCGGAGGGCGACGACAAGGTCGCCAAGTATCCGACGCTGTTTCAGCCGGCCGATGTCGTATTGCTCACGAAGGTGGACTTGCTGGGCGTGCTCGATTATGACGGCGGGCGTGTTCGCGATGATTTGGCGAAGCTGAACACGCGGGCTCCGTTGATGGAGATGTCCGCCAAGACCGGTCAGGGTTTCGACCAGTGGCTGGCTTGGCTGCACCAGCGGTGGCGTGACCGGCACGCCGGGGCCGCGGGCGGCGGGCGGACGGCGGAGCAGGCCGGGTGCGCGTAGCTGAGACGAGGGCCAGTGCTGCGGCGGGCTGGCCGGAATGTGTTGGTGGAACTGCGGGCGTGGTCCGGCGGCCCGGCCGTGTGTGGCGGGTGCCGGCGGGCGGCGTACGCGGCGCGAATCGCCAGCGAGGTAACGCATGAGTGGAACACTGGAACTCGACATCAAGAGTATCTGCGAGAAGTATGGCAATGACCGGACGCGTCTGATGGACGTGGCGCGGGCGGTCCAGGAACAGTTCGGCTGCGTGAGTGGCGAGGCGATGGAGTTGATCGCGCGCGCCCTGCACACGCACCGCGTGGAGGTTGAGAGCCTCGTCACTTTCTACTCCTTCCTGTCGGAGGGGTACAAGGGCCGGGTGGTCGTGCGGCTCTGCAACGACATCATCGACGAGCTGGTCGGGGCCGCGGACGTTGAGCGGGCCTTCCGCGAGGAGTTGGGCGTCGAGGTGGGCCAGACCACTGGCGACGGGCGCATCACGCTGGAGCACGCGGCCTGCATCGGCATGTGCGACCAGGCGCCGGCGGCGCTGGTCAATGGCGTGGTGCTGACGGACCTCACGGGGGACCGCGCCCGGGACATCGCCCGCAAGCTCAAGGCCGGTGTGGCGCCCGAGCAGCTCATCACGAAGCTGGGCGACGGGAACAACGCCCACGAGCGGGTGCGGGCGGGCGTCAAGAACAACCTGCACCAGACCGGCCCGGTGATCTTCGCGGACTTGGTGCCGGGCGAGGCCATCAAGAAGGCCCTGGCGCTCAGTCCGGCGGAGGTCATCCGCGACGTGAAGACGGCCCGGTTGCGCGGTCGTGGTGGGGCCGGTTTCCCGACCGGCATGAAGTGGGAATTCACGCGGGCCGCCGGCGGCGACACGCGTTACGTCATCTGCAACGCCGATGAGGGCGAGCCGGGGACCTTCAAGGACCGGGTGATTCTCACCGAGCGGCCCGACCTGCTGTTCGAGGGCATGACGATCGCGGGCTACGCGGTCGGTGCGGCGCTCGGCCTGATCTACCTGCGGGCTGAGTATGCGTATCTGCTGGATTTCCTGAACCACACGCTTGAGCAGCGGCGCCGGCTGGGTCTGCTGGGCCGCAGCGTTTGCGGCAAGGAAGGGTTTGATTTCGACATTCGCATTCAGATGGGCGCCGGCGCGTACGTCTGCGGCGAAGAGACCGCGCTCATCAGCTCGTGCGAGGGGCTGCGCGGCGACCCGAAGAACCGCCCGCCGTTCCCAGCCCAGAAGGGCTACATGGGCGCCCCGACGGTGGTCAACAACGTCGAGACGCTGTGCTGCGTGGCCCGCATTCTGGAGAAGGGGCCGGGCTGGTTCGCCCAGCTCGGTTCGTCCGGCAGCGCGGGCACGAAGCTGTTGAGCATCTCCGGCGACTGCCGCCGGCCCGGCGTCTACGAGTTGCCGTTCGGCCTGCCGCTGCGGGAGCTGCTGAAGCTGGCGGGGGCCGAGGATGCGGCGGCCGTTCAGGTGGGCGGGGCCAGCGGCCAGATGGTGGGGCCGGCGGAGTACGGCCGCACGATTTGCTACGACGATCTGGCGACCGGCGGATCGATCATGGTATTCGGCCCGCAGCGTGACCTGCTCCACGTGGTCGAGAAGTTCCTGGAGTTCTTTGTTGAGGAGAGCTGCGGCTACTGCACGCCCTGCCGGGCAGGTAACGTGCTGCTGCTTGAGCGGATCCGCCGGCTGCGGGCCGGCCAGGGTGAGCCGGCCGACCTCGATTACCTGCTGGACCTGGGCGAGACCATCAAGGTCGCCAGTCGTTGCGGCCTGGGTCAGACCTCGCCGAATCCGGTGCTGAGCACACTGAAGAATTTTCGCTCCGTCTACGACACGGCGGTCAAGGAAGCGCCGGACGGCTGCCAGCCGTCGTTCAACATCCACGCGGCGCTGGCCGTGGCGGAAACGATAGCGGGACGCAAGTCCGTGCACTTTGAAGCGTAGAGAAGGGAAGCTACATGAGCCAGACGATAACCTTCATGATTGACGGAGTCGAGGTTCAGGGCACGCCCGGCCAGACCATTCTCGAGGCGGCCGAGCGGGCGCGGATCTACATTCCGCGGTTGTGTCATCACAAGGACCTCGCGCCCTTTGGGTCGTGCCGGGTGTGTACGGTGCTGGTCAACGGGCGCCCGCAGGCGGCCTGCACGCAGCCGATCGCGCCGGGCATGGTCGTACAGAACAACACTGAGAAGGTGCAGCGCTACCGCACGAACCTGATCGAGATGCTGTTCGTCGAGGGCAACCACTTCTGCATGTTCTGCGAAAAGAGCGGCAACTGTGAGCTGCAGGCCCTGGCGTACCGCTTCGGGATCGCGGCGCCGAAGTACCCGTACCTGTGGCAACAGCGGGACGTGGACGCCTCGCACCCGGACATCTTCATCGACCGCAATCGCTGCATCCTGTGTGCGCGCTGCGTGCGGGCCTCGCGCGACTTGGACGGCAAGAACGTGTTCCAGTTCGTGGGGCGCGGCCCGCACAAGCGCATCGCCGTTAACGCCGAGGCGCGCCTGGCCGACACCAACGCGGACGTGACCGACAGGGCGGTGGACGTGTGTCCCGTCGGCGCCATCCTGAAGAAGCGTGTGGGCTACGCGGTGCCGATCGGCCAACGTGAGTATGACCACCAGCCCATCGGATCGGACATCGAGGCCGGGCAAGCGGCCGCGAGCAAGTAGAGGTGACAAACGCCATGGCAAAACCAAAAGTCGCAACAACGTCGCTGGCCGGCTGTTTCGGCTGTCACATGTCGCTGCTGGACATTGACGAGCGCATTCTCAAGCTGGTGGAACTGGTCGACTTCGACAAATCGCCGATCGACGACATCAAGGAGTTCACCGGCCGCTGTGCCGTGGGCCTGATCGAGGGCGGTTGCTGCAACGAGGAGAACGTGCGCGTGCTCCAGGACTTCCGGGCGCACTGCGATATACTCATCTCGGTCGGGGACTGTGCCATCATGGGCGGCATCCCGGCCATGCGCAACACGATCCCGCTGGCGGAGTGCTACGACGAGGCCTACCTGAACGGCCCCAGCGTGCACAATCCGACCGGCCGGATTCCCAATGATGATGAGTTGCCGCTCCTGCTCGACAAGGTCTATCCGTGCCACGAGGTGGTCAAGATCGACTACCACCTGCCGGGCTGCCCGCCGCCGGCGGACACGCTCTGGGAGGCGCTGGTGGCCCTGTTGAGTGACAAGCCCGTGGCGTTGCCTTACGAACTGGTGAAGTACGATTAGCCGACACCCGCAGCACCGGGCCGGTCGCCCGGTGTCGGAGGTTTAGAACGTGGTAGCGACAACGATGAAGAACGGCCTGAAGCGCGTGATCATCGAACCCGTCACGCGCGTCGAGGGCCACGGCAAGGTTTCGATTCTGCTGGACCAGCAGAACAAGGTGCAGCAGGCGCGGCTGCACATTGTGGAGTTCCGCGGTTTTGAGCGCTTCATTCAGGGCCGTCCGTACTGGGAAGTGCCGGTGCTGGTGCAGCGCCTGTGCGGCATCTGCCCCGTCAGTCACCACCTGGCGGCGGCCAAGGCGATGGACCGCATCGTCGGCGGCGAGAAGCTCACGCCGCCGGCCGAGAAGGTGCGGCGGCTGATGCACTACGGGCAGATGTTCCAGTCGCATGCCTTGCACTTCTTCCACCTGGTCTCGCCCGACCTGCTGTTCGGCTTCGACGCCGACCCGGCCATTCGCAACGTCATCGGCGTGGCCGCTAAGTACCCGGACCTGGCGGTTCAGGGCGTCATGATGCGCAAGTACGGCCAGGAGGTCATTCGCATCACGGCCGGCAAGAAGATCCACGGCACCGGCGCGATCCCCGGCGGCGTCAACAAGAACGTCTCCATCGAGGAACGCGACTTCCTGCTGAAGGATCTGGACCAGATGGTCGACTGGTCGCGCGCGGCGCTCAAGCTCGTCAAGGACTACACGACCGAGCACCTGGAGAAGCTGGCCCCCTTCGGCTCGTTCGACTCCAGCCACCTGTCGCTGGTGCGCGCCGACGGCGCCATGGACCTGTACCACGGCAACCTGCGTGCGATCGACTTCCAGGGCAAGAAGATCTTCGACCAGGTCGATTACCAGCAGTATCTCGACTACATCCAGGAGGAGGTACGGCCCTGGTCTTACATGAAGTTCCCGTTCATCAAGTCGCTCGGGCCCGAGACCGGCTGGTACCGCGTCGGCCCGTTGGCGCGCGTGAACGCCTGCGACTTCATCGATACGCCCGAGGCCGAGGCGGCCCGCCAGGAGTTCATGGCCCTTACCAAGGGCAAGCCCAACAACATCTCGATGGCCTATCACTGGACACGCATCATCGAGCTGCTGCACTCCATCGAGAAGATCAAGGATCTGCTGCACGACCAGGATTTGCAGGGCACGGACCTGGTCGTCAAGGGCCCGCGGCGCAGCGAGGCCGTGGGGCTGATCGAGGCCCCGCGCGGCACGCTGTTCCACCACTACAAGGTCAACGATCAGGACCAGGTGGTCATGGCCAACCTGATCGTCTCGACGACCAACAACAATGAGCCGATGAACCGGGCCGTGCAGCGCGTCTGCGCCGATCATCTCAGCGGCCACGAGATCACCGAAGGCCTGTTGAACCACGTGGAGGTGGCCATTCGGGCGTATGATCCGTGCCTGTCCTGCGCGACGCACGCGCTGGGCCGGATGCCGCTGGTGGTTGAACTGTATGATCACGCCGGCCAGTTGCTTGATCGACGCGCCCGCGGGACGTGCTAGTCCGCCCGCTTCGCCCGGCCGCGAGTTGGGCCGGCAGAGGAATGAGATGACCGATAGCGCCGCCCGGATTCTGCTGATCGGCTACGGCAACCCCGGCCGGCGCGATGATGGTCTGGGGCCGCAACTGGCGGCTGAGTTCGAGGCGCTGGCGTTGCCGGGCGTGGCGGTTGACGCCGATTACCAGTTGACGGTCGAGGACGCGGCCGCCCTGGCGGAGCACGAGGTGGTGATCTTCGCGGACGCGGCCGTGGCCGGCAGTACGCCGTTCTACTTCCACCGGCTTGAGCCGCAGGACGGCGTTACTTTCAGCACGCACAGCATCACGCCGGCGGCCGTGCTGGGCCTGGCGCGCGACCTGTTCGGCGCGCGGCCGGCCGCGTACGTGTTGGGTATTCGTGGGTACGAGTTTGACGAGTTTGGCGAGACCTTGTCCGCGGGCGCGCGCGCCAATCTGGCGGCGGCGGTGCAGTTTCTGCAACAGGCGCTCGTGACGGGCTCTTTCACGGAGTTTGGCTGCGGCCCGGCCGAGACCCCGGCCGACCGCACCCGCGGCAATGGGGATACATGACATGCAGGATGGCAAGCACGTAATTCTCTGTATCGACGACGACGACGACATCCTCTTCGCGCTGCGCATGGTGCTGGAGAACAATGGGTACCACATGGTTGAGGCGCGCAGCGCCGAGGCCGGCCTGCGCGCCTACAAGGCCCAGCGCCCCGACCTCATCATCGTTGACCTGATGATGGAGGAGGTCGACGCCGGCACGGCCTTCGTCCGGGAGATCAAGGCGCTCGGCGGCCCGCCGCCTATTTACATGCTCAGCTCGGTCGGCGACAACCTGAACCTCAGCGCTGACTACTCGGAGCTTGGGTTGAGCGGCGTGTTTCAGAAGCCCATTGACAACGAGACGCTGCTGACGATCTTGCGGTCGAAGCTCAAGGGCTAGCGGCCGGTTGACCGGATAGGCCGGTTTGGGCGGGGTGGCTGATTCCGTGCGCGCCGCCGGATCGGGCGCTCGGAGCAGGGAGGCCGGCTGTCGTTTGCCCGCAGCACGCCGGCCCGGCCAGTCCGCCGACCGAGCCGGGCCGCGACACGCAGTATATGGTGCGGGCACTACAGCAGGCCGCGCGGCGCGCTAGCTCTTGCCTCGCACGCCTTCCGGCAGGGAACACCGCCGGCGAGCAGGTGTTACCGGCCGGACGTTTCCAGCAATTGGCGACACGCGTGCAGCGTCAACTGGCGGTAGGCGCCCTCATTCACCTTGAACAGCGGCTCGCCGGGCAACACATCGTCCTGATTCGCCAGACGCGTGCGCATCGCCGGCGACAACTGCGCCAGGCCATCCCGCGCCTCTTCCAGCGTGTACAGGCTGTTCGTGTGCCCCAGCGTGAGCACGGCCCAGCGCACTTCTTCGGGCAACCGGGCAATCTGCTGCTTAAGCTGCGCGGTGGCGGGCGCATCGCCCTGGGCGCGGCGCAGCCGCACGATCCACGGGTGCACCAGGTGGGCCGGATCGCTTACGTCACCAAAGAGCCGCTCGAAGCGGCGGGCGGACCCGTCGACGTCGACGCCGAACCAGTGCAGGTAGATGGAGCTGAGGTAGTCGCCGACGGTCTGGGGGAGCACGTCGTAGTTGCCGACGTCGGCCACCGGGGCTGCGTACGGCAAGGTCTGCTCATTATCCTGGAGCAAGGGCGCCAGCTTGAGCAACAGGGCGATGTCGCCCTGCCGATCGGCAATGAACAGGCCGATGCCGCGTTGGCGGGCATCGCCCTGGCGAATGAGCTGGTCGCGGTCGCGCGCCGGCAGGTTCACGAGCTGCTCCAGGGCGGCACGGGCCTGGGGCTCGACGAGGAACCACTGATTCGCCCGCGGCAGCACATTGATCTCGGCGCTAATCGCCCGCGGGTCGGCCGGCTGGGCGACTGCCACTACCACGGCCCAGGTCGCCACCAACAGGGCGCTACAGCGCATGATTCTGTGAGTCTGGTTCACCTATGCAACTCCTATTGGTCGAAGTAACACTCGCGGATCTGGGCTGAGTCCTGCCGCACGCCGGCGCGGGAGGATGTCGCCTTGCCCTGGTAGCCGGCGATGGCACCCGTTTCCCACGTCATGGTGGCTTCGGCGGTCGTACCGGTAAACGGGCCGGCGCCGTAGGACGGATCGTAGTACTTGTCGTTGATCTTCACGATGAAATGCCGGGCGAACCAACTGGCCGGGTTGGGGTTGTCCTGACCCGGGAGTCCCGGAGCGTCAACCACGGTCGGGTCGCTCCAGGACGAATAGTAGCCGCACGGATCATTGAACTTGAACGGATAAGCGGCGCAGCCACTGGAGCTGCCCGGCAGGAAGTTGTAGTTCTTGACGATGAAGCTGGACGGGGGTTGCGCGGGGCTCCCGCAATCGACTGGCAGGGTCCCGTCGGTGCGCGGCTGCGCCGTGATGAACTGCGAACTGCCGATGCCTTGGACGCGGAAGCACTCCATCAGCAGAGTGGCCCAACCACCGCACTGCGAGGTCGTGTAGTAAACTAGTTGTGCAGCCGTGTAGTACGTGCAATAGCTCGCGCACAGCACGCCGCGGTAGTAGCCCAGTCGTTCACCGTGCGCGTTCCAGACCTCCAGGTCGGCGAATTCCTCCCAGATCGCGTCGATGACATCCTGCTGCGCCGCCGTGCCTTGCGCCGCCTTGGTACTGATGTCGAAGTAGCTCTCCAGCTTCTGGCCCAGCGGCTCGTCATACGTCACGTAGATCTCGTGATGACTGGTTCCAGCCGGCTGGTAGGTCGCGCCGTTCAGTGCCACTTCCCAGGCAATCGGGAACGCTTCGTAGTAGGTGACCTCGTTGGGCAGCGGCGTCGCGGACGTCATCGTGCCGCTGACAATGAGCGTTGCGCCGGAGGTGTAGGCGGTGCCCAGGAACTCGATTCCCTCGGGCCCGCTGCCGCGCACCGGCACGTCCGTCAGGCCCAGGTCGCCCGGGTCCGTGCCGAAACGCACGCCCGTGAGTGTAATGGCCGTGTCGCGCACGAAGGCCACCGGAAACTGGTGGTCCCCCGTGTCGCTGGTGTCGCCGTTCAGATTGTTATCGAGGTAGTGCGGCGTGCTGTAGGAACTACACGAGCCGCTGGGACAGTCGATTCTGACGGCGCAGAAACCGGCCCCCGTAAACGTCACCTGCTTGATCTGCACATCGGCGATGTAGCCGTATTCGACCTGTAGGACGGCGAAGTCCGTCAGATCGACATCCAGATCGCCGTCAAAATCGTACAGGATGGCGCAGTCCTCGCCGGCGGGGACGTCCGGGCCGGCGTAGCAGTAGAAGAAGTCCTCGACGTCGGCCACATCGAGGATGCCCCCGCCCGCGTCGCCAATGTTCGTGCCCAAGGCCAGCCCGGCCACCAGGACCAGGCCCGCCAGCCAGGCCGCATGGAAGGGAGACTTCATCAGATCCTCTCCTGACTCGTGCGCTTCCGGGTTCGTCACGGCCGCAACAGGCAACCGCGGACCAGATCCAGTATATCCCTTGAGACCGCGAATCCAAAACTCACGCAATTTTCCACATTCCAGGACGCTGCGCTGGCGAGGCTCATGTTGCCGCGCCATCGCTAAACCGTGTATTTGGCCAACCTTGCGCACGGTGTGCGGCTGGAACGTCCGCGGGGCCCGATGGGGTCGGATAGCTGCGGCGAAGGCGTCGCCGCGCGCATGTCGCGCTCATCTGATGAAGCACCTTGTACTGGTGAGCCGGCCTGCTCACGAGCACACGGGCAGTTCCCGGGCTTGGCCCAGGCTGAATGCCTTCGTAGAATCTCGTCGATGTTCGCCCGGCTGCACAGCATGGCTCTCGTAGGCATCGAGGCAGTGCCCTGCGAAATCGAGGTTGATGTGACGGGGCGGGGCTTTGGTACGCCGACGCTCGTCGGCCTGCCGGACGCGGCGGTCAAGGAGAGCATCGATCGGATCCGCAGCGCCTTGCACAACTCGGGCTTCACGCTCCCCAAGACCCGCACCACCGTCAACCTGGCACCCGCCGACATCAAGAAGGAAGGCCCCGCTTTCGACCTGCCCATCGCCCTCGGCATGCTGCTCGGCGACGACCAGTTGCGCAGCGACGGCCTGGACGAATACCTCATCGCCGGCGAGCTGGCCCTAGATGGGCGCGTCCGGCCGATCAAGGGGGCGCTCTCGCTGGCCATGCTGGCCCGTGAACGCGGGGTTCGCGGCGTCATTGTGCCGCGTGAGAATGCGGAGGAGGCCGGCGTCGTGGACGACGTGGAGGCCTACGGCGTCAACTCACTGAGCGATGCCGTCGCGCTTCTGACGGGCGAGCTGCCGCTCGAACCGACGGTCGTGGACATCGACGCGCTGTTCGCGCGGGCGGCCCGTTACGACGTTGATTTCTCCGACGTGCGCGGACAGGAGCACGTCAAGCGTGCGCTGCTCATCTCCGCCGCCGGCCGGCACAACGTCCTGATGATCGGGCCGCCGGGAACCGGCAAGACCATGCTCGCCAAGCGCCTGCCCACCGTCCTGCCACCCCTGACATTGCAGGAATCCCTTGAGACCACGCGGATCTACTCCGCCTCCGGCCGCCTGCCACACCAGACCAGCCTGCTGGCCACGCGCCCCGTTCGGCAGCCGCACCACTCGATCAGCATTCCCGCCCTGGTCGGCGGCGGGGCGGTCCCCTCGGCCGGCGAAGTCTCCGCCGCCCATCACGGCGTGCTCTTCCTCGACGAGTTACCCGAGTTCACCCGCAGCGTCCTCGAGTCGCTTCGGCAGGTCATGGAGGACGGCCACGTCACCATCGCCCGCGCCCACAGCGCTGTCTGTTTCCCGGCGGATTTCCTGCTGGTCGCGGCCATGAACCCGTGCCCGTGCGGCTACTTCACCGATCCGCGCCGGCCGTGCAAATGCTCGGCCCCGCAGATCGATCGCTACCTGGCGCGCATCAGCGGCCCGCTGCTCGAACGCATCGATATTCACATCGAAGTCCCCGCCGTCCCGGTCGCCGCCCTGCGCGACATGCAGCCCGGCACCGACAGCGCCACGATGCGCGCGCAGGTCGGGCAGGCCTTGGCGGTCCAACGCGAGCGTTTCGCCGACGGCAAGACCACCAACGGCCGGATGACCCCCCGCCTGCTGCGCAAGCATGCCCCGCTGGACAAGGAGGGCGAACGCATCCTGCGGCAGGCCGTCAGCGAGCTGGGCCTGAGCGCCCGGGCCCACGACAAGGTTTTGCGCGTCGCCCGCACCATCGCCGACCTGGCCGGCGAAGCCGACATCAGCGCCACCCACCTGTCTGAGGCCATCCAATATCGCCGACTGGATCGCAGCCTGTAACCCCCACCGCGCCTGACGCTCTGCGGAGAGACGCTGACGCCGACTACGGCTGCGGCGCGGGCTCGTCTGCCTCGCCTCGGCGGTAGCGCTCGATGCGCTGCCGCAACTTTGCCGCCACCGGTTCCTGTCCGGCCGCCTCCACCAGCACCAAGGCCTGCTCCGACGCCCAGATGGCCTCCTCGAACCGCCCGGCGGCCGCCAACGCGAGCCCCAGAACAGCCAGGGGCTCGGCCGCCTGCCGGTCGGTCAGGCGACACGCCTGGTCGGCCAGATCGACGGCGCGGGCGGCAGCGCGTAACGGCGGCTCCGCCGTCGCCAACGCGGCCGCCAGGTCGCACAGCATGCGCACATCCGTCGGCCGCAGCTCCACGCCACGCGACAAATGCACCAGCGCCTCTGCCACCTGCCCTTCGGCGTACAAAAGCTGCCCCAGCCGCTGGTGCGCCTCGGCATCGCCCGGCATCAACTCCACAGCGCGCCCCAGGTGAACCAACGCCGGCGGGATCATGCCCTGCGAAGCGAAGGCGTCGCCCAGGCAATAATGGGCCGCCGCGTCGGCCGGATCACGCTCCACCGCCTCCGTCAGCCGACGGATGCCCTCCGTTACGCGCCCTCGGCTACACAGCAGCGCCCCCAGGATCCGATGCGCCGCCGCCAGATCCGGCTTGTACTCCACCGCCTTGGTCAGATGCACGATGGCTGCGTCGATGTCGCGCTGCCGAAACCGGAACATCCCCAGGTTGTAATGCGCGCTGCCGTTCCGCGGATCCAGCCGCAGCCCCTCCTGCAAATGCGGCACCCCTTCGCCGAACTTGCCCTGCGTTACCAGCAGGCCGCCCAGGTTGCTGTGCGCAACCGCATTCTCGGGGTTCAGCGCGATGGCCTGGCGGTAGCGTGGGATGGCGCCCTCCGCATCGTCCCGGGCGGCAATGAACGCGTCGCCCGCACGCACATACGAGAAATCGTCCAAGAAGCGCTCGCGAATCTGCGCTATGGCCGTGCTCCCGGCATTCACGAACTCCGGGATGTTCGCCGCCCGATCCGGATTCGTCATATGCTCCAGCACCACCGGCGGACTGCTCTCCCCATCATCATTGATATGCGTCAGGAATAACTGCGTGTACGGCGAATTCTGCTTCGACGAGAACACCAACCACTTCCCGTTCGGCGACCAACTGTGCCACGAGTTCATCCGCCCCGTGTTGCAGCTTAGCCGCCGCGCCTCGCCCCCCTCCGCCGGCATGATGTACAACTCGCTGTCCGGCTGCAGCAGCATGAAGCTGCGCGCCCGGCAAAAGACAATCCAGCGGCCGTCTGGCGAGTACTTCGCGAAGTAGTTGCTCAGTCCGTTGTGCGAGGCCCCCGGCAACGGCTCGGCAATCCCGCCGCGGCCCTCGTTAAACGGCACGCGGTACAGATCGAACAGGAACGTCTGGCTCCCGTCCAGAAACTCCGCACACTCCTCCGCCGTCAGCAAGACCTCGCCGTGATCCATTTTCAGGTGATACGCCCGGCTGCGTGCGAAGACGATGTACTGGCTGTCGGGGCTCCAGCTTGGATTACTCTGCACGTATTCCGGATCGTCCGCCCCCGGCAGCGCCCAGTACTCACCCGTCTGCCGGTCGTACACCGCCAGAATCCCGCGGATCGGGAAGAAAAGCTGCGAAAACGCCAATTCCGGCGTCGGCACAAACACCGAACGATCTTTCACCGTGCTGACCACATAGCGCCCGTCCGGCGAAACCTGGGAGAGCAGCCCGAACGTCAGTTGCCCGTCCTCACGCCGGTAGTCGCTCCACGTGATGATGTTGTCCGGCGCGAGCACGATGTCTTCCTGCACCGCCGCCAGCGCGTATGACCCCTTGTCATTCGCATAATCAACGTCCATCCCGAAAGTCGTCCCGTCCGCCGAGAACGAGTGACAGTTGCCGCAGACCGGCAGCCCTTCCAGCACCACCGGCGGCGGCTGCGCCGACGAAACGGGACCATAGCGCCAACGGATCAACGACGGATCCTTCACCGCCTCGATAAACGGCAGATTCACCTCGCGATAGAACAGCGGCGCCCCAACCTCGTACTGCGACGTCTTGAATGACACGCCGCCGCTGCACAGCACCGCGCCGCCCGCCCCACGCCCCACCCCCAGAATCGTCACGCGCGCCTCACGCTCCCTGGAGCGCTCCTTGATCGACTCCCATTCATCCGGCCGCGGCGCCCACGTCGGCCGCTCGCAAACCGCCCGCACAAGCTCCTCGCCGTCCGCGAAGTCAATCTGCACCAACCACCGATCCGCCCCACTGCCCGCATCCGCCCATCTGAACGTTGGCGCCGCCAACTCCGGCGGGAATATCGTCTGATCCAGCGGATAGCTGATCGTCACGCCGCCCGGCGCGGCACTCGCGTCGAAGCCGGCCAGAATCTGCGAGGCGACGTCCGGTACATCAGTCCGATAATGCCAAACCAGACCCACGCCCGCAAACGCCGCACCCACGCCTGCCAGCACACCGACAAACCAATTAGCCATGTTTCTCCAAAGGGCTTATCGCTGCCATCCGGCGGCCAAGCCACCCCCGCCGGCAATCGGGTTCGCACTCGCACGGCAAGGCCGAACCAAGCCGCAAACCCGGCCCCGCCGGCCACAGGATTCTCGCCCGCAGGCCACAGCCGAGCCGCGCAGGCCGCCGTTCGAGCCCGCCCGGCATGGTCGCATCCGCCAAGTCCGCCCGCCGGGGACAAGGCAGCCACGCGTCAGCATACCGAATCCACCCAGCAGACGAAAGGCGAACCGCCGCCCCCCGCAGCACCATGCGAACCGCCCCGCGACCATCCGAACCGAGCCGCGCTTGTGAAGAAGGGGTGCCTTTGATTATCCCCCGCCCCCCAACCACGCCGCGGGCCGCCAAGCTAGCCGCCGAAGCGTATCGCCGGATCGGTATGGAGCCGGACTTCCAGTTCATCCGCGGCGGCACCGATGGCTCGCGTCTGAGCGAGATGGGCCTGCCGACGCCGAACCTGTCGACCGGCATGCACAACTTCCACAGCGAGCTTGAGTTCGCCTGCCTGGAGCAGATGGAGACCTCGGTGAAGGTGCTGACCGAGTTGGCGCAGCTCTGGGGGCAGGAGAAGTAGGGCGCCGATCGGCGATTGCCGCCATCTGGCTGACCAGGAGATATCAGGGCCGGGTTGGGCGTGAGCGCCCCGCCCGGCCCTGTTGCAGCGCTGGAGTGGCGCTGGTCCGGCCGGGGCGGAGCCAAGCGGCTGCCCGGGGCCTCTGTATTTGGTTGTCAAAGAGCCGCTCCGGTGCTGCGCT
>CAZJYX010000024.1:0-55232 GCA_964550375.1 uncultured Planctomycetales bacterium | reverse complement strand
CGCTGCGCAGCAGATTACCCTTGGAGGGCGCTATCAGTATGTCCTGGATTTCGTAATACTCCGCATCGACGACCCGCAGGTCCATCTCAGCGTCGGGCGGGATGATGATGCTGCGGCAGATCGTTGGCAGTTGGGGTTCGCCCGCGACCATCAGCGGGCTTTCCTTGCCCAGCATGATGTGGCTGTACTGCTGGCCGTTGATCTGCGCAGGCAACTGCAGGAAGTCGCCGATCTCGTAGTGGATAACGATTTGCCGGGCGGAGTCCTGCTGTACTGTGGTCTGAACGGCGGTCGGCCGCGCCGCGGCGGGCGACACCGCCAGCAGGGTCGTGGCCGTCAGCGCCAGCAGCAGAGGCAGGAGCGCGGGCGCAGCCGCGCGGCTCATCGGACGATGGAAAACCCTTGACATCGCTTGCTCCTTGCGAGTGAATGCGTGAATCGGGAATGGCGTCGTCGCAGGCGGCCGGGCCAAGGCCGGGCTAACAAACTGATGCGGCGACACTACGGGGGATCGCAGGTCTGAAGATCGGAACTGCCATGTCGGCCTGTGACCCGTCATAACGCTCACAAAGCCATTGCCTTCGGCAGTGCCGGCTTGCTCCGCCCGCGTCGCGCCGTGCGGCTTCAAGGCACTCGCGCCGCCGGGGGCGCGGGAGACGATGGAGTTCCTCACAGGCGTGATCGGCAGTGCACCGGACCGCCAATTTGTCCTTTCAATGACCGATGATACCAACCCGGCCACCTTTACTGCAAGCGCAACGCTGTCTGTGGGCCGCCAATTTGGCCAATGTGACCATATTAACGGCGGTATGGCACTCTCGGCGCAACCGGTGTGGCGCCGGGCGGGGGCCCAACCGCTGGTCTCCGGCCAGTTTCCGTCCGCATGCCGGTTTGGTTATGCTGGAGCTTCGGCGCCCAGAACGGGCCCATACCAAGCTGGTAGCAGGAGCGGCAGGGATATCCATGCCAGGTAGCCACAAGCGACGCCGCAGCCCGCGAGGCGAGGGGACCCGCGACAGCAAGGCCGCCCAGCCGAGAGAAGCACGGGGGCAAGCTGGCGGCCGGCCCTGGGCGGACGTGGCGATCTTCGTGGCCATTTTCGCGGTCGCCCTGTCCCTGCGGCTGGTTTACCTGCACCAGTGGCAGAATTGCCCGATCTTCACGCACCCGAAGATCGATGAGCAGTACCACGACGAATGGGCGCAGGCCATCGCGGCGGGCGAAACCTACGAGCCGGGGGCGTATTTCCGGGCCCCGCTGTATCCGGCGTTTCTTGGTGCGATATACTGGCTCTTCGGACACGACTACTACATGCCGCGCGTGATGCAGAGCATCCTCACTTCGCTCAGCTGCGGTCTGGTCTTTCTGGTTGGGCGTGTGACGTTCGGCCGGGCCGTCGGGGCGGTGGCCGGGTTCTCCGCGGCGACGTACTGGACGCTCATATTCTTTGACGGCGAGCTGTTGATCCCGCCAATCATAATCTTTCTTGACCTGGTGCTTGTGGCGATTCTGCTTAAGGCGGCGCGTTCGCCGGCGGTGGTGTGGCCAGGGTTGGCGGGTGTGGTTATGGGACTGTCCGCGCTCGCACGTCCTAATATTCTGCTGCTTGGCCCGGCCATCGTGGTCTGGCTGATTGTCCTGCATCGCCGACGCTTCTGGCGAGCGTTTGCCTGCTGCGTCGCCGTCACCGCCGGCTGCCTGCTGATGCTGCTGCCGGTCACGATTCGCAACTACATTGTCAGCAAAGACTTCGTGCTCATTGCCTCGCAGGGCGGTTTGAACTTCTACATCGGCAACAATGCGCGCTCCGACGGCCGCACTGCGCTGGACATGGAGGGCCCGCTGGACTTCTGGGGGACCAACTATCGCGCCACACTGCGAGCGGAACAGGCTTTGGGACGCGAGCTCAAGCCGTCAGAAGTCTCCGATTACCACTACAAGCTAGCCTGGGACTTCATTCAGACGCATCCCGGCGAGGCGCTGCGCCTGAACCTGCTCAAGCTGCGTCTCTTCTGGAGCAAATGGGAGATCGCGAACAACAAGAACCTGTATTTCTGGACGCCGCTCTTTGCGCCAATGGTCAATTGGCTGCCGCTTAGCTTCGGTGTTGTTGGACCGCTTGGGATTGTCGGCCTGGCGCTCTGCTGGCGGCGTCGGCTGGAGCTGTTTCCGCTGTGGGGGTTCGTGCTGGTCTACATGGTGAGCATCGTGATGTTCTTCTGCACGGCGCGCTACCGGCTGCCGGTTGTGCCGGTGTTGATCCTGTTGGCAACCTGGGCCGTGTTCGAAGCTGTGCGGGCTATCCGCGGTCGTCGCTGGGTTGCCTTGGGGCTGGGCGGGGTCGTTCTGGTGCCGGCTGTGCTGCTGGTGCATGTCACGCCGCATCGCGAGGCGGTGGGCAACGACTTCGTTTCACACACGATGCTCGGGCATGTTTACGATGATCATGGCGACCCGGAGCAGGCCATCGAGCAGTACCGCATGGCCTTGTCAGTTGTGCCGGGTAACCTGGAAGCCACTTATGGTCTCGGGAGCGCGCTGACGAAGTTGAATCGTTTGCCGGAGGGGCTCGGCGATTTTCGCCGGGCAATCGAAGGGCCGCGCGTTCCGCTGGCGGGTGAGACAGTGGCGATGCAGGCCGCCGTGCACAGCAACTTCGCCACGGCTCTGGCTCAGACCGGCGCATACGTCGAGGCGGTCGAGCAATACAGCGCTGCCATCGCGCTGAATCCGACCGGGGGCGGCGGCAGCGACCAGTTCAACCTGGCCCTGGTGCTGGGTGCTCTGGGGCGACGGGATGAAGCGTTGCGGGCTTTTGCAGAGGCCGTAAGGGTGGACTCCAAGTGGCAGGCGTCCTACGGCCTCCTGGCGCCCTATCTGGGTGAGCAAGGTGCAGCGCCAGGGCCTTGACCGCGCGCTGGAAGGCCCGCGGCGGGCTATTCGTGGCGCAGGGCGTCGATGGGGTGGATGATGGCGGCCTTGAAGGCCGGGACGATGCCAAAGAAGATGCCGACGGTGGCGCTGAATCCGAGGGCCAGGGCGACTGACCAAAGGGGGATGACGATCTGGACCATGTTGGGGTGCTGGGCGGCGATGCGGCAGATGGCATAGCCGAGGGCGATGCCGATGGCGCCGCCGACGGTGCTGAGGACGACGGCCTCGGTGAGGAATTGGAGGAGGATGTCGCGGCGGCGGGCGCCGACGCTTTTGCGCAGGCCGATCTCGCGCGTGCGCTCGGTGACGGAGACGAGCATGACGTTCATGATGCCGATGCCGCCGACGAGGAGGGAGATGCTGACGATGCCGGCCAGGACGCTGGTGGCGATGACGCGGATCTTGTTGAACTCGCGGAGGATCTCGTCCTGCTTGAAGATGCCGAAGTCGTTGGGGTCGCCGGCCTTGAGGCCGTGGCGGGTGCGGAGGGCGCTGACGAGCTGGCCCTCGGCCTCGGGGATGCGTGATTCGTCGGTGGCCTCGACGTAGAAGCTGAGATACTTGCGGTTTTCGGGGTACATGCGGAGGGCGGTGGTCCAGGGGATGAGGATGAGCTCGTCCTGGTTGTCACCCATGAAGCTGCCCTTGGATTCGAGCAGGCCGATGACCTGGAAGCGCTGGCCGTCGAGGTGGACGAAGTCGCCGACGACGGATTCGTCGCACTGGAGCTTGCGGAGGACCTCGCGGCCGAGCACGCAGACGGGGGCGCCGCTGTCGACATCGACCGCGGCGAAGAAGCGGCCGGCATCGACATAGAAATTGCGGATGGCCTGGAAGGATTCGTTCACGCCGCGCAACTGGATGGCGCTCAGTTGGTGGCGGCCGTACTCGATGGTGGCGCGCTGCCAGATGGACGGGGAGGTGCGGCGGATGGCGGTGGCGTAGCGGTCAACGGCCTGGATGTCCTCGATGGTCATTTCGGCGGGGCGGATGTAGTCGCTGCGCGGGTTACGGATCCACTGGGGGTAGACGACCATCATGTTTGTGCCGAGGCCGCGTAGGAAGCTGGTGACGTAGTTGCCGAAGCCCTCGACCATGGAGACGACGGTGATGATGGAGGTGACGGCGATGATGATGCCAAGGACGGTGAGGAGCGAGCGGATCTTGTTGGCCCAGATCTGGATGAGAGCGGTGACGACATTGCCGATCAGCGATGCGGCGCTGTTGGGGAGGAAGAGCAGGAGGGCTTTGAGGAAGCGCAGCGTGCGCATCATAGGGTCACCGTGGGTGCGGGTGAGTATGGGACGGTGGTGGTGGGCGTGGCCGGATTGGCGGCCAAGCCGTTGGCGCTGTCGGCGACGATGTGGCCGTCGCGCAGGCGGATGACGCGGCTGCAGCGGGCGGCGATGTCCTCCTCGTGCGTAACGATGATGATGGTCTGCCCCTCGGCATGGAGGGTGTCGAGGATCTCCATGATCTCGGCGCCGGTCTTGCTGTCGAGGTTACCGGTGGGCTCGTCGGCGAGGATGATGTCGGGTTGTTGCGCGAGGGCGCGGGCGATGGCGACGCGCTGCTTCTGGCCGCCGGAGAGCTGGTTGGGGCGGTGGTGGGCGCGGTCGAGCAGGTTGACGCGGCGGAGGGCGTCGAGGGCGCGTTGGCGGCGCTGGGGGGTGTGGGTGTAGGTCAGCGGCAGTTCGACATTCTTGAGGGCGGTGGTGCGGCCGAGCAGCTCAAAGGATTGGAAGACGAAGCCGATGCGTGCGCCGCGGATGTGGGCCAGTTTCGTTTGGGAGAGCTTGGAGACGTCGCGGCCGCTGAGGCGGTAGACGCCGCTGGTGGGGACGTCCAGGCAGCCGAGGATGTTGAGCATGGTGCTCTTGCCGGAGCCGGAGGCGCCCATGATGGCGACATATTCGTTTTCGCGGACGGTGAGCGTGGTGCCGCGCAGGGCGTGGACGAGCTCGGTACCGACCCGGTAGACCTTGTGCAGGTCGATGAGTTCGATGACCGGCGGGCGTTGGTTGGGCGGTGTTTCGGAGATCATTCGTCGGTGTCCGTGTTGTTCTTGTGGGGGTCGCGGGCCGCCGCGGTGGCCGGTGGTGAATCGTCGGGCGGCTCGGCGGGCTGATGGTCGGGTGAAGCGGTGGGCTCGTCCTCTGGGGCGGACTCCTGCGCGGGCGGGGGCTGTGGTGGTTTCGGTGCCATGTTGACCGGCGAGCCGTGCTGGAGCTGGTCGAGGCTGCGGTATGGGCCAATGACGACGGTGTCCTCGGCCGTGATGCCGGAGAGGATCTCGACGCCGGTGAGGTCGCTGATGCCGGTTTGCACGAGGCGTGGGAAAGCCAGGCCGTCGTTGACGACGAAGGCGAGGCGCAGGTACTCGGCTCGTTGGTGGTGGCTGGCGGGGGCGTCGGCCTGCTGGTCGTAGGTTTCGAGCAGCTCCCGGGGGAGGTCGCCGCGTTTGCGGTAGACGACGGCCTGGACGGGGATGATCAGGGCGTCATCGCTGCGGGCGACCTCGATATCGACGTTGGCAGTCATGCCGGGCTTGACGTTCTGGTCGATCTCGTCAATGAGGATGAGCGTTTCGAAGGTGACGACGTCGCGGCCCAAGGGTTTGGTGCCCTTGGTGCCGACGCGGAGGACATGTCCGGGGACGCTGCGGCGGGTATCGGATTGGAGGAAGACGGCGGCGGGCTGGCCGGTCTTGACGAGGGCGGCGTCGGCTTCGTCCACGCGGCAGCGGACCTGCATCTGGGAGAGGTTGCTGATGACCATGATGCGCGTGCCCGGGTTATTCATGGTTCCGGTGATGACGACCTCGCCCTGTTCGGCGAAGAGCTGGGAGACGATGCCGCCGATGGGGGCGCGGATGACCGTTTTGGCGAGGTATTCGCGGGCGGACTGCAGAGAGGCATCGGCCTCGACGAGTTCATGTTTGCGCATTTCGAGGCGGGCGCGGGCGCCGATCAGGACGGTGCGGTACTGGGCGACGGTGTTTTCGGAGGTGCTGCCTTTTTCGAGCAGGCGCAGCTCCTCGTTGTAGTCCAGCTCGGCCTTGGCGACCTCGGCCTCGGCCTGGACGATGATGGCGGCCAGTTTGGCCACGCCGGCTTCGCCGGAGCGAACACGGGCGCGATAGTCGGCATCATCGAGGCGGCAGAGGAGTTCTCCGGCCGCGACGATCTGGCCTTCGGCGACGGCCATTTCGACGATTTTGGCGACGACTTCGGAGCTGATGTCCACTTCCTCGAGGGCTTCGACCTCGCCGGGGGCCTGGACGGTGCGGATGATTTCGCGTTGTTCGGGCTGGGCGGTCTCGACCAGAATCTGCATGGGGCGGGCGACGTGGAGCAGGCTCTGGCCGTCTTCGGTGCGGACATAGCCGTTGAGCAGGAAGATGCCGCCGATGACGGCGCCGAGGACGAGGATTCCGAAGACCGATTTCATGGTCAACTCCGGTTATCAGGGCTGCGGAGGTCCGTGTGCCGCAGTGTCATGTTGGCGGACCGGTCGCGTGGGCGGCCAGGGCCGCCTGGGCGGTGGCGGCGGCGAGGCCGGCGTGCACGGCGGCGCCGCTGAGCCAGCCGAGCAGGCAGAAGGCCCAGGCCTGCCGGCGCGGTAACTGGGCGGTGGTGGACAGCCCGACGAGCATGATCCACCAGAACCATATTCGGAACGGATCGACGGCGAGGAGGGCGCCAGACAGGGCGGCGAGGGCGACGGGGTTGGTGGCGAGGCTGGTCACCTGTGCGGCGACGGGGGCCAGGGAAGTGTGGACGTCGAGCGTTGAGAAGTGCAGCATCAGGGCGAGCTGCGTGAGAAGTCGGAGGAGGTCCACGAAACCCGCGAACACGCAGACGGTCAGGACCGTATGCCACTCGGGCTTGCGGCCCATGAGTGCCACGAGGCCGTAGAGGAGCGCGGAAACCAGGAGCAGCCCGCCGAGGGCCTTGGCCGGTTCGGCGACGATGACCTGGATGCGCGTGAGCAGTTTCTCAAACCGGCCCTGCTTGAGCTCGCGCTCGATCTGCTCGCGCAGGGCGGAGCGCTCGACGACATCGTGGCGCATGACCTCGGCGGCGGCAATGCGTGCGCTGACGCGGCGGTCGACCTGCTGGTCAATCAGGCCGGTTTCGACCATGGCATACCCGACGAGGGTGACGGCCGTGAGGAGCAGTAGCAGTGGCCAGCTCCAGGCGGGGACGTCCTCGACGCGGGCGAACAGGCGGCGCGGCGCGATGAACACCAGCGGGATATCACGCAGGCTGACCGTGCGGCGTGTTGTGGCGAGCAACTCTGACAAGCGGGCGTCCTCGCGTTGTCCCGATAGCGAAGCGGCATCCGGCCGCAGCGTTCCGCCCCACTGGGCGATACGAGAAACGCGGCGGTCGGACGGATCCCATTCTACTTCCAGCGGCGTTTGTTTCGGGGGTATTCTGGTAGCATGGGGCAGTATTTCACAAAGGCTGACAACATCCGACATGCGGCGCGGGGATGCGCGGGGCAATGCTCAGGTGGGCAGCGGACCTATACAGGTTCGGAGGATTGTGCTAGATAGTGGCTGGTGTCAGGCGAGAAGTCGGCGGTCGGGCGGCAGGCGCGACGCGTCAACGGCCTGGCCGTGGGCGGGTGTGGCCGGGTGAATGCCCGGGCGGTGTGGCAGGTCGGCGGACAGGGTAGACCATTCGCAGGAGAGCGTTCCGATGATTGACTTGATCAAGAAGTCGTTTCTGACGGGTGTTGGTCTGGCCGCGATGACCAAGGACAAGGTCGAGGAAGTGGCGCGCGAGATTGCCAAGACGGCCAAGCTGTCGTCGGATAAGGGGCAGGCCTTCGTTGACGAGGCGGTGGCCCGGGCGGAGACGGCGCGCAAGGACCTGGAAGCGACAGTACAGCGCGTCGTGAACGAGAGCCTGAAGAAGACCGACCTGCCGACACGGGAGGATATTGCCGCGCTGGGCGCCCGGCTCGAGCGGCTGGAGCAGGCGTTGGCCGCCAAATCCGACTAGCAATGGCGATTCGCAAGATCGGCATTGTGTCGCGGACGTACCGGCACGTGAATCGGTATCGCCAGGTTCTGGCGGTGCTGATCAAGTACGGGTTCGGCGGGCTGGTGGACCGGCTGAGGATCGGCCAGTACGTCGAGGTGGGCCGGCAACTGTTCATGCCGCAGCCGCAGCGGGAACAGGTGGAGACGCTGTCGGCGGCCGAGCGCGTGCGGCTGATGCTGGAGGAGCTGGGGCCGACGTTCATCAAGCTGGGGCAGGTGCTCTCGACGCGGCCGGACCTGGTGCCGCCCGAGTTCGTGAGTGAGTTTGCGAAGCTCCAGCAGCGGGTGCCGCCTTTTCCCTTTCGAGACGTGCGGGAGATTGTCGAGACGGAGCTGCGCGCCCCGCTTGACAAGCTGTTCGAGCATTTCGCGCAGCAGCCGATAGCGGCGGCCTCGATCGGCCAGGTGCACCGGGCGCGCCGGATCGATGGGGAGGAAGTGGTCGTCAAGGTGCAGCGGCCGAACATTCGGGGGGTGATCGAGGTTGACCTGGAGATTCTGCTGCACCTGGCGACGCTGGTTGAGAAGCACCTGGACGGGTGGGATGTGTATCAGCCGAGCCGGATCGTGGAGGAGTTCAGCCGGGTGCTGGAGCGCGAGTTGGATTTCCGGACGGAGGCGGCGCACCTGGAGCGCTTCGCGGAGCACTTCGGGGGCGATGAGACGGTCTACGTGCCGAAGGTGTTCCACGAGCAGACGACCGAGCACGTGTTGACGATGGAGTACGTGGACGTCATTCCGGTTACGGACGTGGATGGACTGCGGTCGGCCGGGCTGGATCCGCGGGAGATTGCGCGGCGCGGCACGGAGCTGACGCTCAAGCAGATCTTCGTGCACGGCTTCTTCCACGCCGACCCGCATCCGGGCAATGTCTTCGTGTTGCCGGGCAACGTGATCTGCCTGCTGGACTTCGGGATGATGGGGCGGCTGGATCGGCGGGGGCGCGAGGATTTCGCCGACCTGATGCACGCGGTGGCGCTGCGCGACGTGCCGCGCACGACGGTGGCGCTGTTGCGGCTGACGGAGCACGATGACGAGGTGGAGGTGGACGTGCCGCGCCTGGAGCGCGACGTGGCGGAATTCATCGATGTTAACGTGCCGGCTAGGCTGCGCGCGCTGGATTTCGGCAAGCTGCTGCATGCCTTGCTGACGCTGGTGCGCGGGCACCGGCTGTTCATTCCGCCGGATCTGGTGACCATGCTGAAGGCGGCGGCGACCGTGGAGCGGCTGGCGACGCGGCTGGATCCGGACCTGAACCTGCTGGCGGCGGCCGAGCCGTACGTGCGGAAGCTCAAGCTGGACCGGGTGCGGCCGGGTCGGCTGCTGCGGGAGGCGTTGGACTCGGGCGGCGAGTTTCTGGAGCTGGCGCGGGACATTCCGGGGAGCATGCGGGACCTGCTGCGGCTGGCCAAGCGCGGCGGGCTCAAGATCGGTTTTGAGCATCGGCGGCTGGAAGGGCTGCTGGATACCCTGGAGCGAACGGCCAACCGGGTGTCGTTCGCGATCGTGACGGCGGCGCTGGTGGTCGGGTCGGCGTTGATCGTGATGTCGGGTGTGCCGCCGACCTGGTACGAGATTCCGGTAATCGGGTTGGCGGGCTTCCTGGCGGCCGGGGCGCTGGGCTTTCTGTTGCTGGTGGCGATCATCCGGCATGGGAAGCTGTAGGGCGGGCGGTGGGGGCGTGGATTTCGTGCGTGCGGCGTTCAGACGGGGTTTGGGTGTAAGTGTTTGTTTGGGTGTGGATTATGGTCGCGCGGGGCGGCCGGCGGCCCGGCAAACGCGCCCGGCTGCGTTGACAAACGTTATCGCTCGGGCGATTTTACGCCGGATATCAGTTTGTCGGCGTCCGATACAGCGGGGTTGGCCGAACTTCGCGAGTCTGTCGGGAACAGCATGGACGGCCGGCCTAGCGGTCAGGGCGGCACCTCCCCGCCCGGTGCAGCGGTGCGGTTTGATAGGGGCGGGATGTGGCGGCCCGCGTGGGTCGCCCAGGCGGCCGCTGGAGCGCGGCGGCTGACAGTCGGGCGGCGTTTCGCGCCGTGTCGTGCAGGTATCTGCGGATGATTCAGTTCTACGGTCACAGAGCGAGGATCGGCATATGAGTGGAGCAGTCGCGATTGTTGGAGCGGGATACACGCCGCTGCGGGCGGTCAGTCCGCAGGCGTCCTTCCGCGAACTGATCTTCGAGGCGGCGGTGCGGGCGTACGAGGACGCCGGCATCGGACCGCGGGACGTGGATTCGTTCGTCACCGTGGCCGAGGACTTCCAGGATGGGACCTGCATCGTGGACGAGTACACGCCCGACCAGTTGGGGGCGGTGCAGAAGCCGGTGCAGACCATATCCGGGGACGGCTTGGAGGGACTGGGCGTCGCGTGGATGCTGGTGAAGACCGGGCAGTTTCCGGTGGTGGTGCTGGAAGGCCATTCGAAGGCGTCGAACGTTCGTCATCCGGCGCACATCGAGGCGATGGCGCTGGACCCGTCGTTCGTCCGGCCGCATGCGTGGCATCCGTCGTTCGTGGCGGGTCTGGAGATGCGGCGGTACCTACACGATTCGGGCACGACCGAGCGTCAGGTGGCGTGCGTGGCGGCGAAGAACAAGCGTAACGCGCTGCGGAACCCGCTGGCGGCGTTTCCGGCGGCGGTTTCGCCGGAGCAGGTGCTCGAATCGCGGCCGGTGGCGGAGCCCTTGCGGGAGCTGCACATGGCTCCCACGGCGGATGGTGCGTTCGTGTTCATCCTGGCGGCGGAGGATGTGCTGAAGCGTTTTCGCAGCCAGCCGGTGTTCGTGGACAGCGTGGCCTGGGTCTGCGACACGTGCAACCTGCACACGCGCGACTGGGGCCGGGCGGTGTATGCGGAGAAGGCGGCCGAGCAGGCGTACGCGGAGGCGGGCATCAAGGATGCGCGCAGCGCGTTTGATCTGGCCGAAGTGGACGACACGTACGCGTACAAGGAGCTGCAGCACCTGGAGGCGCTGGGGCTGGCCGGGCGCGGCGAGGCCGGCAAGCTGGTTGAGCGAGGTGAGTTCGACGCGAGCGGGCGGCTGCCGGTGAACGTCTCGGGCGGTGCGCTGGGTTGCGGGCACTTGTTTGAGAGCAACCCGCTGCGTGGTCTGCTGGAAGGAGTGCTGCAACTGCGCGGGCAGGCCGGTGAGCGGCAGCTTGGCAAGGCGCGGCGGGGACTGGTTTCATCGTGGCGTGCGGTGCCGACGGCGACGGGCGGCGTCGCGGTTTTGAGCCGGAGGTAGGTAGATGAGCAAAGTTGCTGTACTGGGCGCGGGCATGACGAAGTTCATGCGTCGTAGCCTGGAAACCGGGCGTGAGCTGTGTTGGGAGGCCGCGGATGCGGCCCTTCAGGATGCCGGTCTCACGATTGCCGATATCGACTGCGTCGTAATCGTCACCGCTCCGGATGCGTTTGACGGCGTGCACATGAAGGGCGAGTACCTGCTGGACGGCGCGGGTGCCAAAGGCAAGCCGATGGTCCGGCCGTACGTGGGCGGCGGGTCAGGCGTGTTCGGGCCGATCGCGGCGTGGTACCACATTGCCAGCGGGCGTTATCGCACGTGTCTTGTGGTGGGCGAGGAGCGCATGTCGCCGACGCAGCCGCACCCGCAGGGCGCGTTCAACGCGATTTACGACCAGTTCACCGAGCGGCCGCTGGGGGTGAACCTGCTGTGGATCTTCTCGCTGGAGATGATGCGTTACATGCAGGTATACGGGATTCCGCTGGAGACGATCGCGCAGGTGGCGGTCAAGAACAAGCGCAACGCGAAGGACCATCCGGCGTGCCAGCTCGGGGCCGAGTTGACCGTCGAGCAGGTGATCGAGTCGGAGGTCATGTCGTACCCGGTGCGCCGGCTGATGGTCAGCCCGGTGACCGACGGGGCGGCGGCGATGGTGCTGGCCAACGAGGAGTTTGCCCGGAAGAAGGGCGGCAAGCACGTGTGGGTCGAGGGTGTCGGCTGGGCGCTGGACACGTCGTACTGGACCAACCGCGACCTGTGCTACCCCGAGTACGTCGAGAAGGCGGCCCGCGCCGCCTACAAGATGGCGGGCATCACGAAGCCGCGCGAGGAAATCCACGTGGCGGAGCCGTATGACCCGTTCGCCTACAAGGAGCTGCACCACTTGGAGGGCCTGATGCTGGCCGACAAGGGGCAGGCTCCCAAGCTGCTGGAGCAGGGCTACTGGGACCGCGACACGACCAACGGCATCCCGGCGTCGCCGTCGGGCGGGCTGCTGGGCGTGGGCAATCCGATCGCGGCGGCCGGCCTGATGAAGGCGGCCGAGATCTACTACCAGTTGTCGGGCAAGGCCGGCGCGCGGCAGGTACAGCGCAACGTGAAACGGGGACTGGCGCAGGCCTGGGGCGACCTGATGCAGGTGGGCACCGTAATTGTGATGGGGGTGTAGGATGCCAACGATGGACACGAAACTGCGAGGCACGGCCCTCCGGGAAGACGACCTGCGCTCGGGTCGGGTGCTCACGACCGAGTGGCGGGGCAAGATCCAATACACATGGGATGCCGGCGTTGCGATCGGGCAGTTCCTGGACGGCCTGAAGGCCGGCAAGCTGCTGGGGCGCAAGTGCCAGCAATGTCAGCGCGTGGTGATTCCGCCGCGCATGTTCTGCGAGATTTGCTTCCGCCGCTCCGACGAGTGGGTCACACTCAAGGATACCGGGCGGATCAACACGTTCTCGGTTTCGTATGTGAACTGGGACGCTTCGCGGCGGACGACCCCGCAGGTGCCGGCGGTTATCGAAATTGACGGTGCCAGTCCGGGCATGGGCATCCTGCACATGCTGGGCGAGGTGGGCGAGTCGCTGGAGCAGGTGCTGGCGAGTGTGCAGGTCGGGATGCCGGTGCAGGCGGTCTGGAAGCCCGCGGAGCAGCGCGAGGGTCAGATCACCGACGTCCTCTATTTTCGGCCCGTGAAGTAACGCCGGAGGTGCCGTCATGCGTGAGTACAACACGAACAGCAGTGATCTTCGAAGCGTGAGCGGCGACTGGGGCGTGTGGTATCGCTACACCCACGGCGTGGCCGGCGAGAAGTTCTTTCAAGAGATGAAGGCCAGCCGGCAACTGACCGGCTCGGTCTGCCCCAAGTGCAAGCGGACGTTTGTGCCGGCCAGCATGTACTGTGAAGACTGCTTCGTGCAGATGACCGAGTATCGTCCGGTGGGCGATACGGGCACGGTGGCGAGTTTCACCGTCCTGCACGAGTCGCTGGAGGAAACGCCCTTGGCCGAGCCGCTGGTGGCGGCCTTCGTGCAGTTTGACGGCGTGGCCGGCGGTCTGCTGGCGCCGCTGCGGGGCGTGCAGCCGGGCCAGGTGCAGATCGGCATGAAAGTGAAAGCCGTGATCGACAAGGAGCAGCCGACGGGCACGATCGTCGACCTGGCCTGGGTGCCGGCGTAGGGGTTAGGTGGCGAGTCGGGCGCGTCACCGATCCCGGTCGCGCATGCGCCGGGGGTGATGGTAACAGAGCGGCAGCGCCGGCGCGGCCCGTGTCGGCGCTGCTGCTTTCATGGCGGTTGTTAGCGGTCGGGGGCGCGGTGCGGGTGGGTGGTGGGGTGATGGATTCAGACAAGGCGAGTGCTGAGTCGCCGAATGCGGATACTGGTTGCACTGGGGGCGTCTTAACTGATACAAAGATGGTTTCGGATGGACCCTAGGCTGGAGGTACCGTTTATGGCGGCTCGGTTGTTGTTGGCGGGGTGTGTGGCGATGGTGCTGGCGGTTGTTGTGCCGGCGCTGGGTGCGGGTGAGCAGACGGCGGCGGAGGCCTTTGGTGAAGGGGCGAAGCTGCTCGAGGCGGGCGACTTTGCGGGTGCGCTGGAGGCGTACACGCGGGCGGCCGGACTGGAGCCCGAGAACGCCGAATACCGCCAGCAGGCCGCACTGGTGAAGCGCGTGGTGGCGGCGCGGGAACTGCTGGACGAGATGACGGACGCGCAGCGCTGGGAGCGGACGGCCCTGGGGCTGCACTACTTCTACCACGACCACAAGGTGTATGGAGAAGCGCTGGCGCTGGACCGCAAGGTGCACGAGCGGCTGAACTCGCCGGTGTCGGCGGGGCTGCTGGCGCGTACCTGCCTGGTGATGGACCGGAACGCGGAAGCGGTCGAGGTGCTGCGCGGCCGGGAGGATACGCGGACGACGCCGGAGAACGCCGTACTGCTGGGGCTGGCGCTGGTGCGCGAGGGCGAGGCGGAGGCGGCCAAGGCGCTGTTAAGTGAGATGGAGCTGCCGGAGACGCCGACGGCGGTTCTGCTGTTTGATAGTGCGCGTTTGCGGGCGGCGACGGGCGACACGGACGGGGCGCTCAAGGCGTTGTCCCAGAGCTTCGAGCAGACGCCGCCCAGCCGGCTGGCGGCCGTGAAGGCGGCGGCTGGGGAGTTCCCGGAGTTCGCGGGGCTGGTGAAGACGGATGCGTATGCCGCGGCGCTGGAGACCAAGTCGGTGATCCAGGAGTCGCGCTGCAGCGGCGGCGCCGGCTGCGGCAAGTGTCCCAGCCGGACACAGTGCAGCAGTCAGCAGGGCGGAGAGAAGCATCCGGCGGGCTGCGCCGGTGAGAAGAAGCCCTGAGGCCGTTGGTGCGCTGAATTGGGTGACTCTCGCAGCAACCGCGGGCCGACCCCCGCTGAGCAACGCTGGATGGTGAATCCGCCCGGGCCCAGGAGCCGGGGTGCGAGGGTGGGTTTGTAGTGTTCAACACGGGCGCAGAGTGCGCAGATTGCGGGAGACCTGGGCCGGCCTGGGCCCCATAGCCGACCGAGCAACCGTGAAGATTACGCGCCGCCTCGTACAGCTTGGTTTCCTCACGCTCACCATCGTGGGCGTGTACATCTGGCAGGGGAACGCCGAGCGGTGGTGTCCGTTCGGCGGGGTGGAGGGGATCTACACCTACGTGACCGAGGGCAACCTGGTCTGTTCGCTGGGGGTGTCGAACTTCTACATTCTCGGCGGCGTGCTGCTGATGACGCTGCTGGTGCGGCGGGCGTTCTGCAGCCACATCTGCCCGATCGGGACGCTGAGTGAATGGCTGCATGGGCTTGGCGGTCGGGCGCGGCTGCCGCGGCTGAGGGTGGCGCCGCGGGCGGACCGCTTGTTGTCGCTGCTGAAATACGTGGTGCTGGTGGTCATTCTGTGGGTGACGTGGTCGGCGAGTGAGCTGCATTTTCGCGTGTGCGATCCGTGCTATGCGCTCATCAGTCGGCACGGCGAGGACATCACGATCTGGGCGTACATCGTGGCGGGGGCGATCGTGGTGGCGTCGCTGGTGTTGATACTGCCGTTCTGTCGGTGGCTGTGTCCGCTGGCGGCCGTGCTGAACCCGTTTTCGCGTATTGGGGTGGGGCGGATTCAGCGTGGGGCGGAGGCTTGCGTGGATTGCGGGGCGTGTGCGGCGGCGTGTCCGGTGGCGATACCGGTGGACCGCTGTCGGGAGGTGACGGCGGCGCGCTGCCTGGCGTGCATGAACTGCCTGACGGCTTGTCCGGCGCGGGCGGAAGGGGCCCTGCGGTTTGCCCAGCGCGGCGCCAAGTCGGCGTGGCCGTACGGCGTGGTGGTGGCGGTCGTGCTGGGCTGTGTGGGCTTGGCGGTGGCGGCGGCCTACGCGGTGCCGCTGCCGTCATTCACGCAGGAGTGGGGTGTGCCGCCGGCGCACAGCGCCACGGTGGAGCTGCGGATCAGGGACCTGACTTGCCGGGGCCGGGCGACGCTGCTGGTGTACTACCTGGAGCGCGACGACGAGTACGCGCTGGCGGGCTATCGGCGGCTGGAGGCGTGGCCGGGTCCGGGCGAGGCGTTGGCGCGCATCACGTACGATCCGTCCGTCACGGACGAGGTGGCGATCAAGGACGCGATTGTCGAGGCATACTTTGACCTGGTGGAGCGGGTCTGGCGGCCTTCGCCGTTCGAGATCGTCGGCTATGATCCCCTGGGTCTGGGGGCGCCGGGCGGTCCGTGAATGCCCCAGGGGCGGCCGGTCACCCGACAGCGACCAGTTGGGCCGCTTCGGATGGCGCGGTAATGCGCGCGAGAGCGTCCAGCACGTGGGGGTCATAGCCGGCGAGCACATCCTCGCGCAGCGTGCGGATGACCTGCTCGTGCGTCTCCGGGGTCTGCCCGGTCACGCCGGCGGTGGCGTCGTAGTAGGCGCGCACGGCGCGGATGATGCGGGCGCCGATGGGCATTTCGCCCCGTCGGGCGGGATCCTCCCGGCTGAGGTAGTCGCGCAGGGCATCGTCCTGGTTGGCCAGCAGTGGCAGGGCGCTGTTCAGGACCGATCCGAGCGAGTGGACCAGTTCGGTGCCGCGGAAGGTGTGGGGCTGGTTGTTCTCGTCGAGGGTATCGAAGGCGCGGCTGATTACCTGCGTGGTGACCTCGACGTTGCCAAGCTCGAACAGCAGGGCGGCGACGCGGATATCGTCCACCTGCTTGGGGGGTAGGCGCAGCGATTCGGCCACCATCTGGCTGAGCTCGGCGACGCGGGCGGAGCGCGTCTTGACGCGCGGGTTGCCGCCCTGGAGGTACTTCGAGAGCACTTCGACCACGCCGACGTAGGCGGTATGCAGTTCCTTGACCAGGCCGGCGCGCTCATCGCAGAGGGTGCCGACCAGGATGGCCGCGAGGCCGAGGACCGCGCCCCAGACGGTCAGGGCCAGGGCGACGACCAGCGGTGAGTTGAACGTGCCAAGCCCGGTGTCCAGCAGGGTGGTGACGATGGTGACGGACAGGACGGAGAAGAGGGCCAGGACTCCGGCGCTGCCGCGGCCGAGAAAGTAGCCGCTGAGGATGATGGGTACGAAGAAGAGGTGCAGTAGCACCATCTTGTGCGGACCCAGGTGCCCGAAGAGAGTCACCATGCCCAGCACGAGCACTATGAGCATGATTTCGAACAGTCGCCGGTCTTTGGTTAACCTGCCGTCCATCGCGTGTCCTCCCTTTGGTCGCCGGGTTGGTGCCGCGGTCAAGGCGGCGTGGCGGCCAGTCTGTCAGTTTCCTCCGTCGCGGTTGTCGCCGCCAGAGCGGAGGGTGGGTTCGGGCCGGGCTCGGCAGCGGGTGCCGTCTGGTAGCGGGCGGTGATCGCCGCGAATTTCTTCTCGACGGTGAGCCAGGTGGCGACCATGTCCGGGTCGAATTGCGTGCCGGCGCTGGAGCGGATGACTTCCACGCAGTAATCGTGCGGCAGGGCCGGCTTGTAGACGCGTGTCATGGAGAGGGCGTCGTAGACGTCGGCAATCGCGACGATCCGGGCGGCCAAGGGGATCTGCTCGCCGCACAGGCCGTGCGGGTAGCCGTTGCCGTCCCAGTGCTCGTGATGGGCCACGGCGATCTCGCGCGCCATTTCGAGGAAGTCGGAGTCGCCCATGCGGCCGCGGATCTCGGCCAGGCACTCGTCGGCCTTGAGCGTGTGAGCCTTCATGCGGGCCCATTCCTCGGGGTTGAGGGGGCCGGGCTTGCGCAGGATGGTGTCCTCGATGCCGACCTTGCCGATGTCGTGCAGCACCGAGCTGAGGCCGATCAGGCGGATGAAGGCGGGCGTGATCTGCTGGGCGAAGCGTGGCTGAGCGCGTAGGGCGGTAGCCAGGATGGTGGCGTACTCGGAGATGCGTTCGAGATGCCCGCCGGTCTCGTGGTCGCGGAAGTCGGCCAACTTGGCCAGGGCGAAGATGACGGTGTCGCGCGTGCGCACGAGTGTTTGCGTTTGCCGGAGGACACTCGACGTGGCCTGGGCGCGCTCGCGGTCGAGCGTCTCGTCATAGCGGCGTGCGGCCAGGTAGGCGACGACGGTGAGCAGGACGACCGTCCAGGCGAATGTCACGATGCCCACCAGGCGGATTTGCTGCCGGGCTTCGGCCGGTACGGCGACATCCGACATGGGGCGATGCAGTAGTAGTCGTGCGGGCTGGTTTGGGAGCGGGCAGGCGACGGCGAGGTGTCGGCCGTCCGGGGTGGTGAAAGTGCCCGGGACGGGTCCGCCAGCGTCTTCGGAAGCGCCGTTCGCCAGCGTCCAGTTTAGGATCGTGCCTATCGCAAATGGGGCCGACTGGTCAGTCGGCGGGCTTGCGCTGGTCGCCACGATCCGCCATTCATCGTCCACCCATGTGGCGTGTGGTGAGGTTGTGGGCGTTGCGGCTCGCCAATATCGGACGTGCTGTAGCAGCGCGTCGGGCTGGCGGTCCGGCTCGGCATCAAAGAGGTCGCTGGCGCTGGCCGCGAGGGTGGTCCAGGTCCGTTGGGAAGCGATGTCGGTCATCGCGTTGCAAAGCAGGTGGTGCTGCATCCACACGCCGACGGCCGTGCAGAGTGCCAGTGACGTGACGAGCGCGAGGAAATACTTGCCCCGGGTGGTCAAGCGAACTGCCTCCCAACCGCCAGTCGGGTCCGCGGCATAAGCGGACGCCGACGTGTCGGCGCACCTGTCGTCGGGCCGATAGGCTCCGGGCTTGAGCGGATGGGGCGGGGCGGGGCTGCCCGGGATTGTGCCCTGGGTGCAGGGGCGCGACGGCACGGTGGCGCGCGCGTCCCATAACACGAATGGTCTGAGAACTGAAGGTAATCCGGCGCGGCGCGGTGGCCGGGACGCGGCTGAATGTATGGGTCAGCGCTTCTGGCGCGTCTTCGCGGAGCCGCGTTTCCTGCTGCGTGTGGCGGCTTTGCCGACAGGGGTCGGCTTGGAGGTCGTGGCCTTGGCGGCGCGGGTTGGCTTCTTCGTAGTGTCGCGCCGGCTGCGGGTGGCCTTTGCGGGCTGCATTTTCCAAGCCAGGGCGGCCTTCAGGACATCCTGGATAATGGTAGCGAAGACGAAGGTGAGGTCGTTGCGCACGTCGGTGGGGACCTCGTGCAGGTCGGGCTCGTTGCGGGCGGGCAGGATGACGGTCTTAAGGCCGGCGCGGTGGGCGGCGAGGACCTTTTCCTTGACGCCGCCGACGGGGAGGACCTGTCCGCGGAGGGTCAGTTCGCCGGTCATGCCGACGGTGGGATCGACGAGCTGCTTGGCGAACAGTGAGACCAGAGCGGTCAGCATGGCGACGCCGGCGGAGGGGCCGTCCTTGGGGATGCCGCCGGCGGGGACATGGATGTGAACGTCGGTGGCGTTGAGGTCCGGCACGGGCACGCCCCACTCGGGGCCGTGTGAGCGGATTAGGGAGAGGGCGGCCAGTCCGGATTCGCGCATTACCTCGCCGATCTGGCCGGTGAGGGTGAAGGTGCCGCGGCCGGTCATGGCGGTGGCTTCGACGAAGATGATGTCGCCGCCGACGGGGGTGTAGGCCAGGCCGGTGGCGACGCCGGGGATGCTGGTTTGCAGGGCGAGTTCGCGCTCGAAGCGGGGCGGCCCGAGGTAGGGGGTTAGGTCGTCGGGCTCGACGACCAGGGCGGTGGGCGTGCCGCGGGCGACGCGGGCCGCCAGGCCGCGGCAGACGGTGCCGATGGTACGTTCGAGGTTGCGCACGCCGGGCTCGCGCGTGTAGCGCTCGATGAGCAGGCGCAGGGTTTCGTCGGTGAATTGCACGCCGCGGTCGGCCAAGCCGTTCTCTTCGACGCGCCGGCGGACGAGATACTGGCGGGCGATTTCGAGCTTCTCGGCGGTGGTGTAGCCGGGCAGCTCGATGATCTCCATGCGGTCGCGCAGGGCGGGGGCGACGGGGTCCATGTAGTTGGCGGTGCCGATGAAGAGGACCTTGGAGAGGTCGAAGGGGACGCCCAGGTAGTGGTCGGTGAAGGTGTGGTTCTGCTCGGGGTCGAGGACTTCGAGCAGGGCGGCGGCCGGATCGCCGCGGAAGTCGGCGCCGACCTTGTCGAGCTCGTCGAGCATGAGCACGGGGTTGCGCGAGCCGGCCTTGCGGAGTTCCTGGACGATGCGGCCGGGGATGGAGCCGATGTAGGTGCGGCGGTGGCCGCGGATGTCGGCTTCGTCGCGGACGCCGCCGAGGGCAATGCGGATGAAGCGGCGGCCGAGGGCGCGGGCGATGCTTTGGCCGAGGGAGGTCTTGCCGACGCCGGGTGGGCCGACGAAGCACAGGATGGGGCCCTTGCCGTCGGGTTTGAGCTTGCGAACGGCGAGGTATTCGAGGATGCGGCGTTTGACCTTGGTCAGGCCATGATGGTCCTCGTCGAGGATGTCGGCGGCGCGCTGCAGGTCGAGGTTGTCGGGGGTTTCTTCCGTCCAGGGCAGTTCGCAGAGCCACGTAAGGTGGTCGCGGATGACGCCGCTTTCGGGAGAGGTCTGGGGGATGCGTTCGAGGCGTTTGAGTTCGCGTTCGGCTTCGCTGAGCACGCCGGCGGGCATGCCGGTCTGCTCGATGCGTTGGCGGAAATCGGCGACTTCGGCGGCGACGGTGTCGACCTCGCCGAGTTCCTTCTGAATGGCCTTGAGCTGCTCGTGCAGGTAGTACTCGCGCTGCGACTTGTCGATTTCCTTGCGGACGTCGGACTGGATTTTCTGGGAGAGGCGCAGGACCTCGAGCTGGTTGTGGAGGGTGGCGGAGACTTTGCGGAGCCGGTCGGCCACGTCGAAAGTCTCGAGCAGCTCCTGCTTCTGGACCACGCCCAGGGAGAGGTTGGCGGCCAGGTAGTCCGCCAGGGCGTCGGGTTGCTCGATGTTGGCCAGGACGACGCGAGCCTCGTCGGGCACGTTGGGGCTCAGCTCGATGACCTCCTCGGCGGTGCGGCGGGCACTGTGCGTGAGGGCGTCGAGCTCGAGCGAGCGCGTCACCTGGTCTTCGTGGGCGTTTATCAGGGCGCGCCAATAGGGTTCGGTGGTGACGAGATCCTCGATGCCGACGCGGACCAGGCCGTGCACGAGCAGGCTGGCGTTGCCGTCCGGCATGCGCAGGAGCTTGAGGACCTGGGCGGCGGTGCCGACGCGGTAGAGGTCGTCCAGGCCGGGGTCTTCGATGTCCTCGCGGCGCTGGGTGAAGAGGGCGAGCAGCTTGTTGCCGGCGAGCACGGCGTCAGTGAGGAGCTTGGATTTCTCGCGTCCGATGCTCAGGGGGACGACGGTGCCGGGGAAGACGACGACGTTGCGGACGGGCAGGATGGGCAACTCGCGCGGCAGCTTGGGACGCCCATCCGACGGCCCAGTGCGTTCGCCCCCGTGGTTCGCGGGCGTCCCCTGACCGGCGTCGTCCGGCGCGGCAGGCTCCTGGTCGACGGCGTTGCCGGCGCTCAGGGCCGCGCGATCTTCGGCAGTATTACCCATAGGAAACCTCGGTCGTAAGTGGCATCGACGGCGGCAACGTCGATCAACTCAGGCAGCAGGATTTCGCGGCGGAACGGGCCGTGGTTGATCTCCATGGCGTGCAGGCTGAGCGGTCCTGTGACGTCGGCGGGTCGGGGATTGCCGCGATAGCCGGTAATGGCCACGCAGCGCTGGTCGCTGCATTCGACGTGCACATCCTCCGGGGCCATGCCGGCGAGCTCGACGCAGATGTAGTACTGCTCGCATGTCTCGTACACGTCGGTGGCGGGCTGCCAGGAATCCTCGCGGCGGTATTCGACGAAATGGCGTTTGCACATTTCGTCCATGATGTCGTGGATGCGGCTGGTCCAGTCCCGCAGGTCGTCTTCTGGGCCGAAATCGCTGGGCGTCATGGCGTGTTCCGGAAGGGGCCGTAGGTGCTCCGGATCGGTCTGGCACGATCGCCGGTCGCGGCGCATTGTACGCTTGGCGGCCGGTTTCGGCGACCGGACTGGACGCGGCGCGCCGGGCGCGTATATTCCCGGGGAGTTGTCCGTCGGGACGCGGCGAGCGCTGTCCTGAGGAGGAGCCGGCTATGCAACGGATTGCACTGGGGTTGGCGGTGGTGTTGCTGGTTGCGGTGGGCTGCGCGCCCGCCACGCGCAGCACGCGGCTGGGGCCGTTGCCGGACCCGGTCATGGCGACGCGCATGCCGCGGCCGCCGGTTGCGGCCGTGCCCCGGCCGGTGCCGGCCAGGCCGCCGATAGCAGTTTCGCCCGAGACGTTGCCCGAACGGCTGGAGCGGTCGTGGCTGCCGCCGGGCGGCATGGCGCGCGGCCGCTGGAAGACGATCATCGTGCACCACTCGGCAGCGCCGCAGGCCACGCCGCAGAGCATGCACGAGTATCATCTGAAGCAGCGCGGCTGGGATAAGGGGTTGGGCTATCACTTCGTCATCGGCAACGGGCAGAAGTACCCGGACGGCGAGGTGTACGTGGGGCCGCGCTGGCGGCAGCAAGTGACCGGCGCGCACTGCAAGAGCAAGTCGGGCCGCTACCTGGGCAAGTGGCGACCGGACAACTACTTCAACGACCATGGGATCGGCATCTGCCTGATCGGCAACTTCGAGCAGAGCGCGCCGACGCGCCGGCAGTTGGCGGCGCTATCGCAACTCGTGGCGTTTCTCTGCGATCACACCGGTATCAGTCCCAACGACGTGTACGGGCACGGCGAGGTGACGAACAAGACGCTCTGCCCGGGGCGCTACATGAGCATGGGTAGCGTGCGCCGCGCTGCCAACGTAGCGCTCGTGCAGCGCCGCCGTGATACGCAGCTTTCGGCCACGGGGAGTGACTCAGCGACTATCATGGCGCGTTGAGGGCCGGGCGGCGGGGTCCCGGCCGGGTTCAAAGTAGCGTCCGCGGAACTGCTCGACCGGGTACTTGCGGGCGTTTTTCGCCACCTTGGCGGATACTGCGGCGGAGATGTCGAGTTCCAGCGTGTTGGCCAGCGAGAGCGCGTAGCAGAGCACGTCGGCCAACTCTTCGGCGATTGCCGCGCGGACCTGGCGGTCTTGCAGCAGGGCGGGCAACTCGTCGCTGCGGACCCACTGGAAATGCTCCATCAGTTCCGCGGCCTCGATGGCGATGGAGGCGGACAGGTTCTTGGCGTCGTGATAGCTCTGCCATTCACGCTGGGCGACGAAATCCGCCAATAGGGCGCGCAATTGCGCTACTGTCGTGGTGGCATCGCTCATGGCTGACTCTCCTCCTGGCACGCGGCGGGGGTCGGGCCGGGCGTCTTAGCCCCAGGCCACCAACCCCTGGTCGTAGCGGTCAACGAGTTCCGGATGATTGGGTACGACCCGCACGGCGAAACCGTGGCGGCCGCTGACGTTACACGGCACGATGCCCTCGAAGCGATGGAGGTTGTCACCTTCAACGCCGACATGGGTCATCGCAATGGGCTCGCCGGCGGTTATGCCGTTCGAGGCGCCGACCGCCCCGTAGTAGACCTCGACGGCGACGTCCGCGGGATCTATGGAGCCCAGCCGCACCTTGGCGTGCACCTGCAGGCGGTCGCCGACCTTGAGGGCCTCGGTGGCGCCGGCCTCGACCTCGGCCACGCTGACCTGGTGCCAATCATGGCTGAGGCGCGCCTTCCACGCGGCCAACTGGCGGGCAATCACGAAGGTTTCGGCATAAAGGCGTTCGGCCCGTCGGAGGGCGGGTACGTACATGCGGTCGCAGTATTCCCGCACCATGCGGATGGTGCTGAAGACCGGGCAAGCGGTGCGTATGGACTCCTTGACGCGCTCGAGCCACTTGCGCGGGATGTTGTCCACCGTGCGATCATAGAACAGCGGGACGATTTCACGTTCCAGCAGGTTGTAGAGCGACTCGCTTTCGATGTGGTCCTGGTAGGCCAGATCGTCGTAGATGCGTCCGTCGCCAATCGCCCAACCGTTCTGGCCGTCGAAGGCCTCGGGCCACCAGCCGTCCAGGCAGGAGAGGTTCAGGCCGCCGTTGGCCAAGACCTTCATGCCGCTGGTGCCGCTGGCTTCGTGCAGGCGCAGGGGGTTGTTCAGCCAGACGTCCACGCCCTGCACCAGCACGCGCGCCAGGCGCATGTCATAGTTCTCGAGGAAGACCATGCGGCCGCGGAATTCGGGCCGGGCGCAGGTGGCGCACAGTTGCTTGATGAGCTCCTTGCCGGCGGCGTCGGCGGGGTGGGCCTTGCCGGCAAAGACGAACTGCACGGGCCGGGCGTTGTTGCGCAGCAGGGCCTCCAGGCGGCTCATGTTGCGCAGCAGGAGCGTGGCGCGCTTGTAAGGCGCGAACCGGCGGGCAAAGCCGATGGTGAGCGCCGCGGGATCGAGCACTTCGTCGGCGGTCTTCACTTCGGAAGGCGGCGCCCCGCGGTGTTGCAGCTGGTCGCGCAGGCGCAGGCGCAGCATGCCGATGAGGTGCTCGCGGCGGCGCACGTGCACGCGCCAGAGCTCGGCGGCCGGAATCTCGCTCACGCGGTTCCACAGCTCGCTATCCGGCTCGGACTCGGCCCAGTTGGGGCCCAGGTAGTGATCGAAGAGGTCGGCCATCTCTGAGCAGATCCAGGTGCGGGCGTGCACGCCGTTCGTGATGTGCGTAATCGGGATTTCCTCGCGTGGCACGCCGGGCCAGTGGGCCTGCCACATGCCGCGGGCGACCTCGCCGTGCAGCTTGCTGACGGCGTTGCTGCGGAATGCCAGCCGCAGCGCCAGAATCGGCATGCAGAATTCGGTGTTGGAGCCGTTGGCGCTGTCGCGGCCCAGGGCCAGCAGCTCGGACATGGAGATTCCGAGTTCCTTGGCCATCCAGCCGACATGCTCTTCCACCATGCGGGTGTCGAAGACGTCGATTCCCGCGGGGACGGGCGTGTGAGTCGTGAAGACGTGCCCGCCCGTGACGGCTTCACGCGCCTCGTGATAGCTGAGGTTATCTTCTTCCATCGCCTCGCGAATGCGCTCGAGGGCCAGGAACGCGGCGTGGCCCTCGTTCATGTGGCAGACGGTGGGCTTGATGCCGATGGCCCGCAAGGCGCGGACTCCGCCGATTCCCAGGAGGATCTCCTGGCGAATGCGCATTCGGCGATCCCCGCCGTACAGCCGCGCGGTAATGGCGCGTAGCTCGGGCGGGTTGTCCGGGATGTCGCTGTCCAGGAGGTAGAGGTTCACTCGGCCGACGCGGACGAGCCATACCTGGGCCGTGAGCATCTGGTCGCTGAGTTGGACCTGGATGCGTACGGGGTTGCCGTGGGGGTCCTTGAGCAGGGTGGCCGCCATCTGGTGGAAGTCGTAATTGGGGTAGCTTTCAACCTGCCAGCCGTCTTCGGTGAGTTGCTGGACGAAGTAGCCCTGGCGGTACATAAGGCCGACCGCGACAAGCGGGATTCCCAGGTCGGAGGCCGCCTTGAGGTGGTCGCCGGCGAGGACGCCGAGCCCGCCCGAGTAGATCGGGAGTGATTCGTGCAGGCCGAACTCGCAGGAGAAGTAGGCGACCAGGTTATTGGTGGCTTCGGGATAGTGGTCATCGAACCAGGTGCGGCCGTTCATGTAGACGTAGTAGGCGTCCAGGACCCGGTGCAGTTGAGACATGTAGGCGTCGTCGCGGGCGGCATGCTCAAGTCGCTCCTGGTCAACCTGCCAGAGCATCGCGACGGGGTTGTGCCGGGTCTCTGCCCACGTGTCCACGCCAAGGCGTCTGAAGAGCTCGCGGGCAGGGTGATTCCACGACCACCACAGGTTGTAAGCCAGCTCGCGGAGCGGCTCGAGCGGTTCGGGTAGCGACGGAACAACAACGTAGGTGCGCACTTGTTTCATCGGGCATTACTCAGCGAATCGGGTAATCATTCTGTTAGGGCCGGCAGCGGACGGCCGACGCAGATCATATCGGACATATGCGCCCTTGGCAGCGACCCCAAAACGGGTACATGGGCAGTAATTCGCCTATCCTCAGAGTCGGGCCGCCTCCCGCACTCGGGCTATCAGGCCCTCCGCGGTGGGTGTGTCCCGGGCCTCCGCAATGATGCGCACAATCGGCTCGGTGTTAGAGGCGCGCAGATGAATCCACCCTTCGGGTAAGTCCACGCGGACACCATCGGCGGTGTTAGGTGAATGGTCGGAATAGGCCCCCGTAACCGCGGCGACGGCGGCGTCGATGCGCTCACGCGGGCACTCGAACTTCTGCTTGACACTTGCGTAGCGGGGCAGGTCGGCGACCAGTCGGCTGAGGGGCTGGCCCGTGGCCGCCATCAATTGCAGAACGAGGCTCATGGCCGAAAGACTATCACGCACCAGGCAGATGCGCGGGTCGATAACGCCGCCGTTGCCCTCACCGCCGATGACGCAGCCGTGCGCCAGGACTTCGTTAGCGACATTGGCTTCCCCCACGGGCGTTCGCACAACGGTCACTCCGTGGCGGCTGGCGATGTCGTCAATCATGCGCGAGGTGCTGAGGTTCGCCGCAACCGGTCCCGGCCGCCGTGACAGTACGGATTGCACCGCCAGGGCCAGGGTGTACTCCTCGCCGATATACGTACCGTTTTCGTCCACAATGGCCAGGCGGTCGGCATCGGGATCCTGGGCGAATCCGACGGCGGCATGTTCGGCGTGCACGAGCTGGCAGAGTTGCCCCAGGTTCTCGCGCAGCGGCTCCGGGGGATGGGCGAAATCGCCGGTCGGCTCGCCGTTGAGGTGCACGACCCGACAGCCGAAACCTTCGAGCAGGGCCGGCGAGTGGCGGCAGCCGGCGCCGTTGACGCTGTCCAGCACGACCTTCAGGTCGCGGAGCTGGCCGGTGTCCACCTCGACGGCGTCCAGCACGGCGCGAACGTGCTCGGGGCCGGCACCATCGTCGCGCTGGGGCTGGTGGAAGCCGGTCTTGACGTGCCGCAGCGGTCCGTCAGCGCGCAGTCGGGCGATCCGGGCGGCCTGGGCGGGATCGGGGGCGACGCCGAGTTTGTTGAGGAATTTCACGCCATTCCACGGGGCGGGGTTATGGCTGGCAGTGATGCATACCCCGCCGTCGTATGCGCCGGTCCTGATGGCCCGGCCGACTGTGGGCGTCATGACGACGCCGAGATCGGTCACCTGGCAGCCGGCGGCCAGCAGGCCGGCGCAGGCAGCGGAGGCGTACAAGGGTCCGCTGGGTCGTGAATCGCGTGCCAGCACGACGCGGCCGCCGTCCAGGAGCGTGCCGTAGGCCTGCGCGAATTGCAGCACCAGTTCGGGGGTGAGGGTGTCGCCGACGAGGCCGCGAATACCGGATACTCCGACCATCAGCGTCATTCCGGCGAATCTCCCAATACTGAAACGGGTTCTGAATCTGGTGGCGGCGGCTGCCGCGCCTGTTGTTACAATGCCGCCGAACCAGCCCCGCTTGACCGGGCGTGTGCGTCGCGGCCGAGCAGGCAGTACACGGCCGGTAGTATGCCACTGGTGGTAACAGCCGTCCAACGGCGGAAAGGCGTTTTCGCATGAGTCGATTAGATGGCACACGGATAGGTGCACTGTGTCTGGCGGGACTGCTGTGCCTGGGCGGCTGCCCGGGTATTACGCTGGATCTCGGCGACGCGACGATCACCATTCCCGGCCGACGAGTGGTCACGGTGACACTGATAAACGACACGGACCACGCGGTGGATCCCGCTATTGTGTACGACGATGACACTGGTTTTCTGGCGAGGCTCTTCCCGGCCGAGCGTTTGGATGTCGGCGTGCTCGCTGCGGGCGAGGTGCTGGACGTCGATCTTCGTTGCGATGACCTGGGCTCGATTCGCAGTGACGAGGCGGAGCAGCACGTGCGTTACCTGCTGTTCGGGGAGACCGTCTACGAAGCCAGCGCGAGCACGACACTTGAGCGGGGCGATCAGTTCGAGTGTGGCGACGCGATTCAGTTCCAGTTTCTGGGCAACGCGAACAACTTTCGCGTGGTCGTGAGTGTGAACGGTCGGGCAGTGAACTAGGCTGCTGTGGGGGGGCATCCCGGTGTGTGTCAGGTCCGGCTGGACCGGCGGGGGTGGTCGTGCGGCCCTTGGGGGCGGGCGGCATTAGTGGACGTTAATGCGTGAATCAGCGCAGTATTTTCGGGGTGCTGGGGCGGAGTGCGCGGCGTACCTGAGGGGCCGGGAAGCCATAATGATTTGACAAATAAGCACTTATGGCCACTTAGCCGCGCGGTTGGCTCACTTTGTGTTTTTGCTTGCCTTGTGGGGGGATGGCTCGTAGAATCCCGCATGGAGGAATTGGAATGGAGTGCACGTGGGCGTTCTCCCTGCATTTCCACATCAGTTGCAGTCTCTTTCTGTCGCGAGCATGACCGGGCCGACGTGTAGCGACGTCTGCAGCGTGGGAATGTACGCCCGTGCGGAGGGTGAAAGTCGTGGCAGGTCGTGGGCTAACAGACGTCTTATTGGATGTATGCACGCAGCGAGATTATCTCTGTCGTGACGGCGCCCGCCGGAGCGTCAACGCCGACCAGGTGGTCACTAACATCAAGCACCTGATGGCGTTTGCGCGTTGGGCGAAGGTTCCGACGATTTCGTGCGTGGACGGGTGCCGGCCGGACGCGGCGCGGGGGCTGAGAAACCCGTGTTGTGTGTTGGGCACGGAGGGCTACCGCAAGATTCAGTTCAGCTTGTTGCCGAACCGGGTCGTGGTGGAGTCGGACAATCGGCTGTGCATTTCGCTGGATATTCTGAAACAGCATCAGCAGGCGATATTGTCCAAGCAGCATCGCGACCCGTTCACGAATCCGAAGCTTGATCGGCTGCTGACGGAGATGGCGACGCGGCGCTACCTCGTTTTTGGCATTTCGCTGGAGTCATCGATTCGGTTGCTGGGGCTGGGCCTGTTGCTGCGGGGTCGCCGCGTGACGGTGGTGCACGACGCGTGCGGGTTTTGGAACGCGATGGAGGCCGACATGTCGCTGCGGCAGATGCTGGCCAAGGGCTGCGACATCATGTCGACGCAGGAACTGATTCGGAGCAAGCTGGCCCAGCTCAGTGAACGGGCCCGGCGGCGTCTGCGTCAGTGGCGCGTGGTGGCGTAGGGCGAGTCGCGTTTGAGCGGAGGGGGGGTGGGTTGTGGGGGCCCGGGGTTCCAGTAGCAGCACAGATTGTCCAGGCTTCGCTCGGATGCCGCGTCGTTTATCTAGGGACGGACGTCAACAGTCTTCTCCAGCTCGATCCGGTGGGACCATACGGTTTGGGCGGGCAGCTTGACTGTGCCATCGTCGTGCCACTCGGCGGAGCGCATGGCAGCGGCCAGGCCGGGACCGATGGCGTAATAGAGCACGGCGCGCACGCGCAGCGGGCCGGGTTCGACAGGTGTGATTCGGGCACGGGTTGGGCAGTCCGCGCGGCCTAAGAGCGCCGCGTAGTACCCGTGCGGCAGGCGTTGGATGGGGATCGGATCATCCCCGACGAAGTAGCCGCCGAAGTACACCAGGACGTCGACACCGACCGACGGACTGCTCAGGCGGAAGGTTCGGGCGAGACTCACGCGGAAGGATGCGCCGGCCCTGGCGGTCGCCGGAGCGTTGATCGAGACCTCCAGCATCTCACGGTAATAGCGCTCGTTCACGCATTCGGGCAGAACGCCGCTGGAAACCTGCGTCCACAGCCAGTTGCCTTCCGTGATATCGAGGTGGTTCCGGCGAAGGCGTTTATCGAGCAGGCCGACGGCCAGTCGGAGCCGGTGTTCCGGCGTGAGCCGACGGCGTGCCAACTCGTCCCATTCCGCGGTAGTGAAGCTGCGGCTGGTTACAGCGTCGTGAATGATGTTAGCGGTGGGCAGCGCCCGCACTGTCAGGTCGGCAGCGTGTGATAGCCACAGTAACGCCGCCGTCCCGATGAGCACACCGGCTAGCCAACGGTAGTGCGATCGGAATTGGACTGCACCAATAATGACACTACCGGGGGCGCTCCAGTCGGCGCCGCACTCAGGACAGCGCTGCGGGTTCCGCGTTGTGGGTGACTGCTGGTAGTCGCAGGCGACACAGTGTCGCGTCTGGCCGACGCGACTCCTGCCTCGCTGGATACACAAGGACGCGGCGCAAGAGAGGGCCACCCCCAGGCCGAGCGGTACCGCGCGCAGGAAACTCAGCCCAATGATCCACCACATTATCAGGGTGAAGCCGAAGGGGAGTACCGTGCAGAAAGCGATCGCGGCCAGCGGATTCACACGGATGAGCGCCTGCAGAGCGAGAAGCTTCCGGAAGAGCGGTGTTTTAGCCGTCCTGACAGCCGCTCGCTGCGGCTCGAATACGTAGTCGACCCAGTAGGATGGCAGTTCGGCGCGTACGTACGGCTGGCGGCACTTGGGGCAATTCCCCTCCGGCGTTTCTTCCGGCAACGGTGTGCAACAGCCGGGACATAAGTATCCGTCCTGCTTTGGTACCTCACGCAGTATTGTCTCGTTGACGCGGATGCGACGTATGAACACCGCCAGAACGATCAGCACCATGAGGGTGCTCACAAGCAGGACGAGCGCGGCATCAAGGAAAAGAACTCCCATACTGTCCGGCGACGCCGCGACCACCCAGAGCACTACCAGCGGCGCGGCGCTCGCCAGCACAGAGAGGGCGCAGTTTGCCCAGAGGAACTGGATCCGGCGCCGCAGCTTCCGCGTCCAGGAGTTGTTTGGCTCGTGCCAGCTCATAGATGTGCTCCTGTGCGGCCTGGATGCGCCGACTTATCGCGTCCGCACAATGGCTCAGTCACGCGTCGATATTTGATGAAGCGACCTATGCGGATAGACCGGGTCGGGCGTCCGTTCCAACCCGGGCCGGGTCATTGTACGACGCACCGCTGGTTTGAACGAGGTGGAACGGACGAGCGGTGGGCGGCAGCGCCGGCCGTCTGGGGCTGATCTTGGCCAGGTGGGCGGGACCAGCGTTGAGGACTGCTGCGGCGGGCGCCCCGGGATCCGGACGGGAAGACTGTGTGCACCGCCGGCGCGTCAGCTTCCAGTGTTTCTACATTGGGCAGGATGATGGGGATTGTGAGATAGCGACTAGATTGTCCGCACGCGCCCGGACTGGGGGCATAATAATGCGTGCACCACCACTGGCACTGTCACAGCGAGCGCGCTCGCCTGACAGCGACACCGGGGGTGCACGCCATCGGGTCATTCCGACCATGCCGGCACGCCATAGCGATAGCGCTAGTGACATAGCATCGCATCAAGGTGCGTCGCCGCTCGCGGTCGTGCGAGGCTGGTCGGACGTGAACTCTACGCCCCGGCTCACGGCAACCCTTTAAAAGGTGACGGTTGTTGAGGGCCGGACCGGGGCTCAACGAATTCAACATAGCAAATCACACGCCTAGCACCAAGAAGAATCCGCGATTGCCCGGCGAAATCCGTGCTCGATTGGCGCCCCGGCAGATCGGGAACTTGCTGGGAAGTGGACTCCCTGGCCCCCCAGCCGGCCGGCCGACGGTGTTTTCTGGGGCCTTGTGCGCGTTGGTCTTTGCACGCCGCGCATTGAGCTTACTGCGTGGCGCAGCCTCAGCCGGACTACTGGAATGCCGCCAGCTTATCCGCCGCCTTGAGTCCGTGCCCGGTCAGCGGCACGACGACGTTGCCCGACAGCTCGCAATGCGCCAGCGCTGCAACCGCAGTCGCCGACGTGGGCTCGATGCAGAGGCCCATGCGCAGCATCTGCCGCCAGGCCGCGACGATCTCCGCCTCCGTCACCGTGACAAACTCACCGCCGGTTTCGCGCACGGCCGCAACGCACTGTTCGGCCCGCAGCGGCTCAGCAATGGCGATACCCTCGGCCAGCGTATCCTCTGCCACAGCGGACGGCGCGGGCGCAGCGCCGCCGCGCCAGGCGGCGTGCAGCGGCGCGCAGCGTTCGGCCTGGACGGCTACCAGGCGCGGCAGGCGGTCGATGAATCCGGCTGCCCGCAGCTCACAGAAGCCGAGGTACGCGCCGCACAGCAGCGTGCCGTTGCCGGTTGGTATGACGACGGCGTCCGGCGGCCGCCAGCCCATCTGCTCGACGACCTCGTACGCGAACGTCTTGGTGCCGTGGAAGAAGTACGGATTCCAGACATGGCTGGCGTAGTAGCAGGAACGGGCCGCCGTCAGGGCTGCGTGCGCTGTCGCCGTCCGGGGTCCTTCCACAGCGTACAAGGTGGCACCCGTTGCGCGAATCTGCGCCAATTTCGCGGCGGAAGTGGACGCCGGGACGTAGATATCACAGGCCACCCCGGCCCGGGCACAGTATGCCGCTACTGCCGCCCCGGCATTGCCGGACGAATCCTCAACCACGCGCACGACGCCCAGTTCACGCGCCTTGCTTGTCAGCACGCTGGCGCCGCGGTCCTTGTATGACCCGGTGGGAAACAGGTATTCCAGCTTGAGCCAGATGGTCCGCCCACCCAGGTCAGCGGGGAGCAGGGGGGTGTAGCCTTCGCCGAACGTGACGATTGCCTCGTCGTGGCGGATCGGAAGCGCCTCGCGGTAGCGCCACATGGTAGGGGGGCGCTGGGCGATGCGGGCGCGGTCGAACTGTGGTGTGAATTCGAGATCGAGCAAGCCGCCGCCGGCGCTGCACCAGATGGGCTCGTCAGACGAATAGCGGCGCCCGGTCCTTCGGCAAACCAGCGTGCTCATATTGGGTGAGATTGTACCCAGGGCATAAACCGCCGAGGGCGTAGGTGATTCTCAGGCCCGCGCTCGGCGAGCGGCCGTCCTGTTCAAATCAGCCCGAGTTGGCGGAGTTCGCTGCACGGGCCCTCGAAGCCGCAACTGCCGAACGACAAGACCAACTCCTGGCGGGCCAACTCGATTTCCGCGTTCGTGACGTCCAATTCAAGCCAATGGAAGCCGTCCGGCTCGAATGTCAGGGCATCGACCTCGTGTTCGCGCAGCAACTCGCCCAGCATTGCGGCGTCGGCGTCGCGGGCGTGCGCGATCACGCCGGCGGCAAATACGTTGATGATCCCGTGCATGTCGCTGGGTGGTGCCGCACCGGTCTGGAACAGCGCGTGGTGCAGCCCGCCCGTGAACTTGAGCGGGATGCGCGCGTCGCGGCAGGTGAGGAGGGCGAAGGCCACTTGCTCGGCCGTCGGGACCGCGTCGGCAGCGGGCCCGCCGGTGCGTAGCTTGAAGCCGATGCGCTCGGGCGCCGGCGTGCCACGCTCGACATTGTGACGGGCCAGGGCCGCCACCACAGCTTGCACCGATTCGTTCCAGTCACCCGGAAAGGACGGCTCGATGAACACCTCGATGTCGCTGAAGCGGTGATCGACCAGCCGGCCGGCCAGCACGTTCATTCCTTCCGCGACGACTTCCGAGTCCCACTCGGCGATGATTTCCGCCGGGATGCGCAGCTCCAACGCCTCGATCCTGGCGCGCTCGCCGTGTGCCTTCGTGAAAGTGTCGAGCAGCCGCACGTCCATGATGAACTCCGGCGAGAGCGGGTGCTCATTGCCGATGACGGTCAGCCGCAGTGGTCGCTCCGGCGTGAACAGCTCCGTGCAGAGCGGCGGTAGCTCGGCCAGTCGTGCTGCCGGGCAGACGAAGCGCGAGAGCATCCAGGCCTCGGGCGCCGCGCTGAAGCGCGCGTGGTTGCGGACGGCCTGCTCCAGCGGCAGCCCCTGCGGCGGAAAGATGCCGGCGTAGTCGATAATGCCGCTTAGCAGACAGCGTACACTCTGTTGCATGAAGTGACTCCTCTATGCAGGGGCCCATCCGACTTGGACCATGTCACGATTGGGAGGATACCACAAGTGTTCCGGCGCGGCCATCGGCAGGGGTGCATGGCCGGACCGCGGCGCGGCCCGTTCAGCCAGATTGCCGCAGTACGTGTCGGTAGACACGCAGTGTGGCCGCGATGCTTGCTTGCGGATCCAGGTGTGTCGCGGCCCAGCGCGCGGCGCGCGCGCTGAGCGCCTGGCGGCCGGCCGGGTCTTCGTATAGCCGGGTTAACTCGGCGGCGAAGGCCCGGGGCGTGTTCTCAGTCACCAGCACCAATCGCTGTTCGTCGCCGCAGAGCTCACGCAACGCCGGAATGTCGCTGGCCACCACGGGCAGGCCGGTCGCCAGCGCCTCCAGGACGGCGTTGGGCATGCCCTCCGTGCGTGATGGAAATACGAAGGCGTCCGCCGCCGTAAGCAGCTCCCGCACGTCGTCACGCCAGCCCAGCATGCGCACGGCAGTCGGGTTGGCACTTGCGGCGATCTCGCGTTCCAGCCGCGCGCGGTCGGGGCCGTCCCCGGCAATCAGGAGCCGGACCGGCGCGGACGGCATGTGTTCCAGGCAGTGCACGGTAATATCGAGTCGTTTGACGGGATCGAGCCGACCGACCCAGAGCACGACGAACTCGTTGGCGTCCAGGTCCAGAGCCGCCCGCATGGCTGCCCGGTCCACGCCGGTCGGCGGCGGGTCGATTGAAGGCGGGATCAGGTGGACGGAGTGTGGCGGTCGCCGGAAGGCGCGCACGACGTGTTCGGCGACGGCGGCGCTGTTCACGATGTGGCCGCGGTCCCAGTGACGGGTGAGGCGCTCAACGGCGATATGCCAGCGGCGCTGCACCTCGATGGTCGCCGTGGCCGTCACGACCGGCACATGCCGAGTCGCTCCAACCAGCCGGGCGGCGACGTTGGCGTGTGTCAGCGTCGCGTGGATGAGGTCCGGCCGGATGCGTCCTATAACACGGTGGAGCCGCCTGAGGGCGAGAACATCCGCTGCGCAGCAGGCCCCGCAGCCGAAAGTCGGCAGGCCTGCGGCTGCCAGTTCTTGCCCGACCGGTCCCAGTGGCGCCAGGCAGCCGACGGTGACGTCCACGCCGGTGTCGTGCAGGTCGCGCGCGAGCCGCGCGATTCGCAGGGGCGTTCCGCCGCGTTCGAGGTCGGTTACCAGCAATACGACGCGCACAGAGGTTCGCTCCTGCCATGCGGCCGGATGTCCGGAAATCGGCCGGCCGCGCGTGAAAGACTACCGTCCGCGGTGGCCGCGCGGAAGCCATTGGTTCATCGGTTGGCCGCCCGGCGCCCCGATGCTGGTGCTCTGCGCGTCACGCGGCGGGCGATAGAATGTCGGCAAGGGATGGCGTCACGCGCCGGGCGTGGCGCCGCTGATTGACCGCCTGGAGCGTCCGCTGCCGATGTTAGACCCGCAGTACCTGTCCGTCAGCGAGATCTTCCATTCGCTTCAGGGCGAGGGCACGCGCGTCGGGGTGCCGTGCGTTTTCGTCCGCCTGGCCGGCTGCGCGCTGCACTGCAACTGGTGCGACACGCGCTACGCCGCCGGGGACGGCCGCCGGATGAGCGTAGATGAGGTCCTGGAGCGCGTGGCCGCGTTTGGCTGCCGAACCGTCGAGGTGACCGGCGGCGAGCCGCTGCTGCAGTCGGCGGTATACCCGCTCATGACGCGATTGCTGGAACGATTCGGTACCGTGCTGCTGGAGACTTCCGGCTCGGTGTCAATCGCGGATGTCGATCCGCAGGTCGTTCGGATCGTGGACATCAAGTGCCCCGGCAGCGGGGAAGCAGATCGTAACCACTGGCCCAATATTGACTTACTGACCCGGCGCGACGAGGTGAAGTTCGTGCTCCTGGACCGCGCGGACTACGACTGGGCCAGGGAGGTTGTCGCGCGGCACGGCCTTACGACTCGTTGCTGCGTTATCTTCGCGCCCGTTCACGAACGGCTGGCGCCGCGGACGCTGGCCGAATGGCTCCTGGCGGATCGGCTGGATGTTCGGCTGGGTCTGCAATTGCATAAACTCATATGGCCGGAGGCCGAGCGCGGCGTATAGCCGCCCGTTTGGACCGTAAAGGAAATCCACCAGAATGCGCGTCTACCTGACTAAATCGTTCACGTTCGAGGCGGCACACTCGCTGCCGACGTTTCCCGAGGGACACAAGTGTCGGCGGCTGCATGGCCACAGCTTTCGCGTCGACGTGGTCGCCGCCGGCGCGGTTGACGCCGCGCGCGGCTGCCTCATCGACTACGGCGACATCAAGGCGGCTTTCGAGCCCATCCGCGCGCGCCTTGATCATCATCACTTGAACGAGATTGCGGGGCTGGAGAACCCGACCTCCGAAGTGTTGGCTCATTGGATCTGGCAGCAGTTGGCGCCGCGGCTGCCGGAACTGGCGTCGATCATCGTCCACGAGACCTGCACGTCGCGCTGTGAATATCGGGGTGAGTGAGGTTGGCGCAAAAAGTAGGCCCGCGGGCCAGAGTCGCGGGCCTGGGTCTGGGTGCAGGAAGCGCTTTGGTGCGCTACTGCAGGAGATAAGAGAGTAGACACCGACAAGAGACGCCCCGAACGGGTCGCCCCCGTCACATAATAAGCTTACCCGTTTTCGCCTGAACCGGCGCGGGAATCTGGTGTCGCTTGTTGTCGGATCTTGTCAAGCCGGCGTAGCCGTTCGGCCATCTCGGCCGCCACTTCGCTGTAAACGGAAGAGGGCAGCATATGCCCGGCCTCCGGGATGATCCGGACGGCGGCGTCACTGCCGAGTTGCTGTAGAACCGCGTGCAGAGACTCCACCCCCTGTTCCAGATAGAACTCGTCCAGTTCGCCGCAGATGATGTGCAGCTTGCCGGCCAGCTTGGGACCGAGCGTGGCCCAGTTGGCTTCGAGGACCAAACGAATATCGTACTTACGCCAGGCCTGGGCGACTTGCGGGTTGAGGGCGCCCGTTCGGCGATCCACCAGTGGCAGGGGGGCACCGTCTTCGCCGCGAGGGCTGAACACGGCCTCGAATGACGCTATCTGGCCGCCGCGTCCGAGCACCTGTTCAAGCAGGAGGAAGCTCTTGGGGGCGATTCGGCCGAAGAAGAAGCCGGGCCGCGTGAAGCTGCGCGGCGCGCCGTCGGGACCGACGTATGCGTTTGTGCCGGGTTCATAGATGTTTAGCTGCATGAAGCGGGTGAAGTCCACCGGGTCCGGACAGAGCGACCACACGCCGCCGAACACGTCCGGGTGTGTTATCTGCAACCAGAGGCTGCTCCAGCCGCCGGACGAGGCCCCGGTCAGGAGGCGGGCGGCGGGGTCGGCGATGAGCCGGTACTCCTGTTCCAGGTGTGGGATCAATTCCCGCACGAGGGCCGTGCCCCAGGGGCCGTTGTTGGCCGAGTCGGCGAAGACGTGATGCCCGGTGGGACAGCTTGCCGCGAGGGCCACGACGACCGCGTCGAGCCCCTCGATCGATAGGAACACCTGGAAGCCGGTGGGGTCGATGCTCTCCAGGCGGCCATCGAAGCCGGGGATCTCGTAGACCGTGGGAAACCGGCGGGCTTTGTCGGTGCCGTAGTTGTCGGGCAGGCCGACCAGCGCCTCCATGTGTACGTCGCGTCGGTGAAACTCGCTGAGCAGGTGGCTTCTGAGCTTCACATGCCGAACCGTGCGGCTTTCGCGCACTGCGGGCGGGGGATTGCGCCGGTCGATGACGAGGCGCACGGCGGCGGGGCGGTCGGGCGTGTGTTCGAACTGGGCCACGTCGCTGCGCGCGTTGCCAGGTGCGAGGACGGGATGCTGCCCCCAGTCGTCCAGCCCCAGCACGGCCTGGGCGCGGTAGGCGTTGGCCGGCAGTTCAGCCAGGGGAGCGGGATAGCCAAGGCAGTTGTCAGACGTGAACGTCAGCGTCTCGCCGGGCTGCCAGTCGCGCACGTCGCGGGCGAAGATCGGCTCGGACCAGAACCAGTGTACGAGTTCGACGGGCTCCGTGAAGCGGCGCTTCGTGACGACCACCCACACGCGGCCGGTGAACGGGCCGTCGCACACGGCCCGGTCGAAGGTCAGCTCGAAGCGTGGTGCGGCGCTCGGGGCGCTACTGGTTGGCTGGGCCGCGGCGGGCGTGATGACGGTCGTGCTGAGGAGCGCCAGCAGGACGGTACGTTTGACAACTTGCTTGAACATGCACACCTCCTGCGCTTGCGGTACGCTGCGCTCGCCGCCATAGTGTCGCCGGGCCGCCGGACGTGCAACCGGCGTGCTGTCGATTACTGTGGCTGCCGCCGGGAGTCAGCGATGCGCATTCGTCTTGCCCACAGTCCCGATCCGGACGACGCCTTCATGTTCTACGGCCTGGCGTGCGGCGCGGTCGCCCCGGGGCCATACCAGTTCGAGCACGTGCTGGAGGATATCCAGTCGCTGAATGAGCGGGCGCTGCGGGGCGAATACGAGGTGACGGCCATCAGCATCCACGCCTATCCGCACGTGGCGGACAAGTACGCGCTGACCTCCTGCGGCAGCAGCATGGGCGACAATTATGGCCCGCGCGTGGTGGCGCGCGAGCGGCTGGCGGTCGAGGAATTGCGTGGCCGCAGGATTGCCATTCCGGGCCGCATGACCACGGCGTTCCTGACGCTGCAACTGCTGCTGGGCAAGGACACGTTTACGCCGACGGTCGTTATGTTTGACCAGATTCCGGCGGAGGTGGTGGCCGGCCGCTTTGACGCGGGCCTGATCATTCACGAGGGGCAACTCACGTATCCGCAGCTCGGCCTGCACCTGATTGTTGATCTGGGCGTCTGGTGGCAGGAGCGCACCGGCCTGCCTTTGCCGCTGGGCGGGAATGTGATTCGCCGCGACCTGGGTGCCGCGCGCTGTCGCGAGATAGCCGGAATCCTGAAACAAAGCATTCAGTACGGCCTCGACCATCGGGAGGAGGCCGTGAGGTACGCCTTGCAGTACGGCCGCGGGCTGGATGAGCGGCTGGCGGACGAATTCGTCGGCATGTACGTCAACAAGTGGACGCTTGACTACGGCGAGCGCGGTCGGGCGGCCGTGCAACGACTGTTGCGTGAAGGCGCCGCGGCGGGGCTGGTGCCGGACGCCGGCGAGATTGGCTTCGTGAGCTAGGTGTGTGGCCGCACACTCGGCGCGCTGGATGGAGCGGGCCGGCGCGCGCCGCTACACTCGCGGCACGCTTGACGTTCATGGCCCGCGGAGATTGGCATCATGATCGCGATCATCGGCGGAACGGGGCTGGCGGAGGCGCTCTTCGGCGACGCGGCCGGGCAGGACCATCACATTGACACGCCCTTCGGCACGCCCAGCGGGCCGATCCGCGTCGTGAACTGGCATGGTATGGAGGTCGCCCTGCTGGCCCGGCACGGCGACGGGCACCTGCTGAACCCGTCGCAGGTGCCACATCGTGCCAACATCTACGCCCTCAAGGCGCTGGGCGTCACGCACGTTCTCGCCAGCGGGGCGGTCGGCTCGCTGCGGGAGGAGATTCGCCCGCGCGACCTGGTGATTGTCAGCCAGGTGATCGACAAGACGTGTCGCCGCGCGCCGACGTTCTTCGATGAGGGACTGGCGGTGCACGTGGAATTCGCTGAGCCGTTTTGCCCGGAGTTGCGGAAGGTGCTGCTCAGCGCGGGGCAGGGGCTCGACGCGCAGGTGCACCCGCGCGGGACGTATGTCTGCATGGAAGGCCCGGCTTTCAGCACGCAGGCCGAGTCGCACATGCACCGCGCCTGGGGCGGCGACCTGATCGGCATGACCGCCATGCCGGAGGCGCGCCTGGCGCGTGAGGCGGAAATGGCGTACGCGCTGGTCGCGCTGGCGACGGACTACGACTGCTGGCGGCCACACGAGCCCGGGACGACGCCGCAGAAGCTGCTGGAGGAGATCATCGGTCACTTACAGGCCGCGACGACCAACGCGGTGGGGCTGTTGCGGGCGGCCGTGGCGGCGCTGGCGGCGGGTCCGCTGCCTTCGTCGCCGGCCCATTCGGCTTTGGAGTTGGCGATTTGGTCGGATCGTGCGAAAATCGCACCCGAGGCGGCCAGGAAGTACGGGCCGCTGTTGGCGCGGTACATCAAGGGCTGACTTTGCGGGGGGTGGTCGGCAGGGCTGCGGGCGGGGAGTGAGGATAGCGAGTTGGCAGCAACCAAGGCCGGCAAACGCGAACGCGATTGGGTCATCACTCCGCCATATGCCGCTCGTGACGAGCTGGCCCGGGCCGCCCGCATATCGCCGCTGCTGGCGCAAGTCCTGTTAGGGCGGGGGGTTAGCGAGGCGCCGGACGTTCGCCGTTTTCTCCTACCGGACTTCAGCACGCTTGGGCCGCCGGAGACATTGCCGAACGCCGTGACGGCGGCGGCACGGCTGGCGGCGGCGGTGCGAGCTAATCGCCGAATCGTCATCTACGGCGATTACGACGTGGACGGTGTGAGCGCGACGGCGATTTTGTGGCATGCACTGCGCCTGGCCGGGGCGCGGGCGGACTTCTACATCCCGAGCCGGCTGGATGAAGGTTATGGCCTGAATCTGGAAGCGGTTACGGCGCTTGCCGACGACGGGGCCGAAGTGATAGTGACCGTCGATTGCGGCATCACCGCCGGCGAAGAGGCGGAATTGGCGCGGCGGCGCGGCGTAGAACTCATCATCACGGACCACCACGAGCCGGGTCCGGAACTGCCCGGCGCCGCTTGTGTTGTTCATCCGTGGGCGTGCGGCGAGTCGCCGAACCGCAACCTGTGTGGGGCCGGCGTGGCGTTCAAGGTGGCGTGGGCGCTGGCGCAGGAGTTGTGCGGGTCGCAGCGCGTTAACGACGCGTACCGCCAGTTTCTGCTGGAAGCGACGGCTTTTGCGGCCCTGGGCACGGTGGCGGACGTGGTGCCGCTGACCGGGGAGAATCGCGTTATCGCGGCGTTCGGGCTGAAGCACTTGTGTCAGACGAGCAACCCCGGCCTACAGGCGCTGATAGAGGTTTCCGGGGTAGCCGGCAAGACGGCGTACGATGACTACGACGTGGGCTTTCGGCTGGCGCCGCGGCTGAACGCCATCGGGCGGCTGGGGCACGCCCGGCTGGCGGTCGAGCTGTTCACGCGCGCGGGTGGGGACCGGGCGCGCGAGATTGCCGCCACGCTGGACGCGCACAATCGCCGGCGACAGGAGATGGAACGCGCCATCACGCGACAGGCCGAGACGATGGTGATCGAGCGTGGCTTCGACCGCGACAGTTGCCACGGGATTGTGCTGGCGAGCGCGGATTGGCACGCCGGAGTGATCGGGATCGTGGCGGCTCGGCTGACCGAGCGGTTTGGCCGGCCGACCGTGCTGATCGCCCTGGACAAGGGGCTGGGGCAGGGTTCGGGTCGCAGCGTGCGACACTTCCCGCTGCACGAAGTATTGCGCGCCTGCGAGGCACACCTGCTCAGTCATGGGGGGCACGCGATGGCGGCGGGCGTGCGGTTGCGGGAGGAGCAGGTCGCGGCGTTCACGGACGCCTTCATCGCCGAGGCCGGGCGGCGGCTGACGGCCAAGGATTTGCGGCCGAAGCTGCAACTGGATGCGGAAGTCGAGCTGACGGAAGTGACGACGGAAGTCGTGGACATGATGCAGCGGCTGGCGCCGCACGGACCCGGCAACCCGGCGCCGCGCCTGGCCACGACCGAGGTCGAGCTGGTCGGCGCGCCGCGTGTGGTAGGCCGCGCTGCGAATCACCTGCAACTAACCGTGCGTCAGGGCGGCACACACCGCAAGGCCATCGCTTTCGGCTTCGGCGAGCAGGCGGAAGAGCTGGGCGAGTGCGGTCGCTTGCGGCTGGCTTTCGAGCCCATCATGAACGAGTGGAACGGGCGGCGCAGTGCCGAGTTGCGCGTGGTCGATGTGAAGCGCGCGGATTCCTGGCCGCGCTGAAGGGTTCGCCGACGGCCTGTCATAAGCGCGGCCGCCGGCCGAGGCCGGCCTCACCAGGGTTGCCGCGACACCACCACCCGGCATTCTGGCAGGCTGTCCAGGAAGCGCCGGCCGTAGCTCTTGCCGAGTACGCGCGAGTCGAGAAGGACCACGATGCCGTGATCGCTCTTGCTGCGGATGAGCCGGCCGAAGCCCTGGCGGAATTTGAGGATCGCCTCGGGAATCTGGTAGTCGAAGAACGGCCGGCCGCCCGTGCGGCGCACCTGGTCGATGCGCGCCTCGACCATCGGGCGGTCCGGGACCGCAAAGGGCAGCCGCACGATCGTTACGTTGGAGAGGGCCGGCCCGACCACGTCCACGCCTTGCCAGAAGCTGTCGGTGCCGAAGATGGCGGCGCGCGGCGTCACGCGGAATTCGGCCAGCATCTGCGAGCGCGACAGGTCCTCCCCCTGGGCCATGATCGTGAAGCCGTCGGCGCACAGGTCGTCGCGGACGATCTGGGCGACGTCGTTAAGGGTCTGGTAGCTGGTGAATAGGACGAAGGCGCGGCCCTCGGTTTCACGCAGGTAGTGCGTGATGGCGCGGGCAGCCGCCTCGACGAACTGCCGGCCGGTGGAGGGCTCGGGCATCCCGGCCTCGACGTGTACGGTTACCTGCTGCTCAAAATCAAACGGCGAACCCAGCCGGAGCGTCTGGGCGGGCGGGGCGCCCAGTCGGCCGAGCAGGTAGCCGAAGTCGGCGTCGTCGGCCGCACAGAGCGTCGCGCTGGTCAGCACGACACTCGATACGCGCTCGAACAGCAGTTCGCGCAACACCGGCCCGGCTTCCAGCGGGGCGGCGCAGAGTGATACGCGCCGGGCCTGACGGGCTTCGTTCTCGATCCAGTAGACGTGCTCTTCGTAGCGCTGTTCCAGGAGCGCCTCGATGGCGGCCGCCAACTCGCCCGCGCGATCCAGGTGGGCGCCCAGCTCTACCTGGTCCTCCATGCGCGGGAGCGCCCGCTTCAGGGACGCCAGCTCATCAGCCACGGCACGCAATGCGGGGGAGAGCGCGTTGGCCACCGGGCTGACCTGCACGAGCCGCCCATTCGAGCGGCCGCGTGTGCGCTGCCAGCTCTCCAGATTCCTGAAGAACTCGGTGCAGGCGGACTGGGCGGCGGTGACAACGCGGTGCTGGGCCGGCTTGCCCAGGGTTCCCAGGAGGCCTTTTCCAGTGCGCTCGTTGAACAGGCCGGCCAGCAGGTGCTGCACCTGGCTGCTGGAGACGCGCGTTCCCAGGTGATCGGTGGCGACCTGCTCGAGCGTGTGCGCCTCGTCGATTATGGCCAGGTCGTAATCGGGCAGCACGTTGGCGCCCTCACGCCGCAACAGCAAGTCTGAAACCAGAATGGCGTGGTTCACGACCAGGATGTGGGCCGCTTCGGCGCGGCGGCGGGCGCGCTGGAAAAAGCAGGGCAGGTAATGCGGACAGCGGCGCCCGAGACAATTGCCGTGTTCGCTGCGGACCTTCTCCCACACTTCGGCCGGCGGCTGGGAGGGCAGGTCGCTCAGCGAGCCATCCGGCGTCTCGTAGGCCCAGTCTTCGATGAAGTGCAGGGCTTCGAGGAGCCGGCCGCTCCCGAACAGGTTCCTCTGCTTCTCGCTGGCCTGCTTCAGCCGGCGCAGCCCCACGTAGTTCGTGCGGCCCTTCATCAGTTCGGCCTGGAAGGACACGCCCAACGCCTCTTGCAGGAACGGGATGTCCTTGTTGATGAGTTGTTCCTGCAGGGCGATGGTGTGCGTGCTGACGACGACGCGCCGGCGGTGCTCCTGCACCTGCGCGATGGCCGGCAGAAGATAAGCGAACGTCTTTCCGACCCCCGTGCCCGCCTCCACCGCCAGATGCCGGCCGCCCTCAAACGCCGCCGCAATCGCCACGGCCATTTCAAGCTGCTCGGGCCGCAGCTCGTAGCCCGAGAGGCGGTTGGCAATCGGGCCCCCCGGTGCCAGGTAGGCTTCCACACCCACGCCGCGCGCTCCTACCCGCCGCGCAATTGCGCCGCGAAGTGTGCCGCCATGAGGACCGTCGTGCCGGCCGACAGCAGCGCAACAATCGCGCCGAAAGCGGTTACGAAGACGCGCCCGCCGATCCAGCTATCGCGCATGGTCGCCATGATGTGTGGTCGGGCCAGGACGAGCATACTGATAATCAGGGCGCCGGACGTCAGCGGGACGGTGATTGAGTGCAGGTAGCTGTAGATCCAGGCCCAGCGGCTGACCTGTGTTTCCAGCCCCTCCAGCGCCCGGACGTGGTGGCCGCGCACGACGTAGGTCCGCACGAGTTCACCGTCCGGGCCGGCGACGAGCGTGCAGTATCCGTTGTGCGCGTCGCCGCCCAGAGCCGCGTAGGTCAACGTGTAGGCCACGAAATTCAGCAGCCCGAATGTGATGACGGCTATGCAAACCTGGTTGCGCCGGCGGCGTGGCAGGCGGTCCACCGGGCAGAGCGCCGCGGCGATGCTGCCGTTGCCGTTCGGCAGGCGCGCCGGGGCCGTGTTATTCGCGGAGGTCGGCATGGTACCTCGCCGGTTCCAGGCTGGGCGTACGGTGAGAGGCGTCGCCGACATGATCGGCGGCGCTGTCAACCCGCGGTACTGGTGGGATTATAGCTTGTGGGCCGGCTGATCGGAACGCCGGCCCAGCCGCCGGCGACGGTCTTCGGGCGCCGCGGTCACTTGCGTGTGCGGGTGTGCGGCTAGGCGCGCCCGCCGTGCCGGACCGGTCGGCGGCGCATCATCACGCCTAGCCCGAGCAGGCTTAGCGGTACCGCCAGGAGCGTTCCGGGGCCGCACAACAGCCCGAAGCCGCCCGGAGTGATAATGCCGCCGGTGCCATCCTGGTCGCCGTCGGTGCCGCCCGGCGTGCCGGTGGGCTGAATGGGCATCAGGTCGAGGTGAACGACGCCGGTGCCGCCGTCGGTACCACCCTCTTCCTCAGCGTCAGTGGCCGCTCTGGGTGTCAGGAGAAACGCCAGGCGGTCCGCTCCGCTGGCGGTGCCGGCGGTGCCCCAGCCGACAATCGCGCCGTGGCGGTTAATGTCGCGGCCCTCCGTCAACAACAGGGCGAAGCCGCTGGGCAGCAGCGTGTTGAGGTCGAGCATCAGGTCGTTGACGCCGTCTTCGTCTTCGTCGATGTACCACAGGTCGGGCTCGCCGTCTTCGTCGGTATCTTGCGGCGTCAGGATGAAGGCCCGCTTGTAGCCGGCCGCATTCAGCGACCAGCCGACAATCACGCCGTCGTCATTGATCGCCGCTGCGCTGCTGCTGGCTCCGCCCAGCGAGCCCAGGTCAATCAGCGTTCCGGCGTGCCAGACGAAGGCGTGCGTCTGGAAATCGCCCGTGTCGGCCTCGCCGACGACGATGCCGGCGTTGTTGATGCCGCGTGCCCAACTGTTGTGGCCGAAGGTCTGGCCGTCGGTGCTTGGCAGCGTTCCCAGGGACGTCATCAGCGCGTTCGCGCCAGTGCCGTCATCGACGAACCAGTTGGTCGGGTTGCCATCGATGTCAACCGCCGGCTCGAGCACGAAGGCTTCGTAGCCGTTGCTTAAGCTGTAAGACCAGCCGACCACCACGCCGTTGTCATTGACGGCGGTTGCGCTGCTGTTCACGTCGATGGCCTGTAGCGTACCGAGGTTGCGCAGTATGGCATTGGTCGAACAACTGGCGTCCTCGGCGTACCAACCACCGCCGGTCGGCGTCACGAGGAAAGCGAACACCTGGCTGGTGCAATCCAGATTACCCCAGCCGACCGCATACAGACCGTTGGCGCTGATGTCGGTCGGGCTGCAGAAGAACCCCAGCCGGGTAATGGCTTCACCTGGATACGGCGTCGTCAGGTCAGACATGACGGCCGGCCGGTATATGACTGCCGATGGGATCAGTAACGACGCGTCCTGATCGGATGTTTCCATTATGTAGCTGACGATGTGGTCGGTGTTGGAGATGCCGTAAGCCACGGTGTAGCGCGCCCGCGGCAACGGGATGCGGCCCCAGGGCAGCTCGTGATACAACGCCACCATCTCGCCGTTTTGCCAGTGAAAGACATGCGGCTCGGAATTCGCGTCGAGCGCGCGGCCGACTACCTGGTTATAGTCGTTGAGCGCGTAGGCCTCGCTCTGGCCGCCGCCCAGCGTGCCGAGGGCCGTGGCGTTGTAAAGCGTCTGGGCGGCCGACCGCGAAGCCAGCGCCAGCACCACCAGGGTCGTCAGGACGAACAGGCCGATCGTAGTCCGGGACGTGTGCATGACGGCTCCTCTGTGTACCGTGCACATCCGCGGTCAGGTTGCGCGGAAGCCAATGCTGCGTGGTCCGCGCCCGTCCGGGCGGACGGCGCGCGGCATCGCAATACCGTGGCGATATCGTCATTCCCCCGCGGGGCCTTCACGTGAGACTTGGCCGGCCGGGTTATCGGCGGCTCCGGCCGGTTGACGCAGCGCGGGCGGGTTGGTGTTCAATGCTGGCCACCTGCCCCGGCGGGCCGGCTCAGGGCCGGCGGGACGCCCGCGGTCGTCCGCTAACGCTGCAGCAGCGCGAGCGCTTCCGCCCGCGTGCCTTGGCTTTTCTGCATCAGCCCGCGCAGCGCCGAAGTGACCATAACACTGCCGGGCTTCTTGACGCCGCGACAGGTCATGCACGTGTGGACGGCCTCGATGACCACGGCACAGCCCTTGACGTTCAGCCGCCGGGCCAGCAGGTCGGCGACCTGCGACGTCAAGCGCTCCTGGACCTGGGGGCGGCGCGAGAACACGTCCACGATGCGGGCCAGCTTGGACAGTCCGAGAACCTTTCCGCCGGGGATGTAGGCAATGTGTGCCCGGCCCTCGAATGGCATGAGGTGGTGCTCGCACATGCTGTTGAACGGGATGTTCCGCAGAACCACCATCTCATGGTGATTCTCGTCGAACGTCGCCTCCAGATGCCGCTCGGGATCCTCGTGTAGCCCGGCGAAGAGTTCCACGTACATCCGCGCCACGCGGGTGGGGGTGCGCCGCAGGCCCTCGCGGTCCGGGTCCTCCCCGATCGCCAGCAGTATCTCGCGCACCGCGCGCTCGATTCGCGGGACGTTGATGGCCGTCTCCTGGCCGCGATCCTTGTCCATGAGTTACCTGTCCTCACTCGCCGCCGGCCGGCATGCTCAGATTCTACCCGCGCCCCCGGCTCAGGTAGTCCACCAGCAGGCGGACGCCGAATCCGGTGGCACCCTTGCCCGTCGGCGTGTTGTTGTCTTCTGACGTGGCGACGCCGGCGATGTCCAGGTGCGCCCAGGCGACGCCGTCGTCCACGAACTCCTTCAGAAACATGCCACCCGCGATGGCGTGCGCGTCGCGCTTGCCGCCCGAGTTCTTGATGTCCGAATCAGTGCCCTTGATTAGGTCGCGGTACTCGGACCACAGCGGTAGTCGCCACAGCCGTTCGCCCACGCGCCGGCCGCACTCGCCCAACTCGCCGGCCAGCTCGTCGTCGTTGCTCATCAGGCCGGCCGCCTGCTTGCCGAGGGCCACGCTTACCCCGCCGGTCAACGTGGCCAGGTCGATCATCTCGGTCGGTTTGAGCTTCTGCTGGGCGTAGGTGAGGGCGTCGGCCAGCACCAGGCGGCCTTCGGCATCCGTCGAGATGACCTCCACGGTCTTGCCGCTCATCATTTTCAGAATGTCGCCGGGCCGGTAGGCGCGCTGCGAGACCGCGTTCTCGGCCGCCGCAATGAGCCCCATCACGTTACACGGCAGCTTCAGCGTGGCCACGGCCTTCATGATCCCCAGCACGGTCGTGCCGCCGCACTTGTCGAACTTCATCGCTTCCAGGCCGGCCGCGGGCTTGATGGAGTAGCCGCCGGTGTCAAACGTGATGGCCTTGCCCACGATGACCGTGCGCCGCCGCGTACGTGGCAGGCCGCGGTATTCGAGCTGAATGAGACAGGGGGGCGTGGCCGAGCCGCCACCGACCGCGAGCAAGCCGCCCATGCCCAGCCGCTTGGCCTGCGCCGCGTCGATTACCGTGCACTTGAGCCGCGCGTGGCGGGCCAGCAGCCGGGCCTCGGCGGCCAGCGTGGTCGGGTTGATGACGTTGCCGGGCAGGTGTGCCAGCCGGCGCGCGTAGTTGGTGGCTTCGGCAACGAGTGACTCCCGGCGGATGGCCGGCAGCTCGCGCCGCACGTGCCCGGACTCGCTGCAGCGCACCTGTACGCGTACCTTGGCAACCGCCTTCTCGTCCGTCTGCCTGTACTCGGCAAACTGGAAGCCGGCCAGCGCCATACCGCCGGCCCAATGGCTGGTGGCGTCCTCTACGCCCGTCGCCGCCAGGCCGTCCATCCACAGGGCGGCGCTTCCGATGTGTTCCGAAACCAGCCAGCGGGCCGTACCGGCCGCGGCTCGTCGGATGATCTGCGAAGTCACCTTCTCGGCTTCGCCCAGACCCACGACAACGATGCGGCGGTAGGTCCCCGTGCTGGTCGTGTGCGCCAGGTAACCGACTTCCTCGCCGACGGCCTTGGCGGCCAGCAAAGCCGAAACGGCATCGGCGCAGACGGCGTCGGCGGCACTGACCAGTTGCAGGGCCGGTTGCGGCTTGGCCGCCAGCGGAACCAGCAAGACATCCGCGCCGCCGCCGCGCCCGTCACCCGCCGTAAACTCGAAGGTCGTCCCATTCCGGCTCATGTGCGTCCCTTGCAGCTATCAGCAATGGTCTCGGATCTCACGCGGCCGAGAAGTGGAGGTTACCATGCGCGGGCATTCCACGGAAGTTCCCGACATATGCGGTCGCGATTCCGAAGAGGAGTGGCCGCGGTCGGGTGTGTCAGGCAATCTGCTCGGGCCGGTCGAAGATCAGGTCCGCACCGGCAGCCTCGAGGTCGGCGCGTGTTCGGAAGCCCCAGGTCACGCCGATCGCAACGGCGCCCGCCCGCTGAGACGTTGCGATATCCGTGGGCGTGTCGCCGATCAGCCACGTTCGCTCCGGCCTGACACCCAGGGTCTGGCAGAGGTGCAGCGCGTAATGTGGGTCAGGTTTGCGCAATTCTTCTTCGACGTAGCCCTGCACGTGCTCGAAGGTGCCGTTCGGCCAGAAGGCCCGCACGACGCGCAAGCTTAGCGCGTGCTGCTTGTTGGACAGAACGGCCAAGCGGACGCCGTGCGCCCGCAACCGAGCGACCAGCTCCGGGACCCCGGGATACGGACGGGTATGTTGCAGTGGCCGGGCGCAGTAGCGGGCCCGGGCCAATTCTGTAAGTCTTTCTACAAGAATAGGATACGTGTCGCCGATTGCCCGCTGGCAGAGCATTGGTACGCCCTCGCCGACGAGGTAACGGTAGTCCGCCACCGGTCGCGTGGGGAGCCCCAGGAGCGTAAGACTGTCGTTCAGCGCCCCGGCGATGTCGGCGAGCGAATCCACGAGTGTGCCGTCCAGGTCGAAAATGCACGCCTCCGGCAGGTCAGCGTTCAACGGCTGTCTCCTGTTACTGTCCCAACCACCCGCAACCGCCTGGCCGAAATAAAGTATAATGGCAATGGCAACCGACGATGGGCCGAGCCGTGCGGCTTGGCCGACCCTTCAGGGAGCAAGTGGCATGCTTTCCAGGATTATGGTGCGACGGCTGGTGTTCGGGTTGATGCTGCTCGCACTTGCACTTCCGGCGCGGGCCGATCAGGACGAGCGTCCGCGCAGGAGCTTCAGCAGCCTGATAAACGTGGATGCTCTGCTCGACAATTACATCCTCTTCGTCTCACGCAAGTACGACCTTACCGACGAGCAGGACACCTTTACGGAGCAGCTCGTCCGCTCACGCGTTGACGACTTCCTGGTGCGCCACCACGACGAGCTTTCCAGCCTGGTCGATCGGCTGGTGGACGTGCGCACCGGCGGCGACATCAGCCCGGCCGATCTGGTCGAATGGGGCCGCCGCATGCGCCCCATCTATGAAGAGGCCAAGCTGATCATCATTGACGCGAACGATGAATGGCGCGCCATCCTCACGGACGAGCAGCGCGCCATCCACGACCAAGACGTTCAACTCATGTACCAAAGCTTCAACACCACCGAGGACCAACTGAATCGGCTGGCCACGGGCGCGATGACGGTGGATGAGTTTCGCAATCCGCGGCGCGTCCGCGCGGACCGCCAGCCGACTGTCCGGGCGGGGCCCCCGCAGGTGGCCCAGGGAGCGCCGCGCTCGGTCGCGGTGCCCCGTACTGCCGGCGACTCGGCGAGTGTCGGGGAGCTGATCAGGTCGCGTGCGCAGGCGTCGCAGGACGCGGGCGCGGGTGTTGGCCCGTTGCCGGTTCGGCCGCAGCGCACGCGGGGCGATGCGGCGGATGCCCCACGCACAGGCGGCAATCCGCGCGCGGCCGCCAGGCCACGCGCCGGCGGCGCTGACACGGGCGATCCGGCCGGCAAGTGGGAGCAGTACGTCCGCGACTTCATCGACCGTTACCAGCTCGATGCGGACCAGCAGGGCCGGGCTTACCGCGTGCTTCGCAACTGCCAGGACCAGGCGGAACGCATGCTGCGCTCCCGGCAACCCACGATCGACCGGCTGGACCGGCAAGCCGAGGGCCTGCGCGGCCAGAACGACCAGGCCTCCCGCCAGCAGCTTGAGAAGATCACGTCCAAACGGGCTCGGCTGGTCGAGCCGCTGGACGCCATCTTCGAGAAGCAGCTTAAGCCGCGTCTTGAGCAGATTCCGACCCGGGCCCAGCGTGATGCGGCCGAGAAGTCTGCCACGGCTGGGGGTGCGGGGCGTGCCGGGCAACGCGCTACGTCTGATAAAACCAGCCGACAACCGCCGGTCGTCGAGCCACCCGTGTCGCCTGAAGATGAGCCGGAGGACCCGGGCTACGATCCGGAACCTGAGGAGCCGCCGGACGACGAGGACTGATGTCGGCAGCCGTTTGCAGGGTGGGCAGCAAACCGGTCCGATCCTGAAAGTGCGGTCGGGAACGTCCGATGATTACTTTCGATGCCCGGTTGTGCTCGCGGTCCCTAGTAGATCCTGGGCCCAGTGCCGCGGCCGGTAACCGAAGGAGAACCAGTCGATGCGAAACCTGTTTACCCGTGGCCGTTTGTGGCTGCTTACCGCGGCCAGTGGCGGCGGCTTGCTCGCGCTGGAAGGCTGCAACCCGGATGTTCGGGACTACGTCCTGACGGGCGTGGGGTCTGCCGCGAACAGCCTGGCCACTACCTTCATAACCGCATTCTTCCAGGGCCTGGTCACCGGCGCGAGCGATGACGCCACCGTGGTCCGTGCGGTCCTGGAAAACGTTCAGCAGTTCCTCTGCTGATTGCCAATGGGGCCTTGGGCCGCGGTGGAACGGTTGCTCTGGTGTGTTTCGTTGAGCAGCCTGTTCCCGGCCTGATTGTCGCTCAGTCATTTGTGACCCTTGACCGGTGCGCGCCGCCCGACGCGCGCCGGTTCGTCTCTTTCTGCGCCTGGCAGCCCGCCGGAGAATCCGCGTGGGGTCTGGGCCTGCTAGCCTTGGCGCGCGGTCGAGGTGCCGCGCTGAGAACGCCTCGAGACCTTGCGCTTACTGTCACGTGGGGATGCCGGACGGAACACCCATGGCAGCGCCGCTGAGGGTGGTCTTGCGATTGGGCCTCGGCGGCGCCTTGCCATTACCGAAGCCCGCGCTACAATGCACGATCATCAGGCGGCGCGGTCGGCCCCGGCCGCCGCCGGATGTGATCAGTAGCGGCGCGGACGGCCGCAGAGATCACTTGGTGCAAGGCGACAGATAGGCGCGTTCTGCGGGCGTAATTCAGTGGTAGAATGCCAGCTTCCCAATGCGGTATTTCTGGCTCATAACCTACGCATCTGCAAGCACTTCTGAAAGCCTGGCAACTTTTCTGCACACAAACCTGGCAACATTTTCCTCCAATACAAGCCCCTTGAGCCGACGCGGAGCTGCGCGGACCGGCTGTGGCGGAGTCCGATAAGAGAGATCCAGTGGTGGACAGAAACGCACACATATGACAAGATGTGCGTGCGTTATTATCCAGGAAAGCTACCGAGAGTTTGGGATGACGTCGGCCACTGACACGGCAAAGAACATTTTCAGGGAACACGGTGGAACGCTACGTACGCGTGATGTGCTAGCCGCGGGGATCCATCCACGAACGCTGTACGCCATGCGGGATGCCGGCGCATTGGAGCGGCTCGCGACGGGACTCTATCGGCTCTCGGACCTGCCACCGCTGAGCGAGCCAGACCTCGCCACCGTCGCCAAGCGGATTCCGCAGGGCGTCATCTGCCTGATCTCAGCCCTGGCATACCACGAACTGACCACGCAAGTCCCGCACTTGGTGCATCTTGCGCTGCCGCGCAACGCACGACGGCCCGTGCTCGCATTTCCCCCGGTCCAGGTCTACCGGTTCTCACGCACGGCATTTGAGGCTGGCATCGAGACCCACGTGATCGACTCCGTCCCTATCCGAGTCTATTGCCCGGAGAAAACACTGGCTGACTGCTTCAAGTACCGCAACAAGATTGGACTGGATGTTGCCATCGAAGCGCTACGGGCCTATCGCAGTCGCCGGGGCGCCCGACTGCAAGCGGTGCTCGAATTCGCGCGCACCTGCCGAGTTGAGAAAATCGCACGACCGTACCTGGAGGCATCCGTTTGACGAAGGGCCCGCTCGCGGAAGACGCTGACTATGAAGGAGTCCGATCCAAGCTTCGTGGTCACCTCGGCACCAACCGTATCGCAATGCAGATTGACATCGGCTTCAGCGACGTCATCACGCCTGGGCCGGTGCGCATCAGTTATCCGACGATTCTCGACCAGCCGGCGGCGGAACTGCAAGCCTACAACCGTGAAACTGTCGTGGCGGAGAAGTTCGAAGCGATGGTGAAGCTGGGCGAATTGAACAGCCGCATGAAGGACTTCTTCGACATCTGGTTGTTGGCGAGGGACTTCGAATTCGATGGTCGAGTGATAACCGAGGCCATTCGACGGACGTTCGAGCGGCGTGGAACACCGCTTGAGGCCAATCCGATCTGCTTCAAGGACGATTTTGCGGCGGCCCCGTCGAAAGTCGCACAATGGTTGGCATTTGTCCGGCGAGGTCGGTTGGCGGATGCGCCAGCGGGATTTCCAGAGGTTGTCGGGCACGCTCGTGTATTCCTGCAACCACCGGCGGCGGCACTTACGGAGAGGGGAGAATTCGACTGGCGCTGGCCGCCGGGCGGTCCGTGGCAACCGCGTCCATGATGTCGTCGACTTTCCCTGGACGAGTCGAAGGCAGGTAGTGATTCCCAATGAATCGCCGGATCGGACCTCTCGACAATCACTCCTCACCTGAGGACAAGATCGCCCTGTTTCGTTCGCTGTTCGGCGGGCGCGATGACGTCTATCCCCGTCGCTTCGAGAGCCGCCGAACCGGTAAGTCCGGCTATCAGCCAGCCTGCGCTAACGAATGGGTTCGAGACGTCTGCGAGAAACCAAGGGTCAAGTGCGCAGAATGTGCTCACAGACGCTTCCTGCCCGTCACGGACGACGTGATCCGCTGGCACCTGTCCGGGCAGGACGGCGACGGCCGAGAGTTCGTCATGGGCGTCTACCCGATGCTCCTGGACGAAACGTGCTTTTTCCTGGCCATCGATTGCGACAAGGAGCATTGGAGCGACGATGTTGCCGCGGTTCTGGAGGCTTGCCGCAACATGGAGCTGCCGGTCGCTTTGGAGCGATCACGTAGCGGCAACGGTGGGCACGTGTGGTTCTTCTTCGATGAGGCCACCCCAGCCACTCTGGCGCGTAAACTCGGTTGCCACGTTCTCACCGAGACGATGGAACGGCGACCGGAAATCGGGCTGGACTCCTACGACCGCCTCTTCCCCAATCAGGACACGTTACCACAGGGTGGGTTCGGAAACCTGATCGCACTGCCGCTGCAACATCGGCCCCGGGGTGACGGGAATACTGTCTTCCTCGATGAGCAGTTGGTTCCGCACGCAGACCAGTGGGCGTTTCTGTCGCAGATTCGCAAACTGGCGCGATGCCAGGTTGAGGATGTTGTCCGTCGCGCCGAAGGGAAAGGGCGCATCGTCGGCGTGAGGCTCGCGCTGCCTGATGAGAAAGACACTGCGCCGTGGGCAGCGCCGCCGTCGAGGCGTCGGAGAGAAATCCCCATCAGCGAACCACTGCCCGCGAACCTGGAGCTGGTTCTCGGGGACGGCATCTATGTCGCGGGGGCCGCACTACCGCCCGCCCTTCGCAACCGACTGCTCCGCCTCGCGGCATTCCAGAATCCCGAGTTCTACAAGGCTCAGGCGATGCGCCTGCCAACTTACGACAAGCCTCGCATCATCGCCTGCGCCGAGGAGTACTCGAACCACATCTGCTTGCCACGTGGCTGTCTAGATGAACTGTTCCAGCTCTTGTCGGACCTGAGGATCGAACCGGTTGTCCGAGAGGAACGCTGCGCAGGCAGCTCTCTGCATGTGGCGTTCCGCGGACAACTGCGACCACAGCAGCAGGCGGCCGCGGATGCATTGCTTGCCCACGACACAGGCGTGTTGTCCGCGACCACTGCCTTCGGCAAGACCGTGGTCGCCGCTTGGCTCATTGCTCGACGCGGGGTCAGCACGCTGGTTCTTGTGCATCGTCGGCAACTGCTGGAGCAGTGGGTCGAGCGGCTGTCGACATTCCTCGGCTTAAACAAGAAGGAAATCGGTCGAACCGGCGGCGGGCGCAAGAAGCCAACGGGTATCTTGGACGTGGCCCTCATCCAGAGCCTCGTGCGCAAGGGTGTCGTGGACGATCAGGTTGGAGCGTACGGACAGCTCGTCGTGGACGAATGTCATCACCTTCCCGCCTTCAGTTTCGAGCAGGTGGCCCGCAGGGCGAAGGCGAAATTCGTCATCGGCCTGTCCGCCACTGTTACTCGCAAGGACGGCCACCATCCAATCGTCTTCATGCAGTGCGGTCCCGTCAGGTATCGTGTCGATGCGAAGGAACAGGCGGCCAGGCGTCCCTTCGAGCACACCGTGTTGGTTCGTCCTACGGAGTTCCGCCCGGTCGTGGCGGCGGATGCGGATGCCCGTCGGCAGTTTCATGACCTGTACGATCAACTCCAGGACGACGAGGATCGAAACCGCCTCATATGCGAAGATATTGTCCACGCCGTAAGGGATGGACGCTCACCTATCGTGCTGACCGAGCGCAATCGACACGTCGATTGCTTGGCGGGAATGCTCTCGCCGCAAGTCCGTCGATTGATTGTGCTGCGGGGCGGTATGCGAAAGAAGGAAGCCGATGCGGTCACGGCGCAGTTGGCGGCCGTGCCGGAGGAGGAAGAACGCGTGCTGTTGGCGACTGGCCGATACATCGGCGAGGGTTTCGACGACGCCCGGCTGGACACTCTCTTCCTCACGCTGCCGGTGTCATGGCGGGGTACGATCGCCCAGTACGTTGGCAGGCTGCACCGGTTACACGATCGCAAGCGCGAAGCGCGCGTGTACGACTACGCCGACCTCCATGTACCCATGCTGGCCAGGATGTTCGACCGGCGCTGCCGGGGGTATGAGTCTGTCGGGTACTCGATATCCCTTCCCGCGAGTGCCGTGCCGGGCTGGCCCGCTGATGTGCCGCTTCCTGTTGATCCTGCATGGAAGAACGACTACGCCGCCAGCGTTCGGCGACTTGCTCGCGACGGGGTCGACGTGCCATTGGCGAACTTGTTCGTTCACACAGCACGAACCGTGTTGCCCGATGCGGAAGGCGCGGACCGCGCGCGAAGCGCATCAGAAGCGTTCTTGTATCGACGTCTGGAGACGTTGCCCGAAACAGCCGGGCGGTTTCGCCTGAACGCCGAACTTCCGATAGCCTTCGATGGATGGGGGCGAATGGAGGTCGATTTGCTCTGCGAGGAGT
>CAZJYX010000023.1:0-58959 GCA_964550375.1 uncultured Planctomycetales bacterium | reverse complement strand
GCGCGTGAATGGGGTGGGGTCAAAGTGTTGGGGTGGGGTTGTTTGTGGCTGGCGGCGGGTGTTGCCGGGTGGTGGATTTCGGCAGTCGCAAGATAGTGTCGCCCCTGCGGGGCTGGTTGGTGGTGGGTGTGTGCGGGTCGGATCCCGGGGCTGGCGCCGCCGGGCTTCCGCCCCGTTGGGGCTTGTTGGTGGGCGTTGCGCGGCTGGATTCGCGGGGCCGCCGCCGCCGGGCCACAGCCGGATCCGCGGGGCTCGCGCCCCGGGCTACGGGCTTTCGCCCCTACTGGGGATTCGCCGAATGGGACGGCCGGTTTGCGGTTGCGTAGCGTGGCTTGGGGGTGCAGGGCGCGGTATGATGGTGTCGTCAAGGGAAGCGTGGTGGGACCTGTGATGGCGGGTTTGCCGGATGTGATGTCAAGCGGGTGTCGTGCTGGCACGATGCAGCAGTTCCGAGGACGTTTCTAGGACTGCCCGAGTCTGCGCTGCTCAAGAGCAGCGGCACACGAGCACTGCTATGCGCGGGTGACGTGGAGAGGTTCGGGAGTGCCACCCGCCGGCGGAGATGGGTTGTACGCGGAAGAGCGACACAGGCACGGAGCGACGAAACCATGAAGGGAGCTGCTACACCGCCTTCAGCTTACGTGCTAGCTTCAAACCGCGTTCCACCGTCTGCCGGTACGCGTCGTTGCCGTCGGCGTGAAATCCGGCGTGAAGCGGCTCGAAGTGCAACAACTCTTCGCGTAGTAGCTCGAAATGCTCGTCCCAATCCAGCAAGTCGCCGATATCCTGGTCCTTGACGACCTTCGGCGCTTCAACACTGAGGCGCAGCTTCCCCCGGTTATCGATAAACGCTTCGTTTACTCGAAGCACGTCAACGACGATCTCCTTTCCACGCCGGTAGATCGCGAGCATGTACTCAGTTGAATCCGCGAAGTGGTCCCATCGAGCTTCCTCCGCGATCAACTCGGGTCCGAACTTGAACTCGCGCGCCTTCGTCTTCACGCGCTCACGGTCTGCAGCCAAACGCGGATTCGCGCGCTCCGCAGCACTGATCGCCGCCGATACGTCGTCCTTGCCCATAGATCGAGTAACCGTGATTCCCAGTTTCTTCGCGTAGCGAAGCTGCTTGTCGGTCGGTGGATCCGCCGGCCGTTTCTTCTTGAAGAATCCGAACATCCCGGTTCACTCCACAAATCCGGCGCTCAATGCTCCGCGCCCTCGAAGACGCTCGCCCAAAACTTCTCCTGCATTTCGGCCCGCTCCGGGATGTCGAACGTCTTCAGGCCGTAGACCTCAGCCAGCGGCAACTTGAATTCCGCCGCGACGCCTGTGCCCGGATTGCTGTGCTCCATGTAGTAAACGCTGGCTTCGCGATACCGCTCCCTCTTCGCCAGTTGTAGCGCCGCCGACTTCATTTCTTGACAGCCGGTCTGCCAAAGCTCACGAAGCTCGCGCTCGAAAACCTGAGCATTGAACGACCTGTTCGCGAAGAGTTCGGCGCGATACTTCTCGAGGATCGGTGTGGCGCTGGCGAGGCGCTTATCCGTGAGGCGTAACATGACGCACCTCCAATGGGGTCCGTTTCAACGCTGTTCAGGAGGGCCGTTCGCAGTACACCTCCGTCTCTCGCTCCTGTCAATGGCTTTGTCGCCGTATTACGTACCCCTCCTCCGTTGGGTAGATGCTAGGCTGGGGCCATCAGTTCGGCTGTCGGACCTTCCAGTTGAAACTGACCGCTGGATCGGAGGGCGGCCAGACGGAGCGTGCGGTACGCATGGAAGACAGACAGTAGACGCGCAAGGACGGGCACCAAGGAGGCGAAGCGGTGAACCACGGCGAGCCGTTCAAGTGTTTGACGGCCAAGCGCAACGGCGCTGCGGGCGGGATTGGGTGGGCGGGTGTGCGTTGGGCTGGGTTGTCGGCCGATTCGGCGCGGCGTGGCGCTTGTGTCGCGTCGGCGGAGCGGGATAATGGGGGGTTAGGCTGCGTGGCCGGGACGGGCGGGGCGCGGAAGGGCGACGACGGACGCGGATGGCCGGGGCTGGGAAGGGACGGAGATGACGGCAGCGGACGGGGCGGCGCGGAAGGGTGCGTGATGGCGGAAGCGGACAACGCGGTGCAGAAGCCGGAATTCCCGCGGAAATACGTGGCGGTCGATGCCGACTTCGGCATCTGGGAGACGGTCGAGCGGTATTACCGCGAACTCCTGGAACGTAACATCTCCAGCCGAGCGGAGTTAGAAGAGTGGCTCTACCAGGCCAGCGAGCTGGAGGCGGCGATTGACGAGGAGCGTTGCCGGCGGCACGTCGAGTCCACCCGTCAGACCGACGACGAAGAGCGGCAGCGAGCATACACCGACTTCATCGAGCAGATCGAAGGGCCGCAGCAGGCGTGGCGCGAGAAGCTGATGCGCCGCTTCGTCGAGTTGGCCGATCGGCACAGCCTGCCGCCGCTGCGCTACGAGGTGCTGCTACGGAGCGCCCGGACGGCGATCGAGCTGTACCGGGCGGAGAATGTGCCGCTGCTGACCGAGGATGAGAAGCTCAAGACGGTGTACCGGCGGATCACGGCGGCCATGACGTGCGAGTACGCCGGCCGGGAGCAGACGCTGCAGCAGATGGCGCGGTACCTGGAGGAGACGAGCCGGGAGGTGCGCGAGGAGACCTGGCGGCTGTCAAGCGAGCGCTTTCTACAGGATGCGCAGCCGCTGGATGAGCTGTTCGGGAAGATGGTGGCGTTGCGGGATCGGATCGCGCGGCAGGCAGGGTGTGCCGATTATCGGGCGTACGCGTTCAAGTATTACGAGCGGTTCGACTATACGCCGGAAGATTGCCTGCGGTTTCACGACGCGATTGAGCGGATCGTTGTGCCGGCCGCGCAGGAGTTGGCGGAGCAGCGGCGGCAGAAGCTTGACCTGGATACGCTGCGGCCGTGGGATTTCGCGGTGGATCCGGACGGGCTGTCGCCGTTAAGGCCGTTCGAGACGGTTGAGCAACTGGTGAGCGGGTGCAGCCGGGTGTTTCATCGGGTGAACCCGGAGTTGGGGCGGATCTTCGACAAGCTGCGGCGGCAGGACCTGTTGGACCTGGATAGCCGCAAGGGCAAGGCGCCGGGGGGTTACCAGGAGATGTTCGCGGAGCGGCGGGTGCCGTTTATTTTCATGAACGCTGTGGGGACGGACTACGATGTGCGCACGCTGCTGCACGAGGGTGGGCATGCGTTTCACACGTGGGCGTGCCGGCATGAGCCGCTGCTGGCGTACCGGAGCTGCGATTCGGTGATTGAATTCGCCGAGGTGGCGTCGATGGCGATGGAGTGCCTGGCGTTGCCGCACACGGAGGTTTTCTTCAGCGACGAGAAGAATCGGGCGACGAAGCGGTTTTTCGAGCGGATAGTGCGGTTTCTGCCGTTCATGGCACAGATTGACGCGTTCCAGCACTACGTGTACACGCACGTGGACGCGGGGCTGGAAGGGTGGAAGGACTACTGGCAGATGCTGACGCGGCGATTTTCGCCGGAGGTAACCTGGTCGGGTCTGGAGGCGCATGAGCGGCATTCGTGGCAAAGGAAGCTGCACTTGTACGAGGTGCCGTTTTATTACGTGGAGTACGGGATTGCGCAGCTTGGGGCGTTGCAGGTCTGGCTGAACTCGCGGCGGAATTATGAGCAGGCGGTGGCGTTGTATCGGAATGGGCTGGCGTTAGGTGGGTCGCGGCCGTTGCCGGAGCTTTTCGAGGCGGCGGGGTGCAAGTTTGACTTTTCGGAAGATACCTTGCGGCCGCTTATAGATGCTGTGATGGAGGAGATCCGGCGGCTGTAGCGGTTGGGCGGAGCGGGGGGCGTGCTATAGAGCGATACAACCTTGAATTTCCAGTTGCGCTTCAGCAGCTTGACAAGTGACCACTGGCCTGCTATTAATAGACCGATGGTCTTTTAGTATGGATAGACAGGAGAGGTGATGTCCTGGCAACGAGCGAGAAGTCCGGAGCAGAAGGGTGAGCGCCGGCGGGCGATTCTTGACGCTGCCGCGGCCCTGTTCTGTGGTCGCGAGTATGAGGCGGTCAGCCTGAATGCAATCGCGCGGCAGGTTGGCTTAGCTAAGTCTAACCTGTATCGATACTTCGAGACCAAGGAGCAGATATTCATACAGATATATCTGGAAGATGTTGGGGAGTGGGTTGAGTTGGCGGAGCGGGTGCTGGAGCCGCTGGCGGGGTGCAATGATCCGGACCGTGTAGCTCGCGAATTGACCGGGGCGTTGGTGGCGCGTCCGCGGATGTTGTCTTTGCTGGCGCTGTTGTCGGGGGTGCTGGAGCGCAACCTGTCGTTGGAGACGGTGATCGAGTTCAAGACGGTAGTCAACTCGTTTGCACACCGGTTGGTGATGGCGCTGCGGGCGGCCCTGCCGGGCGTGACAGATGAGTCCATGATACGATTCATAATTCGCATGCACGCTGTTGTGGTTGGTTTGTGGCCGATGGCGAATCCGTGCGAGATAGTCAGGCAGGCGCTTGCACGGCCTGAGTTTTCGTACATGCGTGTTGATTTTGGGCGTGAACTGGAGGCGGCGTTGCGCGGGCTGCTTGGGGAACTCCTGGCAGAAGCGCGGCAGCCGGGTCCGGTGTTTGGAGTAGTCGAATGAGTGCCGCGCCGTTCCGCGCGTCGCCTGGGGATTGCGCTGTGAAGAGTGAACCTGCGCCGGTTGCCGCCCAAGCCGCGGCTGTGGGTACGGCGGGTCGGCGGCGGGCCGGCCGGCGGCGCGGTCGGCCGATTGCGCTGGGGTTGATCGTGGTGGCGTTGGGCGCCGTGGTGTTGATAGCGCTGATGCCCGCGGAAGTGGAACAGCCCCCTGTGATTAAGACGCCGCCGGTGAACGTGGAAGTCTGGCGCGTGGTGGCCCAGCCGACGATGGCGGACGCGCTGACGCTGACGGCGGTGATTGAGCCGGAGCGGGTGGTGACGGTCGCGGCCGAGGTGGCGGGCCGGATTGAGTGCTACGGCCAGCGGCTGCACGATATGGATTTTCGTGGTCGGCGTCTGGCGCGGGGCAGCACGATTGCCGAAGGTGAACCGATCGAGCGCGGCGAGCCGCTGGTGTGTTTGAATCAGGAGTTGGCGCAGGCGCAGTACGACCGGGCTCTGGCCCAATTCGAGTACGATGAGCGCGAGTATCAGCGCGTTTCCGATCTGTACGAGCGGGGGGCGACATCGAAGACCGAACTGGACGATGCCGGCACAAACCGCGCCATCAGCCGGGCGGCCTTGGAGGAGGCGGCCCGGCAGCTTGAGCGGACGACGATCGTCGCGCCGGCAAGCGGCATCCTGAACCGGCTGCCGATGGAGATTGGCGAATACGCCACGCCGGGCTCCGCGGTGGCGGAGATTGTCGCGATTGACCGCGTGAAGGTGGTGGCGGCGGTGCCGGAGCGAGACGTGCACCATCTGAGCGTTGGCGATCCGGTGGAGATCATCGTGCGCAACGCGACGGAGCGTGCGCTGACCGGCCGGATCACGTACATCAGCGCGCTGGCGGACGAGGGCACGCGCACGACGCGCGTGGAGATCACCGTGGACAATCGCGATCACGCGCTACGCAGCGGCCAGATTGTCCGGGTGCGGCTGACGCGACGCGTGCTGCACGATGTCATCATGATTCCGCTGGCGGCGGTGATTCCGCTGGAGGAGGGGCGCGTGGTTTACCTGGCGCATGAGGGCCAGGCCGAGCGGCGCGCGGTTGAACTGGGCTTCATCAGGGGTCGTGACGTGCAGGTGCTCAGCGGGCTGGCGGTTGGCGAGCAACTGATTGTCGCGGGTCACCGCTACGCTGGGCCGGGGCAGGCCGTGCGAATCACAGCAGAGTTGCAGGACCAACCGTGATACTGACTGACGCGGCCGTACGCAATCGCACCACCGTCGGCGTACTTATTGCCATCATCATGGTCCTGGGCGCGTGGAGCTACGTGCTGCTGCCGCGCGAGAGCACCCCGGACGTTCCAATCCCGTTCATCATCGTGACGACGGTGTATGAGGGTGTCGCGCCGGCCGACATCGAGTCGTCGGTCACGATGAAGATCGAGAAGGAGTTGGCCGGGCTCAAGGGCGTGAAGGAAATCACCTCGGCCAGCGCCGAGGGTCTTTCGCTGATTACGATCGAGTTCCTGCCGGACGTGCTGGTCGACGACGCCATGCAGTACGTACGCGACAAGATCGACCTGGCCAAGGCCGAGTTACCGACCGAGGTCGAGGAGCCGATCCTCAAGGAAATCAGCTTCGCCGATTTCCCGATTCTGATCGTGAACATTTCCGGCGACATCTCGCCGGTACGGCTCAAGGTGATCGCGGACGAGCTCGAGGAAGCCATCGAGAGTCTGCCGGGCGTGCTCAATTGCGACGTGCTGGGCGCGCTGGAGCGCGAGATTCGCCTGGAGATCGACCAGGACCAGGTAGTCGCCTACGGCCTGACCATCCCGGAGATAGTCGGGTTGATTCCGGCCGAGAACGTGAACATTTCGGCCGGCGGCCTGGAGACGGCGGGCACCAAGTTCAATGTGCGGGTGCCGGCCGAGTTTGTCGAACCGGAAGAAGTTGACGAGCTGGTCATCGCGGTGCGCAACGGGCGCCCGATCTATCTGACCGACGTGGCCCAGGTGCGCGACACCTTCAAGGACCGCACGAGCTTCTCGCGCCTGAACGGCGAAGCGAGCATTACGCTGACGGTGCAGAAGCGCACCGGCGAGAACATCATTCATATTGCCGAGCGGGTCAAGGCGGTCCTGGCCGAGGCCCAGCGCCGCGTGCCGCTGGGGGTGCGCTTCGAGATCACGCTGGACCAATCCGAGGATATTCGGATGATGGTCAGCGACCTGGAGAACAACCTGCTCTCGGGCATGATCCTGGTCGTGGCGGTGCTGCTGCTGTTCATGGGCTGGCGCAGCAGTGTGATCGTCGGGCTGGCAATCCCGTTCAGCATGTTGCTGAGCTTCATCATCATCCGCCTCCTGGGCTACACGCTGAACATGGTGGTGCTGTTCGGCCTGATCATGGCACTGGGGATGCTGGTCGACAACGCGATTGTCATCGTGGAGAACATCTACCGGCACTACCAGCTCACCGGCCGCCGGGTGAAGGCGGCCATGGCGGGCACCAGCGAGGTCGCCTGGCCGGTGATTACCTCGACTGCCACCACGGTGGCGGCCTTCTTCCCGCTGATATTCTGGCCGGGCATCATGGGCGGTTTCATGAAGTGGCTGCCCATCACGCTGATCATCACGCTGGTCAGTTCGCTGTTCGTGGCCCTGGTGATCAACCCGACGCTCAGTTCCGTCCTGGTCGCCGCGCCCCGACACGATGGGCGGCGGACGTCCCGGTTCGTGAATGCCTATCGCCGGCTGCTCGAAACCGCCCTGCACTACCGCTTCACGACGCTGGCGCTGGCCGTGCTAGTGCTGGTCGGCGTCGGGCTGCTGTACAGCAAGCAGGGGCATGGCGTCGAGCTGTTCCCGGAGTTCGACCCGCGCCGGGCCGTCGTTGACATTCGCTACCCACAGGGCACCAGCATCCACGAGACCGACCGCCTGGCCCGTGTCATCGAGCAGCGCCTGGTTCCGTTCGCCGACGATCTGGAGCACATCATCACCAATGTCGGCTCCGGCGGCGGCGGCGACCCGCTCAGTGGCGGCGGCGGCGGCGAACACCTGGGCAACATCACGCTCACGTTCCACGACTACGAGGTGCGCCAACGGCCGTCGGCCAAAGCTATCGCGGAGATCCGTGCCGCCCTGTCCGACCTGCCCGGAGCCGAGCTGAAGGTTGAGAAGGAGGAAGAAGGTCCGCCGACGGGAGCCCCCGTGACGGTGCGGATCATGGGCCAGGATTTCGGCCAAATCGAGCGGCTCAGCGAGCAGGCCAAGCAACTGATTGCCGATGTTCCGGGACTGGTCAACCTGCGCAGCGATTTCGAGGCCGCCCGGCCGGAGCTGTCCTTCCAGGTGGATCGCCAGCGGGCCATGCGCCTGGGCGTGAATACCGCCGTCGTCGGCAACTTCTTGAAGACGGCGGTCTTCGGCCGCGAGGTCGGCAAGTATCGCCAGTTCAACGACGAGTACGACATCACGGTGCGTCTGCCGCTGGCACAGCGCCGCAACATCGAGGACCTCTTCCGGCTACACGTGCCCAACGCGGACGGCGCCGCCGTGCCGCTCAGCTCGCTGGGCGACTTCCACTACACCGGCGGCTACGGCACGATTCGGCGCATCAATCAGAAGCGCGTCATCACGCTGACCGCCGACGCCGAGGGCCGCTTGTCCACCGCCGTGCTGGCCGACGTCATGGCCCGGCTCAGCCAGCTCGAGCTGCCCTTCGGCTACGAGATCCGCTACGCCGGCGAGAAGGAGGAGCAGGACAAGGCCCAGGCCTTCCTGGGGGAAGCCTTCATCATCGCGCTGTTCCTGATCGTGCTGATCATGGTCGCCCAGTTCAACACGTTGATCGTGCCGTTCATCATTATGACAACCGTAATCCTGTCACTGATCGGCGTGCTGGCCGGCCTGCTGATCTGCAACATGCCTTTCGGGATCATCATGACGGGCGTGGGCGTGATCAGCCTGGCCGGCGTCGTCGTCAACAACGCGATCGTCCTGCTGGATTACACCCGGCTGCTGCAACGCCGGGGCCTGGACCTCATCCCCGCCGCGGTGCAGGCCGGCGTCACGCGCCTGCGACCGGTGCTGCTCACGGCCACGACCACGATTCTGGGGCTGATCCCGATGGCAATCGGGGTGAGCTACGATTTCCGCGACATGGCCTGGGTGACGCGCAGCGAATCCAGCCAGTGGTGGTCGAGCATGGCGATTGCCGTAATCTTCGGCCTGACGTTTGCCACGCTGCTGACGCTGGTGGTGCTGCCCACGCTGTACGTCAGCCTGACGCGCCTGGCGCAACGGCTCGGGATCGGCGTCAGCCAGTCCGACGAGGCGGACGACCGGCCCGCACGACCGGCCGTCGAAGGCCTGTGACGCGGTTGGCGCACTCGGCCGGCAGATCGCTGAGGCCTCTCAGCACGCCCGCTCGCGGCGGATGATTGCGATGGCCTCGATCTCGACCAGCAGTTCCGGCCGGCAGATGCGCGCTTCGATGCACGTGCTGGCCGGCAGTGGATTCAGCCCGTGCTCCGCGTAGAAGGCGTTGCGAACGTCGTTGAACTCGTCGTACGTCCGAAAATCCGCCAGGTAGCACGTCGTTCGGACCACGTCGTGCCAATCGGCCCCTTCGCTCGCCAGCAACGCCGCGATGTTGGTCAGAGTGCGGCGCGTCTGGGCGGCGACGTCGCCCGGATGCACGGAGGCGCCGGCCTCGTTGACGCTGGCCGTACCCGAGATGAACAGCATGACGCAGTCGTCGAGCTCGACGCGCATGCCCCGGCTGAACGAGACCTTCTTGGGGTAGTCGTACGCCTCATTCAGAACCGCTTGGTTGCTGATGGGGCGCTTGGTGATACGCGTCTTGTCTTCTCGTGGGGCCGTCATGACTGCTCAACTTCCCATGTTTACAGGAACAGCGCGCCCGCCGGGCTGCCAACGCACCGGAGCGCGGCCGCGTGCGGCCGGCCGACGCCCGCCGCTGCATAGTCTAGCCGGAATCGATGCGGCGTTCTGCGCCGTGGCGGCGGCGGCGTGCCGGTTGCCCGGCCGGGCAACCGGCGCGATACTCAGGCCGTGCCGCCCGGGGCCACGCCGCGCGCGGCCCGGTTTCGAAGAAGGGAGGCCGGTGCGATGAACGTTCGGCAGGCAACCGCGGCGGACGAACCCTGGATCGCCGACCTGCTGCGAGGCCGCTGGGGTGCCACTGGAATCGTCCTGCGTGGCGAGCTGATCGATGCCGCCGGCCTGCCGGCGCTCATCGCCGAGAACGGCGGGCGACGTTGCGGCCTGGCGACGTTCCAGTACCAGCCCGACGCGGTCGAAATCGTCAGCCTCGACGCGCTCGAGCAGTTCCACGGTGTCGGCACGGCCCTGCTCGCGGCCGCGGCCGACCTGGCCCGGGCACGCCGCACGCCGCTGCTGCGGCTGGCGACCACCAACGACAACCTGGACGCGCTGCGGTTCTACCAGCGCCGCGGCTTCGTAATCACGGCCGTGCGGCTGAACGCCCTGGAAGCGGGCCGGCAGCTCAAGCCGAGCATTCCCGCGCTGGGCAGCTATGGGATCCCGATCCGGGATGAGATCGAGCTGGTCTGCCGACTCTGACGCCCGCGCCGACCGCTGGGGCGTGCCCCGCCCGCGCGGGTGCCGTGGCAAAGCGCCGGGGCCGGGCGCCGGCGGCGCGGCCGGATGAAATCGCGGGCCGGATGCGATAGAGTAGCGGAATGTTCGATCAGCTCAGCGAGAAGCTTGGTGGCGTGTTCCGCAGCATCCGGGGGCGCGGCCGCGTTACGGAGGACAACGTCCGCGAGGCCATGCGCCAGGTGCGCACGGCCCTGCTGGAGGCGGACGTCCACGTCGAGGTCGCCCGCGATTTCTGCCGGCGCTGCCAGGAAAAGGCCCTCGGAATGGAGGTGCTGAACACCCTGCGGCCCGAGCAGGTCATGGTCAAGGTTGTCCACGACGAGCTGGTCAACCTGATGGGGCCGATCGAGACGCGCATCCCCTTCGTTTCGCAGCCGCCCACCGTCATCCTGATGGCCGGCCTGCAGGGCTCCGGCAAGACCACCACCTGCGCCAAGCTGGCCCGCTACTGCATGCAGCGCGGCAAAAAGCCGCTGCTGGTCGCCGCAGATCTCAAACGCCCGGCAGCTATCGACCAGCTCGAGGTTCTGGGAACGCAGCTAAGCGTGCCCGTGCACACCGAGCGCGACCACCAGAACGCCGTCAAGGTGTGCCGCAACGCGGTCCTCTCCGCGCGCAAGCTCGACCGCGACGTGGTGATTCTGGACACGGCCGGCCGGCTCGCGATTGATGAAGAGATGATGGGCGAAGTGGCCCGCATCGCGGAGACCGCCCAGCCGCACCAGATCTACCTGGTCCTGGACGCCATGACCGGCCAGGACGCCGTCAACACCGCCAAGGCCTTTGACGAGCGGCTCGAGCTGGACGGCTGCATCCTGACCAAGTTCGACTCGGACACGCGCGGCGGCGCGGCGCTGTCCGTCAAGCAGGTCACCGGCAAGCCCATCAAGTTCATCGGCGTGGGCGAGAAGCTCGACGCCATCGAGGAGTTTCATCCCGAGCGCATCGCCGGCCGCATCCTGGGCATGGGCGACGTCGTAAGCCTGGTCGAGAAGGCCCAGGCCCAGTTCGACGAGAAGGAGGCCCTGGCGCAGCAGGAGAAGATGGCCAAGGGCACGCTGACGCTCGAGGACTTCCTCGGCCAGCTCGAGAAGCTCCGCAAGATGGGCCCGATGAAGCAGATCATGAAGCTGCTGCCCGGCATGGGTTCGGCGATGGGCGACATCGACATGCCGGAAGAGGATCTCAACCGCTTCCGTGGCATCATCCACTCCATGACGCCCAAGGAGCGCCAACACCCCGAGATCCTGGAGGCTTCCCGCCGCCGGCGGATCGCCCGCGGGGCCGGCGTCGAGGCCCAGGACGTCAGCGGCCTGGTCAAGCAATTCCTGCAGATGCGCGGCATGATGCGGCAGATGGCCGGCATGGGCACGCGCGACCGCATGCGGTTTGCCCAGCAGATGGGTCAGACGGGCATGCTGGAGGGCAACCTGCCGCGGGCCAAGAAGGGCTCAACGAAGTACAACCCCCGCCGCGACGACCGCAAAAAGAAACGCCGCCGCCGGCGCTAGGCTGAGGAAGCGAGCCCGCGCACGGGTGCCCCGAACCGGTGCGGTCGCGTGCTTCACATCCGGGCGGCACTGCGGGTCCTGGGGCGTGCTGCACCGCGTTGCTGACGGTTGCAGGCGGTTTTCGAATTGAGGTCGGCGGGGGGATCCGATAGCATCAGTATTCCATCAACGGATTTGCAGGAGGTGGACCGTGAACGCTTACGGCAGGATGATCGGCTGGCTCGGGCTGGCGATGCTCGGCGTAAGTCTGGCGGCGGCGGGTGAACTGCCGGTCAGCTACCTGACGCCCGACCAGTTCAACGCCAACGTCGGCGATGCGGTGCTGTTGCGCGTCAAACAGGGGGAGGCGAAGCGGGCGGACCCCGCCCCCTGGCCGGCCAATGACCTGGCCTGGCTGTTCCAGCGCGCCGCCGGCACCCAACGCAACCGGCACAACGTCCCCGCCAGCAGTGCCGACCCGCGGGCGGCGGCCATCCAGGTCGAGCATGGCGGCGTTACGGTCGTCGGCTACGACAGCCGGACGCGCGTCGTTGAGACCACCGGGGCCGATTTGCGGGCGTTTCTCGAGCGCAACGTGGCAACGGCGGATCGGGACCCGGCCGTGCAGCGGCTGGCGGACCAGCAGAGGGTGCGTGTGCGGCGCCTGGAATCGGGCATGACGCTCATCCGGGCACCGGAGCCGGGCGGGCAGCGCGGGCCGTCGCTGGTAGCCATGAGCAAGACCGGCCAGCGGACGGAGATTCGGCTGTATGTCGATCCCACCGTCATGCCGGTTGGGACGGACCTGCCGGTCAAGACTTACGTGGACGGGGGCTCGATAAGTGGCGTCAAGGTCCAGGCCACCTGTCTGGCCACCGGCGAGACGCTCAGCATTGTGAGCAGCCGGGGTGCGATGGCGAATCTCCGCATTACCCATCCCGGACAATGGCTAATCGAGTTTCACCACGCCCAGCCATGCGCGGCGGGGTCCGACGCGGACTGGGAGGTCCGCAGTGCGACGGTTACGTTCGAGGTGCCGGCGGAAGGAGGAGCGGTGAAATGAAGCGTGGAAGCCGGAACGGCATGGGCGGGTCGGCGCGTTACTGCGGCGCGTTAGTGGCGATGCTGGTCGGCGCCGGCGCGTTGGCGGCAGTCCCGGAGTGGACCGAATTGGGGCCGGCCCCGCTGTGGGGTTCGGCCTGGTACGCCGGGCGGGTGTCGGCGGTTGTGTGCAGCCCGACGGACTCCGAGCTCTATTACGCCGCCGGCGCTGACGGCGGGGTTTGGAGAACCACGGACGGCGGGGCTTCCTGGACGGCGCTCACCGACCACCTGCCTACCACGGCCATGGGTGCGTTGGCGCTGGATCCGACCGACGAATCGATAGTCTACGCCGGCTCGGGCGAGGCGAATTACGCCAACCACAGTCGGCCGGGGATGGGGCTGTACAAGTCCACTGACGGCGGCGATACGTGGGAAGTGCTGGCGGCGGAAGTGTTCCGCGGGCGTTGTTTCTCACGAATCCTGGTTGACCCCACGGATCCGCAGCGGCTGTTCGCGGCAATCACACGGGCCGGCGGCTTCCCCGAGCTCGCGGCCGCCAAGGGCTATCCCGATGCCACCGGGCCCATTGGGGTGTTTCGCTCCGCCGACGGGGGCGTGACGTGGACTCATCTGACGAATGGCCTGCCGGCAGCACTTTGTGCTACCGACCTGACCATGGATCCGACCAACCCCAACGTCCTTTACGCCGGCATCGGCCGGATCTTCGGCGACCCGGCCAACGGCATCTACAAAAGCACGGACGGCGGTGAGAGCTGGAGCAAGCTGGCCGGCGGGCTCCCGGACGAGAACATCGGCCGCATCAGCGTGGCCGTGGCGCCCAGCCTCGCCACGCGGCTATACGCCATGATCACGCGCGCGGCCGACGAAGCGGGCGGCGGGGCGGAGATGGAGGGCGCCTATCGTTCGGATGACGGCGGCGTCACCTGGACCCGCACCGCGCTAGTCAACATCCAGGCGACCTACGGCTGGTTTCTCTCGGTCATCAGTATCGACCCGCAGGATCCGCAGCGCGTCTTCATGGGCGGCGTTTACCTGTACCGATCGGATAACGGCGGCGACAACTGGAACGCCGTCACACCTCCGCACGTGGATATGCATGGCATTGACTGGGACGCCGCGGGCCGGATGATCGTCGGCAACGATGGCGGCGTACACCGCACCAACAGCTTTGGTGACGATTGGGAATCGTGCAACGAGGGCCTGGGGACCGCCCAGTGCTACGCCGGCATATCGATCAACCCCACTCAGGGCTACATCTACTCGGGCTTGCAGGACAACGGCACCGTCGGACAAACCCCGACGCTCTGGCGGCACTGGCTCGGTGGTGACGGCGGTTGGACGCAGGTTGACCAGGAACGGCCGCGCTTCGTGTTCGCGGAACTCCAGGGCACCGGGAACCTCTACAAGTCCAGCTCGCTGGGCAGCGGCATGGTGCTTTCCAGCACCGGTATCAACCCTGCTGACCGCAACTGTTTCCTGCCGCCGTACCTGATTGACCCGAACGACTCGGCCCGCATGATCTACGGCACCCACCGCATGTACCTGAGCACGAACCACGGCGAGTCGTGGAGCGTTCTGAGCGGCGACCTGACCGGTGGGGGCAGTGCGGCCATACAGGCCCTGGCCATCGCCCCCACTGATTCGCTCACGATTTATGCCGCCACCAACGATGGCCGCATACTCGTTTCCAGTGACGGCGGGGAGAACTGGAGCATCATCCTCGCCAACGTGCCCGGCTGGCCGCGCATTACGCGCGAGCTGTTCGTCGATCCAAGCGATGCGAATATCCTCTACGTGGCGGTGGCCCATTACGGCGAGCCCAAGATTCGCCGAACGAAGGACCGCGGCCAAACGTGGGAAATACTGGATGGTCCCTTCCCGGACATCCCGGTCAACGTAGTCGCGGTGGACGTGCGTGGTGCCCGGCCGATCATCTACGCCGGCGCGGAAAACGGGGTTTATCGGACTGTTAATGAGGGCACTGCCTGGCATCGTCTGGGTCAGGGCATGCCCAACACGGCCGTCATCGACCTGGTCCTCGACTTCCCCCGCGCCCGGCTCGTGGCGGCAACACAGGGGCGTGGCATCTGGTCGCTGCCCGTGGCGCTGCCGGGTGATATGAATGGCGACGGGGCCGTGAATGTGTTCGATATCGACCCGTTCGTCCTGGCGCTGGTCGATCCGGCGGCGTATGCCGCCCAGTACCCGGGTGTCGATCCGCTGCTGGCAGGCGATCTGGACGGCGACGGCGCGATCACGAGCTTCGATATCGATCCCTTTGTACAGGTGTTGACGGGAAATTGATCATCAGTGGCCAAACGCGACGCCGGCTCTGAGCAACCGCCGCCGCACCCGCCAAGGGGACGCCGCGGCTGGCGTATCTTCAAATGGGCGGTGCGCGCGGGCGTGGTGCTGCTCATCTTGGGGTACTTGACGCTCGTGGGACTTGACGGCTGCTTCTACTACCCCGACAACCGAATCTACCTGCGGGCCGAGGAACTGCGGCTCCCGTACGAAGACGTGCGCTTCCAGACCGGCGACGGGCTGACGCTGGCCGGCTGGTACTTCCCGGCGGCCGCCGAACCACTGCGCGGCACGATCGTGCACTTTCACGGGAATGCCGCCAACATCACGAACCACCTGCCGCTCGTGTCATGGTTGCCATACGAGGGCTTCAACCTGCTGATGTTCGACTATCGGGGGTACGGGCAATCGCAGGGGCGCGTGACGCGCGCCGGCACGATCAGCGACGGGCACGCCGCGCTCGACTACGCCCTGAGCCGTCCGGAAGTGCGCGGCGGTCCGGTGTTCGTCTACGGACATTCGTTGGGCGGCGCGGTGGCCGTGACAGTTGCCGTCGAGCGCCCGGAAGTGACGGCGGTAATCGCTGAGTCGACTTTTGGCAGCTACCGGGGCATCGCGGCGCGTCACGCGCGCGGGCTGGTCTTCGTGCCGGTCCTGGCGGATGCATTGGCAGCGCTGACGATCTCACGCGGCCATGATCCGATTGACGTGGTGGCGCGCCTGGCGCCGCGCCCGCTGCTGGTCATCGTGGCCGAGAACGACCGGACCTGCTTCCCGGAACTCGGGCGCGAGCTGTATGAGGCCGCGGCACAGCCCAAGGAGTTCTGGCGAGCCCCCCGCGCCGACCACCTGGACATCCTGGAGCACCACCCCAGCGAGCTACCGCGCCGCATTATCGGATTCTGTGAGCGTGCCGGACGCGCGTGGCCCTACTCGGGCCGGTAGGCCCCTACAAAGCGGCGTCGTCCCGGAGCACCGCCCGGGCGATGACGTGCCGCTGGATCTCGCTCGTACCCTCGTAAATCGTGGTGATGCGCGCGTCGCGGTAGAGCTGCTCGACGCGGAAATCGTTGCAGAAGCCCGAGCCGCCGTGGATCTGCACGGCCCGGTAGGCGATGCGGTTGGCGGCCTCCGAGGCGTAGAGCTTGGCCATGCTGGCGGCGTGGGTGAAGGGCTGGCCGGCCTCCTTGAGCGCGGCGGCCTGGTCCGCCAGGAGCTTGGCGGCGGCCAGCTCCGTGGCGCTGTCCGCGATCATCCACTGCACGGCCTGGAACCTGGCGATCGGGCGGTCGAACTGCCGGCGTTCCTTGGCGTACCTGACCATCTCCTCCAGGCACGCCTGCCCGATCCCGATGGCCTGCGAGGCAATGCTGATGCGCCCGCCGTCCAACGCCGACAAGGCCACCTTCAACCCCTCGCCGAGCTGGCCCAGCAGGTTCTCGGTCGGCACGAAGACGTTCTCAAGACCCATCTCGGCCGTTTCCGATCCGCGAATGCCCATCTTGCCGTGAATCTGGGTGCGCTCCACGCCGGGCTGCTCGGCATCCATAAGGAACATGGACAGGTCTTTGTGCGAACCGCTCTGGCCCGTGCGGGCCAGCACCACGAACCAGCGGCCCGTGATGCCGTTGGTCACCCACATTTTCGGCCCGGTCAGGCGCCAGCCCCCTTCGACCGGTTCGGCCCGTGTACGCACCATGGACGGATCCGAACCGGCTTCCGGCTCGCTGATGGCGAAGGCCGACAGGTTGCCCGGCGCTCCCAGGTGCGTCAGCATCTCGCCGCGCACATCTTCGCGCGCGTACATGCGAATCGCTTCGCAGACCATCGAGTGCACGCTGATCGTGACGGCCACCGCCGGGGAGGCGTACGACAGCTCGCGGACAATGTGGGCGTAGGGCAGCATCGGGCATTCCAGCCCGCCGTACTGCTCCGGAACGCGCAGCCCGAGAAGCCCCATTTCCGCCAACTCAGACAGAATCTCGCAGCAACTCGTCTCGGTCCGATCCCATTGCCGGTCACGCGCCAGCAACTCGCCCCGGGCGTACTCACGGACGCCCTCGATCAGCACACGATGATCATCGGAGATAACGGTGTTCATATGGTTTTCATGCCGGTCCAGAGTGTGTGGTCGGTAGTGGCCACCTGTTCACGCTTCGGCACCGCGGCAGCAGCAGCGCCGCGAATACTGGAGTTAGATTCTCAACCGGGCCGGTGCGACACGACAACAGACAGCCGGTGGCGGCAGATGCCGTGCCTTGCCAGATTGGTATCATTGTAAACGCTCCCGGCCATCTTGTCGTGGCGCCCGGCGGACGGCGTTCCGCGATCCGGGCTCGTAGCGACCATCAAGGAGAGGCCATGACCCACACAGGCCGTTTTCAGGTAACCACGCAGGGCCGTACGCATGTGCTCGACATCACCGAACAGGTTGGCCGCATCGTGGCGGATTCCGGCGTTCGCCAGGGGATGCTGGTGGTGTTCGTGGTCGGATCGACCGCCGCCATCACCACGACCGAAGCCGAGCCCGGCCTGCTCACGCACGATCTGAAGGCGTTCTGGGAGCGCGTGGCGCCGGAAAGGGAGTACTACCGGCACGAAGAGACCTGGCACGACGACAACGGCCACGCCCACGTGCGGGCTTCGGCCCTGGGGCCCTCGCTGGCCGTGCCGATTGTGGACGGACGCCTGCCGCTGGGCACGTGGCAGCAGATTATCCTGATCGACTTTGACACGCGCAGCCGCCGGCGCGAGGTCATTGTCCAGATTGTGGGCGAGTAGCCGGCCAAGCCCGGCCGCCGCCCGCATCCGGTCAACCCGTCAGGCGCGGGCCGCCTCGCAGTTCCAGCAGATGTCGAAGTGCCCGGGATTCTCCTCGCCGCAGCGCGCGCAGCACCAGGGCGGGCCGGCGGCGGTGCGCACCGCTTCGAGGTCTTCGCGCGCTTGCCGCAACAGCCAGAGGATCTCGAAGTAGAACTCCGTCGGCGCGCGCAGCCGGTCGTACAGCACGCCGTGACCGGCGTAGATCTCCCCGATGCTCTTCTCGTTGACGGGTACATATGGGACCTTCTCGGCCGCCAGCATGCTCTGCACGCCGGGCATCGAGAGCCGGCCCACCAGCGATGTGTCTACGATGAACCAATCGCGGGCGGGGCGCAGCCGTTCCAGATCGAAGGGCGTGCCACAGTCCGGGCAACTGTCGCCCGCGGCGCCGGCCAGCGCGGCCCCACATTCCGCGCAGGACAGGCCGAAATCAGGCAGGGGACGCTCGGCGCCGGTGAAGCGCGGCGGGCGCAGGCGCGTCCAGGGGCGCACGAGCGCACCGATGTCGATGTCCGTGCCGCACTCGGGACAGCGGTGCGTGGGGAGGCCGACCAGCGGGTAGCGACAGGTTGGACAGAGCAGGCCCCAATCGGGAATCGGCAGTTGATTCAGACTGATATCCACAGCGCCCCATTGTACCACGGCGAACGGGCCGCTCGGCGATCGTTTGCCGGTTGGTCCGGCGCTGCGAACATTGATCGGAGGCCACTGATGCACGCGGCACCAGTGGCTTCCTCAGCATGCCCGTTCATTGGCCGCGCAGCGACCAGAGACTACCGGCCGCTGGTCAGAAGAACGACGAACGGGTCGATGTCAAAGGCGTTGACCAGGCCGTCGCCGTTGATGTCGGCGAGCATGTAGTCGCACGCGGGGTAAGCCGCAGCGTATGCCGGTGGATTGGTCAGGGCCAGGACGAACGGGTCGATGTCGAAGGCGTTGACGAGTCCGTCGCAGTTCAAATCACCCAGCGGGGCCAGCCCAGGGATGTACAGGCCGACGATCGCCTCGACCTCCGTGCCGCCGCCGACCGGGATCATCTTGGTCTCGATGTAGACCCAGCCGTCCTCGGCCAGTGAGAGGCCGGGCCCGATGGCGGTGCTGGCCTGGAAGTCGGTGAGTTGGAAGTCGCCGAGGCCGTCGCCGTCCACGTCGATCTCGTCGCCGGTCTTGATGAGATGGACGGAGTCCGCCAGTTCGGGGCCGTAGCCCAGAAACAGGTGCTCATCAGTGCTGCTGCCCCACATGTGGGCGACGAGGTCGAGGTTGTTGATGCTGGCGGCGCGCAGGGCGTAGCCGCTCAAGAGAGTGTAGCCGTCGAGCATATCGCCCTCGCGAACCACGATCGCGCCGTTGTACGCGACGAACTCGTCGGTGGTGGTGGCGCCGTCGGTGTCGCCGGTGAAGATGTAGTTGCCGGCGTTGTTGACGCCAACGATATCGAACGAGGACCAGTTGTCGCCCTGGCCGGTGGGTTCACCCTCCTGAGCGACGAAGACCCCGTCCAGGTACACGTGCTCATTGGCGGTCACGTCCATATCAAGCACGTGGATATGGTGCAGGCCGTTGTCGGAGATCCAGAAGTCGAAGTTGCTGGCGGAAGTCTTGATGGTCTTGCCGGCAATCACATCGCCGCCACCCAGGACGCGGGTGATCGATCCCGGATCCGAGGGATCGGTAGCCTTGAACAGGTGGCGGTTAGTGGAGCTGGAACTGCCCTGGGTCGGCGTGGATCCGCCGATCCAGTAGGCCGTTCCGTCCGGGAGCATGGCCGGGCGGCTGTTGAATGTGCTGTACAGACCCGGCAAGGGCGGGATGGGATCGCCCTTCTGCAGGAGGACTCCGAAGTGAGTGTAGACGGCGTCGTTGCCGTTCACGGACGGGCTGTAGACGAAGCCGCCGGTGTTGCTCACGCCCATGCTGCTCTCGTGGCCGGTCAGGACATCGGGCAGGGCGTCATCGGAGAAGAAGACCGGGCCGGTGTCCCACCAGATGAAGCGCTGGCTGTCGGCCAGCGAACCGGCAAAGCCGACGCGCCCGTTGCCGTCGGTGAAGGGCGTGCTGAGCGTTGACACGGTCGATGGGCCGACCGCATCGCCGACCTTGAGGACGACTGTTGCCGGGATGACGTCCGCACATGCTGCGGCCGCCAGTGCCACAATGGTCACTGTCCCTGTGAAGCGTGATAGCAAACTGGATTTCATTGCCTGTCTCCTCCTCAACCCCACGTTGACTTGAAGGCGTCCACCGGGTCGCCTCACACAAGTTCGATACTATCCGGACTGATATTGCTGTTCAAGACGAATTACGAGTCCGTCGGCGGCGCTCCGCCATATTCGCGTCTGCCTCCGGGACTAACACGACCATTAGTATTGAGAATTCGCCGTGCCAGCGAGCTGCGCGGATCCCGTAGCTGGAGCGAGCGTCGAACCGAGTTGCGCCCGGGCGGGCCGGGGCGTCCGACTTTCGCGCTGGGCTGTGCCACGGGTGCTCACGTGAGTTCACTTGCCCGAGCACGTGGAGATGCCTGCACGCCTGTCAGGCGCTGCAATGCGGCGCGCTTCCCAGGAGTGTCAGTACGTGCTTGCTTGTCGACCGGACAGCGAGCGGCCATCATGGGTTGCGGCGCGCCGCGCCGCGCAGTTCACGGCGGCGGCGACACGCCTGGCATACGGAGAATGACATGGTCGCTAGGCGACACACCCCAGTGGGGGCCCGGCCCGGAACGCTGATGATCGACGCGCAGGCGCCGCGCCCCCGCATCCACGTCATGAAGTATCGCCCGGATTACCTGGAGGAGCACGAGCCGGCCACGGTGGCCGAGCTGGGCGCGCTGCTGGCAGAAGACGCCGTCTGCTGGGTGAACGTGCAGGGGCTGGGCGATGAGGGCGTCCTGCGCGAACTGGCCGAGCTGTTCGCGATTCACCCGTTGGCGCTGGAGGACGTCGTCAACGTGCCGCAGCGTCCCAAGGTCGAGCGCTTTCCGGAGCATACGCTGTGCGTCACGCGCATGCTGCTGTTGCGCGACGAAGTGCTCGAGTCCGAGCAGGTCAGCCTGTTCATCGGCCCGAACTATGTCCTCACGTTCCAGGAGCGCTGTGGCGACCTCTTCGACCCGGTGCGACATCGGATTCGGCAGGGTGGTCCGATCCTGCGCAGCGCGGGGCCGAGCTACCTGGGCTACGCGCTGCTCGACGCCGTCATTGACGGCTACTACCCGGTCCTGGAGACATTCGGCGATAAGCTGGAGACGCTCGAGGACGAGATCGTGATCCGGCCGCAACCGGCGGCGCTGCACGCGGTTCATCAGGTCAAGCGTGATCTACTGGTGGTGCGCCGGGCCATTTGGCCGCAACGCGAGGCCGTCAACGCGTTGCTGCGCGACGAGAATCCGCTGGTGACTGACATGGTGCGCGTGTATCTGCGCGACTGCTACGACCACTGCGTGCAGATCATGGATGGACTGGAAACCTATCGCGAGCTGGCCGGTAGCCTCATGGACGTGTACCTGTCCAGCATCGGCAACCGGCAGAACGAGGTTATGAAAGTCCTGACGATCATGGCCAGCATCTTCATCCCGCTGACGTTCCTGGCCGGGGTCTACGGGATGAACTTCGAGAACATGCCGGAGCTGCACGCCCCCTGGGGCTATCCCGTCCTGCTGGTCGTCATGTGCGGCCTGGCGCTCGGCATGATGTGGTATTTCCGGCGCAAGGGTTGGCTGGGCGGCCCGCCGGCCGAGCGCGGCACTGAGCCGGGCTGACGCGGGAAACCGCGGGCCTGGCGGCGCGGCGGGCTGGCGGCAGTCGGCCCAGTGCCGGACAATGCCAGCGCGTGGGCCCGGCAGCGACGCTTGCCGCGACAGGGCGGCCCGCATTCGTGCCGACATCAACACGGAGGCAGTAATCACCATGCGTTTTCCGCTGTACGCGCGGGGCGTCGTCCGAATCAGCCTGTTGGGCGCGCTGGCGATTCTGCTTTCCAGCGCCGGCTTCGGCCAGGAAGTGCCGGCTACCCCGGCCGGCGAAGCACAGACTCAGCCGGCGGAAACCACACCGCCGGTCGTCCCGCAACCCACCCTGTCAGTCGTCGAACTCCAGTTGCTGCTCAAGCAGGCTCAGGATGCGAGCGACCTCACGGAAGAAGCCAGGGCCAAGGCGGTCAACTCGTACACTCAGGCGATTCAGCAACTGGAAGTTGCCGAGCAATGGGCGGCCAAGGCGGCGGAGTTCGAAGCCGAGCGGCGAAAAGCGCCCGAGACACTCCAGGCGATCCAGGCGGAACTCGCCACGCCGCCAGACGAGCCGACGCCGGAAGCGCTCGCGGACGCCAGCCGCGCCGACCTTGAGCAGCAGCTCCGGCAAGCGCAGAGCGACCTGGAAGCCGAGCGGAAGACGCTGGCGGACTGGGAGCGCGAGCGCGACCGCCGCACGGCGCGGCGCCGGGAGGTTCCCGATCTCCTGACGGCCGCCCGGGCGCGTTTGCAGGCGCTGACGGAAGCTCCGGCGGCGCCCGAGGCGGAACAGCCGGCCGCGGTCCGCTTGGCGCAACAGGCCCTCAATCAGGCGCGGCGACTGGCGATCGAGCGTGAGATTGAGGCGCACAACGGTGAACTGCTGAGCTACGACGGGCGGCGCGACCTGCTGCAGGCGCGCCTGGATCGCGCGGCGCGGCGGGTCGCCTACGCCGAGAAGTTGGCCGGCGCCCTGCAGAAACTGGTCCAGGAGCGGGCGCGACAGGAGTCGGAAGCCGCTCTGCGTGACGCCCGTGAGCAGTTAAAGCGGGCCCACCCGGCCATCAAGCCGCTGGCCGAAGCGCGTGAGAGCCTGGCGCTGCGCGTCCGGGAAGTGCAGGCCGAGAGCAAACAGGCGGACGAGCAACTGGCGGAGACGGAAGCCCTGCTGGCCCAGTTGAGCCAGGATTTTGACAAGATCGTGCGGCGGGTGAACGCAACCGGACTGACCAACGCCATTGGCCAACTGCTGCGCCGGCACCGCGGCAGTCTGCCCAGTCTGCGGCCCTTCGAGCGCAACCTGCGACTGCGCCGCGACCGCATCAGCGCCGTCCAGCTTGCGATGATGGAACTGCAGGATCGCCGCGCTGAACTGCTGAACGCCGATGCGCTGGTCGCCGACATCGTGCGGTCCAGCGCGGCCGATGCAAGCGCGGAACAGCAGGACATGATCCGCCAGACCGCCAAGGAGACCATAGTCGCCCTGCGCGCCGATATGGGCAGTCTGGTCCGGGAGTATGACCGGCTCTTCGACCGGCTGGTTGATCTTGACAGCAAGGAAGTGGAGCTGGTCAAGACCGTCCAGCGGTTCGAGGAGTACGTCAACAGGAAGATCCTGTGGATCAAGAGCGGGTCCCTGCCAAGCCCGGCCGACTACACGCGCGGCCGCGAGGCGCTGGCTTGGCTGCTCGACCCGGCGGGCTGGGGCGAGGTGTTCGGATCAGCCGGGGGCACGTTTCGCGCCAGTCCGGCACCGACGCTGGCGGGCCTGATCGTGCTGGCGGCGCTGTGGCTGGCGTCGCCGCGCTTGCTGCGCCGGGTGCGCGAAACGGGCGCCAGCCCGGCGCGGTCTACCCAGGACAGCATGGGTCGTACGATCGCCGTACTGCTGGCGACCGCCGCGCTGGCCATCCGCTGGCCGGCGACGCTCTGGCTCGCCGCCTGGCTGTGTGCATCGCCGTACGACGCCAGTGACTTCTCGAAGGTGGTTGCCGCCGGTCTCAAGGGCACTGCATTCATCGTGCTGACGCTGGAGTGGTTGCGGCAACTGGCGCGCGGCAACGGTCTGGCCGAGAGGCACTTCCGCTGGAACGCCCGGGCGCTACGGCTGGTGAACCGGCACCTGGCCTGGCTGGCTGCCGTGCTCGTGCCGGCGTCCTTCGTGTTCGCCACGCTGGAGGCGCACACCAGCGAAAGCGCGAAGGAGTCGCTGGGGCGCCTGGCTTTCGTGGTGGCGTTCCTGGCGGTTGCGCTGTTCGTGCAGCGCGTCCTCAAGCCGGCCGGGCCCGTGCTCGGTCCGGTCTTGCAGCGCCGCCCGGACAGTTGGCTGTACCGGCTGCGCCACATGTGGTACTTGCTGGCGCTGGCGCTACCGGTCGCGCTGGTGAGCGCGGCGTTGCTGGGCTTCTTCTACACCGCCCTTTATCTCGGCATGCGCGTCATCGAGACGGTCTGGCTGCTGCTGGGACTGATCATGCTGCGCGCGCTGGTGCAGCGCTGGCTGTTGCTGCAAACGCGCCGCCGGGCGATCGCCGAGGCCCGCGAACGACTGGCCCAGCGGCGCGCGCAGAAGGAGGTTGAGTCGAGCGGGCCGGTGGAGCCGGAGGCGATCGTTCCGCCGGATGACAAGCTCGACCTGGCGTCAATCAACAAGCAGACGCTGCAGCTTGTGCGCGTGACTTTGATTGTCATCGGCGTGGGCGTGGCGTGGGGCATCTGGGCCCAGGCGCTGCCGGCGCTGGGCATGCTGCGCGAAATCCGGCCTTTGTGGACAGTGACGCAACAGGTGTCCAGAGCAGTGCAGTTGCCGGACGGTGGCACGCGGTTAGAGGAGCTCACGGAGGAAGTCCCGATAACAGTGGCGGACGTGGGCCTGGCGGGGCTGATCGCGCTGGTCACCATCGTCGCCGTCCGGAACGTGCCGGGGCTGCTTGAGATCACCATCCTGCAGCGTTTGCCGATGGACGCGGGCGGGCGTTTTGCCGTCACTGCGGTGACACGCTACGTGATTACGGTCGTGGGGGTGGTCGTGGCCTTTGGGCAACTGGGCGTCGGCTGGTCGAAGGTGCAGTGGCTGGTGGCGGCCATGACCGTCGGCCTGGGCTTCGGCTTGCAGGAGATCTTCGCCAACCTCGTGTCGGGCCTCATGCTGCTGTTCGAGCGCCCGATCCGCATCGGGGACACCGTGACCGTGGGGGACGTCAGCGGCACGGTCACCTGTATCCGCACGCGCGCCACCACCATCGTGGGCTGGGACCGCAAGGAACTGATCGTGCCGAACAAGGAGTTCGTCACCGGCCGAGTCGTGAACTGGACGCTCTCGGACACGGTGCTGCGCCTGGTCGTGCCCGTGGGAATCGCCTATGGCTCGAACACCCGCCTGGCGCGCGAAGTGCTCATGCGCGTGGCCCAGTCGCACCCGCACGTGCTGCCCGAACCGGCGCCGCGCGTCCTGTTCCTGGGCTTCGGCGACAGCGCCTTGAACTTCGAGGTCCGCATCTACATCGGCACACTGGATCACTTCCTGGCGACCCTGGACGACTTGCACACCGCTATTGATGACGAGTTTCGCCGGGCCGGCATCGAGATTGCGTTTCCGCAGCGCGGCATTCACGTGCGCTCCATTCGCGGCACGCTGCCGATCGTCAACCCGCCCGCCGAGCAGGGCGCGCGCACCGAAGCCTGATTGGCGTCACGCGGCTCCGCGGCGCGGCCGGCGCGTCATGGCGCGTATATGCTTGTTACGATGCCGCTGACTGTGAACGTATTAGTCAGCGTGCCGGGCGTGTACGTGCCGCCGTAGTAGAGTCCGTCCACCACTGTGCCAGTCGAGCTGCCGCCCCGGTATAACTGGTAAGTCGTGCCCGCCTGCAGAACGGGCGAGGAGAACACCAACGACCGATACATCTTGGCGGGGGCAAACGTAAGCACACCCGTACCGTCGGTCTTCTGAATGTGAGCCAGCATGCCGGCGGTCTTCCATTGATTGTAGGTGATCTTCACCGAGCGCTGTGTTGAACTTGAACTCGGCGCCTGGGCCATGAACGAGCTGCCCGCCGCCACCAGCAGGCCGCCGCTGATGTTGAAAGTCCCGTCGTAGTCAATCGCGGCATCCCAGTCGTAAGTGGGGCCGTGCACTATGACGGTGCCGCCGGTCATGACGATCGAGCCGTTTACATCGATGCCATCGCCCGACGCGTTAACCAGTATGTAGCCACCGTGAATATACAGATGGTGGTTTCCGGGCGGCGGCGGCCAGCCACCCGAGCCGTCAACGCCCCCGGCCGCGTTAATGCCATCGTCGCTTGACGTGATGCGGATGTCGCCGCCGGTGATCGTGATGTCGGAACTCTCCAGACCCTCGTAACTGGCGGTCACCGTGATCTTGCCCCCGCTCACATATAGCGCATTGTCGGCATGCACGGCATCATCGCCGGTGGCGATCTCGAAGTCACCGGCGTAGATCGTAATGCTGTCGTTGGAGTGAAGGCCGTCATCGGCGCAGTCCAGCGTGAAGCTGCCGTCCTCGATCACCACGGTGGCCAGTCCCTTGATGCCCTTCGCTGAGTAATCCGGCGGCAGGCTGGCGGTGTGCCCGCCGCCCGAGACAATCGTAAACGTGCCTTCGGAAATAGTAACGTTCGCCTCGGCCGTTATGGCATCCTCGCTCGAAGTCACGCTGATGATTCCATTAGTGATGGTGATATCCGTGCTTTCGATGCCCTCGTAGCATTCTGTTATCACGATCGTACCACCGGTGATTGCTATTGCGATGTCGGCGTGTATGGCATCATCACCCGTGGCTATGGTGATCGTGCCGCCGTTGATCGTGATGCTGTCGTCGGAGTGGATGGCATCATCGGCGCAGTCCAGGTCGAAGGTACCGCCGTCGATCACCACGCTCGCCAGACCCTTGATCCCCTTGGCCGACCCGTCCGCGGGCGGACCGGCAGCGCTGCCGCCGCCGGACACAATGGTGAACTCCCCGCTGGCGATGGTTACAACCGTCTCGGCCGCAATGCCGTCCCCGCCCGAGTTGATGTTCACAGAGCCACCCTGGATCGAAATGTAGCCCAGACCCGGGCCGTCGGCATTGTCAGACTTCAACGCGTCATCCGCAGCCGTGACGGTGACGTTCGCATCCTGGATCAGTAGGTAGTCCTTGCCGCGGATGCCGTCGTCCACCGAGACTACATTAATGGTCGCACCGGTGATTATGAGGTCATCCTTGGAGGCAATGCCGTCATTGTAGTTGCCATGGACCGTCAGCGTTCCCGGCCCGACGATAGTCAGCGTGTCCTTGCTGAAGAGGGCCGCATTGGGCTCGTCCGCCTCCGGATCCTCGTATACATAGGTGTCCGCGTCCGACAGGTAGTTGTCCGTCTGGTCCGCCAGCACGATCATGGTGTGTTCGGCACTGAGGATGCAGACCGGCGCGGTCGTGGAATTGCTAATCTCCACGCCGTTCAGGATCAGCTCGACCAGGCCGCCACCCGCGGAGTTCACGACGATCTGCCCGTCAGCCAGCACGCCGGTGATGCGGTAAGTGCCCGGGTACATAATGGTCGCGGTTGTGCCCGCAACCGTGACGCCGCCGCCGGACACGTCAATCTCAGTCCCGCTCAGCATAATCTCCGTTACGCCTGGGCTCTCAGACTCGCGTCCGCAGGACAGATCAGCCGGATTGCCGTCGCCGCTGCAGCACCTTTGGACAACGGCGAAGTCGAACAGGTCCACGTCGTCGTCCTGGTCGCAGTCAGCGGCGATGAAGCCCTGGGCGTCCGGCAGCAACTGGCATTCCGCCGCCGGTGGATCGTATGAGCCGGACGGCCCCGTCATGCAGCCGCTCAGCAGCTCGAAATCGGCCCAATCCACGTCACCGTCACGGTCAAAATCGCTCAGGGCGTACGCAACGGTGAGCCCAGGGCTGCCAATCTCGCCGCGACTTGACACCCACGAGCCGAACGAGTCGCCGTCGGATGCCAGCACCCAGGTGGTCTGGGCCACCGTGAAGTCATAGTCCGTTGCCGGGATGTTGCAGCTCCGCGAGTTCGTCCGCACGGTCCCCGGGTAGGTCTGGTCGCCGTAGGCCAGGCGATCAACCAGGTTGCCGGCGGCATCGTAGAGATTGATCTCGTCGTTGCGGCCGAGATTGACGGTGTTGTCGCCGATGATCTTGACCCCCGTCAGGCCCCAGATCGCGGCGAAGTCCGCCGCCGTCTCGTCCGTGAGAATCACGGACTCCCCAGGCGCAACCACTCCGAACGCGCTGAGGCTGGTGGTGCCGGGAATGCGGCTGTCGTCATCGAAGCTCCAGCCGGTCATGTCCATCGGGTCCGGCCCGATGTTAGTGAATTCGACAAACTCGCCCAGACTGCCCGTTCCGGACCCGTTATACATCCACTCCGTAATCACCATGTCGCCCAGTGCGACCGGGACGAGCAGAATGAATGACCCGATTAGCAGTGCTCTTGGCATGCTCCGCCTCCTCGTAATGGCTGATGATCGGCAGTCAGTCCTGCGGCTAGCTACGCACGGCATCAACGCAGCCGCTGCTCGCTTGGCGCACCGCCGCTGACTACGTCGCCAGTCCGATCCTTAACTCTAAGCTAACGAAAGGAACATTAAAGCAACATGAAGCCGCCGACCTGGCAAGCTCTCCCGCCGCGCGTTATCGCCCACGCCCCGCGCCGCGGCTACTGCTGTGCCCCGGCCGGCGGGGTATGCTACGGCCATCAATGCAGCGGACCGGCGTCCGTCCGCGAATCGGCTCGTGATAGTTGAATAAGCGCCCCCGCGCGGAATCAGGCCTATTCTGCACTGGCCTTGCGTCTTGCCGCGCGCTTGGCAGAAGCGGCACGAGGCGCGGACTTACCCTTCGCCGTCCGTCGGCGCGCGGTCTTCGTGCTAGACTTGGGTTTCGCTGCCGGCTTGGCCGCGCCCTGGGCCGGCGGGCTCTTACGTGAACGCCGCGCCGGCTTGGCGGTCGCCTGACGCTTGCGTGAACTTGAGCGCGTCTTTCCCTGCTCGGCCGGCGGCGGGCTGCTCTCGGGCGAACCAGCCGCGGGCTTGGACTGCCTTACCTTGACGACCCGGGCCGACACCCGCTGCCGCCGCGCCGTCGGCGCAGCCGCGGCTGCCGCCCGGCGTTGACCGGCGGTCTCCGCCTGGGCATCACTGGCGCGCTGCTGCTCGGCCAGGGCCCCGACGGCCTGCAACATGTTGCGGGCCGTGCGATCCGGCGGGACGCTCGTGATGCGCGCGCACTCGCCACGCCGCACCGCCGCCCCCATTTCCGACCAAGCCTGCCGATTCAGCAGCGCCACGAACTCGAGCGCCTCCTCCTCGCTTATCCGCCGCTCCAGGAAAGCCTGGGCCTCCTCCAACGCGCAGCGCGCATCGACGATCCCCTCCTGGCAGGCATAGGCCCACATGGCCTCGTCCAGCGGGATGGCATGCTGCTGCAGGCCCAACAGGCGAATCCGCGCCCGGCTGTAAGCCTCCAACCCGTCCAACTGCTCCAGCAGCGCGCGCGCCTCCTTGCGCGGCATGTCCACCACGTCGTCCAACGTGACGGCATGCCGCAGGGCGAAGACCTTGTTCAGGGCGCGCGAGATATCCTCGCACTTGAGCCGCACGTCGGGATACTCACCCAGCATCTCGGCCAGCTCGATCGCCGGAATCACGCGCAGCTCGTTGTAGTCAACCACCACGCTGCGAATGCGGTCCAGCGCCTCGCGGGCCTTGGACTCCGGTACGTCGCGCGAGAGGACCCCCACGATCAGTTGCGTGATCGGGTCACCGGCGGCCGGCGGGCTAAGCTTCCCCAGCTTGGCGCGCAGGCTGCTGAACAGCGTCTTGAGCCGCCGGGCACATTCCGTGGCACCTCTCATCGGTCAGTCGTCCTTCCGCCCATCACGCCCCGCTTCATCGGCCATCTGGTCGTCACGCTCGTCCGGCCGGCGCGCCCCGCTGTCGTCCGGCTCCGTCGTGCCGGCCGCGGTTGGCCCCGCGGCCTCTTCTTCCCACGGCAGGCGCTGCCCCAACTCCGCCATCGAGGCGTCGATGGCCTGCACGGTCCGAAAAGCACGCTGCACCGAATCGTCCAGGCAGAAGAGCAGGTGCGGCACGTGCCGCAGGCGCACGCGCTCCCCGACCGCGGCGCGCAGCCGACCGGCCGCCGATTGCAGCGCCTCCAAGCACAATGCCTGTCGGCTCGGAGCGGCCATCACACTCACATAAACGCGGGCGGTTGAACAATCCGCGCTGACGTCAACGTGCGTGATCGACGTCAACGTCTCAATCCGCGGATCGCTCAGGCCGCGCTGAATGCGCTCGGACAGGACCGAACGTATAGCGTTGCCAATCCTCTCTGCACGCCGCGACACTGCTGACTCACTCCACGAACATCGTCCTGCCCGGCCGCCCTCACAGCAGTTCGATCTCGAAATCCAGCAACGAGACCCGCGGGCACAGGCGAATCTCGTCGACGATCTTGCGCAAGGCACTGTCCACGTAACGACTCTCATTCGCCACCAGCGCCAGGCCCAGCGTCGCCGCCTGCCGGTGGTCCAGATCGTCAACCTCGGCGATTGAGATGTTGTGCCGCGCCCCTAAACGGTCCTTCAGACTCTTCGTCACTCGTCGCTTGTCCTTTAACGACAGCGCCTCGAAGATGGCCAACCTCACACGCAATACGCCGACGACCATAGACGCCGCCCATCAGCGCCCTGAGCCGCCCGGACCCTCACAGCTCCTGCGCAACTTCGACAATCTCATAGGCCTCGATCACATCCGCCGGCTTGAGGTCGTCGAAACCCGCCAGCTTGATGCCACACTCAAACCCCGTACGCACCTCGCGCGCGTCGTCCTTGAAGCGCTTCAACGAATCGATCTGGCGCCCCTCCAGCACGGCCCGACCATCGCGAATCAGCCGCACCAGGTGGTTCCGGCCGATAACGCCGCTGGTCACCCGACAACCCGCCACCGTGCCCACACGCGTGATGTGGAAGACCTGCTGCACCTCGGCGGTGCCGCGCACTTCCACACGCTCCACCGGCGCCAACAGCCCGGCCAGAGCCTTGTGCATGTCATCGAGAATGTCGTAAATGACGCGGTACTGCCGTATCTCCACGCCCAGCTCTTCCGCCAACTGCCGGGCCCGATCCTCGGCCACAATGTGGAAACCAATCACCAGCGCGTCCGAGGCCCGCGCCAGGTTCACATCCGCCTCGCTGATCGCCCCCACACCCGCATGCAGGATCCGCAAGCTGGCCTTCTCGGTGGGGAACTCGGCCAGCGATTTCTTCAGTACGTCCACCGATCCCTGCACATCCGCCTTGACTATCAGCCGCAACTCCGGCACCTGCGTTCCGTCGTCCGCCGCCAGCAACTCCTCCAGCGTACGCGGCTTGCGCAAAGTCTCCAACGCCCGGGCCCGCCGCGCATCGCGAGCCTCGGCCGCGATCTCCTTGGCACGCTTAAGGTCATCGACCTGGTAAAGCTCGTCGCCCGACTCCGGCAGAACATCCAGCCCAATCACTTCCACCGGCCACCCGGGCAGCGCCTCCTTGACGCGCTTGCCACGATCATCCCGCAGCATCCGCACCCGGCCGGCGCCCCCGCCGCAGACGATTACCTGGCCCACCTTGAGCTTGCCTTCACGCACGAGCACCTGCGTCGCGACGCCCTGCCCCTCCCGCAACTGCGCCTCGATAACGGCGCCAACCGCCGAAACCGTCGGGTCGGCTTTCAGATCCATCAGCTCGCTGAGCGTGCTGAGGTGGGCAATCAACTCGTCGACACCCTGACCCGTCGTCGCGCTGGTCTTGATGACGTCAACCTCCCCGCCCCACTCAGTCGGCACCAAGCCATGCTCGGACAGTTGCGCATACACGCGATTGACGTCCACGTTCGGCAAGTCAATCTTGTTCAGCGCGACCACAATCTGCACATTGGCCGCCTTGGCGTGGTTGATCGCCTCGACCGTCTGCGGCATCACGCCATCGTCAGCCGCTACCACGAGTACGACCACGTCCGTCAGCGTCGCTCCGCGCGCCCGCATCGCCGTGAAGGCCTCGTGCCCCGGCGTGTCCAGGAACGTAACACGCCAGTCCCCACGCTCCAGCCGGTACGCCGCAATGTGCTGCGTGATGCCGCCCGCCTCGCCGCCCGCCACGTCCGTCGAGCGAATCGCATCCAGCAGCGAAGTCTTGCCGTGGTCCACGTGTCCGAGCATCGTCACGACCGGCGGCCGCGGTCGGGAGTTCGGACGCTCGCGGCGTGCCAATTCGTCCTGCAGATGTTCCAGGGCCGTTCGCTCCTTCGCAATGGTAACCGGCAATTCCAGCTCCATTGTCAACAGCTCGAGCGTCTCCGCGTCCATCGATTGGTTGATCGTCCACAACTTGCCGGTGTGCTCAAGCAGCTTCTTGGATACGACGGAGAAGGGAACACCCGCCACACCGCAGAAATCCTTCACCGCAAGCGGCGCCGTAAGCTCGAGCGGCGCCTTGCGGGCCACCGCCGCGGCGCTCGCCGCCGCCGCCTTGCGCCGGCGCTCGGCCGCCCGCCGCTCACGCAAGCCCATCCCGGTCGCACCCGCCAGCCGCTCCTTGCGCTCGATCAGGTCCTGGTCGCGCCATTCCTTGAGCCGCTCGCCTACCTCGGCCGTCCGGCCATGCCGGCGCGGGCTGCGCGTGCGACCGCGGCTGTCATCTTCAGTCGGTCCCCGTCGGCCGCGCCCCTTACGCCCCACCGTGCCGGGCCCCGTAGCCGGCGCCGGAACCTCCACGCCGCCCGCCCGTGCTGCTGGCGCACTCCGCGGACGCGGCGCACGCACTGGCTCGGGCGCCTCGATGCGAACCACACGCGGACCCCGCAACTCCGCCGGCGTCGGCACAACCTGTGGGCCCGCCGGCCGAATCGGCTCCGACGGCCCGGGCGGCTCGGGCGGCACCGGAGCGGCCTCTTCTGCCGCCACCGCCGGCGGCTCCGCTACCTCCGTGGGCTCGACTTCACCCGCCGGCTCGACCACCGTCTCTTCAGGGACACCCGCCTCGGCAACCTCATCCGCCAAGTCGGCCTCGGGTGCCGCCTCGGCCACAACCGCCAACTCCTCCGCGGGTGCTTCCGCCACAACTTCATCGGGCTGCTCGGCCGGCTCTTCGGCCCCTGCCGGCAGCTCCTCCAACTGGAACGCTTCCGCCTCGGACTCTTCTGCTACCGCCGTGCGCTCTGTGTCCTCCTCCAGTTCCGCCGTCGCCCGGGCACGCCGCACCTTCGTCAGGTCCACGCGGTCGGCGACCTCTACAGAGGTCTTATCCTCACCCACACTGAACCACTCGCGGATCGACTCGGCCAAGCCGAGCGATATCGCCGCCATGTGGTTCTTAAGCTCCAGACCCTCGGCGTGGCATTTCTCGATGACCTCCTTGCTGGATACGCCCAGCTCCTTGGCCAACGTGTGAACCCGCAATGTCTTCGTCTTCGCCACGCGGTCCTCCGAGACGCCACCGGTGTTGTTGCGGGCCGTCCCAGCGAGCTGCGCAGCGCAAACACACGCATCTGCTTCTGGAACAGGCACTTACGCGCACAAGGCGCGTTAGAGGCTAGACCTGCCCTGTCGGCGGGCCAGGTCCGGTACAACCGACCTCGCGCATATCCCAATAACATATCACCAATTGACAACTTACGCCACCACCCCGAATAGCCTTTCTTGCCAAGAGAATTCTCGGGCCCTGATTCGGACGCCCGGCTCAGCCCCGGTTGACATGCCCCGATAACCCAGCTAGAGTCGCGCTCGCGTAGTGGCTCACCGGCGCGCGCCGCGCGGGCGCGACGACGAGCCGCCGGCATTGCGGCTGCGCGGGCTACCTGCGGAGTGGACTGCACGGGCAACGGGACGGCCCCCCCGCGCGCAAACTTACACACTGAACGCGTCGAGGTCAGCATGAGAGTCTTTATGCTGGGCTGGGAGTTTCCTCCCTTCATCAGTGGCGGTCTCGGCACGGCGTGCTTCGGCCTGACGCGTGGCCTCGATCAACTCGGTACCGAGGTTACTTTCGTCCTGCCGCGCGCCGTGGATGAGTCGCTTAGCAGCCATGTGGAACTGGTGACGCCCGGCAGCGAGTCCAGCGCCCGGCCCGGCACGAGCTTCGTCATGCCGGCCTCGTTCGCGCACATCCGCTTCCGCACGGTCGAAGCCACCTTGCGGCCTTACGTGAGTCCGGGGGTGGACGACGATGAAGACGACGGCGACGCGACCGGCAAGGCCGCCAAACGCAAGGGGGATGCCAAGCTAAAGCCACGCCAGCCCGTGCGCGTCATCTCGGCCGGCGGCCAAAGCGGCCCCGGCGGACACTATGAGGGGGACCTGTTCGCGGAAGTGCAGCGCTACGCCGGCCTGGCTTGCGACGTCGCCGCCGAGGAAGACTTCGACCTGGTTCACGCGCATGACTGGATGACCTACCTGGCCGGCGTGGCCGTCGCCGACCAGACCGGCAAACCCCTGGTCGTACACGTGCACTCGACCGAGTTCGATCGCTCGGGCGTGCACGTTAACCAGCGCGTCTACGACATCGAGCGGGCCGGCATGCACCGCGCCGACCGCGTCATCGCCGTCAGCCACCTGACGCGCAGCATCGTGCTCCAGCACTATGGCGTCGATCCCCGCAAGGTCGAGGTGGTCTACAACGCCATTGACGACAACGGCCGCGATGAAGGCCGCGCCCTCCCCCCGATCGCGCACGACGAGAAGATCGTCCTGTTCCTCGGTCGCATCACCATGCAGAAAGGCCCCGAGTACTTCCTGGCGGCCGCCAAGCGCGTCCTGGAGGTGATGGAGAACGTCCGCTTCATCATGGCCGGCAGCGGTGACATGATCCGCCGTATGATCCAGCTCGCCCACGAAATGGGCATCGGCCACAAGGTCCTGTTTACCGGCTTCCTCCGCGGCGACGACGTGCGCCGCGTCTACCGCATGGCCGACCTCTACGTCATGCCGTCCGTGTCCGAGCCGTTCGGCATCGCCCCGCTCGAAGCCCTGGCCAACGATGTGCCCGTGCTGATCTCCAAGCAGAGCGGCGTCTCCGAGATTCTCCGGCACGCCCTGAAGGTGGACTTCTGGGATGTTGACGAGATGGCCAACAAGATCGTGGCCGTCTTGCGGCACCCACCTTTGCAGGCTACGCTGCGCGACCATGGCAGCATCGAGGTGCGGGGCCTGAGTTGGGTCGACTCCGCCCGAAACTGCCTGCGGGTCTACGAAGCCGCCCTCGCGGAGAGGCGGGATTAGCCGGTAGCGATGGCGTCGGTCTGTTTTTACTTCCAGGTTCACCAACCATTCCGGCTGCGGCGCTACAGCGTCTTCGATCGCAGTTCGGAGTACTTCGACCACGAGCGCAACCGCGAAATCTGCCGCAAAGTGGCCGAGAAGTGCTACCTCCCCACCAACACGATCATCGAGGAGCTGATTAAGCGCCACGCGGGCCGCTTCCGCGTCGCCTACAGCCTCAGCGGCCTGGTCATCGAGCAGTTCCAGCTTTATGCCCCACAGGTCTTGCGCTCCTTCCAGCGCCTGGCCGCCACCGGCGCCGTCGAGTTCCTGGCCGAAACCTACCACCACTCGCTGAGCTTCCTGTACTCGCGCGAGGAGTTCGCCGCGCAGATCGAGCTGCACCAGCAGCTCATACGCGACCTCTTCGGCCAGACGCCGCGCGTCTTCCGCAACACCGAACTGATCTACAGCAACGATATTGCCCGCGCCGCACACGCGTTAGGCTTCAACGTCGTCATGTGCGAGGGCGCCGACCAGTTGCTCGGCTACCGCTCGCCCACCTACCTCTACACCCCGCCGGGCGGCAGCAAAGTCAAACTATTGCTGAAGAACTACCGGCTGTCCGACGACATCGCCTTCCGCTTCGGGAATCGCCAATGGAGCGAATGGCCCCTGACCGCCGACAAGTTCGCCCGCTGGGTCAACAACGTCAGCGGCAGCGGCCACGTCGTGAACCTGTTCATGGACTACGAGACCTTCGGCGAGCACCAGTGGGAGGAAACCGGTATCTTCGAGTTCCTCCGCCACCTCCCCGAACACGTCCTCAGCCTGCCCGCCAACGACTTCAAGACGCCCTCCGAGTGCGCCGCCGCCTACGGCACCAGCGGCACCTATGACGTCCCCCACATGATCTCCTGGGCCGACAGCGACCGCGACCTGTCAGCCTGGCTGGGCAACGCCATGCAGTCCAACGCCCTGCACCAGCTCTACCAACTCGAGGCCGCCGTCAAGAGCTCCGGCGATCCCGACCTGCTCAACGACTGGCGGAAGCTGCAAGGTTCCGACCACTTCTACTACATGTGCACCAAGCACCTGGCCGACGGCGAGGTCCACCAGTACTTCAACCCGTACGATTCCCCCTACGACTCGTTCATCAACTACATGAACGTGCTTGACCATCTGCGCAGCCGGCTGCCCGCGCACTAGCCCCCCCGCCCGGTCTGCCTGCGGCACCCCCCCGCCCGTCCTGACTCTTCAAGCAACCGCCGCCCCACCGCCCGCAGAAAACAGACATTGCCCGTCAGAATACCCGGCAAACGCTCGATCTCATCCGGCGTGCACCAGCGCAGCTCGGCCACTTCCGCCGGGTTGGGACGCAAGTCAGCCCCGTCGCCGCACAACTCGGCCAGCCACCAGTGCAGCCGCAGCCCATCGCCCCGGTCATACTCCCAGACCTTGGCCACCGGCCGCACCTGACCGCCCACCTCCTCGCGAAACTCACGCACTGCCGCGTCGGCCTGCAACTCGCCCGCGTCAATCGCCCCACCCACGAAGCACCAAGCCCCACCTGCCAGAACCTCGGCCGCCCGCCGAATCACCAGGAAACGCCCCGCCTGCTGCACAACTACCACCACCCCGTGCCGCTCCGACATGCCGCCTCCCTGACTACCAACTCCCGTCTCAACATCCCGGGTCCGGCACGGCGCGGAACTCTGGCCGGATCACGCAGAGACCCCGCGCCGCGCCGGCTATCCGCCCCGGGCCTAAGTTCGCAGACGTTGCAGTTCATCCCGCGTCATGCGCGGCCTGCTGTCCTGCTCCGTCTCGTGCCCGACCGTCTTGGTACGCTTGCCCGGTCGGTCCTTCGCGGCGTCTTCCGTCCGCGTCAGCCGGGCCTGCCACACCTTGTCCGGATCGCTGCTGCGCACCAACAGCACGTCCCCGCCGTCCCGCGTGCCGGCCCTGTAAACGCGCTCGCGCCCGTCCCAGGTGAACTTGAGCAGCTCCCTGGCAGAGTCGTATGTCCACGTACCGGTCATCTCCACGCCACCCACGATCCTTGCCCTGAAGGTGTGGTCCTTCTCCAGGTGCAGCATGCTCAGGGGGAAGTCCGCCCGGGCCGCCGGCGGCTCGAAAGCGGCCGCCCGCCAGGTCCCCGTCATAGAGCTGCATCCGCCCAGCATCAGCACGGCGCTCGCCAATACCAATCCCTTCAGTAGCGCCTTCATGGAATCCTCCTGTCTGGCACATCCTTTGTGCCTGTCAACCGCGCAAAATCAGTTGTCGGCCGCAGCCCGACCGCTACGAGCAGGCCGTGTTATGATCTCATCGCCACTTCCAGCAGCGCTTCACAACCAAACCGTACCGGATCCACCACTGGGAGGCGCAAATCTTGCGCGATTGCCCGCGCCGCCGCTGCCGCCGACCGTTCGTCTGCCCCCGCCGCGTTCAACGCCACCCCCACCACGCGCGCCGGGTGCAACAGCGCCGCCACCTGCTCATATGCCGCGCGCAACTCCCGCAGTGGCGGAATCGGCCCGTGGGGCGGCGCGTGAAAGCGCGTTCGTCCCACGCAGTGCACCAGGATCAGCGCGTCCGGACACACGCCGTGCAAGAGCGCCAGCGTGACCGCCGAGAACCCCGGATGCGCCAGGCTGCCCTGTCCCTCCACAAAGCAGACGTCGCTGTCGCCCGCATCCAGCACGAGTTCCTCCGCCGCGCCGGGCGCGAAGTCCGCCACGACCGCGTCCAGCGCAATCCCCCGGCCGGCGACCATGATCCCGGTCTGGCCCGTCGCCACGAAGCGCGCATCCAGCCCGTGCTGCCGCGCTACGTTGGTCAGCTCCAGTGCCGCCACCATCTTCCCCACGTTCCCGTCCGTGCCGACGGTCAGGATGCGCCGACAGCGCGTCGTGCGCGCTCGACCGGTGGCCAGAACCCGCTCCGCCGGCGGCCGCCGCAGGTCGAACAGCCGCGCCCCGGACTGCTTCGCCAGATCGCGTAACTCGCCATCATCCGCCAGGAACACGTGCAGGCCGCTCAGCACGTCCAGCCCGCCGCGCAAGGCCGCCACCACCTGCACCCGCATGTCCGGCGGCAACGCGCCACCCGGCGGCGCCACCCCGATGACCAGCCCGTCCGGCCGCAATGCCGCCCCCGCCGCCACGTCCGGCACGATCGGCACCGCCGGCGCCCACGGGATGATGCTCCGCACATCCGTCCCGGCGGCGCGCGAATCAACCACGGCCGCGACGTCCTCCGGCCGGTACCGCAGCAGCACAGCGGCGGTCTTCGAACTGAATATGCCTAACCGACCCTCGGTCAGCAGCAGCAGGCGGCGATATGGCGGCAGAACGTGCACGGCAACTCCCCATTCTGGCGCGGCCAAGTCGGGCCGCAAACGCGGGCAAGTTTATGTCGCCCGCGCGTGCCTGTCACGGCCACGCCCGCGTTACCATGTTGCCGCTATGCCGACCCGCCGACTGCTCATCGCCCTCACCATCATCCTGCTGCCCGGCCTACTCCTCGCGCCGCTATGGCGCCAAGCTGCCCCGGCGGCCGGGGCCGAGGACCTGCTCTACTACTACCCGTCCCGCGCCTTCCTCCATGAAGCCATCGCTGACGGCCATTGGCCCTGGCTGAACCCCTGGACCGGGCTGGACCGGCCCTACGCCGCCGAACCCCAGTCAGCCCTCTGGTACCCGCCGACGTGGCTGTTCGCCGTTCTGCCGCCGCCGTGGGCGTACTCCATGAATCTCTGGCTGCATTTCGTCATGGCGGCGTGGGGGATGTACCGCCTGACCCGGGCGAATGGCCTGGATCAGCGTGCCGCGCTGTTCGCCGGCCTGGCGTTCGCCTTCTCCGGCTTCATGCTGGCCCACCACGTCCACCTGACGCTGCACGCCGCCGCCGCCTGGACACCGTGGCTCTTCTATCGCATGCAGCGTTATGCCGCCATGCATGACGACACCGGGCGGGGTCTCGGTCGATTGAGCGCCGCCGCCGTGGTCTGTGCGCTGCCCTGCCTGGCAGGCGGCGTCCAGATTGCCGCCCTCTGCGCCGCCGGGCAACTGGTCTTCCTCCTGACCGGTCGCAGCCAGTCGCACACACCGTCCCGGCTCGGCACGGTTCTGAGCCGCTGGCTGCTCGTGTGGATCTGTGCCGCCGCGCTGTGCGCGGTGCAATGGCTGCCGACGCTGGCATACCTGCCGTTGTGCACGCCGCCGGACGAGACCGCGTCTACAGCCGAGAGCGGGTGGCGGCTGGGCGCACTGGTCGGCTGGCTGCTGCCGGAGCTCTCGTTGGAGTCCACGCCGGACCACCATGTTCAACCCCATTGGGGTCCCTCCCCTAAGGGCGAGCAGTTCGCCTACGCCGGCCTGGCCACGCTGTTGCTCGCCGCCCTGGCCGTACGCGGCCCCTGGCGGTGGGACCCGCTCCGCCGGCGTTGGGTCGCCCTGCTGACCTTCAGCCTGCTGCTGATGCTTGGCATGTTGGGCCCGCTGGAGCGCCTGTTCTCCTGGCTGCCCGGTGGCACGTCGTGGCGCTTCCCGGCCCGCACGATGCTCCTGTTCAATCTGGCAACTGCGGCCCTGGCAGCGTCTGTCCTGCACGACCTCGCGGCCCCCCACACGCCCACGCGCGTCCGGCTGCGAGCCCTGCTTCAACGCTGGACTAGCCGGCCCGTGCGCGCCGCAGTGCTGCTCGTGGCCATTCCATTGGCCCTCTTCGCCGCCACTCTCCCGCTGCTGGACGCGGAGGCGCGCAGCGTTCTGCTTGACGCCCTGCGGCCCTGGAAGCTGCCCGTCCTGGCGCCGCTGCTGGCCGCCATCGTAACCTTCGCAGCTCTGGCCACTGCCCCACGCCGCTGGCAGCAGCCGGGCCGCCTGTGGCTGCTCGCGGTCGTGGCGGCCGCCGACCTGGGCTTCGTCGGCTGGACGCGGACGGCAACTCCGGAGGCACCCACGTCGGCCGAGCTTACCGAACTGCACGGGCAGCCCTGGCTGGAGGCCGTCCAGGCTTCAGAACAACGCTTGTGGGTCGTCACTGACACCCCGGGCGTGTACCAGCAATCGCTCCAGAAGCGCGTCGCCAACACCAATGCCCTCGTCCACATCGGCGCCTTGCCGGACTTCGGCCCCCGCCAACCGCGCGCGCTCACGGAGCGCTTCGGCTTCACGCCCTGGGGCGACACTCCGCGTGCCCCGGAACTCCTGCGCCAGTCCGACTGGCTGCGCGCCTACAACGTCGGCTGGATCCTGCTCTGCGGCCCCGAGTGGCCCGCCCCGACCGGCTGCGATCTCGTGCACACGACGCCGCAGGGCTGGCGGCTCTTCCACAACCCATCCGCCGCCGGGCCGGCCCTGCTTGACGACCCGACGCAGTCCGGCGCCCTGCGCTGCGAGCAGCACAGCCCGCATGAATTCACAACCATCGTTGATACATGGGCGCCAACGGCAGCGGATGATCGGTCCGCACCGCCGCGTTTGATCGTCGCGCGTCTGGCACTGCCTGGCTGGACTGCCACGGCAAACGGCCGACCCGTGCCCATCGAGACCGCACACGGAGCCCTCATGGCGATTTCACTGCCGCCCGGCGAAACCGTCAGCATCCACTGGACCTACTTCCCGCCCGGCCTGCGCGAAGGCGCGGCCGTTTCCGGCCTCAGTGCCGCGGCACTGGCCCTGTTCAGCATCCGGTCGCACCTGCGCCGCCGCGCCGGCCCGCCCGGGCGGGCCGGCGCGGCTGCAGCACTGGCTGGACTCGTGATCCTGCCGCTGCTGTGCGGCTGCGGCTTCGTCGGCCTGGAGAACCCGCTCAGCACGCTGGTCGACGAGGCCCGGCAGCAGCAGGCCGCGATCCTGGCCGCCACACCGCCGCCGAGCGACCAGCCGGACGCCGGGTTGCAGGACCTGCTGGCCTGGCACGAGCTGCCGCACCTGCGGTCCGAACGCCACCTGCACTTCTCCAGCCATAACCGCGCGCCCGGCAGCTTCCTGATCGAGCCGGGCGGCAAGGACTTCAACAACTTCATATCCCGTTCCGGCCCGCCCCAGTCCCTGTTGCTTCAAGGCCTTGATCAGGCGGACGCGCACGACCCGCCGCTGGGTGGATACGTCCTCGCCGCGCTCGACGACGGGCCCGGCTACGTGTCGCGCATGTTCTTCACGCGCTTCGTCGCGCTCGATCTGTTCAGCCAGATTGACTTCCGGCCCTTCCAGGATGAGATCATCCGCATCTACGTTGATGACCTGGTAGCGCCGGCGTTCGTCGGCCCACTGGCCGACCTGGGAACCACTGCCCCATTTGAGCCGGCGTTGGCGGGCATTACGTCCGGCGCCCTCCTGTCGTACACGCCCATCAGCTTCAACGAGCGCGTCCGCATCGTGCTCGACGGACTCAATCCGCTGGGGGGCTATTTCTACGGCATCGACGTCCGCCTGCTGGAGCGCGACACCCGCGGCTTCTCCAGCCGGCTGCATGAAGACCCCGCCTACGCCGCCGCCTGCGCATTGCTGGCGGCGCGCGTACCACCGGTCGGCCAGGCCGTGGCCGCGTGGGCGGAGGATGCGTCATTCGAACTGCTACCGGACCGGCAAACCACTGTATTCACCGATGGCGCCGCCGGCACGATTCGCCAACTGCGCTTCGAGTTCGACGCTATCGACCAGCCGCGACTGAGTGCGCTGCACCTGTGCATCACGTACGACGCGGCCGCCGAGCCGGCCGTGGACGTCCCGCTGGATGCCTTGCTCGCCTGCCGCGAGCGCCTGGCCGACTGGCAGACGCTGCCACTCCAGGTGTCGTACGACCCTCCCCGCCTCACCGCGACGCTGCACCTGCCGATGCCGTTTGCCCAGGGTGTCCAGGTAGCCGTCCGGAACGACGGCGCAGCGCCCGTCGCGGTCCGGGCCAACGTGCTGCTGGAACGCGCCCTGCCGCCCGAGCCTTGGGGCTACCTGCACGCGCGCTGCTTCGCCGTCAGTGGGCCGCAACCCCCCGGCTCCCGCTTCGAAGTGATCAACGTCAGCGGTCGCGGCCGCTACGTCGGCACGCTCCTCTCCGCCGCCGGCCGACCCGATCCGCACGAGCTCCTCAGCCACCCGCTGAATATCCTCGAAGGCAACTCGCTGGCCCTGATCGACGGTCAACCCGGCCTGCGCGGCACCGGCACCGAAGACTACTACAACGCCGGCTTCTACTTCTCTGCCGGACCGTTCAACCACCCCTTTGCGGTCGCCAACCACGTTGCCGGCGACCGCCATGACGAGCACGGCGTCGTGTCCTGCTCTCGTTGGCACGTGCTCAGCGACGCGCTCGACTTCCAGCAGTCCTTCGTACTGCGCTTCCAGTACGCCGCCGACAGCCCGGCCGTCGTGGAGCGCTACGCCACCGTGGCCTGCTACTACCTCGACCGCCCCGCGCCCGAAGTGGTTACTGGCGGCAATCGCCGCGACACCGATTAACGCGCTTGCAGCTTGCTGCGCCCCCGCCCCCGCCCGGCCTCAACGCCCTTCGAACAGCCGCGTGCCGAGCAACTCGTCCAGCGCCGGCTCGCTCATGATCTTGCTGACCGTCTTCTCAATGTCGTATTCCAGCCGAACGAACTCGATCTGCTCGATGCCGCAGCCCAGCGCCGCCGCCACCAAACTCTCCGCCCCGGCTTCCGCTGAGTCTCCCCGCCGGTACACCAGCGCGTAGCTGGCCCGCGGGTCGCGATCACGCGGCTGCCCGACGCTGCCCACGTTGATGATCGCCCGCTCATCCTCGACCTCGTAGTACGGCGAGTCGGGCAACTCGTTTGGCGGATCGAAATAGGGATCATCCAGGAACACGCCCGGCTGGTGCGTGTGCCCCACGAAACACAGGCGCCGCTCCAGCCGGTCAAAATTGGCCACCACCTTCTGCGGATTGGTGAACACATCCTCCGGAAAAATGTACTCATTGATCGGCCGGCGCGGCGACGCATGCACGTACAGCACATCCCCGTCGTGATAGCGCACCGGCAACGCCCCCAGATACTGCCAGCGCTCTCGCCGCAAAACCGGATCCGGCTCATCTTCCAGCACCTGGCGCGTCCAGTAGCAGGCCCGCTCAGCCGCCAGGTTGAAATTGCACGGCTCAAACAGGACGGCATGGTCGTGGTTGCCCATCAGGCACACGCGACAGCGCGACCGCACCAGGTCCAGGCATTCCTTCGGGTTCGGCCCATACCCCACCACGTCCCCCAGGCAAACCAACTCCCGCACCCCGCGCGCATCAATGTCATCCAGGACGGCCTGCAAAGCCTCGAGGTTCGAGTGGATGTCGCTGATGACCGCGAATACGTTGTTGTGCATCACGCTCCAGCCCGCGACCTCCATCAGGCCGCGACACAGGCTAAGACCGGCTCGCTCCGCTGGCCCACGCCCGCCGACCCCCGTCGACCGTGGCCCACCGGTCCGGGGAGTGCCTCGCTACGATAGGGGCAACCCCCTCGCGAATCAATCCAGGCCCTACACCCCCGCGCCCGCCGCCACTGGACGCAGAACCCGCTCCTCCGACGCGCAGACCTGATCGGCGTCCACCGACCGCCCATCCTTCACGGACAGAACGTAGAAACTCCCGTACGTGGCCGATCGATCCGTTGCTAACAGCCGCCGCGCCAGATCGTCGTGCCGCACAACGTGCGGCTGGATCGCCGCCGGCGGGTCCAGCCGATAACTGCCCGACCGGTAGATCAGCACGGCCCCCGGGGACGCCGCCCGCAGAACACTCTTCAGCGTCGCCTCGAACGCCGCCGGCGTCATCCAGTCAAAGATGTCGAGCAGGTTGAACCGCGTGAACGATCCCGCCGGACGCGCGTCCAGGTACGGCCCCAACCACCCGTTCACCACCGTCACCTTGTCCAGGTTGCCCCGCAGCGTCTCGAAGTGCTCCGCGAGCAAATAGGGCGGCACACGGTTTTCCCGGAAACGCCCCGTCACCGCCTGACTCAGGAAGTAATTGTCGTAAACGGGCACCTTCGTCAGCGCGTACTCCACCCGCTCCTTGATGTACTCGTACATGTCGTGCCGCCCGTCCACCAGCCGGTACTGCGCCGGATGCACGCCCGCCAGGTACAGAAACGGCTTGAACTGCACTAATCTGCGCGAACAACGCCCCCACAACCGCGGAGCGCAGTACTTGTGATACCACTCCGCCTGTTCCGCCAACGAACGCAGCTCGAACAATTGCTCGATGCGCCGCTTGCTCAGCCCCAACGCGCTCAGAAACGGCCGCAGCAGCCGGCAGAACAACCCCATCCGCCCGAACCGGTACAGATCCCGCGCCGCCATCCACAGGTTCTTGTCCCAGAACGCCCGCGCGCTCGGCGACAAGTGCGGCCGCAGGTGCGAGCGATACACCTTCGCGACCACTGCCGGCCGGCGCGCCGCGAAAATGTCGAAGAACGTCCCGTGATCCAGCGTGCGGATGGCCGCCAGCTTCAGTTCCAGAATCGCATTCTGCGCCGGGTTGCTGTCCACCGACACCAGCTCCGCCGGACTCTGACACAGGAAATTCAGCGGATTGCACCCGGCCGAACTGATCGAGATCACCCGGTCCTTGGACGTGAGCCGGAATGCCTGCCGGTCCATCTCCGGGTCTTCCCACGACATGTTGAACACGATGCCGTGGAATACCACGCGCTCCAGCCAACTCCGGCCATCAGCCACCGGCATGTCCAGCACACGCACCATTGTCACGCACTCCTCTGACCGCTCGCGATGAAGCAGTAGCCCCCCAGCCAGGTCTCCAACTCGAACCCGGTCAGCAACTCGCGCAGACGCCCAGTGTACAGCCCCAGCGTTTCCACGTGGTTGGCGCGCAGCCACGCCCGCATCACCGGCCCCAGCAGCCACCACCGCTCAAACTGCCCAAAATCCAGCACTACCAGCCGACCACCCGCACGCAAGTGCCCGACCGCCCGCTCCAGCGCCCGCGGCCACTCCGGAATCATCGTCAGGCTGTACGCGAACAGTATCGCGTCAAACTGCCGGCCCAACGCCAGTTGCGTTGCATCCGCCTGCAACAGCTCGACATTGTTCCAGTCGCGCGCGGCCCGACGCCGCTCCGCCCGGCGCAGCATATCGCCGGAAAAATCCAGCCCCGTCAGTCGGCCCGCACCCGGCTCCAACTCATCCAGCACATACCCGAAGTTCAAACCCGTGCCGCAGCCAACCTCCAGCACCTCACTGTCCGCCCGCAACCCCAGCAGCTCCACGGCCCGCCGCCGCCGATGCAGAATCATCCAGCGCGTCCCGTCGTAGACGTGCGCGTGGTACCGGTAGAATCTCTGCACCGCCGTGGACGTCACCAGGCTGCTTCCGTTGCCGCTCGGTCAGGTCGCCGCCCGAGCACCGCGCCCGCCGGCTTCCTGATTAACCGCATCTCGACCATAGCACCGATCTTCCGAGCCCAGCGCGCCCGTCGGCGACCCCGTCGCACAGCCCGACCCATTACGGCTGCTCGTCGGCGATATACTAACGGCTCCGACCCGCCCGCGCCAAAGCAGGCCGCCAAATTCCCCTACAAGCTCCACCCGTACGCCCCCCCCACGACTCCAGACCAGGCCAACCCCGCTCCAACCCCCCAACCCCCACGGTTGACACCTCCCAACCAGCCGCAGAGAATGACGTTAGGGCAGTGGTGCCGAATTCCCGGACGGCCCGCGGTGCGGCCGCCGGTGCCGCGCCGCGATCAAAGGAGCGGCTCGTTATGCAGCAACCATCGTCACACTTGAAAGTTCGCCGCACCAGCGGCATCTCCATGGTCGAGTTCGCGGACCGCAAGATCCTGGAGGAGCTCTCCATCCAGGAGATCGGCGAAGAGTTGGGCGAACTGGTCGAAGCGGAGCCGGGCGTCCGGCTGCTGCTGAACTTCAAGAACGTCGACCACCTCTCCAGTGCCGCGCTGGGCATGCTCATCACGCTCAACCGCAAGATCCAGGAGCAGAACGGCAAGCTCAAACTCTCCGACATCAACCGCCAGATCTTCGAAGTCTTCAAAATCACCAAGCTCAATCGCGTGTTCGACATCCACACTACGGCCGAGGAGGCCCTTTCCGGTTTCGGGCAGGTCTGAGCCGCTTGAACCCAACCGGCGCCACGCCAGCACAGAGTGACCATGAAGGTCCCCGCAGACTTCGGCGTCGATGACACGGAACTGACCGAGGTGGTCGTCCGTAGTGACCTGCATAGCGCCAAGCAACCCGAAGGCCAGATCATCAATGAGATGCTTCGGCAAGGCTACGACGCCGACGCCGCTTTCGGCCTGAAGCTCGCGCTCGAGGAGGCCATGACCAATGCCGTCAAGCACGGCAACTGCAACGACCCTAACAAGACCATCGTCGTTCGCTACTTCGTCGGACCGCAGCGCGTCGTCGTCATGGTGCGCGACGAGGGCTGCGGCTTCTGCCCCGACGTGCTCCCCGACCCCACGACCGATGACAACCTCGAACGACCCAACGGCCGCGGCATCATGCTCATGCAGTCCTACATGACCAGGGTGTGCTTCAACGAGGCCGGCAACGAAGTGTGGATGCTCAAACAAAGGCAGGAGGCGTCTCCGTGAGCGCTCCCGAAACCAGACGCGAGGGTTTTAACCTCTCTGCTGAAACCAAGGGCGACATCCAGCTCGTCAGCCTGAGCGGGTCCGCCAGCATGGAGCACACCGACGACCTGCGACAACGACTCCTCGAACTCGCCGACGGCCAATTCCCCCGGATCGCCATCGACCTTTCCGGGCTGATCTTCGTGAATTCCGCCGCTCTGGGCGCGTTCATCGCGGCTCACCGCCGTTGCCAGGAGCGCGGCGGGGAGCTGTGCTTCGTCAGTCCACGCAACGCGGTCATTCAGGTCTTGCGCGTCACCAACCTGGACCGCCTGATTCCCATCTTCCCCGATCTGAAGACCGCACACGCGGCGCTGTCCAAGCCCAAATCCGGGTAGGAGCCTGGGCAGCCGCCGCCGATCTCGTACGATCAGAGTCTAAACTGGGCGCGCTTCGTGGGTCTGGCCTGTGCCGACGATACATGTCGCCATCGTGAACCACCGTGTAGCCGGCGTTCTGCTGGCGGGCGCAAAATCCATCGAGTCCCGGTTCTCACGCTGCCGCCGCGCCCCGATCGACTGCGTCAAACCGGGCGACATAATCCACTTCAAACTGTCTGGCGGCTGTTTTATCGGAACGTGCCGCGCCGCACGCGTTCGACAGTACACCGCCCTGACCCCCGGCCAACTGGCCGCCCTGCGCCGACAGCACAACCATGCCATCTGCGCCCCCGTCGCCTACTGGCGCGCCCGCCTGGCCTGCCGCTTCGGGCTGCTCATTTGGCTCCGCCCGTTGCGACCCCCGCCACCCGACCTGCGCTTCACGCGGCAATTCGGCAACGCCTGGGTGGTGCTGGCACGCTCCTGAAAGCCGGTTTTTCACCCCCCAAAGCCCCTTGGCACGGCCAATCTATCCGCTATACTAGCTGGACTTGTCGGGTTGAGCCCGGCTGCGCGGGAACGTAGGTCTCTCAGGAGCATCGGTTACCATGCCGACCATCAATCAGCTTGTCCGCAATCCGCGTCGCATCGCACCCAAAAAGTCCAAGGTGCGCGACCTGGAAGAGTGCCCGCAGCGGCGCGGCGTCTGCCTCCAGGTCAAGACGCAAACCCCCAAGAAGCCCAACTCCGCGCTGCGCAAGGTCACCCGCGTGCGCCTGACCAACGGACGCGAGGTCACAGCTTATATCATGGGCGTGGACCATAACCTCCAGGAGCACTCTATCGTGCTCGTGCGCGGCGGCCGCGTCCGCGACCTGCCGGGCGTGCGCTACCACGTGGTGCGCGGCAAGCTCGACTGTGCCGGCGTCAGCTCCGACAAAGAGGGCAAACCCCGCAACCGCGGCCGCAGCAAGTATGGCGTCAAGAGAAAGAAGAAGTAGGTCCGCGTGGCGGTGGTCTCGTGGCCGGCGGTGAAATAGTGGGCAGAACTGCGACCTGGGTGAAGAATGGCTAAGAAACGATTTACGGCCTCTGCCAAGCAGCTTACGGGCGATCCCCGTTTCAACAGCAAGCTCGCCAGCAAGTTTATCAATTGCCTCATGCTCGAGGGACGCAAATCCGTCGCCAGCCGCGTCTTCTACGACGCCATGGACCGCGTGGCCGAAAAGATCAAGGACGTCCCGCCCATCGAGGTCTTCGAGACGGCTGTGAGCAACATCAAGCCCGCCGTCGAGGTCCGCTCACGGCGCGTCGGCGGTGCCAACTACCAGGTGCCCGTGCCGGTGGCCGAACGCCGCCGCCAGTCACTGGCCATCCGCTGGATCCTGGCCGCAACCCGCGGCAAGTCCGGGCGCCCCATGTCCCAGCGCCTGGCCGCCGAGTTCCTCGCCGCCTACAACGGCGAAGGCGACGCGCTGAAGAAACGCGAGGAAATCCACCGCATGGCCGACGCGAATAAGGCTTTCGCCCATTTCGCCGGACCCCGGCGCTAGGAGCCCGTCAGACACTGAGCTTAACCGGCCGGGCCTTGTCGTCCGGCCGTTTCTCTGCGCAGCCGGCCGGGCCCGGTTTCAGCCCCCGCCTTGGTAGCGCGTTCATGCGAGGCCTGTGGATGCCACCAGCAGCGTTGACGCGCCGCCAGTTCCTCCGGCTCACCGCCGGCCTGGGTGCCGGCGCGGTAATCGGCACGCCGCCGTTCCTCGCCGGTTGCCTGCACGCACCGCCCAGCGGCGCCGCGCCGCTCTGGCACACCCCCTCCGCTACGCCGGCACTCGTCGCCGCCGCCCAGGGCACTGACCTGTACGAAATGACGCGCACGGCACTGGCCGGCCTGGGCGGCATCGCCCAGGTCGTCGCGCCCGGCCACACCGTCTTCATCAAGCCGAACCTGCTGACGGCCGGCCTGGGCCGCGGCGAGCCGACGCAGACCGGCGAAATCGCCAAACCCGAGATCATCATCGCTACCGCCGAAGAGTGCCTGCGCGCGGGGGCCGCCCACGTCATCATCGGCGACGGAGCCCAGGTGCGGCAGTTCGACTGGGAAGAACTGCGGACGCTCGATGGTCGCACGCACCTGGCCGCCGAGGCCGCCCGCCTGAACGCCGCCTACGACGGAACAGTCACGCTGGCCTGTCTAAACGTGGATTCGCCCGCGTGGGACCCGCTGCCCAGCCCGCGCACCAACCTGGGACACATCTACGCCTCCAGCCTGGTCGCGCGGGCCGACCGCATCATCTCCATCCCCGTGCTGAAGACGCACCGCCTGGCGCGCCTCACGCTGTCCATGAAGAATTTCATGGGCGTCACACCCATCGCCATGTACGGCGGCGGCTCGGAGCGGACCGGCCGAAGCCGACTGCATCTGGCCGCCGGCGGCCTGGAAAGCTGCTTCCTCGACATCTGCGACGCCCTGCGGCCGGACCTGGCGATTATCGATGCTTCGATCGGATGCGAAGGCTACGGCCCCTGGGTGCGCCCGCGCGAGGGCCGCCGCGTTGACTTGCGCGAGCGGCTCGGCGCCTGGCTCGTCCTCGCCGGCACCGACCCCGTCGCGACCGACGCGACCGCCGCCCGCATCATCAGCCACGACGTTACCCGCGTGCCGCATCTGCTCCGCGCGTACGAAGAGGGACTGGGCCAGATCCAACCCGAACTGATCACGTTGACCGGCGCTGCCCTGGATGAGTTGCGTATGGATTGGGACCCCATCTGACCTGCCCCCCTACCTGCCGCCGACGCGGCGGCATTCACCCACCGGCCCCGCACGGCCGGCCTGGCGTCTACGTGCTCAGCATCCGCTTGACCGGCTCGAAGACCACGTCGCTGCCGGTATCACGCACCAGGTAGATACCCGCTTGAAGCGTTGCGATTGGTTGCCCCCCCAACTGCCTTTCCAGCACAATGTCGCGATCCGACCTGAGCTGATACTGGCCGTCGCTGATGCGCTGCATGCTGCACTGAGTCACGTCACGGATCCAAACAACTCGTGCCCTGACGTCGCTTGCCATCTTTCCCGTTTCCTGCTCGCCCCCGCCGCTCCTCATGCAACCATCATACCGACTCAGACCTCGTCTTGCCAAGCATAACTCGACCGGCGCCGCCAGTGTTGGCCACATACCGTCGCGCAATCTCACGACGCACGCAGCGCCTACTCAACCACGTGAACCCGGCCCCCCAGCACGTCTCTCAGCAGATCACCGTCCGGAAAAGTCCGCCCCTCGTGTCGCCGGAATCCCTCCCCCGCTTCGCAGCCGGCCGCACGCCCCCGCGCCCATCCCCATGTCCGCACCTGCTCCGGCAGCTCCGCAGCGTGCGCCGCCTTCGGCCCACCCAGAACCATGTACCGTAACTTCGCCTCAATCACATCCGTGATATCAACCACCAGGGCCATTCTTACCGGCCGGCCGAACATGTCCACACCATCACTGGGATCAAAATAGTACAGATATGGAACACCGCTCAGCGGCGGCACGCGCCCCGCCTCGTCATCCACCACGACTTCCGCTAGCGGCGCTGCGCAGCACGCCTGCCGCACGATCCGGCTCGTTTCCTCATGGTCTCCGACTCGGTCCAGCGGCGAGTGCGTCAGCACCAGGTCCGGGCAGACCCGCCGCAGCAGCGCGGTGGCCCGCCGACACGCAGCGTCCCCAAACAGAATCCGCCCGCCCCCCGGCTCCAGGCAGCAGTAATCCACATCCGACACGGCCGGCCCCCGCGCACCTGCATCCGCCGGTTGACGCGCAGCGCAGCCGCGCTCTGCCGCCGTTTCCGACGGCTGGATGCCGGCCAACACGACGCGCCAGCCCGCCGCGCTTAGCCAGGCCAAAGTACCCCCACAATACCAACCCACAGTATCCGGGCGCGCCCCCACCGCCAGAACAGTCTTACCTGCTGGCACAACGCTCATCAGAGCTACGCCGTCGGTTCGCTCGGCTCCGCCGCACCGCGGGCGCCCGGCTCCTCGTGCTCAACCGACTCGTCCGCCGCGGCGTCATCCAAGCTCACGTCCGTGGCCCCGGCCGATTCCGCGCCCTCGGCCTCAGACTCATCACTCCCCGCGGCCGCCGCCGGCTCCTCGACGAAACTGGAGGTCGCCTCGGCCAAACCGTCCGCGCCTTGTTCCAGACGAACTACGCCGTCGTCTTCCTCTTCCGGCTTGACCGGTGCTGCCTCCGCCTCCTTCGGCTCAGGCTCACCCCTGGCGGCGCGCTCGGCCTTGGCCTTCTCCGCCGCCTCGCGCTCCTCCTCCAGCCGAATCGCCTCTTCACCGGCCGCTTCGACAATGCGCTCGGCCAACTCGGCCTCGACCTGCAACTCGTTCACCAGCGGCTCCGGACCAACCTCGTCAAGATCACCAACCGACACCACACCCATCGCAACCAACTGGTCAACAATCACGTCAGTTGACCCCGGCACGGCCTTGACGATGCGCTCCAGCGTTTCCAGGTGCTTGTTGTACTCCGTCGGCGTCAGGATATCGACGTCCCAGCCCGTCAGCCGGGCCGCCAGCCGCACGTTTTGCCCGCGCTTGCCGATCGCCAGCGAAAGCTGATCTTCCGCCACCACCACCGTCGCCTTGCCCAACTCGAAGCACAGGGCAATCTCCTGCACCTCGGCCGGCTTCAGCGCGTTCTGGATCAGAATCTGGCTCGACTCGTTCCAGCGCACGATGTCGATCTTCTCGCCGCCCAGCTCTTCCACGATGTTCTTGATCCGGCTGCCGCGCACCCCCACACACGCCCCCACGGCATCCACCTTCGAATCAATGCTGCTCACGGCCACCTTCGTCCGGTAGCCCGGCTCGCGCGCCAGCGCCTTCAACTCGATGATGCGCTCGGCGACTTCCGGCACCTCCAGCTCAAACAGCCGCACGATGAACTCGGGATGCGACCGCGACAGGATGATCTTCACCTGGTTGGGCTGCTCGCGCACGTCCAGAATCAGCACGCGAATGCGCTCCCCAACATTGTGGACCTCGCCCGGAATCTGCTCGCTGCGCGGCAGAAAACCCTCCGTGCGCCCCACGTTCACCACGAAGTTGCCGCGCTCCTCACGCGTCACCGTCCCCGTCACGATCGTCCCGCGCCGCTCCGTAAACTCGTCGAAAATGCTCGTCCGCTCACGCTCGCGCGTCTTCTGAATAATCACCTGCTTGGCCGTCTGCGCGGCGATCCGCCCCAGCAACTGAACATCGATCGGCTTGCCATCGACCGTCGCGCTGATCTTCCCGTTCAGCGGGTCCAGCCGCACCTCCGCCGCTTCCGCTTCCTCGTGGGCCTTGCGGATCGCGCTGGACATCGCATTCTCGAGATCCGCCACGAAGGACTCGCGATCGATGTTCTTGTCTCGGCAGATGCTGTCGATGATCCGAAGCAGATCCTGGCTCATGTCGGTACTCGCTACACTAGACGCGAACCGGCCCGCGCGCCGCCCACCGGCCATCCAGCCGGCTGCCGGCACACGCCACCGGCACAACTACCCGCGACGCCAACAAAAATGGGCCGCCCTTGCGACCCAGACGATGCCGACACCGGACTTCGTCTACCACCCCCGCCGCAAGTCGGACACCAACGTCCTGCCAGTCGCGGGTCACCGCGCACACATAGCGCGGCCCCTATACGTCACCTCATCTTATACCATCCCGCCCCGCTTGCCCAGCACCCCAGCCCCGGAATCTAATCCCGGCACGCACCACAGACCGGCCGATTCAGCCGCCCATACTCCTCCAGGCAGAACCGATCCGTCATCCCCGCCACGTAATCCGCAACTACCCGCTCTACCGGCTGCCCGCCAATCCGCTCAGCATACCGCCCCGGCAGCCACCTCGGCTCCGCCACGTACCACCCGAAAACCGCCCGCACCACCTCCCGAGCCTCCCCATCCGCCTCCGCCAGCCGCGAATGCCGATAGAGCCGCTCGGACAAAAACCCATCCAGTTGCCCAAACGCCTGCTCCAACTCGGGCGGCAGCGCCAATCGCCCCCCCGCCGCCGACCCCGCTACCCCCTCCAAAACGCGCGCCAATACTCCATCAAGCGTCGGACGTAGCCAACGGCGCCAAGCACCGTCCGAAACCAGCCCCGGCCCCTCGTACGCCAACCTCCACAACTCCAGCCCTCCCAGCCACTCCGGCACCAGCAGCCCCGCGTACAGCCCATCCTGCAAATCGTGCAGTCCAAAAGCAATCCGATCAGCCAGGTCCACAACCAGCCCTTCCCCCCGCGCCGCCTCATCGTCCCGCAGCGGGTGCGCCCCCGGGCAATCATACGGGCTCCGGTGCTTCGCCAGGCACGCCCGCACCACACGCGTCAGGTTCAACCCCGGAAACTGCGGGTACGGGTGCTCCAACTCCTCAACCACCCGCAGCGCGTGCTGGTTGTGCTCGAAACCGCCCTGCCCCCGCAGGCACTCGGCCAGCGCCCGCTCACCTGCATGACCAAACGGCGGGTGCCCCAAATCGTGAGCCAGCGCAACCACCTCCGCCAGGTCCGCGTCCAACCCCAGCCGCCCGGCCAGGCAGCGCGCCAGATGTGCCACCTCCAGCGTGTGCGTCATCCGTGTCCGGAAATGGTCGTCGTCCAGCGCGACGAAAACCTGCGTCTTCCTCATCAACCGCCGAAACGCCGCCGAATGCACCACCCGCTGCCGATCCAGCGCCAACGGCGGCAGTGCCCCCGCCAGCGGGTCCGCATGCTCACGCGCGAAATCCGCCGGCTCCCGCCTCACACCCTACCTCCACGCCCCCGCAATGATCGCCCGCGCCGCCCCCTCCGGATCATCCTGCCCAATAACCCCGCCGCACACGCACAGGCACCGCGCCCCAGCCGCCACGAGCCCCCCCGCATTCTCCACCACGATCCCCCCAATCGCCACCACCGGCAGACTCGTGCGCTGCACGGCCGCCGCGAGCAGTTCCAAGCCGGCCACATGCTCCTGCGGCTTCGTCGCGCTCTGATACATCGGCCCAACCGCGATGTAGTCCGGTTCCTCAGCCAGTCCCGCCTCGAGCTGCGCCACCGTGTGCGTGCTCTTGCCGACCAGCATGCCCGTGCCGGCGATGCGCCGCACCTCGTCCACCGCCAAATCACCCTGCCCGACATGCACGATATCCGCCGCCGCCAGCCGCGCAATGTCCGGCCGGTCGTTCACCGCCAGCAACGCGTTGTGCTCACGCGTCAGCGCACGGAGCCGCCGCGCCCGCTCCAGCAATTCCGCATCGCCCAGCCCCTTCTCCCGCAGTTGCACGCAGCCGGCCCCCCCACGTATCGCCGCCTCGGCGGTCTCCAGCCAGTCCCGTCGGCACAGCCCCCCTGTAACCAGCACGTACAGTCGCACCGCCCGTAACCGCGCCCGCAGCCCGCCCCGCAGCACGATGCGCTGCTCCAACTCGTACGCCGCGTAGCGCAGCTCTTCCGCCCGCGCCGCCGCCGACCCCGACAGCAACTTGCCGTACTCCCCCAGCCCGCGCGCCGCCTCGCTCAGCCGGCCGAAAGCCGCCCGCACGACCGCGTCCACCGTATCACGCCGCAACTCGCCGGCGGTCTTCACGTCGCGGCCCACGTCGCCCGCAATATCGCGCGCCGCCAGCAGCTCATCCCGGCCCACCGCCCGGACGAACTCCCCCAGCATATGCCGGCAGCGCTTCGCCGCGGCCGCCGCGTCCAAATCGTCCAGCCCGAAACGCGCGTAATCCTCAATCACCCGCAGCGCCTCGCGACTGCGATTCACGTTCACATCGAGGATGCGCAACACCGCCGGATCCATGCCGGCTCCCTCGCTCGCCCCGCTTACGCCGCGCCGGCCAGTCCCGGCGGCCCCTCGGGCCCGACCAGCGCGGCCGTCAGTTGCACCAGGCCGAACACCACCGGAAACGCCGTCAACGCTATCGCCCAATAGGCCAGCGTAAGTCCCGTGCGCCGATTCCGCCGACCGGCGACCTCGCAAACGAGCACCACAAATGTGACCAACACGAACTTATAGGCAACCACTCCGGGCAGATCGAAACGATGAATGACCCAGTCCGCGACGATGTTCAGCTCCTGACCGCCACAGTGCAGGATGGTCCACGTGACCATGATGTCCAGCGCGGCCAGCAGAATGAACCACGTGTACGCGTTCGGGTACAGCACCGCCCCCCCGACGCCGCTCCGCCCGAACGGCCCCGCCGCATCACCCGCATACGTGCCCGCGTTCACCTCGTCCATCGACCCTGCCTGACCGGCCGCACAACACCCAGCAGCCGAAACTGTGCATATCGCAACGGCCCGGCCGACCCCTGTCAACGCCAAAGTCGCCCCCACCGCCCGGGCCCCTCACGCCACGCCGCAGGAGCGACGCCCGCGCGAAGCGAAATCGGCGCCCCGCGCCTTGCCCCGCTGTCCATGCCGGGCAGTGCGCGCCGTCCGTCCGTATCAGCTTGCCAAGCCCCACTTGCGGCCGGCCGCCCGTGCCCGCAGAATACGCCCCAGTTGCCTGGGAGTGTCCGAGCACCTGGTGGGCTCCGCGGCCTTCAAAGCCGTTGAGGGGTAGTACAAGCTGCTCCTGGTGGGTTCGATTCCCATCCACTCCCGTCACTTCCCGCGACCATCCGCCGGCAGCGTCCGCCCTGAGCCTGCCCGCCGTGCCGGACGGCGGACGTTGAACACCACTCGGCCCCCGCCGCGCCCGCGAGCGTCCCCCTTAGCCACTACCGCCCACTGGCGAGCAAATGCGAAATCCCACAGACACTCAATCGTCGGCCGCCAGAACGAGATCGTCTTCGCCGTCGCCGCCGTCGTCTCGCAGGTTCCTCCCCACGCTCCATACGCGGTATCGCTCACCGTCACGCTTGTAGTGCAGCCGCTCACCGGTGAACAGGTCTCTGGGCACCACAGGCAAGTACGACGGAACCAGATCATCCAGGTCGCCCGGATAGCGCCCGTGCTCAGCCTTGTGGGCCGCCAGCGCCAAGGCAATACTCGCAGACTCGTCGTTCATCACAGCCTGGACGTCCGTGGACGTCGCCGTGGCGTCCATCATCATCATTGCGAGCAGGTGCCATACCAGCGCATCGTTCGAGAATTCGCGCCTTGCTGTTGGGGACAGTCGTAGCGTCGCAAACTCCAGGAAGTTATCCGGCAGCATCCGCCGCTCCAGCGCCGAGAGTAGCGCCCTGTTCGCCGCGGCCACGGCCGGCGCACGTGCCATGCGTTGATGAAGATCAGGATGCGTCGCCACTGCTTCAATGTCATCGTACACGCTGTTGATCCGCCGCATGACATCGTTCGGATCAAACGAACCTAATACCGGCGGCGCGACGTCCACACCGCTGGACTGCATCGGCGTCCCGCCCCGGACCAACTGCATGACGAAATCAAGCGACGTCAACCGCGAAATGAGCACATCTGCTTCCGCCGGACTGCCGGCGGCCGGCAGCGCCTGATACTGTCGAAGCATGTCTATTGCCTGAGCCGACGCCAGGTCTGCTCGGCCGGCAATGAGTCTGATAATGCGCAAGCCTTCGGTGCGAGGCACCAGGCCCTGGTATGGGTGCCCACCGCTGCCGCCACCCATCATCAGGCGACCCAGGTAGCACATCAGCAGCGCATCGTCCCATGCTCCGGCGATATCATCACGCCCGAGGCGGAGCATGGCACGGCACACCAGCGTCTGCCACAAGTCCCGAATGACATCAGCATCGAGAACCGCCGGGTGCAGAAACTCAGGCGGGTTGGCCGGCGACACCATCGGCACCACGAACTTCGTACCCCTGTCCAGAGCCGAGATCTCGTCCAGCACGGCTTCGTTCACCGCGATCCAGTCAGCGACTATGCGCAAGTCACTGGCTGACCACGGCCCGGTTGTCGCCTGCGCTACTTGCGAGTCCGCCAACTCTTCCAGGGGCGCGCGTTGTCGGTACCGGTCGCCCAGCCCCTTCATGACGACCTCACGCCTCCACCGCTCATCTTCGCTTTCCGCCGCCTGCTCATCCTGTGGCGGAATCAAGCTTCCGTAATCATCCAGATTGGCGTTCAGGTGGTCAGCCAGTCGCACGAACCCACGTCGGCTCTCGGAGAATGTGACGCCCAGCGCCGCCGCGGCCGGCTCGCGCACTTCTGCCGACAACGCTCCCGGGCCAAGAACTCCGATGATTCGCACCGCCATGTTATCAGACGTCGCGACATCGGCGCCAATGCGCCTGTTGTATGCCGCCACGTAGTCCACTGTCCCGTCCGGATTGAGCGGTTCGGTGACGTACGTTGTCTCCTTGGATACAGCGATCGCCACGTCCAGCAACGGCCACCAGGCTCGCAGCAGCACGATACCCAGCAAGACGACGATCAGAGCCGACAGGATCAACAGCCACTTGCGCATAGCGTTCGCCCATCCGCGATCATCACAACGTGACTCTCCTGTCACGCTTGACCTGTCACACGGCAAGGCTGGGTCAGTTCGTGCACAAACAATGCCCGCACCCAACCCGCGAGCGCAGAATATCGCCTGGTTCACCAGTTGAGAAGCGGCGTTGATCCCCAGCCACTGCGGCGCCCACGCACTGCGGACTGACGTGGCCACCGGCGAAAGAAGCAGCGCGCCGCCGATTGGGTGACACTGCGACGGCGTGACCAGCCCTTGACGCCCGCCTGAACGAGGAACGGCGGCGTCGCAGCCCTATCTCCTGCGCATAATCCCCACGCTAGCCAAGGCCAGCATCAGGATCGAAGCGGGCTCGGGAATCAACGAAACGCGAAACCCGATGCCGCCGCCCTCGGTAGTCGGGTTCCTGTGGTAGTGGCGGTTCGACGCGCGCATGTCGCTGGCGTAGTAAGCCCACGAACCGGCCCGTATGCCGCGACTGCGCTGGACAGATCCCATCACCGCCTCATTCCACTCCCAGACATTCCCGCCCTGATCAAACGTGCCGTACGGGCTGCTGGAATTCCCGAATGCGCCCACCTCCGTGCGTCTGTACGGGGGACCGATCGTCCAATCGCCTTCCCAGAAGTTCGCGTTGTTGCCCGGGTCGGGATCGATGAGTTCGTTGCTCGGCACGCTGTCGCTGCTCGTGGGATAGTCCCAGTAATTCCCAGTTACGCCATCGTTCTTGTGATACGCCGCCTTGTACCACTCGTCCTCCGACGGAATCACCCACGTGGCGTCCGGCTCACGCACGACGTCCATCAACTCCACCGTCCATATCGCTCCGTCCAGGAAGTACGAGCCGTTCTCAGTCGTGCCCAGGCCCTGCGGACCGGTCGGCTGGCCGTTGTGCAGCCAGTTGCAGAACCGCGCCGCGTCACCCCAGCTCACGTAGTTCACCGGCCGATCGGCCCAGTCCGGCGCCACGCTGTACGAGTAGTTGCCCGGCCAGCCGGTCCGCTCGATCTGGCAGCCGGACTCGCTGTTCCACATGCCCGTATTGTACAGCCCGTAGGTATCGGTGACGGCCACGGCGTTGAGGAATGCCGTGTACTGCCCGGCTGTCGCCTCGTACTTGCCGATGCTGTACACGTAGTCAACCGCCCCGCAAACGCGATCCGGGCCATAGCCGCCCGCTCCCCACCCCGAAACTTCGCCGGCGTTGCCCGGATTGCCCACGCTTGCCGTCTCGATCACAACGTCCGCCCGCGCCGTGCTTGCCAGCAGACCGCCCATTAACACTGGTGCCCATACAGCTATTCCGGACGCGCTCATGTTCTTCGCCCTCTCACTCACGAAATGCCCTGCCAAACTTGCTTCCCCTATCCAGAACCGGACAAACACCGCTATCAAGTTGCCGCGCGACCGCACAGCGAACAGCCGCGCCCCGCCCCACCATCATACAGCGCCCCGCCGCCGCTCTGATACTTTTTTCCGCCCGCCTTCCCGCGCCGCGCAGAATCCACCACCTCGCAACACCCACCGCCAGCCACAAACAACCTCGCCCCAACACTTTGACCCCACTCCATTCACGCGCCATATATCAAGTGCTCACGCAGTGCCCGGAACGCCTTGGCGAA
>CAZJYX010000022.1:0-60814 GCA_964550375.1 uncultured Planctomycetales bacterium | reverse complement strand
TGGAGTCCTGGAGCTTCGACGGCAGCACGGACATGGCGTACGAGCTGATTTGCGAGTGAACAACGCGGCGGGCGGTCGCGAGCCACGCGCACGGAGAGAATGCCAGTGCCGAGCCGCAACGGGATGTGCGGCGTTGGCTCTGGCGGTACGGGTGGAGCGCGCCCTCGCCGCATCTCTTGTGCGCGCTCACCTGCCCGACCGGATACGCCACGAGAGTTCGCGCAGGTGCGCTTCGTGCTGCGGCCGGCCGATTTCCATGATCATGGCGGTGACCTGCTCCTCGACCGTGCTCCAACAACGAAAGAGCCCGGTCGCCGGCCGATCGGCGATTAACTCGGGCGCCGCCACGCCGACGGTGGATTGCGCGGCTACTTGGCGCGTGTGTAGGTGATTTCCATCACCTTGTGATCGTCGCCGGCGAGCAGGTCGTACATCTCGAAGACGTGCTCGTCCTCGCTGACCAGCGTCACGACGGACTTCACCATGCGGTCCTGGACACCCAGCAGCGGCTCGTCCATCTGGCCGTAGAAGGTCAGCTTGTTGCTGCCCAGCGGCTGAGAGCCCAGCATGAGGATCATCTGCGTGCCCATGTTGTCCACCCAGAACGAGGTGTACATGCGCTTGAAGTTGTCGTAGCCACTGATGCCGAAGCCCTCGAAGCCCATGGTCTGATCGCCCATCTTCATCTCGCAGCGGAACTTCTCCGTGATGAAGCGGCCGTCGAGAATGACCTTGACCTCGGACACGCCGGTGGTGACCGTCGGCGGGCTGTCGGGTCCGGCCCACCACATCTTCACGGCCGCGTTCCAGATCCCGGCCCGCTTGGCCATTTCGCGGTGCGGCTGGCCCGGGGCCGCGAACTGCATCCACTTCTCCATCGCCGCCTGCATCTCGGGCGGCATCCCGGTACTCGGCGGCTGCGTCGGTTTGTCCTGCGAAAAGACCTGACCACTGACTACCGCCAGAACGACCAGCGCAACGGCGCCGACCAGCCAAGTGCGCAGATTCATGTTTCCCATCCTTTCTGAATCACAGCCTTTTGAGCGGCCCTGTCCACCGGTGGATCCCGTGAGCCGTAACGACAACATGACCGGCAACCCACATCCGGGCGGGCACCGGCTTGAACAGGTGATTATAGCGGCCGCGCGCGGGGCGGAAGCGACGGGTGTTACTGTGACGGCGGCGGGTTGGGCGGGCCGGGTCGCCGGGCGGGCGGCAGCTCGATCGGACCGAAACGCTCCTCGTGCGCTTTCATGGTCTGCTGCAAGGCGATCATCAGCCGCTTGGCATTGGCGGGCAACAGGGTCACGCGGTGCGAGACGCGCACCGTGGGTTCCTTGACGTTCGGCATCGGCAGGTTGGTCCCCAGGTAGAGCACGATCTCATCCGGCGCGCCGGCCACGGCGAAGGAGTTGGCGTACAGGGTCTCCATGTGTCCGATGTCGAGGCGTACCTGCTGCCGCTGTGCTTGCGGGTCGTTGCCTTCTTCGCCGAAGATCATTGCCTGGCCTCCGCTGTGGGGGGATTGCTCGTACCAACTCGTAGTTTACGGATAGTAGTGGCCTAAAACAAGCTCGCCGCCGGCCATTCAGCGGCGTTGCCTGCGCGGCGTGACCGGCGGACGGCGCAGGCCGGCGCGCGGCTCAAGCCAGAGATTAGCGATTTGGCCGGCCTGCAACAGATGGTAACCGTGAGCGGCAACCATCGCGGCGTTGTCGGTGCAATGCGCGAGCGGCGTAAGCAGCAGGCGCAGTCCGGCCTGGCCACACGCGGCCTGCAAGTCGGCCCGCAAAGCGGAGTTGGCCGCCACGCCGCCGCCGACCACGACGCACGCAACGCCGGCGTGCCGGGCCGCCGCCACGGTCTTCGTGACCAGCGTTTCGACCAGCGCGGCCTGGAAGCTGGCGGCCACGTCGGCCAGTTCGGCGGGGCTGAGATGAGCAACTGAGCCATACTTGCGGCCGGCGCCGTAGACGTGGTACAGGACGGCGGTCTTCAGGCCGCTGAAGGAGAAGTCGAAGTGCGGCTCGTGCAGCCAGGGGCGGGGGAACGGTATGGCGGCCGGGTTGCCCTGGCGCGCGAGATTGTCGATGAGCGGCCCGCCGGGGTAGCCGAGCTCCAACAGGGCCGCGACCTTGTCGAAAGCTTCGCCGGCCGCGTCATCGACGGTTTGGCCGAGCAGTTCGAGGTCGAGGAAGTCCCGCACGAGATACAGCGACGTGTGGCCGCCGCTGACGACGAGTGCCACGGCCGGCCAGGGCGGCGCGTCCACCATCAGGGCGGCACTAGTGGCGTGGGCCTCGATGTGGTCAACGGCGATCAGCGGGCGGTCGAGCGCGAGGGCCAACGTCTTGGCCGCCGTGACCCCGACGAGCAGCGAGCCGACCAGGCCGGGGCCGGCGGTTACGGCCAATGCGGTCAACTCGTCATAGCCGATGCCGGCCTGCGTCAGCGTGCGTTCAATGAGTGGGCGAATGCACTCGACGTGCGCGCGCGAGGCGATTTCGGGCACGATTCCGGCGTAGCGGGCGTGCAGCGCGACCTGCGAACTCACTAGGCTGGCGCGGACGTCGTGGCCGTCCACGACCACGGCGGCCGAGGTTTCATCACAGGAGGTTTCGATGCCGAGGATGATGCACTGTGAGCCGGGCACTACAACGTTCCCACTTGGCCGGGGCGTTACAGCTCTACGACGATCTTACCGAAGTGCCCGCCGGCCTCCATCAGCCGCAGGGCGTCCGGGAACTCCTCGAATGGGAAGCGCCGGCAGATAACGGGGCGCAGTTCGTGCTCCTCGATGAACGCGTTCATGGCCGTGAACGCGGCCCGGCTATCTACGAAGATGCCGGCAATGTGGAGGCGTTTCATCAGGATGGCGGCCGTGTTCAGTTCGCCTTGCAGGCCGGTCAGTGCGCCCAGGTAGGCGATGATGCCGCCGGCGCGGGTGGCACGCAGGGAGCGTTCCAACGTGGCGATGCCGCCGTTCTCGACGGTCAGATCGGCGCCCAGGCCGCCGGTGATGTCCAGGACGGCCTGATCCCAGTCGGATTGCGACCGATAATTGATGCCGTGGTCGGCACCCAGGGCACAGGCGCGCTTGAGCTTATCGTCGCTGCCGCTGGTGATGATGACGGTCGCGCCCATGCGTTTGGCTAACTGCAAAGCGAAAATCGACACGCCGCCGGTTCCCAGCGTCAGGACCGTCTGGCCGGGCCCGACGTGGCCGACCGTGCGCAGGGCGCTCCAGGCCGTCAGGGCCGCGATCGGCAGCGTGGCAGCTTCGGCGAAATCGTAGCCGGGGGGCAGCGGCACGACGGCTTCGGCCGGCAGGACGACTTGCTCGGCTGCCAGACCGGGGCCAGGCGTCCCGAGTGTGGAGGCCACGTATTCCGCTCGGACAGGCCCATCGAGCCAGTCGGCGATGAAATGCGACGTAGCGCGGTCGCCGACTTTGACGCGCTCGACGCCCGTGCCGACCGCCGACACGATGCCGGCCCCGTCGCTGACCGGCGTAGCTGGTAATCGTAACTTCGGGTTGTACCAGCCTTTAACCACCATCAGGTCGCGGTAGTTGAGGCTGATGGCCTTGACGTCGAGCCGCACCTGGTTGGGTCCGGGCGTGGGGGTTGCGAGCGTCTCGAGCTTGAGGTGTTCAAGCCCGAACATGCTGAACTGATAGGCGCGCATGGTTACTCTCCCGTGTGGGCGTCCCGCAGGCGTGCGGGTCCTTGCAGAAGCATCCGGGTAGCGGACGCCGACCGAACTACAGTTTGCGAAAGACCACGCAGGCGTTGTGGCCGCCGAAGCCGAACGAGTTGCTCATGGCGATGCGGACGTGGGCGTCGCGAGCGGTGTTGGGGACGTAATCCAGGTCGCACTCGGGGTCGGGGCAGTCGAGGTTGATGGTCGGCGGCAGGGTGTTGCGCTCGATGGCGCAGACGGTGGCGATGGCCTCGACGCCGCCGCTGGCGCCCAGCAGGTGCCCGATCTGGCTTTTTGTGCTGCTGATAGCCAGTTTGTAGGCGGCCGGTCCAAAGACTTTCTTGATGGCCTTGGTTTCGGCCACGTCGCCCAGGATGGTGGAGGTGCCATGGGCGTTGATGTAGTCGATCTGGTCGGGATTGATGTGCGCATGAGCCAAGGCGTCAGCCATGGCCCGGCCGGCGCCGCGGCCCTCGGGATCGGGCTGGACAATGTCGCCGGCATCGGCGGAGACACCGACGGCCAGGACTTCGGCGTGGATAGTGGCGCCACGTTTGACGGCGCCGTCGTAATTCTCGAAGACGAGGATGCCGGCCCCTTCGCTGAGTACGAAGCCGTCGCGGTCCTTGTCGAACGGGCGCGAGGCTCGTTCGGGGTTTTCGTTGCGTGTGCTTAGGGCCTTCATGGCAGAGAAGGCAGAGATGCCGAGCGGCGTTACGGCGGCCTCGGACCCGCCGGTGATAACGACGTCCGCATCGCCGCGCATGATCGTGTGATACGCGTCGGCCATGGCACTGCCGGCAGAAGCGCAGGCGGTGGAAACGGAGGTGTTAACGCCTTGGAAACCGAACTCGATGGAGACGGTTGCGGACCCGGCATTGGCCATCAGCTTCGGGATGGTGAAGGCGGAGACCTTGTCCGGCCCCTTCTGGAGCAGCCGGAGGTGCTGCTCCTCGATTTCGGCCAGCCCGCCGATACCGGTTCCGAGAATGACGCCGACGCGGGTCGGGTCGAACCGGCCATCCAGCCCGGCCGTGGCGATAGCCTCGCGCGCGGCGACGAGGGCCAATTGCGTGAAGCGGTCCATGCGCTTGGCGCGGCGCGGCTCGATGAGCTCGGCAGCCTTATATTCCAGGCACATGCCGCCAAAGTGCACGTCGTAGCTGGAAGGGTCGAAATGTCGGATCGTGTGGACACCGGAGCGCCCCGCGACCAAGCCCTCCCAGAAGGCCGCCACGGACATACCCAGCGGCGTCACAGCACCCATTCCAGTGACGACGACTCGTCGCTGCTCCATGGGATGGTCCTAACTGCAGGCAGGCTACTTGCCGGCGTTCTCGAGGTACTTCTGGATGTGGTCAATCGCCTGTCCGACGGTTTGGATTTTCTCCGCCTCCTCGTCGGGGATACTCATCTCGAACTCATCCTCGAACTCCATGACGAGTTCGACAGTGTCCAGCGAGTCCGCGTTGAGGTCGTTGACGAACGACGTTTCCCGCGTGATCTCGTCCTCAGAGACGCCCATCTGCTCCGCCACGATCTTCTTGACCTTGGCTTCGATTTCCGCGACTTCCGGCACGACCGGTACCTCCACGCAAACGACTTAGAAGTTCCGAATACCGCCTGACTCGGCACGCGCGAGTACACCACTCCCGCCGGCAACTCCGCCGCCCATACGGACGCGCCACCACACCACAGCACCGGCAAGCGACAGCGGTTCGGCCCGAAACCTTTCGGGTGCCGATGAGTTAAGCACGGGGATGATAAGCGTCGAGAACAGGCTTGCCAACCCCGCCAAGCCCAGTCTGGTAAGAATGCGCCGGAAGCGTGGGTGGCCGTTGTCCGGGCCCGGCTTGAGCGGTAGGATCGCGTGCATGGATGAGATTGCGGAGCAGATGTGCGAGCTGGGGCGCCGGGCATACGCGGCGGGGCTGGTGGCGGGGTCGGAAGGGAACTTCTCCGCTCGTATTGCGGACGGGCAGATCCTGTGCACCCCGACCGGTTGCTGCAAAGGCTGGCTGACACCGGCGGACCTGTGCGTGGTGGCCGCCGACGGTCAACAGACGGCCGGTCGCCGACGGCCCAGCAGCGAGATGCCAATGCACGTTGCTATCTACAGCGCAGCACCGAGTTTGCGTGCGGTAGTCCACGCCCATCCGCCCTTCGCCACGACGCTGTCCGTGCTGGATGAGGTAAGCCTGGCCAACGTGCTGCCCGAGGGCGACATATTTCTCGGCGATGTCCCATTCGTGCCGTATCAGACGCCGGGAACGGCCGACATGGCGCGCCCGTTACTGCCCCTGCTGAGGGACCAGGACGCGGTCATACTCCGCAACCACGGAGCCGTGACCTGGGCAACCGACCTGGAGTCGGCATACCTGCTCATGGAGACGCTGGAGACCGTCTGTCGCGTGGTGTACCAGGCTCGCCAGGTCGGCACTTTGCGGCTCATTCCACCCGAGCAGCGGGGTGTGCTGGCGGCGCTGCGGCAGCGCCGGCGGGGGCGAGGCGGCTGACGGCGCGACCTACTGGGGGATGCACGGCGGCGATTCCGCCGATCCCCGGGTTGGGCGGCCGACCAGTCGGCAGGTCCGGATCAAGCCTGTAGGTCCAGGCCGGAGTCCGTGGATTCGTGCTCATCCTGCTGGGGCGTATCTTCGGGCTCAGTGTCTTCGGCGGCGGCGCGGCCCTGGCTGCCCAGGCCCTCGCTGTCGCTGAAGACCTCGCCGTCCTTGTCGGAACTTTCGATAACGTTCTGGAGGCTCTCAGCGAACTTGCCGCCCGTGTTGCGGTCGGCCTCGTCGCCGGCCTCCTTGACTTTGCGGGCTCCGGCTGAGTGCTGGGCACCGGACGAGCCCGCGATCGACGACAGCCAATTGGGCGGGATGGCGGTCACGGCGGTCCTCCTTGCGCTAGGTCACCTCGACGGCAAGCTCCTTCTGCCGCGTTTGAAGCTGGGCGCGCAGGCGTGCCAGGATGGCCGAGTGCATCTGTGACACGCGTGACTCAGAGAGATCAAGCGTCTCCCCGATCTGCTTCATGGTCATCTGTTCGTAGTAGTAGAGGACGACGATAAGCCGTTCGGCCCGGCTGAGGCCGCGCGTGACCAGGTCGCGTACGTCGCGCTTCTGGGCCTCGACGACAGGATCCGTGCCCTGCTCATCCGGGACAACGTCGATTTCGAATACGTCGCGGGTCGAATCGGAGTCGGTGAACTTGCGCGAGAGCGAGATGAGCGAGACGGCACTGGCGTCGCGCATCAGCTTGTCAAACTGGGCGCGGGACAGCCCGAGGCGGTGGGCGATTTCGTCCTCGCTGGGAATGCGGCCGAGCTCGACTTCCAGCGTACGGGTGATGCCGGCGAGCTTGTGGGCGCGGTGCCGCACCAGCCGCGGGACCCAATCCATGTTGCGGAGCTCATCGAGGATGGCGCCACGGATGCGCGGCGAACAATAAGTCTCAAACTTGACGCCCCGGTCAAGATCGAACGCGTCGATGGCATCGAGCAGCCCGAAGACGCCGGCACTCATCAGATCGTCCACGTCCACCTCGTCCGGCAGCTTGGCGCCGATGCGCTCGGCGTTGTACCTGACGAGGTACAGGTAGTGTTCCATCAACTGGTTGCGCAGGGACTCATCACCGGTCTCGCGGTATTTCCGCCAGGCCCGCTGCAACGCGGCTTCGCTGGGGAAGCTGCGCACCGGGTGCTCGCGACTGACGCGGCGTGATCGTCCTGCCAGGCTTCTTCGCGGCATATGGCTATCCCGCCTGAACCTGCTCGGTCTGCTGCGCTTCCTGCGGCTCGGCCAGCGGCGGCTCGGCCGGCGGCTCTCCGACCTGCATCAGGGCCTGAATGGTCTCCAGGTGTTGCCTGTCGATCGCCAGCTTCTTCTTCTGCAAGTGTTCCCGCAGAACCTGCTTGCCAGCCCAGCCCAACACCTGTCCAATCGCACAGGCCACGACCATGACGACCAACGCGCGAACGAGGATCGTCACGGGCGAGTTGCCGACGTAGAGTCCGGCCACGATGGCCAGCCCGAAAGCCAACAGTCCTAGCTGTGCACCAATGCTTCGTACCATTCTGAAACGTCCGTGCTTCCTATCGGCCCGCTTCCCTGCGGGCTGGACGAAGCTTCAAATGAACAGATTAGCGAACCTGGCCCAGACGCCCCGGCCGGCGCGCGGCTCGTCCCGGGGCGACAGTAAATCGTCACAAATGCCTTCAATACAAAGACTTGCGCCCGACCTCGGGTATCGTATTGCAAGCGGGGTCCGTTGACGCACGGCCGCAGGGACGTGCTTGTCCGCCAGTACGTGCCCCAGATCCTCAACGGAAAGTCCCAGAAAACGCATGGCCACATCACTTAGCCGGCGCGCCACGCGCTGGCCTTCCGGCCGGCTGCGGACCATGTTTACCACGACGCCCACGCGTCCGCTGAAGCCCCGTACGCTCAGCAGCTTCAGCAGGGCATAGGCGTCAGCCAGGGCAGTCGGCTCGGGCGTGGTCGTGAGAATCAGCAGGTCTGAGGCCAGGGCGAACGCCAGCGTGGGTTCGGTCACGCCGGCCCCGCAATCGACCACCAACGCGTCGCACTCAGCGCGTAGCCGGTGCAGTACCCGGGAGCAGGCGGTGGAGTTGAGTTGCAGGGGCCGGCCGCGGCGCGGCAAGCCCGACACGCCGCACAGCACGCGCAGGCCACAGGGACCCGCGACGAGCAATTCATCGATCGGCCGCCGGACGTCCAGCACGTCGGCGAAATCCGCCCGCGGCGCGGCGTCCAGGAGGATATCCGCGTTGGCCAGGCCGAAGTCGGCGTCTAGCAGAATCACGCGGCAGTTTGGGCGTGCCAGATGGATGCTCAGGTTAAGTGCGAAGATGGTCTTACCCACGCCCCCCTTGCCGCTGGCGACGACCCAGGTGGCGCCCCGCCGCCGCCCCTCCGGCGAGGTCACGGGCCGATTCGTGAGGAGGCAGCGCGCCATGTCGCATCCCTGGCACTAGCCAGATGCCTTGCCTTCGCCGGGCAAGATTAGCTCAGCCAGCCGGGCGCTGCAAGCGGGTTCAAGGTCCTGCGGCACGTTTTGTCCGGTGGCCACGTACGAGAGTTTGAGTCGCAAGCGATCGATAACGTTGAGGATCACGCCGAAGCCCACGGCCTCGTCCAGCCGGGTGATGACGACGCGGGAAACGCGTAAGGGGGCAAAGGCCTGGGCTAGGCGGAGCTGTGCGGATGTCGTGGTGGAGGCGGCCAGCACGAGGTGCACCTCATCCGGCTGCGCCGCCCGCAACAGGGCCCCAAGACGCGCGAAGCGGCCGTTGTCCTTGAGACCCACGCCGGATGTGTCAATCAGCAGCCAAGCGAGCTGCGCCATTCGCTGCCGGGCAGCGTGCACCTCCGCGATGCTTTGGGCCGTCTCCATCGGCACCTGGATAATCTCGGCGTAGCGGCGGAGCTGGTCGGAGGCCCCCAGGCGCTGTGTATCGAGCGACAGCAGGCCGACGGACTGCCGGGCGCGCAGCTTCAGATGCGCGGCCAGCTTGACCAGAGTGGTCGTCTTGCCGCCGCCGCAAGGTCCGACCAGGGCTACGCGGCCGGTCTGGCCGGGGGCCGGCTCGGGCAACGGTGCGGTGGGGACCATGCGGGCAATGCAGCGGCGGAGAACTGCACTCAGTGCGTGCGGGTCCTGCCGGATGTGACTGGGCATGGTGCGGGCGGCGGCCGCGAGCAGGCGGCCGGCCAAGTCGGCGGCCACTTCGTTCTGCACGAGGCGCGTGTAGTAGGGATAGATGTCCTCGGGCAGCGTGGGTGGGCCCGCGGCGGCCGGTAACGACGGATCGGCTGTGGGACCTTGCGGCGCGGCGGCGGCTTTCGGCGAGTTGGTGGGGCTGCGGTTGGCGCGGGCCGGCTGGGGGCTCGTAGTGTCGGTCCGTCCGGGCCGCCCGGGCGTGACTGCGGCATGCGCCGGGGCGGCCGTGATTTCCACGACGTCGCGTCCGACCAGGCGTCCGAGTGCCCCGGCCGGGGCGCTGCGCGTGCCGAAGATCACCGCGTCCGACCCGAATTCGCGTTTCACCAGCTCCAGCGCTTCACGCATGGACGGAGCTCGAAACGTCCGCATCGCTTGCATCAAGGCTTACCACTCCGTGTGCTTGAACATCAACTCCCCGTACGATCTCGTTGAGCGCCAGCACCGCGGTTTGCGGCAGCAGCGGCTCGATAATGCGGCGCACCCACAGCCGAATCTGCGGCGAGCACAGTACGACGACTGGCGCGCCGCCGGCCGGGCCCGCAGCCGCTTCGATGCGCTGGCGGATCTTCATGGCCAGCTCGGACTGGCGATCCGGGGGGAGCGTCAGGGCCGAGCCGTGGTCGAGCCGCTGGATGTTGGCGGCGAGGTAGTCCTCGCTGCGGGGATCCAGGGTGACGCAGTGGACGACGTTGGCCGAATCCTTCAACTGGCTGCAGATGGTGCGGGCCAGGGCGCTGCGGGCGTACTCGGTCAGGATTCCGGTATCCTTGGTCTTGGGCGCCCAGTCGCCGAGCGTTTCGAGGATGGCTTCCAGGTCACGAATCGGCACGCGTTCGCGCAGCAGGTTCTGCAGGACGCGCTGCACGTCGCCGGTCTTGAGCAGGTTTGGCAGGACTTCGTCCACGACCGTTGCGTTGCGTTCCTTGAGGTGCTCGATGAGCTTGTGCGTGTCGGCGCGGGTCAGCAGGTCGGCGGCGTGCCGGCGGATGATCTCGGTCAGGTGGGTGGCCAGGACGCCGCCGGGCTCGACCACCGTGTAGTTCAGTTGCTCGGCGCGCTCGCGTTCGGCGGGCGGGATCCACCAGGCCTTGAGTCCGAAGGCCGGTTCGCGGGTTTCCAGGCCGGGCAGGCGCTGGCCGGCCATACCGGCGTCGATGGCCATCAACTCATCGGGATAGAGCTCGCCGCGGGCCAGGTCCTGCCCGCGCAGCAGCAGCCGGTACTGATTGGGCTGCAATTCGGAGTTGTCGCGGATGCGGATGGGCGGGACCACCAGGCCGAGATCCAGGGCCATCTGCTTGCGCAGCGCGGCGATGCGATCGAGCACGTCCCCGCCGCGCTTGCGGTCCACGAGCTTGATCAAGCCGAAGCCGACCTGCAGCTCGAGGGCGTCCACGCCCAGGTGCGATTCGATCTGCGGCGTCTTGGTGCGTTCCTTGGTGCGTTCGGCGGTGGCCTCGCGCGTCGCCTTGGAGACTTTCACCAGCCGCAGGAAATACGCCACCAGGCCACAGCCGCCGGCCAGCGTCAAGAGCGGGATCTTGGGCAACGGCGTCACGGTGAGCGCGACGAGAAATGTGGCGGCGCCGGTCAGGGCGATCGGCTTGGACGCCAACTGGCCGATGACCTCCTCGCCCATGTTGGTCTGACCGGTGCTGCGAGTGACCAGCATGGCCGCCGCGATCGAGAGCAGCAGGGCCGGAATCTGGCTGGCCAGGCCGTCGCCGATCGTCAGTTGGGTATAAACCGACAGGCAGTCCATGACTTTCATGCCGCCTTCGACCATACCCACGTACAGGCCGCCGAGCACGTTCACGAAGGTAATGACCAAGCCGGCAATGGCGTCGCCGCGCACGAACTTGCTGGCACCGTCCATGGCCCCGTAGAAATCGGCCTCGTCGCTGATCTCGCGGCGGCGGCGGCGGGCCTCGGTCTCGTCGATCAGGCCGGCGTTCAGGTCGGCATCAATGGCCATCTGCTTGCCGGGCATGCCGTCCAGCGTGAAGCGGGCCGCGACCTCGGCGATGCGCGTGGCGCCCTTGGTAATCACGACGAACTGAATCACCATGATTATCAGGAAGATGATCACGCCGACGGCCAGCGAGTTGGCCGCGATGAACACGCCAAAGGCCTGGATAACGTGGCCGGCCGCGTCGGTCCCCTGCGGACCGTTGGCGAGGATCAGGCGGGTAGTGGCGGTATTCAGCACGAGCCGGAAGAGCGTCGCCGACAGCAGCACGGCCGGGAAGCTGGAGAGCTCGAGCGGGGTGCGGATGTACATGACGGTCATCAGCACGACCGTCGCCAGCAGGATGTTCATGATCAGCAGGAAGTCGAGGAACCAGGTCGGCAGCGGCACGAGGATGACGAAGATCAGGGCCGCCGCCGCCGCCGGGAACAGCAGCCCGCGGTGCTTGCCGATGAACTGGACGATGGGGTTGTTGTCCAGCATGGTCACCTGTGGCGGCGCGCGGCGCGCCGTCCCGTTACCGGGAGAACCTGGTTGGGGCAGAGCCGGGCGCGCTTGCGTCTGCGGCTCACCGGGTTACGCGCGTATTCCCGCGGATCAGTCAAGCGTCCTCCTGTTTTAGCTTGCGACTCCGGCCGGGCGCGCCCGCCCGCTGATCTGGTAGACGTAGGCCAGTACTTCGGCGACGGCCCGGTAGAACGCCGGCGGGATGAACTGTCCGACCTCGACGGCGGCGAACAGGGCCCGGGCCAGCGGTGGGCGCTGCACGATCGGGATGCGGTGCTCCTGGGCCACCTGGCGAATGCGCAGGGCCAACAGGTCCTGGCCCTTGGCGACCACGCGCGGCGCGCTCATGGTGGCCTCGTCGTATTGCAGGGCCACGGCGAATTCGGTCGGGTTTGTGACCACGACGTCCGCGTGCGGCACGCTGGATTTGATCCGCTGCAGCGCGAGCTGGAACTGGAGCTGGCGGCGTTTCTGCTTGATCTTGGGATCGCCGTCCATGCGCTTCATCTCGTCGCGGACTTCCTGCTTGGTCATCTTCAGCTTGCGCCACCAGTTCCAGCGCTGGTAGGCGTAGTCCAGCAGGGCCAGGATGAGGAGCACGACGGCCATCCGCAGCGCCAGGTTGAACATCAGTGCGGCGCTGAGCTCGAAGGCGCGGCGTGGCGCGAGCGTGCCGAGCGTGAGCACCTTGCCGATATCAGCGGCCAGGCTTATGTAGGCGACGGCCGTCACGAAGATCATCTTCAGGATGCCCATGCCCAGGCGCGTGACCGCGTCCAGGCTGAACAGCCGCTTGACCCCGTTTATCGGGTTGAGCTTGTCCAGCTTGGGCTTGAGGCGCTTGGGCGAGAGCACCATGCCGGACTGCAAGCCGGTAACCAGGGCCGTGATGATCAGGAGCAGCAGCAGGAAGGGCAGCAGCATACCCATGGCGGTTCGCGCGGCCTGGCCGACGGCGTTGAACAGCGCGGCACTGTTCAGCTCGGGCGGTGTGGCCAGGCCGTGCAACATGCGCAGCATCGTGTTGAGCATGCCCATGCCCAGGAACTTCAGCAGCAGTATGCCGCCCAGCAGCGCGGCCGCGGCCGTGAGGTCCTGGCTGCGCGGCACGTTGCCATTCTCGCGCGCCTCCTGGAGGCGGCGCCCGGTTGGTTGTTCAGTGCGTTCGCCGGTATCGTCGGCCGCCATTGCGGCGCTCCTTCCGGCTCGTCAGGGAGCCGTCAACTCGTGCAGCCACGCGAAGCTCGTCTCGAGCACATCCACGAACATGCTCATTCCGGAAGGCAGCGCGACTGCCATAATCAGAAACGCAACCAGGGCCTTCAGTGAGAAACCGATCGTCACGATGTTCAACTGCGGCACGGTGCGGGCAATGAAGCCCATGGCCAGGTTTGCCATGAACAGGGTCAGCACGGCCGGCGCGGCGACATGAATCGCCAGCACGCCGGCCGCGGCCAGGGCGGCCAACAGGAGGTCGGCCCCGAACTCGGCCAGGCCGGCGGCGCCCAGCAACGGGACGGCCTCGAAGGTATCCAGGCAGGCGGCCAGCAGGGCCCGGTGGCCGCCGATGACCAGGTAGACGACGCCGGCCACCTGCACGTACAGGCTGCCGAGGATGGCCATGTCCTCGCCGCTGTCGGGATCCGCCACGCGTCCCATCGCCAGGCCCGAGTTCTGGGCCACCAGCGTGCCGCCCATCTGCAAGCCCACGAAGCAGGTGGCGATCACCAGCCCCATCAGGGACCCCACAAGCAGTTCGCCCCCCATCGCCAACGCCAGCCCGCCGACGGTGTCCGGCGCCGCGGCCGGGAACTCGACAAACGGCGTCATCAGGGCCGCCAATGCCAGCACCAGCAGGGCCCGCACGCGCATCGGAATGGATACGGCCGACAGTATCGGCTGGATGGCGAGCATGCCGGCCATGCGGGCCAGGACCATCATGAAGACCGGCAGCTTGAGGTAGTATGCCAACAGCTCGAGCGGCATCAGCCACGTTTCCTCCGACGCGTTTCACCCACGGCCACTCACAGGCCCGCGAACAGCGACTGGGCGTACTCGACCAGCCGGGCGGTCAGCCATGGCACGAAGAACATCGTGGCCGCCACCATGGCGACTATCTTTGGCACGAGCGACAGCGTCTGGTCACTGAGCTGTGTGATCGTCTGGACCAGACTCACCAACACGCCCACGACCACGCCGACGCACAGCACCGGGCCGGCGATGATCAACGCCGTCAGCAGTGCTTCACGTCCCAAATCCAGAGCGGCCGTAAGGTCCATGCGCAAACTCCCCTGCTACTGGACGCTCGCCATCAGCGAACCCGCCACCAGGTGCCAGCCGTCGGCCAGCACGAACAGCAGTAACTTGAACGGCAGCGAGATCAGCACCGGCGGCAGCATCATCATGCCCATCGAAACCAGCACCGTGGCAATGACCATGTCGATCACGAGAAACGGCAGATACACCCGGAACCCCAGCACGAACGCCGTCTTCAACTCGCTCAGAATGAAGGCCGGCACCAACGCCGACATCGGCACGTCGCTCTTGCGTATCTCGGCGCCGTCCGCCACGGCCGAACGCGTGGCGTACTCGTACATCAGGTAGACGTCGGCCTCGTTCCCGGCGGTCTCGATCTGGTGGAACATGAACTCGCGCAACTCCGCACCGGCCACCGCCAGGGCGTCCAACTGTGCCATGCGGCCGGACAGGTACGGCGCTACCGCGTTTACGCGGATGCGCTCCCAGGTCGGCGCCATCACCAGCAGAGTCATGAACAGGGCCAGCCCCACCATGACCTGTGAGGGCGGCAGCTCCTGCGTACCCAGGGCCCGGCGCAGCAGGGCCAGTACGACCACGATGCGCACGAAGCAGGTCGTCATCAGCAGAATGCTGGGCGCCACCGTCAGCAGCGTCATCACCACCAGCACCTGCAGGGTGGCGGTCAGCGACTCCCGGCTGTTGGCCTGGGGCAGCCAGTGGCTCACATCGGGAATGAAGAAAGGGTCTGCCGGCGCGGAGGTCTCGGCCGCGACGCCGAATGGCTCAACCTGCCCGTGGGCCGGCGCCGTCAGCACGAGCGAGGCGAACAGCACGCAGCCCAGGCCTGCCCGGAAGCAGCGCGTGGTCGCCGCGCGTCGGCCAGCCGTCTGGTTAGCTGGTGCGTTCAAGTGCTCGGCATCCATGCCGACGTGCCTCCGTGCCCGTGCCACTCGGCTCCGTCCGGGTGGTATCGCTGTTTGTGCGGCCGCCGTGCCGGACCAGGCGGTCTACGTCTGGGCCACCGCGCCCTGCAAGCGTCGCGCGGTGTCGGCCAGCTTCCGGCGCAGCGCGCCCAACCGGTCGGTGGGCAAGACGCCGGCGCCGGTGGGCTCGGCCGCGCCGCCGTCGTAGGCCCGCGACTCGCCAGCCAGACAGCGTTCGAATTCGGCGGCGTGGCTGTCTTCCGCCTGTTGCAGCTCCTGGCCGGCCAGGCGTGCGGCCAGGTCGGCGTCGTCAATAACCGATAACGCGCGCAGTGAGTCGTTGGTGGCGCCCACCAGGATCAACTGCGAGCCGACGCGCACGAGGTGCAGGGCCTGGCGTGGCGCCAGGTTGGTTCGCCCGATAACCTGGATCGGTCCCGAGCAGCGGCTCAACAGCGAGAACCGCCGGCCCGTGCCCGTACCCAGACGATAACCCCAGGCCAACAGGAAGATCAGCGCCACCACCCCGGCCAATGACGCCGACGTTCGCACCCAGGGCAGGAAGTTCCGCGAGGACGCCACGCCGCTGCCCTCGCTGCGACGGGCCTGCGGTCGCCGAACGACGGGTTCGTCCATCAAGGGGGCGGCGATGTCGGGCGAGGCCCAGGGGTCGGCGGGCGGCTGCGTGTGGGAAAGGAGCAGGAGGTCGGCCGGGTCGCCGGCGGCAGGATCGGCGGCCGGCACAACCTGCTGGCCGCGTGCGCTGCACGCGAAACCCAGGCCGATCAGGCAAATCAGCGCCATCCGTGGCGTCGTCGTCATGGCTATTGCGCTTGCTGCTCTTCGAGTTCCAGGGTCGGACTAATGATCTCGTTAATGCGGACGCAGAAGTTGTCGTTGAGGACCAGCACCTCGCCGCGGGCGATGAGGCGCTCATTGACGAAGATATCCACCGGATCGCCGGCCAGCTTATCCAGTTCGACGACCGCGCCTTCCCCCAGGCGCAAGACCTCCTCAATGTACATCTGGGTGCGGCCCAGCTCGATCCTGACGTCCAACTCGACGTCGTCGAGGACGTCGAGGTCGTTCAGCGCGTCCTGCTCCTCGGCCGACGGGAACTCGGGCATGGACATCGGGATCGCGTCGTCCGGAGAAACGGTTACCTTGGCACCGATCACGGCCGGCCCGGACTCACGGGCGGCGTCGGCCGCCGCAACGGCGGCCGCGATCCGGGCCTCGTCATCGGCTCCGTCCGCGGACGGCACGGGGCCACACTCGGCCGCCAGAGCCGCGGCCATTTCGGCCTCGATCTTGTCCTTGTCGCCACCCTCAGCGGCGAGAGCAGCGGCCATTTCGGCCTCGATGTCCACGTGCGGCGAAGTGTCGCCGGCCTGGGCGGCGGGGGGGGGCGGGTCACTGGCCCGCTGCAACTGGGCGGCGAGCGAGTCCAATTCGGCCTGATCGATCAGGTTGGAGGTGCTGGGCGCCGCGACCTCGTTGCCTTGCGGCTGGGCGGGGGTATCGGGCTGGACCTGCGCCAGCAGCGCGTCCAGTTCGGCCTGGGAGACGGCGTTCGTGGAGTTGTCCGCCGCCGGTTGGTCCGAGGACGGCGCCGCAGCGTCGTCGCGTTTGTCGGGTGCATCCGCCATGGCTACGTCACGTCCTTGTTCACGCCGCACGCCCTCCTGGCCCGGGCCGCCCCGCCGCTAGCCACCGGTGTCGATTGGCAACCAGCGGGGAATCAGCACTCGGTGAACCACGTCATCTTTCCCCAGGACTTCGCCCAGGGCGTGTCTGATAAGCAGTCGCAGTGTGCCGAAGTCGTCCTCTTCAAGGACGCGTGGGCTGGCCTGGCGCACGATCTGGAACACACGGTCGCGGATTTCGGCGTCGCGTCTCTGCACGGCGGAGGAGACGTCCTGTTGCTGCGATTCCGCCACCGCGACGCTGATGTCGAAGTCATAGATGAACGTGCGCCCGGTCTTGTTATTCGGGACCTTGAAGCCAGTCAGCAAGGCCACTTCGACGAGCTTCTCGGCCGGCTGGGCGAGTCCGCCCTCAAGCACGTGCTGGCCTTCGGCCCCATAGCTGGCCTCGGGGCCGCCGCCGAAGACCTTGATGAGGGCGAAGAATGCCGCACCCTCGACGACGGCGACCACCAGCACGATCACGAGCGTGGTGAGTCCCGAGCTGCGCTTGGCGGCTTTGACGTCGGTGGTCGCCTCATCGGCCACGGTTACCTGCTCCCGGCGCGTGCGGCGCGCCTCATGTTTCCCGAGTTATCGACGCATCGCGGGTGCGTATTCACAACAGGGCCACTGTGGCGTTTGAAAGACCGGTGTTATGAGACATTCCGGCCAAGCTGGGCAGTAAATGCGCCGCAGCGCAACTATCAACGCTTCAAGCGGGCAGGAACGCGCGCAGGGCCCGCCCGTACTCGATCGCCCGCAGCACGACTTCCTCCATCTTTTCCCGCACCATCACGTGGTCGCCCGTCAGCAGCGTGATCATCGTGTCGGGCGTTTGCTCGATCGTCTTGATCTGCTCGGCGTTCAGGATGAAGGGCCGATCGTTCAGGCGGGTCAGGCGGATCATCCTTGCGTTCCTGTCAAGAGGCGCAGCCCGGAGCCAGGATGCGGCCGGTCCGACCGCGACTACGTTTCCAATGAACTACTTCGGCCGAACCGCACTAGCGGACGACCATCATCAACTGATTCAGCAGGTCGCTGGAAACGCTGATCACGCGGCTGGAGGCCTGGAAGCCGGTACTCGAGGTGACAAGCCCGATAAACTCGCGTGACAAGTCCACGTTGGACAGTTCCAGCGCGCCGCTGAGGACCTGGCCCGAGCCCATCTGGCCGGCCGTGCCGATCATGGCCTGACCCGAGTTAGGCCCGAGCGTGAAAAGGTTATCGGATTCAGCAACCAGTCCTTCTTCGTTGGGAAACATGGCAACCGCGACCTGCCCCAAGGTCCGGGTCAGGCCGTTGTCGAAGGTTCCGCTGACTGTGCCGTCCGGGCCGATAGCGTAGGCGATCAGTGTTCCGGGGGGGTAGCCATCCTGGTCAACGGCCACCACGGCGGAGGTCCGCGTCGACAGGCCGTGCACGCCGCCGAAATCCAGGGCGAACGACAGGGGCGTGGCCGCCCCGGTTCCGCTGCGGTTCAGCGTGAACTGGTTGCCCGGCGCGTCGACGAAGTTGCCCGAGGTGTCGAACCGCACGGTGCCCGTGCCCAGCGCCCGCGCCACGCCGGTGGCATCGGGCGACTCCACGTAGTAGCGCCAGATCGGCCCGGTGTCGGGCGTGGCCTCGAGCGCCAGCGTAAGGTTCACGATGACGGGGGTGCCCAGGGAGTCATAGACCGTGAGGGCCGTGTAGGTGCCGGAACCGTTGGCGGCCGCGTTCTGCGAGAACTGCCAGGGCAGCGACCTGGTCGGATTGTCGGTGCTGAAGTGGTTGCCGGAGACGGTCAGGCCGTTCTGCTCGCCGGCATTGCCGCGGATCACGAGTGCTCCGGATTCGATGGTCACGCCCGGGGGGCCCGGCAGGCCGGAGGCGGTCTGGATTCCGAGCGCGTCTTCGAGCCAGCGGGCGAAGTCGCCCATAGTCTGGCCGGTGGTACCGACCACGAAGGTCTGGCTGGGCAGCCGCCGGTTCCCTTTCTCCACGCCTGAAACCGTGATCGTGTTGCCGGCGGCAAACAGCGCCGTGCCGGGAGCGGTCGCGTCGCGCACGTCGCTGAGGAGGGTGGCGGCCGTCACGGCCGCGCCGCTGCCATTGACCAAGGCCTGCGTGGCGTGCTCCGAGCCGCGTGTGGCGCGCGTGCCGTCAGCGCTGAGGTCGCCGTCCATGGTCACACTGGAGGTGGCGCGGGCCATCGTGAGGCTGCCGAGGGGGATCGTGAGGTCCTGCAGCACGCCCGGCACGAGGTTGAAGCTTTCGTCCACGCCGAAGCCCTGCACGAGGTGGCCGTCCACGTTCACGAGCCGGTTGTTGGAATCGACGCCGAACGCGCCGTCGCGCGTATAGACGACACTGCCACCGCCCGTGCGCAGCACGAAGAAGCCGCGCCCATCAAGGGCCAGGTCACTGACGATGCCGGTCGTCTCGACTGAGCCCGGGGTGAAGTCGCGCTGCGTGGTGGCGACGCTGGCGCCCAGCCCGATCTGCGTCGGGTTGGTGCCGCCGCTGTTCGCGCTGGGCGGCGTCCCAGCCGACAGCAGCCGCGAGAACTGCGTCTGGAAGAGCGTTCGCGTGTTCTTGTAGGCGGTGGTGTTCACGTTCGCGATGTTGTGGCCGATCGTGTTGATGCGCGTCTGGTTGACATTTATGCCGGTCAGGCCCGTGTACATGGCCGAGGTCAAGCCCATGATAGCGCTCCGTCAGGCCGGGATCGCGCCCGGCTGCCACGGGAACTCCGCACCTCGCACTGCACCGGCAATGGTCCCGGTCCGGACCGACCGGCAGTGCGGCGCTGTTACGCTGCCCAATTGGACGTGGCTGCCTACGCGGCTGCTTCGTCCGCGTCGTCCGCGTCGTCGCCGGCCGTCGTGGCAAGCTCCGCCTGCTCAGCCGTCATGATGCGCGTGACGTTGGCGGCCAGCACCAGTTGGCCGCTATCGAGCTCAAGTACCGCCGTGCCGTCGGATCCGAACCGCACGCCCGTGACGACCCCGCTGACGATTGTCGCGGTTCCGTCCGCGGCAGCTCCGATCGCCTCGACGTACTTGCCGAGCAGCCCGCCGGCGTTGCCAGTGTGCTGCTGCTGGGTGAGGTTCTGCAGCGTGCTGATAAGCTGGGTCGACTGTTCGATGTCGCGAATCTGAGACACCTGACTAATCATGTCCGATGTCTTGCTGGGCTCGAACGGATCCTGCTGCTTCAGTTCGGTGACCAGCAGTTCGAGGAAGTCGGCGCTGGTCATCCGGCCGAAGCTGCCGCCCGAGAGGCCGGCCGACGACCCGGTGGCCGAGTCCACGGCGTACGTTTGCATGACAGTTGCCTCGTCACACGCCGCCGCAGACCGGCAGCGCTGCCGACGCATGCAGCCGTCCGTGGCCGCCTACGCCAGGATGTTCACCAACGACTCCGCCGCTGGTTCCAGAGGTGACTCACCCGACAGGCCGTCTGACGCATCCGCCGAGTGGAAGTCCGTTCCCGCGTCTGCGGAATGGTCCGCGTGCGTGCCGGTCGATTGTTCCTGCCCGGCTTCCCGGGCGTCCGGGTCCTGCGACAAGTGCGCGTCATCCGTGCCGCCGGCTGCCGCCGGCGGACGAATCTCGACCTGCTCGAGTCGAATGCCCGCCGCCTGCAGGCTCTGTCGCAGCGAATCGAGCTGCTCAGTTAGCAAGCGATGTGCCACGGTCGTCTGCGTCTCGATGCGCAGCGTCAGCACATCCTTCTGTAACTCCAGCTTCAGCCGCACTGTACCGAGTTCCGGCGGGTCCAGCCGGAGCGTGGCCCGCGAGCGATCGCCGTCGATCTGGGTCTGAACGACGCGCACAATCCGCTCCAGGTTCGCAGCGTTCCGCGCAGTACTGGACTCCTGCGGCGCCGCCGGCCGGTTCGCCACGGCTCCGCGCTCCGCCCGCGCTTCGCGACCGTCCACCGCCAGCCCGGCCACTGGTCCGGCGCCGCGCGCTTCGCCGGCAGCTTGCGGCGCGTGGGCCTGGCCGGCGGCCGGCGTGCCCGAACCCGCTGAGATGCTGCGCACGGCGGTCACCGACTGGACCGGCCGAACAGCGGTATTGCGACCCGGCTGACTGGCCGACACGCCGGCGAGGACCGCCGGGCCGGCTGCGACCGGACTGGCCGGTTGAACTGGATTGGTGGGGGCGCGTTCGCTGGCCGTGATGTTCTGCGCGTTGGCGCTGCGCTCCGCCGGCGCGCGGCTTTCGCCGGCTTCCTGGCCCGGCGTGCTCGAGCCGCCGGATGGTGCAGTGCCGCGTTGGTTGTTGGCGGGTGACGAACCGTCCTGGGCCGGCGTGCCGGACGCCGTCGGTCGTCCGCGGGCCGCCGCATCGGCTAACGTCTTCTTGAAGGCCGCCTGCTGCTCGTTCACGGCGTGCTGCTGTTGCTCGCCCAGCAACTCGCGACGGGCGGCGCGGCTGTTGGGTGCCAGGCGCCGCTCGCGTTGTTCGAGCTGCTGCGTGGCGCCGCGCACGCCCTTGGGGATGGGGCCGGGCGGTTGCTGCGGATCGTCAGCCGCGCGCTGCGTCTCGCGCTGGCGTGCTTCGCGCAGGGCCTGCGCCTGCGGGCTGATGCTGGTCAGGTTCAGCAGGTTGGGCAGCAGCAGTGCGCCGGCCCGGCCGGCGGCGGGTCCGGCCAGGGACGTGACCAGCGGATTGACCTCCATCGCGGCACCTTACGGTGCGGCGGCACCGGCGGTCGTCCCTGACGTGGCGGTAGCGCCTGGTAGCTCCTGCGTGCGCAACTGCTCCAGCAGTTGTGACATGACAAGTTGTTCGTCGGGCGTCTTCATCTCTTTGAGGACGCGTGCGGCCTTGCGGTCGTCCAGGGCCAGCAGCAACCGGGTGGCCGCGGCCGGGCTGTTGTTCCAGACGCGGATGATGTGGTCCTTGGCCTGCTTGGGCGGCAACTCCGCCAGCAGGTCAAGCTCACGTTTGGCGCCCACATCCAGCGTCTCGTCAGAGAGGGCGCGCTGCTGCTGGGTCAAGTCCGTACGCTGCGTGACAAGCGTTTCCTGCTCGTTTATCACGTGTTGCAGGGCCTGGTCCAGCAGGGCCTGCCGGGCGTCGACGTCGCGCCGGGTGCGTTCGAGCATCTGGTAATGGAGCTGGTCCACCTGCTGGGCCGCCCGCACCTCCTCCGCCGCGGCGCGGCGCCGGCCGCGCGGCTGCGTCTCATCCGTAGCGGCCTCCGGCTCAGCATCCTCCGCGACCTCGTCGAACTCCCCGCGCAGCACGGCGGCCATGGTATCCAGGCGTTCGGCGGTGACGCGGCCGGACCCGAATAGGAACGCGCCGAAGCCAGCCAGCGCCAGCATCGTTGCGATCGAGATGATCGCCACCATGTTGTAGAGCTTCGAGATCATGCCGTCTTACTCAAGGCGAGCCGGGCCGGCCGCCGTCGGGCGCGAGGAACCATCTGCGCCGCCGATCTGGCGGAAGCTGTGCAACTGCTGTGCCAACTCCTGCGTGGCCGCCTGCTCGGCGCGCTGTCGGTCACGAACATATTCCGACCAGCGGCGTTCGCGCAGCTTGGCGATGATTCTGGTCTGCTGGCGCGCCTGTTGGAACTCGACCTGCAACCGCTCGAGCCTGGTGGCCATCTCGGCCCGCCAGGCCTGCCGCTGGGCGATGGTGTTGCGTAGATGGGCGACCCAGGCCCGCCGGCGGGCCAGTTCCGCGGGGCTGAGCCGCTGCTGCTGCTGGATATCGAGGAGTTCCCGCTGCTCGAGCGCGATTTGGGCGCGCGTCGCGTCGTTGAGCTGGTCCAGCCGCGCAATTTCGGCCTGCTGGGCGGCAACCTTGCGCTGTGCCTCACGCTCGCGGAGCTGCCGCACCCGCAGCAAGGTCTCCAGCGGAAATCGAAATCGCCTGGCCACGCGTCAGGACTCCTTCAGATGCCCGCCGTCGCGGGCCTGCGTTGACCGCGCAGGCGCTGCTCCAGCGCCGCGATGGCCTGGCCCAGGTCCTTCACGCCCGCACCGGCGGTCTCGAATGTGCCGCCCGTGGCGCGGTCCTGGCGGAGAAACGTGCTGATGCCTTCGCGGGCCTGAACCGCCACGTCATAATCCACGTTCGCCCCGGGCACATAGGCCCCGATGCTCACCAGGTCCTCGATATCGTGCCAGGTCGCCAGGGCCCGCCGCACCCGTGTCGCGGCCTGCGCATGCTCGGCGTCAACCACGTCGACCGCCACGCGGCTGATGCTGTTCAGCACGTCAACGGCGGGATAGTGGCCGCGGTTCGCGAGCGCGCGTGCCAGCCAGATGTGCCCGTCGAGGATGCCGCGCACGGCGTCCGCCAGGGGCTCGTCAATGTCATCGCCTTCAACCAGCACGGTGTAGATGCCGGTGATGCTGCCGTGTTTGGTGCGGCCGGCCCGTTCGAGCAGGCGTGGCAGCAGCGCATACACGCTGGGCGGGTAACCCTTGGCCGTGGGCGGCTCACCGGCCGCCAGGCCGATCTGGCGCTGGGCCATTGCCATGCGCGTCAGCGAGTCCATCATGAAGAGTACGTCGAGGCCCTGGTCGCGGAAGAACTCGGCGATGGCCGTGGCGTGGAAACAGGCCCGCACGCGCAGGGCCGGGGCCATGTCGGAGGTACAGACCACGATGACGCTGCGTGCCAGTCCCTCGGGGCCGAGTTCCTTGTCCACGAACTCGCGTACCTCGCGGCCGCGCTCGCCGACCAGCGCCACGACGTTGACATCCGCCTGGGTGTGCCGGCAGATCATGCCCAGCAGCACGCTCTTGCCCACGCCGGTGCCGGCGAAGATGCCCAGCCGCTGGCCGCGGCCGGCCGTCAGCAGCCCGTCGATGGCACGGATTCCCAAGCCCAACGGCTCGCGAATCGCGCGGCGCTGCAATGGCCCGGGTGCAGCCGCGTATAGGGGGTAGCGCACGTTCAGGCGCGGCGCCGGCCGTTGATCAAGCGGCTGCCCCTGCCCGTCGATCACCCGCCCGATCAAATCAAAGCCCACCGGCACGCGCGGCGGTCCCGACAGGCACGTCACCATGTCGTCGGCGGCGACGCCGGTCGCCTCGCCGAACACCGACAACAGGCTCTCACCATGCCCAAGGCCGACGACCTCAGCCTCGACGCGTCCGGCCCGCCGCGTCTGGATGGCACAGCGGGCGCCGATGGGCACGGGCAGGCCGGCCACGTGTACGGTCATGCCGCGCAGCGACGCGACCCGGCCGCGCACCAACTCGCTCAGCAGTCCATCCACCTCGTGGCCGACCTGCGTGAATACGCCGGGCCCGCCCACGGGCACCAGCGGGAGTGCGGTCCGGGATGCGGCGGCCGGCGTTGAGTCACGCACCGCGGCCTTCACGCGGGACCCCCATTCCCGGTGTGGTGCTCGGCCCCCGGTCCATCAGCCGACACGCCCAGCGCCGCGGCGATCCGGTCAAGCTGCGTTTCTATGCGCGCATCGATCTCGGTGGCGCGCGCCCGCAATATGCAGCCGCCCCGGGCGACCGACTCGTCGCGTATGAACTTGACGTGCTGGAGACGCTCGACCTGGGCCAGCCACTCCGGGTCAGCGGCGCGCAGCAGCTCGCATTCGGCCGGGTGCAGGTGCAATTCGACATCCTGGCCGTGCTGCACCATCTCGAGCAGGTTGCGGACGTTCTCGCGGGCGGTGTCCGTGGCCCGGCCGGCCTCCAGCTTGCAGACGCGGCGGGCGATCGCCAGGGCCAGCTCGATCAGGCCGGATTCCGCCGCCGCGATGAGGTTCCGCTTGCCGTGCTCGAACTCGGTCAGGCCGGCCTGCAATGCCGCAACCAGCAGCGCGGCCTGCTCACGAGCCTGCGCGACGGCGCTTTCGCGGGTTTCCGCGCGAACCTGCTCGAGGCCGGCGGCGCGGCCCTCGGCGAGTCCGGTCTGATAGCCGGCCTGGCGCTCATGCTCCTTGAGTTGTCGGGCCTCGGACTGACCTCGCTGCACGATTTGTTGCGCTTCGGCCGTGGCCCGCGCCAGAATCTGCCGGCCCTCGGCCTCGAGGTCGGCAAACGAGAAGTGGCGGGCCAGAGCAACCTGGTCTTTCCGCACCAAGCCGGCCATGGGAAGTGCTCCGTGTTCGGCGGTCTAGACCACCAGGTCTGATTCGCCGCCCTTGCCCGCGACAATGACCTCGCCCGCGTCCTCGAGTCGGCGGACGATATCCACGATCTTCTGCTGCGCCGCTTCCACGTCGGTCACGCGCACCGGGCCCATGAACTCCATTTCCTCCTTGATCAGCGACGCGGCGCGCTCGGACATGTTCTTGAAGATCTTGTCCTTGAGCTCCTCGCTGGCCGTGCGCAGGGCCAGGGCCAGCTCCTCGTTCTCGACTTCCTTGAGCACGGCCTGGATGCCCTTGTCGTTGACGCGCAGGATGTCCTCAAAGACGAACATCAGGCGCCGGATCTCCTCGACCAGGGCCGGGTCGCGCTCTTCGAGTCCTTCCAGGATGGCCTTCTCGGTCGCGCGGCCGGCGAGGTTCAGGATCTCCGCCACGGCCGGGACGCCGCCGGCGCGCTCGAAGCGTTCAGACACCAGGCCGGCCAGGCGTTTTTCGAGTCCGCGCTCGACTTCCCGAATCACATCAGGCGAGGTCTGGTCCATCTGGGCGATGCGCGTGGCGACCTCGATCTGCCGTTCGGTTCCCAGCCCCACCAGCACCTCGCTGGCCATGACGGGCGGCAGGTACGAGAGCACCAGCGCGATCGTTTGGGGATGCTCCTCCTGCAGGAACGTAACGAGGTTTTCCTTCTCTGTCTTCTGCAGGAAACTGAAGGGCAACTGGTGCACCGAGTGCTCGATGGTGGCCATGATCCGCCGGGCTTCCTCGGGCGGCAGCGTCTTCTGCAAGAGACTGCGGGCGAAGGGCAACCCGCCCTGATCGACGTACTGGCGCGCCAGCACCAGGCGGTAGAACTCGGTGACGACCTGCTCACGAACGAGCGGGTCAACCATGTCCAGGCTGGCTACTTCGCGCGAGATCTCCTCGACGCGATCGCGATCCAAAGCGCGCATCAACTGGGCGGCAACGTCCTGCCGCAGGGCCAGCAGCAGGATGGCCGCCTTGCGGACGCCGGACAGGTCCTCCAGATCTTCGCGTTTTTTCGATCCGAGCCGCGCCATCCCTTACCCGCTTTACGCGTCGTACGCGTCAGTGCGCTGCACCCACTGCTCAAGCAAGGCCGCGGCCTGTTCCGCGTCGGCGCGGACCACCTGGGCCACCTGCTCGAGCATCTTGTTGGTCTGAACCGTCTTCTCGTCGATCTCCTGGGCCACCAGGATGCCCTCGGTGGCGGCCGCCTGGCCGACCGGCTGGACGCCGCCCTCCAGAATCTCCTCGCCGTCGCTCCCATCCGAGGCACGCCCGCGCCCCTCGAACCGGCGGCCTTCGACAGCGCCGGACACGTCCTGGGCCGCCCGCTGGGCCGCATCGATCGCCTCCTTGGGCAACCCCAGCTCCAGACCGAAGGACTCGCCGCTGTCGGAACGCCGGGCCATGCGCAGCATCATCCCCAGTGACAGCAGCGCCAGTAGGGCCAGGCCCGACTGCGGCCCGAAACGCTGCGCTAACTGAAAGGCGTCGTCTAGTGTTGAAGCCTGCACTGGCAGGCGCTCATCCAGCGTTGTATCGTAGTACCAGTCCACCGCCACGTGCTCTTCATCCTGCGGCTTGACCAGCTTGGTTAACTGGCTGATCAGGCGCGGCTTCTCGGCTTCGAACACGCTTTGAATATCATTCGCCGTGATGGCGTCGGCGTCCGGATTCTGACGCCGGTAGACACGCTCCAGGTAGCTGTGCGAGATGTACACGGCGGCCCAGATTTCCCTGATGGCTCCGGGCGGCGTGGCCTCACGGGTGCGCGTGAAGCCCGGGATGTATTCGGCCGTGGCCGTTTCCTTGCTGGTATGCTCATCCGCCAGCCGACTGCCGGCCGACACCGCTACGTTGGGCTGGACGCCGGGCTGGCCGCTGGGCCGCACGCGGGTGGTTTCTTCGGCGGTCGTCTCCTCTTTGGTGGGCATCGGATCGCTGGGGATTTCCGACTCGCGGCTCTGGTCGGTCAGGTTCAGCTCGACCTGCACGCCCACGCGTGCCTGCGGGTCCGGCAACTGGCTGAGGATTTTCGTGCGGACGTCGTGCTCGTGCTTCTGTCGTCGGCGGTCGAGGCCGCTGATGCCGGCGGCCTCGCTCTCCCAATCCAGGGCGCTGGTGCCATTGCCGTCGAGAACCTCGACGTTCCGCAGGGGCAGGCCGCGCACCGCGCCCGACACCAGCCGGGCCGCCGCCAGCGCCAACTCGCGCTCCACCGGCGCGCCGCCGTGCATGACGAGCGTCACGCTGGCCTTGGTGGTCGCCTCGGTGCGTGCAAAACGGGGTCGTCCGCTGTTCATGGGCAGGAAGACGCTGGCCGACCTGACGCCGGCATACTGGCTCAGCACCTTCTCCAACTCGTGCTTGAGGGCGACCGCCCAGCGCCGTTCGTGCTCGGCCTGGGAGATCCACGGGTTGGATTCCTTGACCAGAGCGTCAAAGCCGCGGCTGGTGTCGGAGGGCAGGCGGTCCTGCTGCTGCAACTGGGCCAGGATTACCTGGCGACTCGCATCAGCGCGCACCATGACCTTGTCGCCGACCAGCTTGAAGGGCTGATTGCTCAGCTCAAGCCCGTCACGAATGCGGGCCACTTCCGCCGGCTCGAGGTCCTGATCGAGCAACGGCACCAGTTCGGGCACCGCCGTCCAATGGACCAGCCAGATCAGTGATACGGCCGCCAGCACGCCGCCCAAGGCGACCGCGACACGCTGCGAGCGCGTCAGATCGGCGAACTGGGCGAGCATTTTCGCCAGCAGCTTTTTCAGCGACTCCATTCGCGCAACTCCCGGCGGGCTCCGCCGCACACAGAAGTCGTTCTAACCAGCCGTGCCGCCGGCTCCGCCGACGGCCCCCGGGCCTGACAACCTCCTGTGGCCCGGCCCAGGGTGCGTTCTAGCGCCAATCCTGGCATGCACAGCGCGGCTATACGCGCAGACTCTTGATCTCGCTGTAGGCCTCCGTCAGCTTGTTGCGAATCTCCATCAGCAGGGTGAAGGCCATTTCCGCCTTGCGGGTGGCCACGAAGACATCGGTGATGTTCTGCGTGCGTCCGGTCAGGAGCTCCTGCACGCCCTGCTGCGCCTCGCTCTGGATCGCACTGACGCGCTCAAGCTGCTGCCGCAGGGCCGCCGCGAAGCTCGTACCGGCCTCCGCCGACCCGGACGCCAGTTCGCTCGGGCGGGTCAGCGGCCCGATCGGAGTAACTGGTTTCGATGAGATCGGGTCAACCATTGTCTGCTATCCTGCCAATTCGACCGCCAACGCCGGTCCGCTACGCAAACAGGCGCAGGGTCTGGCGCACCATGTCCTTGGTTGCGCTCATCATGGCCACGTTGGCCTCATACGCCCGCGTGGCCGCTATGGCATCCACGTATTCCATCGTGATGTTGACGTTGGGCAATTGAACGTAGCCGGCCCACGGCCCGCTCTGCAGCGCGTCCGGGTGGTTCGGGGCATACTGGCGCCGGAACGGCGTCGGATCCTCAAGCACCTCCGCCACGTGTACGCCCGCCCCCCCCCGCCCGTCGCCAGTCGAGAAGGTAACGAACCGCCGGCAATACGGCTCCGACCGGCCGTCCTCCTGGCGGGTGACCTGAGCGTTGGCCAGGTTGCCGGCGATGACGTCCAGACGCGTGCGTTGGGCCACGAGAGCCGAACCGCTGATATCCAGTGCCGCGAACATTATTGCCGTCCCTTAATGGCCATGAGCATCCGCCGGTACTGCCCTCTGAGAAACTCGGAGCTCATCTCGAAGTACAGGCCGTTCTGGTTCACATCCGCCAGCAGCCGTTCCACGCGCGCATTGGTCCCGTCGTGGAAAAGGACGTTGGGTGCCGGCTCGATCTCCGGCCGCAACTCCACCTGGCCGGTCGGTGTGGTCTGGAATTGCGCGTTGCCGCGCAATTCCAGCCGGGCGTCATTTGCGCTGCTGGCGCGCTGGAGTGCCACATGCAGCGAGTCCTGGAAGGCCTGGGCGTCCACCACCTGGGAGTGATAGTCCGGCGTATCCACGTTGGCGACGTTCTCCGCCAGCACGCGATGCCGCTGTTCGGCAAAGCTCGCTGCCAGATGTGCAGCGCGACTCGTGGGCGTGGCCAGCAGGCGGTCAATCCACATCTGACATCTCCGCGCAGTGTTGCGGACACCCTCGTTGGTAGCAAACGGCGTGCCGCGCCTGCGCCGGCCAGGCCGCGGGCGGCGACAGGACGGCACCGAGCAGATACGAGCGTGCCTGGAACCCGCCGGACCGGGCGCTATATGACCTTGCGCCGCATGGTCGCATCCGCAAACAGCCCCTCTTCACGCCACTTCTTGAGCTTGAGCCCCAGCGTGCGCAGCCCGATGCCAAGCGCCCGGGCCGTCTTCTCGCGGTGCCCGCCGAAGCGTTCCAGCGTGTTCAGGATCAACTGCTGCTCGGCGTCGGCCAGGATGCGTCCGTCGCGGTAGCGCAGCCCCTCGGCCGGCGCGCTGGCGGTCTTCAGCGGTCCGATCAGGAACGGCCGCAGCGTGTCCGGCGTGACCTCGCGGCCGGCCTCCAGGACGCACACGCGCTCGCACAGGTTCTGCAATTCACGCACGTTGCCCGGCCAGGAATACTCGCTCAGCAGCGCCACCGCTTCGGGCGAGAACTGCGGGCGCTCGCGGCCCTCGCGCACGCTGACGCGCGCCACGAAATGATCCATCAGCAGCGCGATGTCCTCGCGCCGCTCGCGCAGCGGCGGGACCTCGATCGGCAACACGCTCAGCCGGTAGTACAGGTCCTCGCGGAAGCGGGCCTTGGCCGCCCAGTCGCGCAGGTCGCGATTGGTGGTGGCGATCACGCGCACGTCGACGCGGCGGGTGACCGAGCTGCCGACGCGCTCGAACTCGCGTTCCTGCAGGACGCGCAGCAGCTTGGCTTGCAGGGCCGGGGCGATTTCCGACACCTCGTCAAGCAGCAGCGTGCCGCCGTCGGCCAGCTCAAAGCGCCCCTTGCGCATGCGGTCGGCCCCGGTGAAGGACCCCTTCTCGTGGCCGAACAGCTCGCTCTCCAGCAGGGTCGGCGAGAGCGCGGCACAGTTCACGCACAGCATCGGCTGCGCGGCGCGCGGCGAGGAGGCGTGCAGCGCGCGGGCCAGCAACTCCTTGCCCGTGCCGCTCTCACCCATGATCAAGACGGTGGCCGAGCTTTGCGCCACGCGCTGCAGCTTCTCCAGCACGGGCCGCATGGCGGGTGCCGTGCCGATCAGCTTGCGCTCCGATTCCAGGTCCTCAATCGTGCGCCGCATGACCTCGTTGTCACGCAGCAGGCGGCGCTCGCGCAGGGCCCGCTCGACCAGGATCGCCACTTCGTCGGCGTTGAAGGGCTTCTGGATGTAGTCGAAGGCCCCCAACTTCATGGCCTCGACCGCCGTCGACACCGAGGCGTAGGCCGTCATCAGAATCACCGGCACATCCAGGCCTAGGCGGCGCATCTCGCGCAGCAGCGCCACGCCGTCCATGTCCGGCATGCGCAGGTCCGTGAGCACCACGTCGAAGGGCCGCTGGCGCAGCTCCGTCAGGGCCTCCTGCCCGTTGCCGTAGGCAAACACGCGGTGGTCCTGCGCTGTCAGGGTCGCCTTGAGCGAGTCGCGAATCAGCACCTGGTCGTCAATTACACAAACGCACGCCATATCCTCTCCTCGGTTTTACGCCGCACTCGTCTCCCGGGCCGCATCCTGTTCGTGTACGGCCGGCAGAATGATTGAAAACTCTGCGCCGCCGGCGGCCCGATTGCGGGCCGAGAGGCGCCCCCCGTAAGCTTCGACCAGCCGGTGGGCAATCGTCAGGCCCAGTCCGGTGCCGCTCTCCTTGGTAGTGAAGAACGGGTCGAACAGGCGATCCAACGCCTCGTCCGGCAAACCGCACCCTTCGTCACTAACGCATACTTTCACCTCGCCGTCGGCCGGCGTGCCGACCGTCACTTGTATCAGTCCACCCGCCGGCGACGCCTCCGCGGCGTTCACCAGCAGGTTCACCAGCACGCGTTGCAGGCTGTCGGCTTCGGCCCACACCTGCGTATTTGGCCGCGCCAGCCGCACGCGCAGGCGCACACGGTGCCCCTCGAGCTTCTGGCGGCAGTTATCCCGCGCGCTGGCGATGACCGCCCGCAGCGCGCAGGCCGCGCGCCGGCCATGGCGGGGCGCCAACGCCAGCGTATCCTGCACGACGCCGTCGATAGCGCGGATTCCGACCTCGATCTTCTGAATCAGATCCAGCGCCGGCTCCAGCGTGCCGCACTCCTTCCGCAGCAGGTTGCTGTAGAGCTGAATCGCGCCGAGCGGGTTGCGCACCTCGTGCGCCAAGCCGGCGGCCAGTTCGCCCAGGGCCGCCAGGCGCCGCCGCACTTCCAGCTCGCGGTCCTTCGAGGCCAGCTCGCTGCGCAGGCGGACCACCTCGCGCTGTAGCAGCTCGTGCGTGTCCTGCAAGCGCCGCGTGGCCTCGATGTAGTCCTGCAACACGGCACCCAATTCGGCCGTGCCGGCCTCCACCGCGATTCCGTTGTCATCTTCAGCAGGCATGCCGTGCTCCGTGCCGCCGGGCCGATCCTAGCCGGTCAGGTCCGCCGCCGGCCGCGCCGCGGCCGGACCGGCCTGGCGGGCATAGGCACTGTTGGCGGACTGGGCGTCGGAGACGCCGCGGATCCGCTCCGCGACGTCCTGCTTGCGGGCCGACAACATGGCGCTGTCCTCCTTGTCGGCCTGGAGGATCACGCGCAGCAGGGCATTGACCTCCCCCAGCAGGGTGTTGGCACGCTCGCGACAGTCGTTCGGCAAGCGGGCGTAGAGCCCTTCCCAGTCGCGGCGGAACGGCGCCAACTGCTCGTTCAGGCGCGCCAGAGCGCCCACCAGCGACTGCCGCTCGCGCAGAATGTTCAGCAACTGCTCGGGGCGATCGCTCGAGATGAGGGTCCGTTGCTGCTCGCTCAGTTCCCGCAGGCGCACGTACAGGTCGCGCTGCTCGGTGAGCAGCCGCAGCAACTGCTCGGGATCACGCACGTTCTTGCCTTCGCTCATGGCAAGCTCCTCTTCTGACACCTCGGTCGTCTCAGGGACCGTCAGCAAACACGTTGGCAAACAAGTCACTTGATGCGAGCACGCTCAGGTAGCGTTCCCAGTGGGCGCGGTCCGCACCGTGTGACTGCGCGGCGAAGGCACCGTCCGGGATGTTCCGCAGCAGCCAGCGGGCGCGTTCCAGCGCCCGGGCCGCGTCCCTGAGGTTCCCCTGCCGCAGGTTGATGTTGGCAATCTGCACCTGGGCCGTGAGCGCCGGCGGCTCCTGCTCATACCGCGCCGCCGCCCGCTGGTAGATCTCCAGCGCCGCGGCCAGCGTTTCAGCCTCGTTCAGCTCGAACAGACAATCCGCCTGATAGAACGTCGCCAGCCGGTCGTAGAGGTCCAGCTCCTGGTCGCGATCCGGGGCGGCCGCCAGGTCACGCACCAGCGCCCCGAACAGCTCCGCCGCCTGCGTGAACCGCGCTGCCGCGGTCGCGGCCACGCGATTGGCATCCGCGCCCGGCGGCGGACTCTCGCGCAACGCGTACGCACTGCGTCGGTAGGCATCCGCCAGAAGGAACCGGCTGGCGTAACGCTCCTCTGTGTCCGGATACAGCCGGGCGTAGTCCTCCAGGCGGCTGATGGCGTCGGCATACCGCTCGTTGTGGTACAGCAGGTTGCACAACTCGAGCAGCGCATCGTGGAATATCACCGCCGCCGGGGCTACGGCGCCGTCTTCCAGCAGCTTGACAAGTTCACTCTCGGCCGACTCGACCTGTCCCAGCGCCCGCCAGCAGCCCGCGCGCAGCAGCCGCGCCCGAAACGCCTCCGTCACGGTGGGATACTGGTCCACCAGCCGCCCGTACCAGTCCAGCGCGTCGTCCAACTGCCCGTCGGCCTCGCAGGCTTGCCCGATCAGCAACAGCGCGTGCGGCAGGCGCACGTCATTCGACCGACCCTTCAGAAACCGCCGCAGCACGCGCCGCACCGCCACGATCTCGCCCGCCTGGTCGTAGCCCTGCGCGGCGGACCACATCAGCCCCCCGTAACGCGTCTCATCCAGCTCGCACAGGCCGGCCGCCGTCTCCAGGTAATGGCCGGCCCGCCGACACATCTCCTGTTGTTCCTCGGGCGTGTCCGCCTGGCGGGCCGTCTCCTCGTAGGTTCGCCCAAGGGTCTCCAGCAACTCCAGGCGCTGCGCCGCGTCGCTCGGCGGCAACAGCTCGTACAACAGCGCGAGGTACTCGAGCGCCTGTTCGTGACGCTCGGCCGCCCGTAGTGATTCGAACAGATCCGTAAGACTGTCACGCAACCGGGGAACCGCCCGCTGGCGCTGCGCTGGCAGTAGCTCCAGCTCGGCCACGGCCCGACGATGCACTTCCCGGGCCTCTTCATGACGTTCCAGCGCGGCCAGCGCGCGGGCGCGGCCGGCAATCGCGGCCACGAACAACTCGCCCGGCCCCGTCAACTGCTCCGCTTCCTCATAAGCGGACAGCGCCGCCTGGGGGCGGTGCTCGGCCAGGTGTATCTGCCCCAACAGCCAGCGATTCAGAGCCGGCAGGTACCCAAACTCGGCCAGTTCGTGGCTGCGGCCGCCCGACGGCCCCAGCCATTCTTCAATCCATTGCACGAGCGGCTCGGCCTCGGCCGTCTGCCCTTCGTGCACCATCACCCACGCCCACAGGTAGTCCCAGTACCCCTTCAGATCCGAGCTCTTGAGCCGCTCCGCGTACTTGCCGAGCAACAAGCGCGCCCGAATCGTGTCACCCTCGTCCAGCGCCGTTTCCACCGATTCCTGGAGCGCCCACCACAGGTATCCGGCCGACACGCCTTCGTCCGCCAGCAGGCCTTCCAGCAAGCGCTGCCGCTCCGGCCGGCTCTCCGGTCGGCCCGCCAGCAGCCGCACGAGCCCTTGCTGGGCTTGGCGGCGTTGCTCAGGGCTCGGGTCAAGGTCGAGCACTGTCCGGTAGGCAGCCAGCGCCCGCGGCCCCAGACCCAGCCACTCGGCGGCCTGAGCAGCGCGGAAGGTGCGACCGGGTCGCGGCGGAACGCCCAACTCGCTCGCCGAATCAGCATGCTGCAGCAGGAGCTTGACGTTGCGCGGCTCAGGGGTCTCGCGCAGCAGCTCCTGCCGGTAGATAACGTCGGACAGCCGATCGTGCAGGACGGCGCGCTGCTCGGGCGGCAGCGGGGGCTGCATTTCGATCAGGTTAGCAAGCGCATCGGCAGCCTTGACGGGATCCCCCGCCTCCTCCAGCGCCGCGACCTCCGCCAGCAGCACGCCGACTTCCGGGACGGCTGACGGCGGCAGCAGGCGGTACAGCGTCACGCTGGCCGCCAGCGCGGCCACCAAGGCGGCCGGCACTTGCCAGCGGTCGCGGAGAATCGCCACCAATCCCTTTTCAGAGTCCGGCATGCTCATCCTGAGCCTGGGTTGCATCCTTGCCCGCCGCGGACCCACTGCCCGCAGCCCTGCCAGCGCTGATTTGATTTCTATCGGTTTCATCCGCCCAGCCAGCGCACAAAACTGCGCCCGCCCCACAGGTCGCGCCTGACCGAATGCGCCGGCCAACCAGGCGCTACAGTTGGGCCCTTACCGCCACCGATGAGCTATACAGGACCACTGGCGAAGGAAAACATGCCGAACCAACCGGATGTGCTCCTCGTAACGACCGACGTCCGGCTTCGGGATGCCATTGACCGCTCCCGACCAGCCAAAGCCACCCTGCGCTGCGTCGCCCCGACCGAGCTGCCCGCCGACGCAAACGTTCCCGCCACCGAGCTATGGCTCGACCTGGACACCGCGCCTGTGTGCGAACTGCTGACGGCGACGCGGCGCGTGTACTTCCATTCTCCGAACTGCTTTCCGCCACAGCATTTACCTTCTGGGCTGTTCATCAGAAAGCCCTGCACGGAAGCCGTTGCCAACGTGCTCTGGTCCGGAGTCACGACCAGACTGGCACCTCTCGAACTGGTCCCGCCTGAAGAGGGCAGCCTGCCCGCGTGGGTAATGGAGTTCCAGGAAATCGGCCTGCGGGAGTTGTGCCGCAAGTGCGCCACCCGCCTGGCGCCGCGGTTTGGCTACGCCGACGCATCCTTGTACCTCCACGACCAGCGGGCCCGACTGCTGACGCTGGCGGAGACAACGCATACACGCACAATCGACGTGAGCGTTCCCGTGGCGGCCGACCGCACACACCTGATGGCCTCGGTCGCCCGCACGGGTCGTGTCCTCATGACGACGGATGCCGAACTGGAGCGGGAGGCCCGGGGCCTGGCACCGCTGCCGGCCGACCGGTACCCCGACGGTTCGTGTCTGATTGCCCCGCTTGCGAGTGAGGGACGCCTATGGGGCATACTGAATATGACCTGTGCCGCCCCGTCGGCCGTCCATGAGTCGAAGCTGGCGATGGACGCGATCGTCGCTTTTCTGGGCCGCGCCCTCCACCACGCCCGCGTATACGACCAGGCCCGGACGGAGGCGCGCGTCGATGTGCTGACCGGTCTGTATAACCAGCGCTGGATGGTCGAATCGCTCACCCGGGAGATCCGGCGCTCACAGCGCTACAAGTCACCGCTGTCCGTGATATTGGCCGACCTGGATGGGCTGAAGGCCGTCAATGATCGTTTCGGACACCCGGCCGGCGACCACGTACTACGGCACACGGCCGGCCGAATCGCCAGTGCCTTAAGACAGTTCGACTCTGCCGCCCGCATCGGCGGCGACGAGTTCGTTATCCTCTTGCCCGCAACGGACTTAGCTGGTGCACGCCACGTTGCTCGCCGAGTGCTCAACGCGGTTCGCAACGATGCGGCCATCTACCGCTGCGTACCCCTGCCCGTTCGCGCCAGCCTCGGGGTGGTGGAATGGCAGACAGGCTGGACCGCGGCGCGCCTGATTGAGGCGGCCGACAAGGCGATGTATCTGGCCAAGCGTCAGGGTCGTGATCAACTGGTCTGCCAGACCGTTGAGCCACCAGACCCCGGGAGCGCTCACGAGAACCCAAAAGACCGGCTGTGGCTAGTACCGGAATCAGCGACCGCCGTGGCCACTGTCGGAGGAGGCACGCTGCCCCAGCGTGAGCCGGTGGACGGGATAGCCGGCATCTAACATCGCCGCCGGCTGAAAATTCCTCATGCGGGGGTCGTAGCGACTTGCAGGCCGTCGTCGCTGCGGGTCAGGTCGATGTGGCGGCGCCAGTTGGGGTCGGTATGCGGGAAATCGGTACGGTAGTGAACGCCGCGCGACTCGCTGCGCGTGGCGGCGGCCGTGGCAATGCACAGGGCGATGGTCAGCATGTTCTGAGTCTCCCAGGCGGTGGGGTCGTCGAAGAGCTTGTCCACCGTGTAGCGTGCCCAGAAGTCGAAGATCTCGATGGTCTCACGCAGGCGGTCGGCCGAGCGCTCGACGCCGACGTTGCGCCACATGACGCTGCGCAGGCTGCTGAGCACGTCGGCCAGGTCGAGCGCGGTGCGGGGTGATTCGGGCAGGATGTGGCTGATGGCGGGCGGCTGCTTGATGCGACCGTTGCGTACGGCGCGCTGGGCCGCCAGGCGCCCGGCCCGCCGCCCGAACACGACGCTCTCCAGCAGGGAATTACTGGCCAGGCGATTCGCCCCGTGCAGCCCGGTCCAGGCGACCTCGCCGCAGGCCAGCAGTCCGGGCACGTGGGTCTCGGTTTGGGGGTTGCAGACCACGCCGCCGACGAGGTAATGCGCGCTGGGGCGGACGGGGATTAGGTCCTGCTCGGGGTCGATATCCACTTCGGCGCAGAGGCGCGCGATGTTCGGAAAACGCTCGGTGAACCGGCCGGGTCCGAAGTGGCGTACATCGAGATAGACACAGGCCGCCTCGGTGCGCTTCATCTCCGCTGTGATGGCGCGGCTGACCACGTCACGGGGCGCGAGCTCGGCGCGCTCGTCGTAACTGGGCATGAAGCGTTCGCCGGCGCGGTTAACCAGCAGCGCGCCTTCCCCACGCACGGCTTCGGTGATCAGGGCGCGGACGGCGCCGGCCACGTACAGGGTGGTGGGGTGAAACTGGAACATCTCCAGGTTGCGCAGCACGGCGCCGGCGCGAAAGGCCATGGCCAGGCCGTCGCCGGTGGCGACCGCGGGGTTCGTCGTTTCGCGATAGACGCGGCCGGCGCCGCCGGTGGCGAGTATGGTGGTGGTGGCCCAGAACATCTGGTGGCCATGTTGGGGGTGGTACGTTACGATGCCCAGGACCTGGCCGTCACGCGTAAGCAGGTCGATGGCGAAGCAGCGGTCGAACAGGCGGATGCGCGGGTGCCGGCTGACGCGTTCGAGCAAGGCGCGCATGATCTCGCGGCCGGTGGCATCGCCCAGGGCGTGAATAATGCGCGGCTGCGTGTGTCCGCCTTCGCGGCCGAAGGTGAGTTCCGCGCCTTCCAGGTCGAAGCGTGTGCCATAGTCGCGCAATAGGCGTACGGCGGCGGGGGCCTCGCCGGTGACCTCCGCGATCACGGCGGGGTCGGCCAGCTCGCAGCCGACCCGCAGCGTGTCGTGCGCGTGTTCGGCCGGGCTGTCGCTGGGGGCGAGGGCCGCGGCGATGCCGCCCTGGGCATAAAGCGTGGCCGACTCGCGGGCGTCGTGCTTGGTAACGATCAGCACTTCGCATTCTTCGGCGGCCTCGAGGGCGGCCACTAATCCGGCCAGGCCCGACCCCAGCACCAGCGTGTCCGTGAACAGATGGGGCAGACGGTGATGCTCGAAGTTGGTCAGGTACCGGCGGCGGCCGATCGTTATGCTCATGTTCGGGCTCGAACCTCGTAGCGACGGACCTTGACGTCCGTGACCAGCAGTTCAACACGTACGTCAGCGGGACCCGTGGGGATCTTGGCGACGATCTGGTCCTCAAAGACCAGCGCGGCGGCGATGCCGTCGAAATCGCGATGGTTCAGAAAGCGCTCGTAGAAGCCGCGGCCGTGACCCAGGCGGTAGCCGCGCTCATCGAAGCCCAGTCCGGGCACGATGACGAGATCAATATCCGCAACCGGCACCGGCCAACCCGCTTCCGGCTCGCGCACCGTGAGGCCGGCGGGGATGGCCGCGGTGGTGAGCGAATGGATCTCCACCGGAAGCATGCGCTGCTCTTTCCAGGAAATGCGCGGGGCCAGCACGCGCTTGCCGTCGTGCCAGGCCTGCAGCGCCAGCGGCGTTGTATCGATCTCCTGCACCGTCGAAAGGAACAGCATCACGACGTCGGCCCGCTGGTATTCAGGCTGGTCGCAGAGCAGCCGGCAGGCGGCCACGCTGCGGGCCTGCTGTTCGGCCGGTGTAATTCGTGCCAGCCGCTGGCGAACCTGTTGAGTGAGTTCTTCCGTGTTCACGCCTCTGGCCGTTGCTCAGGCGACTGCGCCGGGCGCGCCGCGCGGCGCTCGCGTAACCAGGCCGCCAGGCGCGCCTCCAGCCCCCGGTCAGTGGGATTGTAATAGGTACGGGTTGCCCCCAGGTAGTCCTGCGCCACGTAGCCGCCCGGAAAATCGTGCGGGTACTGATAGCCCGACCCGTGGCCCAGCCGGTCAGCGCCGCGGTAGCTGCGGTCGCGCAGATGCTCCGGCACGGGCAGCACCGGCCGTTCGCGGACGTCCTGCCGGGCCGCGAGAATAGCGCACGTGACGGCGTTCGACTTCGGGGCGCAGGCTATGTAGACGGCCGCCTGCGCCAGTGCGTACTCGCACTCGGGCAGGCCGACCAGCTCGCTGGCCTGGGCCGCCGCCGTCGCCACCACCAGCGCCTGCGGGTCGGCGTTGCCGACGTCTTCGGACGCGCAGATGACGATGCGCCGGGCGATGAAACGCGGGTCTTCGCCGCCTTCGAGCATGCGCGCCAGCCAGTACAGGGCCGCGTCCGGATCGCTACCGCGCATGCTCTTGATCAGCGCTGAGGCCACGTCGTAATGCGCATCGCCGGTCGCATCGTACGGCACGTGCTTGCGCTGCAAGGACTCGGCCGCCACGGCGCGCGTCACGTGCGGCCGCTGGCCAGCCGGCTGCGACAACACCGCCACCTCCAGCGCCGCCAGCGCCCGGCGGGCATCGCCGTCCGCCCACTCGGCCATCAGCAGCAGCGCGTCTTCGTCACAGGCGGCCTGCAAGCACCCCAGGCCGCGCTCCTCGTCCGTCAGGGCGCGGCGCAGCAGCAGCACCAGCTCCTTGGTCGTCAGCGGCTCGAACTTGAATACCTGGCTGCGCGAGATCAGCGGGCTGTTAACCGAGAAAAACGGGTTCTCGGTCGTCGCGCCGATCAGCGTCACAATGCCCGTCTCAACATCATTCAGCAGCACGTCCTGCTGCGCCCGGTTGAAACGGTGAATCTCATCCAGGAACAGAACAGTGCGACGATTCGCGCCGATCAAGCGCTTGCGCGCCTCTTCCAGCACGCGCCGCACGTCCTTGACCGTCGCCTCGGCGGCGTGCAGCGCCTCGAACTCGGCCTGTGTGTGGGCCGCGATGACCAGCGCCAGCGTGGTCTTGCCGCAGCCGGGCGGGCCGTAGAGGATCGCGCTGCCCAGCCGATCGGCGGTCAGCAGGCGCCGCAGCAGCTTGCACGGCCCGAGGAAGTGCTGCTGTCCGACAAACTCGTTCAGACGGCGCGGCCGCATCCGCACGGCCAGCGGTTGCACGCGCGCTAGCGCCTCGTCGCGCTGTTCGGCGAACAGGTCCATTGCCGTCATTATAGCCGCGGCGCCGGGTGGTTGCGTGCGGCTTCAGAAGCGCCGCGTTCAGAACCACCAGGCGGCGCCCGCCGGCGCGCTGATCAGCAGCGGTTTGAGGTATGCGACGGCCTTCTCAAAGCCCTCCTGGACGCTCATGTAGCTGTCCTCGTGCTCGATGCTGATCACGCCGTCATAGCCCTTGGCCCGCAGCATGCTCACGAAGGGCTTCCAGAACTCGTCACCGTGCCCGTAGCCACAGGTGCGGAAGACCCAACTGCGACCGTGCAGGTCGCCATAGGTCTTGGTGTCAAGCGTGCCGTTGATGCGCGTGTTGTGCGGATCGATACCGGTGTCCTTGCCGTGGACGTGGAAGATGCAGCCGGCGTCGCCCAGCACGCGTGCGGCTTCGACAGGATCGATGCCCTGCCAGAAGAAATGCGACGGATCGAGGTTGGCGCCGAGCTGCTCACCGGCGGCGGCGCGCAGGCGCAGCAGCGTCTCCGGGTTGTAGACGCAGAAGCCGGGATGGGCCTCGAGCGCGATCTTGACGCCCTCGGCGGCGGCCTCCTGGCACTTCCGTGACCAGAACGGGGTCAGCACCTCATTCCACTGGTATTCGAGAATCCGCCCAAATTCGTCCGGCCAGGGGCAGGTGACCCAGTTGGGTGTGGTGTCGGCCGGCGCGCCGCCCGGGCAGCCGGAGAACGTGATGACGACATCTGTACCCAGGCGGGGGGCCAGGCGGACGGCGACGTCGTGGTCGTGCAGGTGGGCCGCCCGGACGGCGGGGTCCGGACTGACGGGATTGCCGTGCACGGCCAGCCCGATGATATCGAGCCCCCGGCGGGCGCAGTCATCCTTGATCTTCTGCTGTGCCGCGGTGTCCTTCAGCACTTCAGCAGGGTTGAAGAAGGGCTTGCCGGGATAGGCCCCGACCGGAAGTTCGATGGCGTCCAGGCCGACCCGCTTGCAGTAGTCCAGAGCCTGATCCCATCCCATGCTGCCGAGTCCGGCTCCCATCACGCCGAGTTTCACTGGGTGTCCTCCAGAAAGGGCTAAGCCACACTGCGGGCGACGGCAGATGCTCGCCAGCCGAACTGGGCGTGCCTCGACGGCCGAATCTACCTCATGCCGGGGGGTGGGACAAGGCGGGCCGGCCGGGGTCAGCCGCCCGGACCCGCTTCAAGCTGTTCGAGCATCTGTCGGGCGCGTGGCAGCCGCGGGTTCCGCTGCAGCGCGGCCCGCCAATAACGGACCGCGTCGGCCGTATCATTCAGGTGCTCGTGCAACAGGAAGCCCATTTCCTCGCAGGCCCGGGCGTCCTGCGGGTCGAGGGCCAGCAGAGCCAGCAACTGTTGCCGGGCGTCCGCCCAACGGGTCTGCTGCTTGTGCAGTTGGAACAGGTTCCAGTGCGGCTCCGTGTAACGCGGGTCAAGCTCGAGCGCACGCGCGAAGTAGCCGGCAGCCTCGTCCACGACACCGTGGGTGAACAGTATCGCGCCGGCCTTGTTCAACACGCCCTTCAGTTCGCAACCGAGCTGCACCGCGGCCCGCACACTCTCCAGGCCGGCCGCTCGGTCGCCGCGTGCCAGTTCGTCCTGACCTTTCGAGAGCTGGTAGTGAATCATGATCATCCGGGCGCCAAGGTCCTGCACGGTCGGCTCGCGCAGGTTGCGGTAGTCACAGGCTTCTACCAGACCGGCGCCGCTGAAGGTGACGTGGGGCGGCTTAAGGTAGTACAACAGGCCGGCGGGCACGAATGTGGCGGGGTGCAGCGGGGAAGGCTGCTCCATGGTGCAGTAGAACGGCCGGCGGGCGTGCTTTATCAGCCAGCTCAGTACCGGCTCGGGCGAGTCCGGCGGACGTTCGGCGTACAACTCCGGCCGGATGTGGCCGGAGTACGCGGCGAGCAGCACGTCCGGGCGCCGGCCCTCGACCATGGTGAGATAGACCAGCGGGAAGGTGTTGTAGTCGCCAATCGGGAAAGCCAGGGCACCGCGCATCATGCAGCGCAGCAGGTTCTCAGCATGGTCGCGGGCGTACCAGTAGTTGGAGTAGTTGCAGCGCTGCCAATGCGATGCGGCCTGCACGGCCGGGCCGGCGATGACCAACAGCGCCACGATGACGGCGGCACAGCGCGGCGCGCGGGGCAGTTTCGCGTACACCCGCGTCCGCAGCCATTCCAACAGGCAGGCCAATCCGATCGCCAGGGCCAACGGCACCGGGATGAGAAACACGCGCATCAGCCAGCGCGTCGTCGAATCGAGGTCGAAGTTGGCCACCAGGACGAACAGCGGACCGGTGCATAGCAGCCATAGCAGCGCGAGCAGCAGGACCAGCCGGTCACGCCGCGCCAACACCAGCAGCCCCAGCGCCGCCGCGGCCGCCAGCCAGGGCGTCAGGTCCTCGGCTATGGCGCCGGCCACGTAAGCAAGCTGCGCTCCCAGCCGACCGAACGAGCGCGGCTCGGCGGCGGCGGTCGGCCCAAGCGTCCCGTAGGCCTCGCGCGTGGCATGGGCCCATGTGGCTGACAAGGTGGCAGGATTGCCCCAATTCATCGGCGGGTTGGCCCGGGCGCGAATCGGCAGGTACACGTACGGCAGAAAGCCCGCGACGAAGACCGCGACACACAGCAGGGCCAGGCGCCAGCGTTTCAGCAACCGGGGCTGCAGGGCCAGCACCCAGACCAGCACCGCCAACCCCACGAAGCCGATGAGCTGGTGGTGGGCCATTCCGAGCCCCAGCAGCAACGCGGCGCCCACGAGCAGCTTGTCCCCGCGCGTGCGGTACCAGCGCAAGACGCACCACAGCACGCCGGCCGTCAGCAGCGAGCTCAGCCCGTAGACCTCAGTGATGACGCTCTGCGACCAGGACCAGCGCGCCCAGATCCATACCAGGGCCGCCGACGCGCACACGGACAATGACAGGCCCAACTGCCGCAAGGCCGCGTAAGCGACCACGGCCGCCGCGGCACTGCACACCGCGGAGAACAGGTTCGCGCGCCAGGCGATCTCGCCGACGGGCAGCGCATGGATGAACAGGCCGCACAGCAACGTCCAGAGCGGGTAGCCCGGCGGGTGCGGGATGCCGAAGTGCCAGGCGGCCGCGATGAGTTCGCCGCTGTCCTCGGCCGTGACGGTTGGGGCCAGCGTCAGCACGAATAGCGTTAGCGCGACTGCGCCGACGCCGATGGCGAAGACGGTCCGCAACCAGAGCGCCGGCGCCAATCCGGTCGGGGGCGGTGCGCCAGTAGCGTGCGCGTGCTTGGCCTTCACAGGCATTCAATCTCCGCCAGGCCGTGATACCCCATTGGCTGCCGGTCGGGTCGGTGTATCGCGCGCCGGCAGAGGATCGGCTGGCCGCCCGGCTCTCGGCCGGTCTAGCGTTCCGCCCGCGTGCTTCGCGCGGCGGTGCGGCCGCGATGCGTCTCGCCGATGCGTACGCCGCTGGGAGCGGTGCCGGGCACTGCGATGGGCCGCTCTGAACGCGTGGCGCTGGCACTCACGGAAACCGCGTTGTAATCCTCATGGACCAGTGGCCGGCCCGGCGATCCCACCACCACGCCGCGCGGCGACAGCACGACACCCACCAACGCGCCGGCCAACCCGTGTGTGCCGACCGTGGCGCCGCCGCGGCCGGGCCACACGCGCTGCACGGCCGGTTTGGGCTCGTAGAATTCCAGCCAATCGGGTCCGGCGGCCGGTTCTTCGCCCAGCGCAACGCGCTCCTCGGGCGTCAACTCGGGCTCCTCATAGTCCGGCACAAGGACCACGCGCCGCTCCTCGAACGGCCGCACCACGCCAATCTTGACCGGCAGCTTCCGCTCGACCTGCTCGATGCGGGGCAGTTCGTCGGTGCTGGGCGTGACGCCCACGATCGTCCGCTGGGCGCAGCCAAGCGCTAGGCAGGCGAGTGCGGCGGCGAGTAGAAGCAGTGGCCAACGCGGGCACATAAGCGTGGCTTACCCGATTCCCAGGAAGTTGGCAAGCAGTTGGTGTCCGGCGCTGGTCAGGAAGCTCTCGGGGTGAAACTGGACACCCGCCAGCGGCAATTCCCGGTGCCGGATAGCCATGATCTCGGACGGATCGTCGACGCAGGTGGCGCTGATCTCGAACTCGGGCGGCAGCGTGCCGGGTTCGATAATCAGCGAGTGGTAGCGCGTCGCCTCGAAGGGGTTGGGCAGCCCGGCGAAGATGCCGCGCCCGTCGTGCTGGATCAGGCTGGTCTTGCCATGCATCAGCCGGCCGGCCCGTACGATCCGCGCCCCGTACACGTAACCCAGGCACTGGTGTCCCAGGCAGACGCCCAGCAGTGGGACACGCCCGGCAAAGTGGCGAATAACGTCGTTGCTGATGCCGCCCTCGCGCGGCGTACACGGCCCGGGCGAGATGATGATGTGGTCGGGCTGCTGGGCCGCGATTTGCTCCACGCTGACCGCGTCATTTCGATAGACGCGAATGTCCAACGTCGCGTCCAGCTCACCGATGCGCTGCACCAGGTTGTAGGTGAACGAATCGTAGTTGTCGATGAGGACGATCATGGGGACCACTACCAGCCCGGCGCCCACAGGTACATCAGGCGGGGCGCGGGATCGCTCAGCCAATCCGGCAGGTTAAGGTTCACCACGTTAACCTGCGGCGCCGGCTCCGAGCCGCGTGCGTAGACGTTGGGGCGGTGCGACAGCGGCCGGCCATACTGCACGACCAGCACCTTCTTATCCGCCAGGCCGGCGGCCTCCTTCGCGGCCACCAGGGCATCCTGGATCGTCCCGATGTCGTCCACCAGGCCGTGCTCGCGGGCCTCCGGGCCCAGGTACACCCGACCGTCCGCCAAAGCAACCAGCCGCTCCGGCGGCAGGTCCGGCCGCCCCTGCCGGACAACGGCCAGGAAGCGCTCGTACATGCCCATTATAAGACGTTGGAAAACGGCGCGCTCCTCGGGCGTCATTTCGCGGAAGATCGAGCCGGCGTCCTTCATGTCGCCGCTCTTGAACGTGCGCATGCCGATGCCCAGCTTCTGCATCGTGCCGCTGAACTCCGGCAGCAGCATGACCACGCCGATGCTGCCGGTGATGGTGGTGGGGTGGGCGAAGATGCGGTCGGCGGCGCAAGCGAGGTAATAGCCACCGGAGGCGGCCACGTCGAGCATGCTGGCGACGACCGGCTTGTCGGTGCGGGCGCGGAAATCGCGCAGCTCGGTGTGCATGAGGTCGCTGGCGGTCACGGTTCCGCCGGGCGAGTTGATGCGCACGACGACGGCGCGGACGCGTTGGTCCCGGGCGGCCTTGTCGAGCTTCTCCTTGAAGAGCGCGACGGGGTTCTCACCGCGTGCGCCGGTGACGACCATGCGCTCGCGCTGGTTCTCGAGCACGCCGTCGACGTCGATCAGGGCTATCTTGTTGTTGGCCCAGGCGCTCTCGCGAATGATGACGCGCTCTTCGAGGCCTTGCGTGACGCGCACGGGCGTTACCAGGAACGAGGTCCCCTGGCAGCCGGTCAGGGCCGCCGTGAAAACCGCCAGAATCACCAGCGCTGCGGCGCCGCAGCGGCCGGCCGCCGGAAGCTGTATTGGCCACGTGTGATGCACGGTCTATACTCCGGTCGCCGTGAGGCGGGGTGTCGATGCACCTCTCCGTCACGCTTGGTAGCGAGGTGCCGGCCGGCATGATACGCATTTCCGACGCCGAGTTCGACCGGGTGGCCGAGGAGGCCCTGGCGGAGATCCCGGAGGAGTTTCAGCAATACCTGGAGAACGTGGTAATCGAGGTGCGGCCGCGGCCGGATGCGGCGTTGCTCAGGCAACATGAGGTGCCGGCCGACGTGCTGGGGCTCTACATCGGTCGGCCGCTGGAAGAGCAGGGACCCGAGATGATGCACGCGGCCATGCCCGATCGCATCCTGATCTTCCGCGACAATCTGCGGCGGGCGTGCCGGACGCGGACCGAGCTGATCGAGGAGATCCGCGTTACCGTCCTGCACGAGATCGGGCACCACTTCGGGCTGGATGAAGACCGCCTGGAGGACCTGGGCTACGCGTGACAGCCCTGCTAGGCGGGCGGCATGCGTTTCAACATGCTTGTTGAGAAACCAAGCCGGAGGATTGTCCCCCATGAACTGCTCGCGCATCGTTGCGGTTACCGTCATGTTGGCACTCTCAGTTGTCGTCCTGGCCCAGAGTGGGCAGCCCGGGCCGGTCCGGCCTGACTCGACGGCATCGGACGACCTGGCGCGCTTGCAGGCGGCCAGATTGACCGCCGGCGGCGCGCGCTACCTCGTGGCCACGCAGGCTGAGGATGGGGCCTGGGGCGCCGGACCCGGCCGGCTGGGGATTACCTGCCTGGCACTCAAGGCGCTGATCCAGGAGCCCAGCGTCGGACCGCAGCACGGGGCGGTCAAACGCGGGCTGGCCTTCGTCAGGCGGTCCGCCCGCGCGGACGGCGGCATCTACTCGGCCGAGGGATTGCTGAAGAACTATGAGAGCAGCGTCGCGCTGTCGATGCTCGCCGCGCTGCAAGACCCGGCTTTCCGCAAGGAAATCGAGAGTCTGCAGGGTTTTCTCAAGGACGGCCAATGGGACGAGTCCGAGGGCAAATCGCCGGACGACCCCTGGTACGGCGGCGCCGGCTACGGCACGCACGAGCGTCCGGACCTGTCGAACACGCAGATGATGCTGGAGGCCCTGCGGGACAGCGGCTTGCCGCCGACGGATCCGACCTTCAAGAAGGCGCTGGTCTTCATACAGCGCTGCCAGATGCTCGGCGAGGGCAACGACCAGGCCTTTGCGCAGGGCTCCTCGCAGGGCGGCTTCATCTATACGCCGCACGGCGGCGGCGAGAGCAAGGCCGGCACGATCATGGTGAACGGGCGCGAGGAGTTGCGCTGCTACGGGTCGATGACGTACGCCGGCCTCAAGAGCATGGTGTACGCCGGCCTGGAGCGAGAAGACCCCCGCGTCCGTGCCGCCGTGGAGTGGATCCGCGGAAACTGGACGCTGGACCAGAACCCTAACATGCCGGCGAGCCAGGCCCAGCAGGGTCTGTTTTACTACTACCACGTCTTCGGCCGCGCCTTGGACGCATTCGGCGAGGCGGTTATCGCCGACCGCGACGGCCGCACGCACAACTGGCGGCACGAGCTCGTGACCAAGCTCGCCGAGCACCAGCGGCCGGACGGAAGCTGGGTCAATGAGGCGGACCGCTGGATGGAGGGGGCGCCGGCTTTGACGACGGCGTATGCCCTGCTGGCGCTCCAGGCGGCGCACGGTCAGTAGTACGGGCCGCGTCCGAGAAAAGCACGCCCGCTCGTATCTCCCGAGTGATTGATATGTCTTGCGTGTTTCGTGCGCGCGCACGGCCAAATCGTTCGCCTGGACACGGCGGTCGAACAATATGAACAGTACTCCCGACCGCCTCAAGGGAGACAACCATGACAGCTCTGGCCCCCGCCGCGTGCGCGCATGGCCTAGCTACGGTAGCGACGCCGCACGGCACCCCCCGTTACGTGAACGTCTTTCGCGCCCTGCTGTATTGGGCCCTGGTCATGGCGGCGTTATGGGCCGGGCCGGTGGTCACGACCGCGGCCCTGGCGGCGCTGGTTCTCGCGCTTCTGGCCGACTGGGACGGGGGCGTTCGGCATAGCTTCCGGTTGGGCGGCTTGGCGCTGGCCGTCTGGCTGGCGCCGACATTGGGCAGCGGCCTGGGCGACCTGATCGCGCGTACGGTCGCAGTGCCGCCGATCATCGCGGCCGGCGCCGGCCCGGTGGTGTTGGCACTGGGCATAATGGCACTGGCCGGGTTGCTGGCGCGGCGGCTGACGCGGCGACTGAAGCGGCGCCGGCACCTATACGGCCTGAACCACATGTTTGGCGCGACGCTGGGGGTGTCGGAAGGGGTGTTGCTGGTTGCGGCCGGCTGCTGGCTGCTGGTGACTATCGCGCACCCGCTGGAAGTGCTGCGTACCCAGTTTCCGCCGGAGGACCGCAGTCTGCCGGCCCGGGTGATACGGGCACTGGCCGACGCGCAGGCCGCCGTATATGCCGACCCGGCGGGCAATTGGATCGCCGAACGCAACCCGCTGGCGCAGTTGTCGACCGTACAGGGGCTCGAATTGGCTGCGGACCTGGTGGTCGATCCGGCGCGCCTGTGGGCCGCGCTGGAGGACGGGCAGCTTGACGAGTTCCTGGCTCTGCCGGAGGTGCGTCCTTATGTGCTGGCGCTGGAGGGAGAACCGGCGCTGCGAGCAGCCATGCAGCATAACGATGCCCGGGCGGTGCTGAATCATCCCTTGGGCCGGAAGGCGCTGAACGATCGGGCGTTGCAGCGCGTCGCGCTGGAACATCGCGCCGAGATCCGCGCGGCGGTCGGCCCAGTCAACTACAACACCGCCGCCAAAGAGGCACGCGGACTTGATGCGGGAACGCGCCGCCAGTTGGAGAACCTGGCCAAGGAGCACGGGGCCGGGAAGCCGTAGGGGCCGGCTTGTGGGATGCCGCTTCGCGTGGTCTACTGCTGTGTTTGCGGGTCGCGCCACGGCGTGATCCGGGCGAATCGTAGTACCAAGCGGAGGTTGACATGCGTGTCTTGTCCGGCATCCAGCCCTCGGGGGTGCTGCACCTGGGCAATTACTTCGGCGCGATGAAGCAGCATCTGGAGCTGCAACACGAGCACGAGTGCTTCTTCTTCATAGCCAACTACCACTCGCTGACGACCATTCAGGATGCCGGGCGGCTGCGGCAGCTCACGGTGGACGTGGCGATTGACTACCTGACGCTGGGACTGGATCCCGCCAAGGCCGCGTTCTTCCGGCAAAGCGACGTGCCGGAGGTCACCGAACTCGCTTGGATTCTCTCGACGGTCACGGGCCGCGGCCTGCTGGAGCGCGCCCACTCCTTCAAGGACAAGGTGGCCAAGGGGCTACCCGTCAACATGGGGCTGTTCTCGTACCCGCTGCTGATGGCGGCCGACATTCTCATCTACCGCAGCCACCTCGTGCCGGTCGGGCGGGACCAGGTCCAGCACATCGAGATGACCCAGGACATGGCCGGCTATTTCAACAGCATCTACGGCGAGGTGCTGGTCCGTCCCGAGCCGCGGCTAAACGAAACGCCCGTCGTGCCCGGTACTGATGGCCAGAAGATGAGCAAGAGCTACGGCAACATCATCGAGCTGTTCGGGCCGGCCAAGGCGGTCAAGAAGACGATCATGAGCATCAAGACCGACAGCACGCCGGTCGAGGACCCGAAGGATCCCGAGCGCTGCAACGTCTTTGCGCTGCTCAAGTTGCTGGCGCCGGGGGATGAGATGGCGGAGTGGGAGCGGCGTTACCGCGCCGGCGGCCTGGGCTACGGGGAGGCCAAGAAGCGGCTGGCCGAGCTCTACGAGGAGCGCTTCGGGCCATATCGCGAGAAGCGGGCCGAGTGGGCGGCCCGGCCGGACGACGTGGAAGACGTCCTGCGCACGTGTGGCCAACGGGCCCGCCGCGTCGCCTGCGAAGTCATGGAAGACGTGCGCCGCGCCTGCGGTATCATTACGGCCAGGTAGCGACCGGCCGGTAGTGCCGGCCCGGCGCGCACGCGTCCGGCGCCGCTGATGTCGCGTGAGTTTGGTGGAGCAGCGTGTCCGACGATTACCGCGTAAACCTGGACGTCTTCAGCGGCCCGCTGGACCTGTTGCTGTATCTCATCCGCCGGGACGAACTCGACATCCAGGACATCCCCATCGCCAAGCTGACCGAGCAGTATCTCAATTACGTGCGGCTGCTCGAGCAGATTGACCCGAACAGCGCAAGCGAGTTCCTGGTCATGGCGGCCACGCTGGCAGAGATCAAGTCGCGCGCCTTGCTGCCGACGCCGCCGCTGGAGGCGCTCGACGAGGATATGGAGGACCCGCGCGCCACGCTGGTACGGCAACTGCTCGAGTACAAGCGCTTCAAGGATGCGGCCGAAGACCTGCGCAGCGCGGGTGACGCCCGGTCGCGCCGCCACGTGCGCCGGCCGGCCAACCTGCCGCAGGAGTTGCAGGGACTGGAGCTGGAGGAGGCGCAGGTCTGGGATCTGCTCGAGGCCTTCGGGCAGGTCATGACCGCGATCGGTCAGGGACCGGGCCGCCATGAAGTCCATTACGAAGACACGCCGGTCGAGTTGCACATGGCGGAGATTGTCGCGGCCCTGGAACAGGACGGGCCCACGACGTTCGCGGACTTGTTCAATGGAGAGCTGAACCGGGCCGAGATTGTCGGGCGCTTCCTGGCACTGCTGGAGTTGGTGCGCTCGCGCCGCCTGCACGCCGAACAGGACCGCAATTTCGGCACCATCTACTTGTTCCTGACAGAGCCGGAGCCGGACGGGGCCGATGGCGAGCCGGCAGGGGCCGAGACGCACGCGGAACCGGCTGGTGCGGCCGATCCGGCCGACCCGGCTGACCCGGATCAACCTGACGAAAGGGAGTACTGCAATGACCAAACCCAGTGAGCGACTTGGACAGTTGAATCTCTCACTGCCGCCCGTAGCCACGCCGGTGGGTGCGTACGTACCAGCCGTGCGGCTGGGCGAGCTGCTGATGTTGAGCGGCCAGATTCCGATGCTCAACGGACAGGTGGTATACAGCGGCAAGGTGGGAGCCACCGACGGCGCCACGCTGGAGCAGGCCCAGGCGGCGGCACGGACGTGCACGCTCAACGCCCTGGCCGTCGCGGCCCAGACGATCGGCGGAATCGATAAGATTGCGCAGGTGGTCAAGGTGGTGGTTTATGTCGCGGCCGCGCCCGGCTTCACGGATGTGCACAAGGTGGCCAACGGCGCCAGCGACCTGCTCGCGGACATCTTCGGCGAGGCCGGCAAACACGCCCGGGCGGCCGTGGGTGTCGCGGAGCTGCCGCTGAACTCGTCCGTCGAGGTAGACGTGACCTTCTGCATCAAGGGCTGACAATGCGGAGCCGGCGGCGGCCGGCCGAGCTTGCGGGCATGCGTGACCAAGACCGGGCAGGGGTGGGGCTGCGCGGCTTGCGCTGCGCGCGGGACGTGCTAACGCGGCGGGTTCTTCTTGGACCAGATTACTGGGTGTGGCTTGTGTTTGTCCTGGGATTGCGGTATTACGAACTACGGATTCGTAATACCACAGGGCGGCGCGTATCGGTCGCCCCGAACTGGGAGAAGCACATGAAGGCGCTCGGATGCAAACTGGCAGGGTTGGTGGCGGTGACGGTCGTCGTGACGTTGGCGCCGGCGGGGTCGCAGGACTGGGACTCCGTTGCCCTGGTTCGGCACGACGTGCTGCAAGCTGTAAACCCAGACGGCAGCCCGGCTTACTCGGGAGAGGGCTTCCCGCTGCGGCTGCGCGGCGTGGTGCTGAACAATCCGGAGGACTGGCTGGACGGCACGCCGGCGTATGACCCCGGCTACACGCCCTGGTTTATGGGCGGCCAGTGGGAGATCTTCGTCCAGGCGGTTGACCTGCCGGACTCATCATATGACGACGGCGACTTCGGCGGCACAGCGGCCTATATGGGCCAGAACTATGGCAATATCCCCTGGCTCGGCGATCCGTTCTTCAGCTACACCGACGGGGAATGGCTCGCCGAAACCGGGCGCCTGGACTATCCGGACGGCCCTGGTGCGGCGGCGCTGCGCGCCGGCGACCTGGTCGAGTTGCGCGCGCGTGTCGGGTTGCACTACCAGGGCAAGTTCAACGTCAACGAGGCACACAATAACGACCGCGACTGGGATACGGGCGAGCTGGGCACGGCGCATGACTTCGAGATCGTGCGGCTGGAGGCCGAGTACGGCTTGCCGGCGCCGGCCGAGCTGTCGTTGCGCGACCTGAAGGATGACGCCGACGTGGCCATCTTCGACGCGCAACGCGCCACGGGTGGCGAGCGCCACCAGGCGACCCGGGTGCGGATCGGGTACGTATCGGTGACGGGCGGTGATCCCTGGGGCAGCGATGCCGACATCGTCGTGGCAGATGCCACCGGCCGGACATTCACGCTGGCCCTGGGGCACAGCGCCAGTTTCAACACAGTCGAGCCGCCCAGCGGCTACTTCGACGTCATTGGCGTAGTCAACCAGTCGTCGGCCAGCGGGCAGGGCGGCTACTATCTGGTCGTCCTGAACGCGGCCGACATCGTCGCGCCGCCGTTTGGCCCGGCGGACGTGAACTGCGACGGCCTGGTGAACGTGTTCGACATCGACCCGTTCGTGCTGGCATTGACCGACCAGGACGCCTACCTGGCGGCCTACCCGCATTGCGACCCGGCCACGGCCGACATTAACGTCGACAACGCCGTAAACGTCTTTGACATCGACCCGTTCGTGGTCGCACTGACAGGATCGTGAGGGCGCTGCGGCAGGTGATGAATCGGAGCAGGGATTGGCCTGGGCAGCGCGGCTTCACGCTCGTCGAGTTACTTGTCGTACTCGCGATCGTGGCCGCGCTGCTGGGTATGTTGGTGCCGGGGCTGAGCCGGGCCCGCACCGCGGCGCGCATTGTGCGCGTGCACAGCGACCTGCGCCAGATTGAGCTGGCCCTGCTGATCTACGCCGACAACCACGCCGGCGCGCTGCCGCCCACACGCTTCTCCTGCAGCATGCGCACCGCGTACGAATTGCCCGGCGAGTTGAGCGACTACCTCCCCCACGACCGCACGCTGGTGTCAACTTCCGCCGGCAACGTCGTGCTCGACAAGATCCAGATGTGGGACGTATTCCTGCCGTCCGAGACGTACAAGTACCGGGCGGTCGGCGCGGCGATCGTGAACGAGTCCGTGGTCTTCGCGCCGCCGGACGGCGCGTGGCTGTGGGTGCCGGACGACTTCCCGCCGAGTTGTGTGGAGACGAGCGGGCGCATTCACCGCGATCCGCGCGAGAGCCCGGTGCGGTACGCCTTGTGGAGCGTCGGGCCTGATCCGCACTCGCCGAAGCTGTCGCACTTGCCCGGACGGCTGCCACTGCCGCGGCGCTACTGGTGTCACGGCGCGGGCGACACGGGGGTTATCACGCACTTCACGGCGCGCGACGGCAAGCAGTATTCCAGTCCGTAGCGCCACGCACCTCGCCGTGTCGGCCGCTGCTGACGAACTGCACCGCTTTCTCAAACGGCGCAGCCCCCCCGAGCTTGCCCAGCCCGGCCCGGCTTCGTAGAGTTGGGTCGGCGGTTCGCGGAAACTCTGGCCAGAGGGTATGTCATGGTGCGGACTCTGAGTGCGGCGCTGGCGTTGGTGCTGGCGTGTGGGTGTGCGGCGACCGGGGCCGCGGCTGAAACGGCCCGCGGCCGTGTTTATGAGGACCTCAATCGCAACGGCGTGCGCGACGAGGGCGAGCCGGGCATCGCCGGCGTGGGCGTGTCCAACGGCCGCTTGGTCGTGCAGACGGCCGAGGATGGAACGTACGCACTGCCGGTAACCAATGACACGATCATCTTCGTGATCAAGCCGCGCGGCTGGCAGCCGCCGGTCGATGAGCTGAACATCCCGCGCTTCTACTACATTCACAAGCCGGAAGGTTCGCCCGCGCACCTGAAGTATGAAGGCGTGGCGCCGACCGGGCCGCTGCCGGCGGCCATTGACTTCCCGCTGCATCGCCAGGCGGAGCCGGACCGCTTCGACGTCCTGCTGATCGGCGACACGCAGCCCTATACCATGCAGGAAGTGCATTACCTGGCCCACGACATCGTCGCGCCGCTGATCGGCGTGGACGCGGCCTTCGCCCTGTCGCTGGGTGACCTGGTGGGCGATGATCTGTCGTTGTTCGGACCGATGAGCCAGACCATGGCGCACCTCGGCATGCCGCTGCGCTACGTGCGTGGCAACCACGATTCCGACTACGAGGCCCACAATGACGAGCAGTCGGATGACGTGTTCGAGCGGCACTTCGGGCCGCCGTACTACGCGTTCGATTATGGTCCGGTGCATTTCATCGTGCTGGACGACATCGTCTGGCACGGGCGGACGGAGGAGCGCAAAGGGTACTACGAGGCCGGGCTGGGCGCCGCGCAGTTGGAGTTCTTGCGGAATGACCTGGCGCTGGTGCCGCCGGAGCGCCTGGTCGTGCTGGCCATGCATATCCCGATCGTGGAGATTGCCGAGCGTGCCGAGCTGTATCAACTGCTGGCCGGCCGGCCGCACACCAAGTCGTTCTCAGCGCACTATCACGTTCATCGGCACTGGTTCCTGGACGCCGCCGCCGGCTGGCCGGACGCCACGCCGCACCACCACACGACCCTGACGACGACGTGCGGGAGCTGGTGGCGCGGCGCACCCGACGAGGTGGGCTTGCCGCACACCACCATGCGCGACGGCACGCCGAACGGCTGGTGCATCGCCACTTTCGACGGGTACACCTGCACGGTGCGCTATCGAGCCACCCGGCGCCCGGCCGACTACCAGATGAACATCCACGCGCCTGACGCGGTGACGGTCACGGAGTTGGGCGCGGCGGAGGTGCTCGTGAACGTGTTCGCGGGCTCGGAGCGCTCCACGGTCGAAATGCGCGTGGCCTCCGGGCCGTGGACGCGGCTGGAGCTGGTCGCGCGGGAGGACCCGTACTACGCGGCGATCAAGGAGGCGGAGCAGAGCGACGCGCCGCCGCGCGGCCGGCCGTTGCCGAAGGCGGCAGTCTGCTCGCACTTGTGGGCTGGGCGGCTGCCGGCCGAGTTGCCGCCCGGCACGCACCTCATCGAGGTCCGGACGACCGACGTGTATGGGCAGACCTACGTGGGGCGGCGGCTGATCGCCGTTCAGCCCGCCGGGTAGTCAAGGACCGCGTCTTGCGCGCCTAGCGACTGGTCTTCAACTCCCGGGCGACGAGTTCGGCGACGCGCTGTCCGGACAGCAGCATGCCGCCGAAGATCGGGCCCATGCGCGGGCCGCGCAGCACCGCGCAGACGCTCATGCCGGTAACCCACAGGCCGGGGAAGACCTGCCGGGTGTTTTCGACCACGAAGGCCTCGCCGCCGGTGGCGTCCATGGGGCCTTCGCAGCGCGGCTGGGCGATTTCAGCTTGGGCGAACTGGGGGCGTTTGCGCAGGGCCTCGACGACGATTGCCTCGTGTCCGGTGCCGTCGATGACGGCGCGGGCCGACATAGTAATCGGGTCAACGTGCAGCGCGCCCGAGATCATCGTGCGGTTGATGACCACGCCCACCACGCGATTCTGCAGCACATAGACGTCTTCGACCGTGGCGAGGTTCAGCAGGCTGACGCCGGCCTGGACGGCCTTGAGTGACAGGGCCGCAGCCAGCTCGATCGTATCGACGGTGTGCAGCCCGCCGCCGGCCTCGGCACAGCGCACGCCGGCCTCCTTCAGCAGCGGCAGGGCGTCGTCCTGCACGACGGCGTAGTTCATGCCCATGCCGCCGCCCCAGATGCCGCCGCCTGGCGCCAGGCGTTTCTCAAGCAGTGTGACCTTGAATCCCTGGCGGGCCAGATGGTGGCCGGCGACCAGCCCGGCCGGGCCGGCGCCGACGATGATCACGTCGTTGACGAGACGGTCCGCCAGCGCCTGGTGATAGGCGTTGACGATAGCGCGAGAGATTTCAGTGTCGTCGAATCGGGCCATCAGTGCTCTACTCCTCGCATCGGCAGGACTCGCCGGAAGTCGTATTCTAGCACGCCGCCGGTCAGGCCGACACCGGGTCCTCAGGCCGCCGTCGCAGGCCGAACCCCACCACGGCCGCCAGCGCGTACGCGCCTGCGGCCAGCAGCATGACCGTCCGGTAGCCGCCGGTCATGGCGATGGCGATGGCGGCGGAGGTGGCCACGACTGACGCCAGGCCGTTGACGCCCCACGCCCAGGGCACCAGCCGCGGGTAGCGCTCGTTCAGGGCAGCCACGCCGGTCGGCAACGGCATACCCATGAAGTACGCCGCCGGCAATGCAACAGCCAGCAACGGTCCCGCGCCCAGCAGACCGCCGGTGGGAGCCGCCCACCCGACCAGCCGCAGCAGCACCGCCGCCAGCATGATCAGCAGCGGCGCGAGCCACAGCCGCCCACGGGTAATGCGCCGGCTGGTCAGGCTACCGATGCCGCTGACGATCAGGACGCCGCCAATGACCGCCGCGCTGGCCAACACGGGGTCACCCAGCCAGCGGATGGCCCGGCTGATCAGGGCCATCTCGATGCCCATGAAGCCCAGTCCGATCGCGGTGAAGTACGCGATCGTGGCCAGCGTGGCGGTGCCGGACCCCGGTTCGCGCCGGTCGGGCCACCGGCCCCGGCGAATCCGGAGCACCGCACCCGCGATGGCCAGTGGCGCCAGAATCAGCAGCAGCGCCGCCGTGGCCGACACCGCCAGCGATGTGTACAGGAACAGCCGGCCAAGCTCGGCCCGCGTCAGCCACAGTTCCCCATAGGCGTCTTTCAGCGCCGCGATGGCTCCGCGCTTGTGGAAGTCCCAGAAAAACGGGCTGTCGTCGCGCGGCGGGCGCACATTCAGCAGCCAGGCGTCAAAGAAGGCGGCGCGGCGCGGCGACAAGATCTCCCCCGCCGCGTAATGCAGCCAATCGACAGTCGTGCCCGGCGGTCCCGCCATCTGATCCGGCTGGTTGACCTCCGCGACCGGCAGGCCGTCATACCAGACCGGCGTGAGGCCCAGCTCTCGAATCGCCGTGCGCAGGACTTCACGGCGTGTGGGCGTCAGCGGCGTACGCAGCGCCAGCGTGCAGACGCCCAGGTAGTCGCGGACCTGGACCAGGTGTTGGGCGGGGTTGGCAACGCCCAGATGCTCAAGCGCGGCCGCCAGCGTCGCCAATAGGCGAATGTTCTCGCGCGCGGGCTGCTGGATGCCACGCGAAACGGCCAGCACGCCCGCGTCGGTCAGTGCCGCCAGGCACTCCGCCAGCCCCTCGACCGTGACCACGTGATCCTCGGCCAGCCCGTGCATGCCGCCACCGCCGGCGAGTCCTTCCAGCGTAACGAGCTGAATCAGGTCGTAGCGCTGCTCGTCGTGCGTCGCGAGAAAGCGGCGCGCCTCCCGCGTCGAAAACTCCACGCCGGGGTAGCCGAGAAGCTGCGGCGAGTACGCCCGCAGGAGCTCGACGACAGCGGCATTCGGCTGCACGGCGTCGATGTGGCCGGCCGATTGCCGCCGCGCCAGCCAGATGTTCGCGCCGCCGGTCTCGCCGATCAGCAGCACGTGCGGCCGCGCCGGTATCAGCCGATACGGCAGCGCCATGAGGGTATCGTCCATGACGGCCGCCTCATCGGCGTCAGCGATGCGCAGCACCGATCCTGCCGGGTCGCCGTTGATGGTAAGACTGTACATCGGCGGCGGCGACCGGCGCAGGGCCAGAAACGGCACGTCGTGAAACAAATCGCTCTCGTGAAGCTCGACGTAGCCGTGCGGGTCGGCCGCGGCGGCCACGCGCTGCGCGGCCCCCTGCTCCGCCAGCAGCTCCAGCCGGGCGGCGTACTTGAACTGGTCATACGAGAGCCGCGCGGGCCAGCCAAACTCAACCGCCAAGGCCGCGCCGACGATCAGCAGCGCCACCAGCGGCGCGCTGCGCCGACCGGTCGGCCAGGCCAGCGCCCCGACCGCCAAAATGGTGAGCACGACAGGCGGCCAGGCGCCCTGTGCCGGCATGAGGCGCGCAACTGCCAGGATGGCCGCCGCCGCGCCGACGCCGCTGCCGAACAGGTTGGCGGCATATACGCGGCCGACATTCGGCCCGGCCGTCATCAGCGCGGCCCCCAGGAGCGCCCCGCCCACCAGGAACGGCAGCAGGGCCAGCACCCAGTAGAGTGTCCACCACCCCCCCTGCCACCACAGGTCGCCCGGCAGGAAATGCGCCGTAACCGGCAGCAGCCCGGCCAGCCGCGGCGCGCCGAGCAGGGCCAGCGCCAAGCCAACCGCCAGCCAGAAAAGCGTGCGGGCCGGATGCCTGCGCACAACGCCACGCAGCAGAGCGAGCAGCGTGCCGCTGGCGCCGAAGCCCAGCAATGCCGTGCTGATGACCAGGTAGCCGAAGTGGTGCCAGCGCTCGATCAGCAGCCGGCGCATCAGCACGACTTCGTAGCAGATGAGCGCGGCACTGACCAACCCCACCCCCGCCAGCGTCAGCGCGAACGCCGCCCGGCGCGGTGCCGGATCCGCCGGCCCCGGCGTCATGGCGGCTGCATCTTGCCGGTCATCGGCACGAAGCGGACCGGCAGGACATTCCGGCTCTTCCGCCCGCCGTCCGCCTCCTTGGTGAGCACGAGCAGGCGCTGCGTCTCATATACGCCGCCCACGGGAATCACCATCCGTCCGCCGGGCTTGAGCTGTTCCCAGAGCGGCGGTGGGACGTGGCCGGCAGCGCAGGTGACGATGATGGCGTCGAAGGGGGCGTGCTCCGGCCAGCCGTCGTAGCCGTCGCCCATGCGCGTCTGCACCGTCGTATAGCCCAGTTCTGTCAGCCGCCGGGTGGCTTCCTTGGCCAGCGGCTCGACGATCTCGATGCTGTATACGTGGGGCGTCAACTCGGCCAGGACGGCGGCCTGATAGCCGGAGCCGGTGCCGATTTCGAGGACGCGCTCGCCGGCGCGGACCGCCAGCAGTTCCGTCATCAGCGCGACAATGTAAGGCTGCGAGATGGTCTGGCCATAGCCGATCGCCAAGGGCGTATCATCGTAGGCCCGCCTCACTTGCTGGGCCGGCACGAACTTGTGCCGTGGCACGTTCCGCATGGCGGCCAGGACAGCCGCATCTGTCACCGATTCACGGAAGTACCCGCCGGACGTGATCTGACTGGTGACCATCCGGTCGCGCTGCCTCTGAAGCTCTTCGAAGCGGGGACGCGGCCAACTCGACGGACTCGCAGCGCCCTCTGTGTCCGGCTTGCTCTCGCTGGACGGCGTCGGCGCCGCGGTCGTCACCGCCGGCTCGGCGGCCGGCACCGGCGGCTCGGGCTCGCTGCCTCCCAACATCAGCGACAACAGCAGCAGGGCCGCTATCACCAGCGCCCACACAACTGCAACCGAGCGCCACGCCGTCGCCCCACGCAGCTGCGCAGAATACGCCCCCCGGTTAACCGGGCCAGGCCGAACAGGCCGCACACCCATGACGTCGTCGCTCCGGCTCGCCATCTTCACACGTCCCCTTTCCTGCCAAACTGCGCCGGTCCGGCGTCTTCGGCGGCACCGGCCCGACCGTCGAATCGCACATCCATAGTTTAGAACAACCGGTTGTCCGCGGCGACACAAAACCGGCGGCCCCGCACAACTCCACCATTGCTCCACAGAGAACGGCGGGGATAATTCGGCGACATGGCCGAGCAAACCCTCACACCGTTCGAGAGTCCGGCTGAACACGCCGCCATTGCGGAGATCATCCGCCGGCGTTCGCGCAACCAAGCCGACGTCCGCGCAGTCGCGCTGGCCGGTCTGGATCTGTCATTTGCGACGAGTATCCTCGAGTTGGGTTGTGGCTTCGGTTTTATGACCGACGTACTCGCCCCGCGCGTGGCGACAGGCGCGCACATCATTGGCGTGGACGCCTGCGCGGCCAATCGCGCGCCGTTCCTGAGCGCCGTGACGCGCGCCGGACGCCGCGGGTCGTTCATCTGTCAACGCATCCGCGAGGCGCTGGACTGGGCGGACGCCACCTTTGACCTCGTCGTGGCGTCATACTCGCTGTACTACTTCCCCGGCGTGCTGCCCGAGATCGCCCGCGCATTGTCTCCAACCGGCCTGCTCGTGGCCCTGACGCATCGCGAGGAAGGCTTCGGCGCCCTGCTGCGCACCGCCGGACTGGTTGAGCCGGAATGGCATTGTCCGGCACTGGTGCAGGCCTTCTCGGCCGAATCCGGCGCGCAGGTTCTGCCCGAGTGGTTTGGGCGCGTCGCGCGCATTGACTACGATAACGCGCTGATCTTCGAGGCCGAGCACGCGGATGAGTTGCAGCGCTACCTGCGTTTCAGATTGCCGCTGATGCTGCCGGATGTCACGCCGACCCCGGCGCTCGAGACCGGCCTGATGAAAACCGTCCGCGCGACGCTGGCGCTCGCCGGCCGCGTCGTGCTGGAGAAGAGCGACGCCGCATTCCACTGCTGGGAACCGCGATGCCGTTGACGCCGAAATTCTGCTCGCAGTGCGCCGCCGCGGTCGAAACGCGGACCATCGAAGGTCGCCGGCGGCTCGTCTGTCCGGCCTGTGCGACCATCTTCTACGAGAACCCCCTGCCGGTGGCCGCCGCGCTCGTGCTCAACAAGCGCCGTGAAGTGCTGCTGGTGCGGCGTGGCCGCGAGCCGAAGAAGGACGAATGGTGCCTTCCAATGGGTTTTGCCGAGCTGGGCGAGTCGGTGGCCGCCGCCGCCCGGCGCGAGTTGCAGGAGGAGGCCGGCATCGAGGGCCGCCCGCTGCGCCTGATCGATGCAGACTCCTTCGGCAGTGAGCACTACGGCGACCTGCTCATCGTCACATTCGAGTTGGAGAAGGTCGGCGGCCAGGAGCAGCCCGGCGACGACGCCGCCGAGGTCCGCTACTTCCCAATCGGGCGCCACCCGCCCCTGGCGTTCGGCTCGAATGAAAAGGCCCTGCAAATCTGTGCCGCCGCCCATCGCGAGGACTGGGCCATTCAAGACTCGTTCCTGACGCTCCAGAGCGGCCAGGATCGCGTGATGCTCTCCGACATGCTGGTCGATCTGGTCGCCCAGCACGCCGGCGCTATCGCGCAACTATGGCTTGACGACGTGCGCAGCAACCCCACGACGCCCTCCTATCAGCGTGTGCCGGCCGAGGAGCTGCTCGAGCGCGGCACTCACGCAATCGCGCAATTCGGGCACTGGCTGGCGGGAGCTGCGCCGCCGGACGAGGTCAAGGCCTTCTACGAGACGCTGGCGGCGGAGCGGCGCCGGCAGGGCTGCGGCGCACACGAGGTGCTTAGTTCGCTGATGCTGCTGAAGAAGCACCTCTGGGCGTTCGCGCGCAGCCAGGGCATGTGGGAACGCCCCATCGACGTTTACCGCGTACTGGAACTGAATCGCCGCGTGGCGGCCTTCTTCGACAAAGTCATTCACCACACCATGCGCGCATATGGCAGCGATGAGGCGGCCGAAACCGCACACAAGCACACCTGATTCGTGTCCGCCAAGTTTGTCCCTGGGCGGCGGCTTCGCTAGAATGGAGTCGGCCGCTCGGGCCTGCCGGCACGTGGGGCGCGATTCGGGGTTGCCGAGCCGCGCTGCGACGTGGGGTGCCCGGTACGCGGTAGTGCATTTCAGCACAATGGGTTGTGTGTTTGAGCAGGTCTTTGCCGG
>CAZJYX010000021.1:0-72349 GCA_964550375.1 uncultured Planctomycetales bacterium | reverse complement strand
CATTCGCGCGCCACTCCGTTGTCGTCCATCCCTGGACCTCCTCGCTCAATCGGCACACCCTTGCCGTGGCGGGGATTATATCTTCAGGGACAGTTATGGGATAGGCTCTAAGTATCTCGACGATATTTCTGATGCCGATATCGCAGATATAAACATTCCCACGGGAATTCCCCTTGTGTACGAACTGAACGAATCGATTAAACCGCTCCGCCATTATTATCTCGGGGATGCTGCCTCTCACGAGCCAGGTGCCCTGCCCCGAGCGGTGCTCGCCGACGGTGATGAAGCAAATACGGGGGAGCAGGAATGACAGACAAAGTGAATAGCATGAACCTCGGCACGGTAGTCTCGGTGCGCGGCAGCGTCGTGGATATTCGGTTCGAAGAACATGTGCCACCAATCTACTCGGTGCTACGCGCTGGAGATGAAGGGCGAATCGTCATTGAAGTGCTGGCGCAACTGGATGCGCGTCGTGTGCGCGGGATTGCGTTGACCCCTACCCAGGGTCTTGCTCGCGGCATGGCGGTGAAGGACACGGGCGGCCCGTTAAAGGCGCCGGTGGGCAAAGGGGTGCTTTCGCGTATGTTCGACGTGTTCGGCAACGCCATCGACCGCGGAGCGGCGTTGTCCGACGTCCAGTGGCGTTCCGTGCATCGGACTCCGCCCCCGCTGGCACGACGTTCCACCAGGTCTGAGATCTTTGAAACGGGCATTAAGGTCATCGATGTGCTCGTGCCGCTGGAGCGCGGCGGCAAGGCGGGACTGTTCGGCGGGGCGGGCGTTGGCAAGACAGTATTGCTAACCGAAATGATCCACAACATGATCGGGCACCATGAGGGCGTCAGTTTGTTCTGCGGTATCGGCGAACGCTGTCGCGAAGGCGAGGAGCTTTACCGCGAGATGAAGGAGGCCGGCGTGTTGCCGAACATGGTGATGATCTTCGGCCAGATGAACGAGCCACCGGGCAGCCGCTTCCGCGTAGGCCACGCCGCGCTGACGATGGCCGAGTATTTCCGGGACGACGAGCACCGCGACGTGCTGTTGCTCATCGATAACATCTTTCGCTTCATCCAGGCCGGCATGGAGGTGTCCGGCTTGATGGGCCAAATGCCGTCGCGTCTGGGCTATCAGCCCACGATGGGCACCGAGTTGGCGCGGCTTGAGGAGCGCATCGCCAACACGGATACCGGCGCCATCACTTCCATTCAGGCGGTGTATGTGCCAGCAGACGATTTCACCGATCCGGCGGCGGTGCATACGTTCTCGCATCTCTCCGCCTCCATTGTGCTCTCGCGCAAGCGGGCGAGCGAGGGGCTGTTCCCGGCCATCGACCCGCTGCAATCCAGCTCCAAGATGGCCACGCCGGGCATCGTCGGCCAGCGGCATTACGGCCTGGCGCAGGAAATCCGGCGCACGCTCGCGCAATACGCGGAACTCAAAGACATCATTGCCATGCTCGGCCTGGAACAGCTTTCGCCGGAGGACCGCAACGTCGTCGCCCGCGCCCGCCGGTTGGAACGTTTTCTCACCCAGCCCTTTTTCACGACCGAGCAGTTCACCGGCCTCCAAGGAAAGCTCGTCAGCCTCAAGGACGCGCTGGACGGCTGTGAGCGAATCCTGCACGACGAATTCAAAGACTACCCCGAGAGCGGCCTTTACATGATCGGGACGATCAGCGAAGTGAAGGGAAAACCGAAACCCGCCCCGCCTGCGGCACCAGCCAAGCCTGAGCCAAAGCCCGCAGCGAAACTTCAAGCGAAGGTCGACCATGCCGCCGACACTCATGAATCTTAAGGTTCTCCTGCCTTTCCAGGTCTTCGCCGAGAAAACCGGCGTGTCGCGCATCGTCGCGGAGACCCGCGAGGGTTCGTTCGGGCTCTTGCCACAGCGACTCGATTGCGTGGCAGCACTCACGCCGGGAATTCTGATCTACGAAACCGAAGTGGAGGGCGAGTTCTATGTGGCCGTGGATGAGGGGGTGCTGGTCAAGACCGGCCCGGACGTGCTCGTCTCCGTGCGCCGGGCGCTGGGCGGAACGGACCTCGGCCAACTGCGCGATGCGGTGGAGAAGGAGTTTTTAACCCTGGACGAGCACGAGCAAATGGTGCGCTCGGTCATGGCGAAACTGGAAGCTGGATTCCTGCGTCGCTTCGCGGGTTTTCAACATGAATGACAAGCCAAAGAACACCTCTAAGATCGAGCCGACCTTCGCTGGGCAGGTCGGGGCGAAGGCGGCGCGCAAGCTCAAGGCGCGGCGGAACTCCACGCGGGGCGTCTGGTTTGGCCTGGGCATGATGGGGCTCATCGGCTGGTCGGTGGTCGTACCGACGCTGCTTGGCGCAGCGCTCGGTCGCTGGTTGGACCAGCGCCATCCGGGAGCCTATTCCTGGACGCTGGCGCTCTTGGCTGCCGGGCTCGCGATTGGTTGTTTGAATGCGTGGCATTGGGTTGCCAAGGAAGACAAGGCGATGCGGGACGAACAGGAGGATGGCGATGAATGAACTTGTGACTTTGGCACTTGCGTTGGTAGTGGGCCTCTTGCTCGGCGCGATCTTCTTCGGCGGCCTGTGGTGGACCGTCCGCAAGGGCGTGTTGTCCAAACATCCGGCGACTTGGTTTCTAGGTAGCATGCTATTGCGGACCGGTATCATCCTCGGTGGATTTTACCTTGTTTCGGGCGGTCATTGGGAGCGCCTGGTAGCCTGTCTGCTCGGATTCGTCACCGCGCGTTTCATCGTGACGCGGCTTTCCAGGCCGCCCGTCGAGCACCACAACCCCCCAGTGAGGGAGGCCAGCCATGCGCCTTAGTCCCGATCAGATGATCTTCTGGCAGCACGGGTTTCTCAAACTCAACGCCACCCTTGTGTTCACGTGGGGACTGATGCTCGTGCTGGCCGTCGGTTCAAAACTCATTACGCGCAAACTCTCCACGGGCCTGCAACGTTCCCGCTGGCAGAACCTGCTGGAAATCGTCGTCACCGCTATCGAGAAGCAAATCGAAGAGGTGGGGCTTCACCGCCCGAAGAAGTATCTCGGCTTTCTGGGCACGCTCTTCCTGTTCGTCGCCGCGGCCAGCCTCTGCACCATCATTCCCGGCTACGAGCCGCCGACGGCTTCGCTCTCGACCACCGCGGCACTCGCGCTGTGCGTGTTTGTGGCCGTGCCGCTTTTCGGCATCGAGGAACAGGGCGTGGGCAGCTATCTCAAGTCCTACGTGCAGCCGACGTTCATCATGCTGCCGTTCAATATCATCAGCGAAATCTCCCGTTCGCTGGCCCTGGCCGTGCGCCTGTTCGGCAACATGATGAGCGGGGCGATGATTATTGGTATTCTGCTGACCATCACGCCCTTCATCTTTCCGATCGTCATGACGGCGCTCGGTCTGCTCACTGGGATGGTGCAGGCCTACATATTCAGCATCCTGGCCGCGGTTTACATCGCCGCCGCCACGCGCACGCGCAAGCCCGCGCCTGATGTCGCACCCACACGTGAAGCAGCAACGCAATAACCAAAGGACAGACACATGGATAACATGACCATCATCGCAGTTGCCTCAATCGTCACCGCCGGCATCACCACCGGGTTTGGCACCATGGCCCCGGCGCTGGGCGAAGGGCGAGCGGTCGCGACGGCGCTGAATTCGCTGGCTCAGCAGCCCGACGCCTCCGCCACCATCACGCGGACCCTGTTTGTTGGTCTGGCGATGATCGAGTCCACGGCCATCTATTGCTTCGTGGTCTCGATGATTCTCATCTTCGCCAACCCATTCTGGAACCACGTCATCGCTCAAGCTGCAGGAAAGTGAACCCATGTTAATCGATTGGTTCACCGTCGGAGCACAGGCACTCAACTTTCTCATCCTGGTATGGTTGCTGAAGCGTTTTCTTTACAAGCCCATCCTCCACGCCATCGACGCGCGGGAGAAGCGGATCGCTACGGAACTCGCTGATGCCGACGCGAAGAAGGCTGAAGCCCAAAAGGAGCGCGACGAGTTCCAGCACAAGAACGAGGAGTTCGACCAGCAGCGCGCCGCGCTCGTGAGCAAGGCGACGGACGAGGCAAGAGCCGAACGTCAGCGGCTCCTCGACGAAGCGCGGCAGGCGGCCGACGCCTTGAGTGCCAAGCGACAGGAAGCGCTGAGAAATGAAGCCCGTAACCTAAACCAAACCATCAGTCGCCGGACGCAGCAGGAAGTGTTTGCCATCGCGCGAAAGGCGCTGACGGATCTCGCCACGACGAGTCTGGAAGAACACCTGGGCGAGGTGTTTACTCGCCGCTTGCGAGAGATGGACGCCGAGGCGAAGGCAGTCCTCGCCGAGGCCCTCAAGACAGCCTCTGCCCCCGCGCTCGTGCGTAGCGCCTTTGACCTGCCTGTGGAGCAACGCGCAGCGATACAAAATGCGCTCAACGAAACCTTCTCGGCTGAAGTCCACGTCCGGTTCCAAACCGCGCCGGACGTGGTGAGCGGGATCGAACTCACCGCGAATGGACAAAAAGTGGCCTGGAGCATCGCGAATTACCTCGCGTCGCTGGAAAAGGGTGTCGCCGAACTTCTGAAGGAGAAGGGCACACCCGAAGCCGAGGCCGAGCCTAAAGTTGAAGAACCTAAGCCCGAAACGAAGAGCCAATGAACACTGCGCCTGAAAGCTTGCAGAGTGTCCTCGACCGCACGTTTGCTGGCATAAGCGACGTGCGGGGAGCCTTCACGCCGCAACTGACGCCGCACGAGGTAGGCACGATCATCAGCGTCTCCACGGGCATTGCCCGGGTTTCCGGACTTCCCGGCGTGGGCTTTGACGAGCTGGTGGAGTTTCCCGGCGGCGTGTTCGGCATCGCGTTCAACGTGGACGAGGACGAAGTCGGCGTCGTGCTGCTCGGCGAATACTGGCATCTGCACGCAGGCGATGAAGCCGAGCGCACGGGCCGGGTTATGGACGTAGCCGTGGGCGACGGATTGCTGGGACGCGTCATCGACCCGCTCGGTCGGCCACTTGATAACAATGGGCTGGTGACCACCGAGGAGCGCTTGCCCATCGAACGCCCCGCCGCACCCATCATGGACCGCGCGCCCGTCACCGTGCCGCTCCAGACCGGCCTCAAAGTCGTCGATGCGCTCATTCCCATAGGGCGGGGCCAGCGCGAGTTGATTCTGGGGGACCGGCAGACAGGCAAAACCGCCGTTGCGATCGACACCATCCTCAGCCAGCGCGGCCAGAATGTCCTGTGTGTCTACTGTGCCATCGGTCAGCGCGCTTCCGCAGTGGCGAAGACCGTGGCCATCTTGCGGGAGAAGGGCGCAATGGACTACACCGTCGTGGTCGTGACCGAGGGCAACGACCCACCAGGTCTCGCCTACATCGCTCCATACGCCGGGACCAGCATCGCGGAGTTTTTCATGGAAGCGGGTCGCGACGTGCTGATCGTCTACGACGATCTCACCCATCACGCCCGCGCCTATCGCGAAATCTCTCTCTTGCTGCGCCGTCCGCCCGGGCGCGAAGCGTTTCCCGGCGACATCTTCTATATTCACTCGCGGCTGCTGGAGCGCGCAACGCACTTGCGCGAGGCACTCGGCGGCGGCTCGCTCACCGCGCTGCCCATCATCGAAACTGAAGCGCAGAACATCTCCGCCTACATTCCGACTAACCTGATTTCCATCACGGACGGGCAGGTCTACCTCTCGCCGTCGCTGTTCGAATTGGGCGTGCTGCCCGCGGTCGATGTCGGCAAATCCGTTTCGCGCGTTGGCGGTAAAGCGCAACGCGCGGCCTACCGCGCCGTGGCGGGCGACCTCAAGCTCGCCTATGCCCAATTCGAGGAACTCGAGACCTTTTCCCGCTTCGGCGCCCGCCTGGATGAGGACACCCGCAAGATCATCGAGCACGGACGGCGAATTCGCGCCTGCCTCAAACAGCCGGAATTCGCGCCGGTTTCCGTACCCGCGCAGATCGCCGTGCTGCTGGCCTTGACCGCGGACCTCTTCGACTCGGTGCCGATTGACCAGATGACGGACGCCGAGCACGCCCTGCGCGAGGCGGCGGCGGATATCCCGGCGGAGGTGCGCGAGCGACTGGATACCGCCGAGAAGTTGAGCGACGAGGATCGCGAAGCGATTACTGACATCGCTCGCGAATCGCTCAGGGAGTTCTCGCCCGAGCCAGGCTCCGAGTCTGATCCTGAAAAGAAAGCCACAGAGCAACCGGAATCTGAACACAGAACCGAACCACAGTCCTAGCCCAAGCATGAGACTGGGCCTGGCTGAATCACGAAAGGAAGCACAGGATGACACAAGAGAGGGCTTTACTCACCAATGACTCACTGGTCGAGCTGGAATCAGCTCACGAGCCGCCGTGCCTCTCGCTTTACCAGCCGACCTGTCGGCGCCATCCAGAGAATCAGCAGGACCCGATGCGGTTTCGCAATCTCGTAAAGGAGCTGGAGACATCCCTCCGGCAGAAGTATCCGGCCGTCGAGGCCCGACTCCTGCTGGAACCTTTTGAAGCCCTCGCCCACGATCATGACTTCTGGACCCACACCCTGGGTGGCCTGGCCGTGCTGGGCGGGCCGGGCTTGTTTCGAGTGTTCCAGCTTCAGCGGCCGGTCGCGGAATTGGCCGTTGTGGCCGACAGCTTTCACACCAAGCCCTTGCGACGCTTTCTGCAATCGGTCGATCGTTATCAGGTTCTTGGGCTGAGCCTGCGCAAGATCCAACTCTTCGAGGGAGACCACAACGTGCTCGACGAGATCGACCCGGCACCGGGCGTCCCGCGGACGATCACCGAGGCGCTGGGCGAAGGACTGACCGATCCGCATTCGACCGTCGCTTCCTATGGCGGCGCCGGTCGGTCCGGCACGCCCATGCACCACGGCCACGGCGGGAAGAAGGACGAGGTGCAGATCGACGCCGAGCGGTTTTTTCGGGCCATCGACCGCGCAGTGCTCAAGCACCATTCCCAGCCATCGGGCCTGCCGCTAATCCTTGCGGCCCTGCCGGAGCATCATCATCTATTCCACCGCGTCAGCCATAACCCCTTCTTGCTGGCAGAGGGACTCTCGATCAATCCCGATGCCCAGCCGATCGATGAACTTCGGGAACGCGCCTGGCAAGTTGTAGAGCCGCAGTATCGGTCGCGGCTGGCTACGCTGGCCGACGAGTTCGCCGTGGCGAAGTCCAAAGGGCTTGGCAGTAACGACCTGGCGGAGGTTGCCCAGGCGGCGGCCAACGGACGGGTCGCCACGCTCCTAATCGAGGCCGATCGCCAAATTGCCGGCCGGCTCGACGGCTCGACGGGGCAGGTCGAAGTTGCTGACCTGAGCCACCCGCAAGTCGATGATCTGCTCGACGATCTGAGTGAACTGGTAGGGAGGATGGGCGGGCGGACCCTGGTCGTTCCGGCCGAGCAATTGCCCGGACAGACGGGACTGGCCGCTATTTACCGATATTGAACCAATCACATTCACGGAGAAAGAATACCATGCAGATCCAAATCAACACTGATCATAATATTGAGGGGTGCGAGGCGCTGGCTGATCAGTTCCGTAACTCAGTAGAGAGCGCCCTGAACCGATTCAGCGATCACATCACACGAGTGGAGGTCCACCTGAGCGACGAAAACAGCGACAAGAAGGGCGGCCATGACGCCATACGTTGCATGATGGAAGCCCGTCTCGAAGGCCGTCAACCCATCGCAGTGACGCACCAGGCCGCGACTTTGGACCAAGCCGTCGACGCCGCCGCAGGTAAGTTGACCAGTTTGATTGAGCACACGCTCGGGCGGCTGCGCGAGCAACAGAGTCACCGGACAGACCCTGACCCATCCCCACCTGAACCGGAACTCGAGGAGAAACCATGAGCGACACCACAGCGAGTCTGCGCCGAAAGATCAGTAGCGCCGGAGATCTCCAATCCGTCGTCCGCACGATGAAGGCCGTGGCCGCCTCGAGCATTGGACAATATGAGCAATCGGTGCGCGCGTTGGCCGACTACTATCGCACGGCGGAGTTGGGGTTGAGCGTGTGCTTGCGGGAAAGCGGGACGGCCCCCGTGTTGGCCCAGCGGAAAGGACAACCGGCTGCAGGCGCCATTGGCGCGGTCGTGTTCGGTTCGGACCAGGGATTGGTGGGCCAGTTTAACGATGTGGTGGCCGATCATGCGGTCGAGACGCTGGCGGCCCTGCCGGCCGAACCCAAGGTCTGGGCCGTCGGTGAGCGCGTTCATGCGCGCCTGGCGGACGCGGGCGTGCTGCCAATCGGACTCTTCACCGTGCCAAACTCTGTGAAGGGCATTACCCCGCTCGTCGGGCAGATTCTCGTGGAGAGCGAGACGCGCCGCAGCCAGGGCGGAAACACCGAACTCCACTTGTTCTACAACCGTGCCACGTCCGGGGCAGTTTATGCGCCCGTCAATCAGCGACTTCTACCGCTGGACGAACAGTGGCGATGGAAGCTGGTCGGACTTCCTTGGCCGACGGGAAACTTGCCCGAGGTCTTGGGTAGTGGCACCGCGACCTTGCGCGCGCTCATCCGTGAATATCTTTTCGTGTCGCTCTTCCGGGCGTGCGCCGAATCCCTCGCGAGCGAGAACGCTAGCCGTCTGGCGGCGATGCAACGCGCCGACACAAACATCGACGAATTGCTGGAGGACCTCAATGGGACATTCCATCGTTTGCGTCAGAGTGCCATCGACGAGGAACTGTTCGACGTCGTCTCCGGCTTTGAAGCGCTGAGCGTAGAAAGGAAATGATGCGTACTGGCATTACCGCAGACCACGGTGGGTGTGAGTTGAAGCTGCAACCCGCACATCGCGGCCTCGAGAACGCCGGCGTACGTGACGGCGTAGTCGATCACCTCTGCCCGGTATGCCAGGTGCAGCCCGATGCGAATGAACGACGCCTCGTGGCCGTGCCAGGGCACGACGGCGCGAGGGCCATTCGTCGCGTTGATCTTCCCGGTCAGGTCCGCGGCCAGCACCAGCCGGCCGAACTATACGAGGCCCGCATCGGGTTCAGCGTCGTCACGCGGGCCCGCGTTGATGATGTGGGCGAGCTCATGCAGGACGACGCCGGTAGCGACGACCGGGAAGGTACGTCGGCGGGCGATCCGGATGAGCCTCGCGCTGTGCGCAGCGATCTCGGCGGCGTCCAGCAGGATCGCCGGCCCGCGGCCACGCCACCGGCGCTGGCGTTTGAGCGTCGGCCGGAGCATCAGGTCCAGGTGCCGCGACGTTAGCGCCAGGGCGCCCCCGTAGCCGCCCTGATACTCCGGCGGCAGGTCGGCCCGCAAAACGGCGTAGAACGGCCCCGTGGTTGCGTCGTGGGCCAACCGGCGGCAGAGGGCCTCGGCGTGCGCGCAGAGCCGCCTCATTGGCCACCCCCTGCGCTCACCAGCGCCATCGCCGCTCGGCGGATCGCATCGGGCAGCGCCGGCCAAGCGGCCACCACCGCGGCGAGGTCGGCGTCGTTGACTGCCCGCGCAGGCGTGGTTACGCTCGCCTCGTCGCAACTGCCGGCAGTATTGCCTGCACCGTCGGCGGCGGCGTTGTAACTATCGACGTACTCGTTGGTTACGGAGCCACCAGGCTGTTTTGTAAACCGCAGGTTCGGGGTTCGAGTCCCCGCGGTGGCTTTCCCGCCTGAGGCGGCAGGGGGGCTTAGCTTCGCCAGGCGGGCCACATGGAACGTACCCCTTGAGACCCGCTGGTCCGCCGTCTGGCCCGCAGTGCTTCGGCGCGTTGTGTTGCCTCGTGGGCTACGCCGACTTGTCAGTGTCGCTCGTCGGTGGGGGGACGTGCTTGTCGTCCTTCTCGCGGCGGCGCCGTCGGACGGCTTCGCGCAGCAGATACTCGATCTGGCCGTTCACGCTTCGCAGGTCGGCGTCGGCCCAGCGGCGGAGCTCCTCCCACAACCCCGGGGGAAGCCGCAACAGAAATGTCTTTCTCTCCGCCATGATCGTCCGTATCGCGCGGCCGTGTCCAGACGATCGGCCGCGCGCCGTTTACGCGGCCGGTCGGGGCATCAGGACCGTCGGAATCGAAAACACGCGGCGGCCGCCGGCCGCGTGTTCGGCCATCGGCCCCGCTGTAGACATGGCGGCGCTGATGACCAGATTCCCGGCGCCTTGAAGTGTCGGTCGGCCGGGCAGGACTCGTGCTGTATCATTTCCGCTTGGCACGGCCGACTCGTCCCAGTATGGGCGCGAGCGCCTCAGCCATAGAGCGTGCCGGTGTTGACCACCGGCGTCGCCTCGCGCTCGCCGCACAGCACGACTAGCAGGTTGCTCACCATCGCGGCCCTGCGCTCCTCGTCGAGCTGCACGGTGTGGTGCTCGTCCAGCTTCGTGAGCGCCATCTCGACCATGCCCACCGCGCCTTCGACAATCCGCGCACGGGCCGCGACGATCGCTTCGGCCTGCTGGCGGCGGAGCATCGCGCCGGCGATCTCGGAGGCGTAGGCCAAGTGGCTGATCCGCGCGTCGTCCACGACCACGCCGGCGTCGCGGAGCTTGTCGCTGAGCTCATCCTTCAGCGCTGCGGAGACTTCATCGAGACTCCCGCGCAGCGACTGCTCGTCCTGCTCGATCGTATCGTAGGGATAGCGCGTCGCCAGGTGGCGCACGGCCGACTCGCTCTGCACCTCGACGTACTGCCGGTAGTCCTGGACGTCGAAGCAGGCCTGGGCGGTGTCCTCGACACGCCACACCACCACGACCGCGATCTCGATCGGGTTTCCGCGTTTGTCATTGACCTTCAGCTTCTCGCCATTGAGGTTGTGCTGGCGGAGCGAGATCTTCACCTTCTGGAGCAGCGGGTTCGCCCAGCGGAACCCCGGCTCGCGGTTCGTGCCCTTGTACGCGCCGAACAGCAGCAGCACGGCCGAAATGTTCGGCTGGAGCGTGAAGAACCCGCACGCGATGAAGCCCCACAGCAGCGTGGCGAACACAGTGCCGATCAATCCCCACACGTGCGGCTGCGGCCGGCCGGCGATGCAGGCGTAATAGGAGTATCCGATGGCGAACATCGCGGCGACGAGGCCCAGCAGCACCAGCCACCCGCTGACCGTTGAGACAAGACGTTCTCTGGACATGGCGGTTCTCCGTTGAGGTTGTACATCAATATGATATCACATAGATTTCAAAATGCAAGTCGGATTCGCGGCGTCTGGCGCGGCTCCAGGCTGGATCGGCTTCAACTCCCCAGAATAACGATACTTATGATTCAAGGCGGGGCCGCAGTCGATCTTGGGCGGCAGGGGGCGTCTTACTGCCGCCAGGCAAGGTACTTGAAAAGTGACTATTGGGACCCGATGGTCAGCCGTTGGGTCGACAGTGCTTCGGCGAGTTGTGCCGCGTCGCGGGCGAACCCTATGATCTGCCACGCCGCCGACTGATTCGGACTGTGCTTGCCGCCGGCCGGGCCGCCCGCTTCGGGAGCAATGACTGTGTCGATCGAGCCTGAACGACCGGAAACCGCCGCCTGTTATCCACCCCTGGTGCAGCCCAAGCCGGTGTTGCGCTGGGCGGCCGTGCTGCTGGCAGCCGCAGGCTGGTACCTTTCGTTTCAATCACTGCGCGTGTCGGCCGGCGCGGAAATCAGCGACCCGGTAATGCGGATGGTCTGCGGCGGGCCGGAAGATCCCGGCGGGTGCGGATCCGTGCTGACTTCGCCGCAGGCGTACTGGGGTCGCCAAACGCCGGTCCCGATCCCGGTCTCGACCTTCGGGCTGGGCTACTTCGCCTTCGTCGGTTTGTGGTACGTGCTGGTCGGGCCGCCGACGCGCGAGCGGCGTTTGTGGCACGTCGTGCTCGCGGCAGTAGTGTTCTTGGGCGTGCTGCAATCGCTGGCGTACATCAGGATCATGGCGGTCGACCTGCGCCAATGGTGCGAGGTCTGCCTGTTGACCCATGCCGTCAACGGCGCGTTAGCCGTTCTGACCGTGCTGGCCTGGCCGTGGCGCCGCACGCCGACCGCATGGCGTCCGCATCCGCCGGCCCGGCTCGTGCTGGCGACGACGCTGGCGGGAGCACTCGCATTCTTCGGGCATGTGGCGGTAGTCTACGTGTACACGGCCGGCGCGATCCTGCAACGCCGCACGGCAGCATATGCAGAAGTTCTGGAGGATCCAGTGTTTATCCGCTGGCATTTCGAGCGCCAGCCGACGGTGGACCTCCCGCTGTATGAGGATGAGTGGTTCGCGGGGTCGCCGACGGCCGCCAATACGGTGGTCATCTTCAGCGACTTCCAGTGCACGCACTGCCGCGGCGCGGAGCAGATGATCGCAGAGGTGCTGGCTCGGTACCCCGACCGGCTGCGCGTCGCACACCGATACTATCCGCAGGACGCCGAATGCAACCCCGATCCACGCTATCGCGCCGGCGGACACGCGGCGGCCTGCCGCGCCGCCCGGGCGGCCCTGGCCGTCCGCGCCGTCGCCGGCGATGCCGCGTACGGGCAGATGCGCAAGCTGCTCTATGAGCGGCAGCATGAGTTCCCGAGCAAGCCGCTGGGGAAGCAGGACCAGGCGCAGCAGCAGTGCTTCGAGGTCTGGGCGGCCGAGCTTGGTGTCGACGTGGCGGCCTTCGCCGCGGCCATGGACTCACCGGCCGTGCATGCCCGCGTGCAGGCGGACATTGCCCTGGCCGAGCAGCTTGGCGTAACGGCTATCCCGGTCGTGTACCTCAACCGTAAACGGCTGCTCGGCTGGAGCCAATCGGAGACGTGGAACGCGCTGCTGCAACAGAGCACGGACCAGCCGGCCAGCACAGTGGCTCCGGCCCGGCCATAGCTGGGCGAAACGCCGGGCTGTGGGCCCGGGCGTTCAGCCCGAAACCTTGATCGGTCGCAGCGTCTGGATGTCGCCCTTCCTGACGAAGAACACCTCGACCCGGCGATTGCGGCTGGGATCGCTGCTGATGGGCCGGTACTGGCCGTAGCCCATTATGCCTACACGGTCGGCCGGCAGTCCGCCACTTACCAGCACGTCCTTGACTGCGATGGCGCGATGCACTGACAGGTGCCAGTTGCTGGGATGGCGCGCGAGCGTCTCCGGCTGCCGGATTGGGGTGTCGTCCGTATGGCCGATGACAACGACCTCGTACTCGGCCGGCAGGTTCTGCGCAGCCAGCTTAGCCAATTCGTGCAGTGCCGCCTGGGCATCCGCGCGCACGTCGTCACTGCCCGACTCGAAGAGCTTGTCGTTGGCGAAGCTCACGGCCCCGCTGCCGCGGTCATACCAGGCGCGGTGCTCGAACTTCTCGGCAAAGGCCCGCAACGCCTCGTCCAAAGGCGGCGGCAGCAGGGCCGCCGGCACGGCCGGCCGTTCCAGCGGAGCGCCCGCGCGGGCGGCGATCAGCGCCGCCAGCTCGTCATACTGACGCTGCAGGCTTTCGTTGCGGGCGCGCAACGCGTTCAGCTCCGCCCAGGCGCCGTCCAGGTCGCGCCGCTGCCGTTCGGCGTGTTCGACTGCCGCCGCCGAACGGGCCCGCTCGTCACGCAGCTCGGCCGCGCAGGTCTGGCGCTCGTTCTCGGCGCGGTGCAGTTTGAACTCAATGTCACGGCATGATTGTGAGGGGCCGCAGCCGGCGATAACAGCCATTACCGGCGCGACCCACCAGAGCGTCGCGAAGCGCATCACAGCCCTTTGCCTTCCGGACGAACTCACCCGCGCTGCACGTTCGTCGCGGACTCTTGGTATCAGCCCTTGCGCGGCGAGAACAGACGTCCCAGGAACATGCCCACCACGGCGCACAACACCAGCACAACCGCAGCGCCGGCCAGGAATATGTAGAAGTTGTTGGTCAGCAGCATCGCGTAGTCAGGCAGATAGCCCTGCAGCGCTCCGCCCACCACGGAGCAGGCCACCCCCAGCAGAATGAGCGCCGCCACAAGGAAACCCGAGAACAGCCCCTCGTAGGGGTCGCCCACGGGCGCGCGCGGCGCAGCCACGGCTGCTCCGATCTCGGCCGTCGCCAGGGCCGGTTCCGCGGCCGCTTCGGCCGCGGGCGGCGCGCTTGCGCGGGCCGCCGCGGCGGGCGCCGGCTCTTCCTCAACCTCGGCGAGTGCCTCCGCCTCCGCAACCGCCGGCTCGGCGCCGCCCTCTTCGCCCGGATAGATCTCGTCCAGCAACTCCGCGCCCAGCGACGTGTCGTCGGACTCACGCGTCAGGTCGAGCAGTCCGGACCCGCTGCCGGAGCCCTCCAGCGCAACCTGGTCGTCGATGGGCGCGTCGGTAATCTGCGTGGCGGCCATCGGGTCCGCGTCGATCTCCAACTCATCATCATCGAAAACGCCGATACCGCTGGCAGTTATGACGGTATCCTCTTTCTTGTCCTGCTCGTCCTCCTCGACCGGCGCCAGCCCGATGACGCTGGTCCCGTCGGATGGCGGCGGCGGTGATCCCGACGCGGCCGGCTCGTCGGCCGCCTCAAGCAGGACCTCGTCTTCGGCCCCGGATGTCGTCGTGCCCGGGGCGAGCTGCTCGATGTCCTCGGCTTTGAAGAATATCTTGCCGGCGTCGCGAAACTCGCGCAGCGTGCCGTCGCGCACGAGCTTACGGATACTGTCCGGCGTCTTACCGAGCATCTCACAAACTTCGTCCAGTGAGTAGAACTGCTTACCCATGAAATACTCCTGCTGCGCCGCCGGCTCCGTCCTAGCGCTCGTCGCCACGTGGCGGCGAACCCGCCGGATCCCCATCAGCGTCTGTCGTTGCATCCCGGCGTGACTCAGCCTGCACGCGTTGTTCGGCGACCAACTGCTGCACCATCCTGAAGTCGGGCGGGGCGCAATTGAAATCCTGCAAGTACCGGTCGTAAATCCACGTGCGGGCCGCCGTAAGCCGCAGCTTGCGCGTGCCGCCGACGTCCACAAACTCGTAGCACCAGATCGTACCCTGATCAACGTCCAGCATAAACAGTCCGTAGCGGGACGAATCCAACTGACCGGGAAACGCGTACACCCCCCGCGCCCCCGCCAGCGGCTGAGCCTGGGCCCAGGCCGCCGGCAACACCGGTTGGCCGGGCCGCAGCCAGAGGCCGGCCGCCACCGCCGCCAACAGCGCGGCAATCACCCAATGCACGGTCTGTGGCCGCGGAGCGTGGGGCCGAATCGGACAATCGGGCTGGGACATAATGGGCTCTCTACTCGCAAACCCGGTCATGGTCGATAATTATGGTAGCTGTCCCCGATTGACCCCGCAAGGGTGCCGGGGCGGCTATGGGGCGCGCAGATTCTCGGAGATTTGTTTTCCGACATGCTGGCGAACCCTTAATCGAGCGCTTATACTTCATTCGAGTGCATAGGATGTTGAGGCGCCGATGGTTGCGCGCATCGCCCGGACGGGCTGAAGTGGGCCGCCTGGACGTCGCGGCTTCGGTGCGAAACTGGACTAGACGGAGTGCGGATCGCAGTAATTAACCAATTGCTGATCAGGGTTACGCCGGGCTGAGGCCAAAGCTCTCTTAATCATTAAATACGACGCTGACCAATCATACTGTTGCGTCCAATCATCCGGCCCGCCGGGCGGCTTCAAACGTCAACGCCAGTCACGCAGTAGCCGTGTTGCCGGCCCGCATTACCGACCGGCTTTTGCTATCTAGCCGATTGAGCCGAGCTCGCATGCCATCGCGCCCACCAGGCCGGGGCGCGCTTTTGCCCCGCTTGTAAACCCAAAAAAAGACAAGCGGATGAAATCATGCTACAGACAACTTGCTTCCTACTGGGGGTCAGCGGCGGCGTTGCTGCGCTCATTGCCTGCGCGGCGGCGGCGGCCGGCGCGCTGGCCGTCTGGGCCACCGCGCGCCTGCGGAACGAGCGGCTCCTGGCCGGCCGGCGGGCCGAGGCGGAGCGGCACATCGTCGAGGCGGAGCAGCGTTCGGCCGAGATTCTGAAGGCGGCCGAAGCCGGTTCCCAGAAAAAGTACATTGAGGTGCTCGAACGCTTCGAGCGGGAGACCGCCGAGACGCGCGCCGAGTTGAAGGCCAGCGAACGCCGGCTGGCCAAGCGCGAGGACTCGCTGGACAAGAAGCTTGAGGTCCTGACAACCAAAGAGCGCAAAATCGAGGTTGCCGAGCAGGGCATCGCGGAGCGCGAGGAGGGCGTCCGGCATAAAGCCGCGCAGCTCGAAGAGCTGGTGACGCAGCAGCGCAATGAATTGCTGCGAATCGCGCGACTGACGCCCGAACAGGCCCGGCAGCTCTGTCTGCAGCGCATCGAGCAGGACGTGGAGCGCGACGCCGGCGAACTCGTCGATCGCATCATCACGCACGCCGAGGAGAACGCGCGCGAGAAGGCCCGCTATATCACCATCTCGGCCATCCAGCGCTACGCCGCCGAGCACACCTGTGAAACCACCGTCGCCACGGTCGATGTGGCCTCTGATGACATGAAGGGTCGCATTATCGGGCGCGAGGGCCGCAACATCCGCGCCTTCGAGAAAGTCACCGGCGCGACCGTGATCGTCGACGACACCCCCGGCATTGTCAGCGTCTCCTGCATGGACCCGGTCCGCAAGGAGGTGGCCCGCGAGTCCCTCGACCGCCTCATCCGCGACGGCCGCATTCACCCGACGCGCATCGAGGAGATCGTCAGCGTGGTCACTAAGGAGATCGACGAGCGCATCACGGAAGCGGGGAAGGCCGCCGTCAGCGAGCTTAATGTTCAGGGCGTGCATCGCAAGCTAATCGACACATTGGGACGCCTGCAATACCGCACGAGCTACGGGCAGAACGTGTTGCGCCACAGCGTCGAGGTCGCCTTCCTGTGCGGGATGATGGCCGACGAGTTGGGACTCGACGGCAGCCTGGCGCGGCGCTGCGCCTTGCTGCACGACATCGGCAAGGCCCTCGACCAGGAGCACGAGGGCGCCCACACCAAGACCGGCTACGAATTCGCTCGCCGTTTCAATGAGCCGCCCGCGGTGCTCAACGCCATTCTCGGGCACCACGGGGACGTGCCCGCCACGCATCCCTACACGCCGCTGGTCTCGGCCGCGGATGCCATCAGCGCCGCCCGACCAGGCGGCCGGCGCGAGTCGCTCGAACGCTACATTAAGCGCTTGCAGGATCTCGAGAAGATCGCCACGTCCTTCACCGGCGTCGACCTCGCCTACGCGATTGAGGCCGGCCGCGAAGTCCGCGTCATCGTGGATGCCCAGAGCATCAACGACGGCGCGGCCCTCAAGCTGGCCCGCGATGTGGCCCACAAGATCGAAGATGAGATGCAGACCTTCCCGGGTGAGATCAAGGTCACCGTGCTGCGCGAAGTGCGCGCCACCGAGTACGCCATCAGCGGCCGACACCGCTCCAACGGCTCCTGAACCCCCGCGACCGGCTGGCTGCGTTCACGCGGCGCCCGGTCCATCCAGAGCGCGCACCCACGGCCTCACCGCCGCCGCCCGGTTTGCTTGCGATGGTGTGGTTAACCCTTCGAGACGCGCAGGACTTCCTGCGGCGTGGTCAGGCCCTGCCGGCAGAGGTCCCAGCCGGACTCACGCATCAGCTTGAGGCCTTCCTTGCGAGCCGCGGCCAAAATCTCCATGGCCGTGCGCCGCTGATTCACCATGTCACGCAGGTTGTCGGACATGACCAGAATCTCGTACAACGCGCGACGCCCGGCATACCCCGTGTTGTGGCAGTCGCGGCAGCCCTTGCCTCGGAACAGCGGTTCCCCCTTCTGGTAGCCAAAGTCCGGCGGCATGTGGCTGGGGCTATCCGGCGCCCACTGCTCCTTGCATTCCTTGCAGATCGTACGGACCAATCGCTGCGCCAGCACCGCCTCGATCGAGCTCGACACCAGGAACGGCTCCACGCCCATGTCCAGCAGTCGGGTCGCGGCCGTCACCGCGTCGTTCGTGTGCAGCGTGCTGAATACCAGGTGGCCGGTTAGCGACGCGTTGATGGCTACCTCGGCGGTCTCCAGGTCACGAATCTCGCCCACCAGGATGACGTCCGGGTCGTGCCGCAGGAAGCTGCGTAGCGCCCGCGCGAACGTCAGACCGATCTTCGGCAGAATCTGCGTCTGGTTGATGCCGTCCAGGTAGTACTCGACCGGGTCCTCGATCGTGAGGATCTTGATCTCCGGGCTGACGATGTTCGTCAGGGCGGCGTACAGCGTCGTCGTCTTGCCCGAGCCGGTCGGCCCGGTGACGAGGACGATGCCGTGCGGCTGGCGGATCAGCCGGTTGAACTTCTCCAGGTTGGCGCCGTCCATGCCCAGGCTTTCCAGGTTGAGTTGCACGGCCGTGCGGTCCAGGATACGCAGCACGATGCCTTCGCCAAACGCCATGGGCACGACGCTGACACGCAGGTCGATCTCACGACCGTGGGCCCGAATCTTGAAGCCGCCGTCCTGCGGCATGCGGCGTTCGGCGATGTTGAGGTTCGACAGGATCTTGATGCGGCTGATGATGGCGTTGCGGAAGCGGTTGATCTCGATCGGGACGTTGGCCACGTGCAGCACGCCGTCCACGCGATAGCGCACCACGAATTCACGCTCGAACGGCTCGAAGTGGATGTCGCTGCAACGCTGGTCAATGGCCTCCAGCAGAATCTCGTTCACGAGCTTGACGACCGAGGCCTCCTGGGCCATCTGCACGTCCAGGTCGGCCGAGTCGATCTTCTGCTCGTCGATTACTTCCAGGTCGCCGCTTTCGCGCACCAGCGTGGTGATAACGTCGCCGCCCACGCCATAGAACGACTTGATCAGCTTGTGAATCGTGGCGCTCGTCGCCAACACTGGCTCAACCGGCATGTTGATGCAGACGCGCAGCTCATCCAGCGCGTAGACGTTGTACGGGTCGGACGTCGCTACGCGGATGCCGCGCCCGTTGCGGCTGATGGGAATCACGCCGTACTTGTGCACCAGCCGGCTTGGCACCGCTTGCAGTAGCGTCTTATCCACGTCGGCTTCATCGAGCTCTGCAAACGGGATCGAAAGCTCCTCCCCAAAGGCCTGTAAAACGTCGCGTTCACGCACCATCCCCAAACGCACGAGAACGTGATCAAGACGCTCCGACGGCGAACTCCGCTCCTGCTTGGCCTGCTCAAGCTGCTCCTCATCTATTAGACCCCGCGCGATCAGCGATTCGCCGATAGGCATTGTTGCGTAACCTCTGTCAAAAGAGTTACTTAGCTGCAAGCACTGCTGGCCGGGCGCAGCTCCCATCCATTCCTTATACGGCTGATCCGCCGCGCAATTGCAGCGGCGACGGATTGTCGCCAAACCGGACGGACCGTGCAACGGCGAGACACAGTGCGGCTACGAGAGATTCTTCGGCCAGCCCACGGCCCAATGTTCGTTCCTGCCCATGGCCTTCGCGGTTATCGGACCACGTTGACGGGCGTTACCACTCCGCAACGCTCCAATCGCACTTGCGGTCCCGGACCGGCGTATTAGGCTGCCACGATACGCCCGCGCTGACATGCGCGGCCACCGGTTGCCCGGGGCGGCGCGGGCTCGAGGGTGAACGATGCTCGTGCAGCACTTGTTTGGAAAGCAGAAGGCCCTTGTAGCCATGATCCACGTTCGCCCGCTGCCGGGCACGCCGCGCTGGACCGGGCCGCTTGCGGCAGTGGTGGAACAGGCCGTCCGTGAAGCCCGGGTGCTGACGGAGGCCGGCTGCGACGGTCTGCTGATCGAGAACATGCACGACGTGCCTTATCTGAAAGGGGAGGTCGGCCCGGAAATCATCGCCGCCATGACCGCAGTGGGGCTGGCCGTTCGCTGCGCCGGCCCGCTGCCCCTCGGCGTGCAAATACTCGCGGCGGCCAACCGCGCCGCGCTGGCGGTGGCGCAGGCCTGCGGGGCGCAGTTCGTTCGCGTTGAGAACTTCGCGTACGCGCACGTGGCGGACGAGGGTCTGATGGCTGATGCGGAAGCCGGGCCGCTGTTGCGCTATCGCCGGCAGATCGGCGCCGACGGCATCGCGATCATGGCGGATATCAAGAAGAAGCACTCCAGCCACGCCATCACGGCGGACATTCCACTGGCCGAGGCGGCCCAGACCGCCGGGTTCTTTGGTGCCGACGCCGTGGTCGTGACCGGCCGCGCGACCGGGCAGCCAACGGCCGCGGAGGACTTGGCCGCGGTGCGGTCGGCAATGGGCGTGCCGGTCTGCGTTGGCTCCGGCGTGACGCCCGAGAATCTGCCGGCGCTCTGGTCGCACGCCGACGTATTCATCGTAGGGTCATATCTGAAGGTGGCGGGGCTGTGGTCGAACGAATTGGACGCCGAGCGCGTGGCACGACTTGCGGCGGCAGTGAAGCGGCTGCGCGCCGCGCGGGCGGGCTAGCGAATGGCCGGACGGATCGAGGTCGTCTGCGGCTGCATGTTTTCCGGCAAGACGGCCCGGCTGATTGAACGGCTGGCGGCGGCGTCCAGCCGCGGGCTGCGGACCACGGCATTCAAGCACGTGCTCGATACCCGCTACGACTCTTGTCACCTCGCCACGCACGACGGCCGGCGCCACGAAGCCGTCGCCGTCGGCGACGCCGGCGAGATTGTGCAGCGCTCGGCGGCGTGCGACGTGATCGGCATCGACGAAGCCCAGTTCTTCGGCGTCGCGCTGATCGCCGTGTGCACGACGCTCCGCGACGGCGGCCAACAGGTGATCGTCGCCGGAATCGATCACGACGCCTGGGGGCACCCGTTCACCCCGCTGCCCGAGTTGAAGGAGCTGGCAGACGCGGTCGAAGTGTTGCATGTGCCGTGCCGCGTGTGCGGGCGGCCGGCGCGATATTCGCAGCGCATGGTCCCGGTGCGGGATGCGAACATGGTGGGGGGGCCGGCGGAGTACGAGCCGCGCTGTGCGGTGTGCTTCCAGCCGCTGCCACCGGAGCAGCGCTAGCCTCTGCGGGACGGGCAAGGCGGTCTTCGTCCACGGTGGTGCACGGCTGGCTGCGACAGCGCGCCGGCCCAGTCACGTCGCGATCACGGGTCAACGCGGCTGGCTAATCGGGCAGCACCTTGTACACGTCGTCGTGTTCGCGGGCGTGCTCCGGCACGCGGATGCCAATTGCGTCGCCGACCTTGGCGACCTCGACGGGTTGACGGTCGATCTGTATCGAGTCAACCGTTTGCGCGAAATCAGTGGTGTGGCCTTTGACGTGGATCGTGTCGCCAACATGGAGCTCGCCGGCGCTGATCTCGATCGCCGCCACCCCCGCCTTCCCGAAGTAGTGCGTTACTCTCCCGATTAGCTGCTCAGCCATCATCAGCCTCCGTTTGCGAGAATAGCGGACATGCGACAGCGATTATACCGCTCGCTGCTGAACGGGGAAGTCGACGTCCGGCGGCGCGGGCGTCATTCTCGGTCAGTGGCTGGAGAAGGGTCGGGTTGCGCGCTGGGGGAATCCGAATTTTCCACTGGACAAACAGCGCGCCGGGGCCACTAGTACGACGAGATGGCCATCAACCTGACTGGAGGCTGCCCTGTGCCGGCGAGCGACGGAACCCTGGTCCGCGGTGTGCTAAACGGCGATCGGGCCGCGTTCGCGGAGTTGTACGACCGGCGCGCCAGGCTGGTGCGGGCGATCTGTTATGACGAGACCCGCCGCCTCCAGACCGCGGCCGACCTGGCGCAAGAGGCCTTCATGAGGGCCTATAAGAACCTGGGGCGGCTGCACGACCCGGATCGCTTCACGTTCTGGCTCATCGGAATCACCCGGCACGTGTGCCGGGAGTGGCGCCGCGCGAAGGGTCGTGAGGCGTGGCCTGGCAGAGCTGACCGCTCAGCAGCAGCACGCGCCGGTAGCGGCCGCGTCGCCGGAGCAGCGGCTGGTTGACCTGCGCGATCAGATCGCCGGGCTGACAAGACCGGAAGCAGCGTCAGCCGCCGGGCTGACGGAGAAGGAGCGTCTTGCCCTGCACGCCTTTTATCTGCAAGAGCGTGACGCCGAGGAGGCCCGCAAGGTGCTGGGCCTGTCAAGATCAGGATTCTATCGCGCACTGGCATCCGCGTGTGAACGCCTGCGGCGCGTGGCGCAGAGGCAGGAGGTGTCCCGGTGAACTGCCGGTCGGCAAATGATTGGGACATGCTGGCGATAGGGCTGCTTGAGGATGAGCAGAGCGAGCGGATGCTGGCGCACGCCCACACGTGCGCCGGCTGCCGGGAAGCTCTCGCCGCGGCCCGCCGGGACCACGCCGACCGCGTCCGCGTGTACGAGACGTTCGATCGCGAGCACGACCAGTTGCGTGAACAACTGCTGGCGGCCCTGCCGGCCGAGTTGCCCCGCTCTACCGGAATGGTGCGACTCGTGCTTGGCTGGCACCGCCTGGGAGACACCGTAATGAGTATGAACAAGACGGCGACACGCCGGGCGGCGGCCGTGCTGGTGCCGGCGGCCTGCATCGTGGCGGCGCTCATCATGCTGCTCTCACCCGGAGCACAGCGCAGTGCCTTCGCCGCGGCCTTGGCGCATATCAAACAAGCTCAGACCATAGTCTGTCGCATAACGTTGCCGGAATCGCTCGAAATGCACGGCGTGAAGATCTCCGGCGCGGGCACGCTGCGAATCTCTGAGGAGCACGGCGCCCGCTCCGACATGCACGTTAACGGCATGCTCGTGGCGCAGCATTATGCCCGCGCCGGCGAGCCGCTAATCCTGGTCCAGCCGGTGACGCAGACCTGGATGGAGCTGGACGTCAGTGAGTTGGCGGGCTTGGACGTAACCGAGCAGAGCCCGAGCGCGTTCGTCGAGGCCCTGCGGGAACTCACCGACCATGACGCGACGGAACTGGGTCCGCAGAACATCGACGGCCGGGTCGCCATCGGTTACCGCATTCCCGGCGCGAAGCTGGGATTCGCGCCGCCGAAGCAGGGTGGCGAAGCGTCGGCATACGCCGAGCTGTGGGTGGATGAGCAGACCCGCCGGCCGGCCAGGATGATGCTCAGCACGCCAATCCCCACGCAGGACGCCCCGCTGAAGATGGTCTACGATCAGTTCGAATGGGATGTTCCGCTGGAGCCGCGTTTGTTTGAGCCGGACATTCCGGCGCACTTCACGAAGATCGACGCCCGACTGACCCGACCTACCGAGGACGCGCTGCTCAACGCCCTGCAGCGGATTCGCGACGTGAGCGGCGGACGCTACCCCACGTCCCTGGACGGCGTGTCCACGCTGGCGGAGATCCATTCGCTCCTGACCCCCGCGGCCCTGGCCAAGTTTGACGAGCTGGGCATGGCAGGGGTCACGCAGCTTGGCCTGGAGATCGCCGGCGGCTGCATGTACTACCGCAAGCTCATCAAGGAGGGACATGAGCCGGAGTACTTCGGCGACCGCGTGACCGACGCTGACTCTGACGCAGTGCTCGTGCGGTGGCGACTGGCTGACGGCCAGGTTCGCGTGATCTACGGCGACCTGCGCGTGGAAACGCTACGCGGCGAGAAGTAGGCATACGGCTGCGGAAGAGCGGCTGTTATGAGGTACGGCGTCCACCTACCGGCAAGGGTGGACGCCGCTGTCATGTGCGGTCCCGCACATTCGGGCGATTGGTTGAGCCTCGCGGCACCGCCGGGATGCCAGCCCCACGAGGATGACTAGCAGACCGGCGACTACCTCAATGATCTGCAACGCGCGACCTTGGTTGTCTCCGGCGCCACGTGCACCGGACCGGTCGGATAGCCGTGTATCGCATGCCAGTGCCGGGTCTTTTCCGGCAGGAAGCGCGGCGCGCGGTCCGGAAGCGTGTGGCGACACAACTCATTTGTCCGTGACGCCGCGGATGGGAGTCACTGGCAGGTCGCCGGTGTCCGGGGCCTCGGGCGCGCGCAGACGCAGCGCCAGCGCCTGGGCGCGCCGGCTGTAGTCGATCGATTCGGCCAGGATGCGTGCGGCCTCCTGCGGCGCGTGAAAGCCCTTGGAGTTCTCGCTGACGATGTAGTCCAGCCGCCACATCGAGCGGCGCTGCAGAACGAATACCTCCGCGAGTGTCTCCGCGTCCGCGCCGGCGGCCGTGGCTTCCAGAATCGCGTCAAGCATATCCGTCATCGCCGTCGCCGCGCGTTCCTTAAGCGCGACGGTGCGACCCTGAATCTCCAGCACGCGGCTGTGCAGCTCCTGCTCCGTAACGTTATGGCATGTCTGGCAGGCGCTGCGGAGATTCTCCAGCGGACTGCGCACCGTGTGGTTGCTGAGCTTCATGGCGCCGACGCGCTCATAGGGCATGTGGCAGTCCGCGCAACTGACGCCCGCGCGCGCGTGCACACCCTGGCTCCACAGCTCGAACTCCGGATGCTGCGCCTTGAACATGCGCGCGCCCGTTTCGCCGTGCTTGAAGTCCTGGAAGGGCGTGCCGCTCGGAAAGACGTGCTCTTCCCAGACGCGCTCCAACTGCTCGACCTTGAGTCCGTGGCTCCACGGGAAGGTCAGCGTGTCCTCGGCTGCGCAGTAATACTCCACGTGACACTGGCCGCACACGAACGAACGCATCTCCTGCCGGGTGGCCAGCGCGTTCGGGTCGTAGGGTTGCTTGCGGTCGCCGCGCCGCCAACGCTCGACGCTGGGCATGTGCGGCACGGGCTCAGCGCTGGCGGCCAGGGCGGCGATGCCGAGCATGAAGCCGGGCCGCGTGATCCGCACCGCCATCGTCCGTGGGTCGTGACAGTCGATGCAACTGACCGGGTGCGCCTGGCTCATCGCGAAGTCGCCCTCGGGCATCCGCTCCGGCTGGAATCCGCCCACCGGCGGCGCGTCAAAGATCAACGGGCTGTCCGGTCCGGTACCGTCCGGCACGTGCGTCAGCAGTTCGAGGACCTCGAAGTACGGCTTGCGGCTCAGCTCCTGGAAACCGCGGATTACCGCCGGCATGTTGAATTCCGCCGCCAGCGCGGCCTCGTCGTGCGGCCGGCCCAGCGCCTGAAGTCCGGCCTGGCGATACAGCACGGTCGTTGAGGCGTGGCAGTGCAGACACGCGCCGGCCTGCGGACGCTTGTTTACCCGCTCGGTTACGACCTGGTCGTAGAGCATGTAAGCGTGCCCGCGCGCTTCCCGGTAATCGATGCTGAACGCGTAGCCGGCGTACAAGCGTTTGAGCCACGGGCTTTGATCGAGCTTGCTTTGCGGCATGGCCGACGACCCGCCGTAGAACTCGTTGCCCGCCGTCGCCCGGTACTGCTCGAAGTGGTGCGGCCAGTTGATCTTCCACAGCGCCGGATCGACGCTGACCTCGTTCAGCTCGATCAAAGGCAGGAACGGCGTTCGCGCATCCTGCTTGTGCTCGACCATCGTGACGAGCGTGAACGTCACCGCCACCGTCGCGAGCGCTGCCACGAGCAGCACCGTTACGAGCAGCAGCGGCCGCCGACCTGCCGTGTTGCCGGCATCAGCGGATGTCTTTCTCGTGTTTCTTAGTTCACTCATCGCGGTTCTCCGTGCCTGGAAGACCGTATCTGGTCGGCGGCGCCTACGGCCGGTGAGCGTGCCCCACGTCGCTATGGCAATGCACGCAACGCAGCATGTCCCCGCCCGGCTGTATGGGCAGCATCTCATTGACGAACTCGCCGTGGCAGGCGATGCACGCGTTCTGCGCGACGACCTGGTTTCGCGGCTTGATGCGAATCGGCTCGGGGAAATCACCCGTCGTGAAGGCCAGTGAATGGAAGAAGCCGTTGTCGGCCTTCACGACCCACCTCCCGATCGCGTGATTCGAGAGGTGGCAGTCGTTGCACACGGCAACGTGCCGGTGCGACGAGGCCTGCCAGGAGTCGTAGTGGTCCTGCATCACGTGGCAGTTGGCGCACGCCGCCGGATCATCGGATAAGTACGACAGCCCCTGGCCGTAGCCGAACGTAAAGAGCCCCAGTCCGCCCAGCATGCCGAGCAGTAGCGCCACGACCAGCGGCAGGACGCCAATCTGTGCGAGCAACCGCCGCCGCAGTGCATCCTGTGCGGGCTTCCCGGCCGCTGCCGGCCGCGCCATGTCGGTGCTGTTGGGTACGGACATGCCAGACCCTTGCCGTTTTGTGGCCGTGTCTTCTAGCGGCAGCGTATTCCAGCCGGCGCCGTTACACAACTCGGCTTCGGACCGGCCCGGCAGGGGGGTGCTTAACGGCGCGAAACGACGCCCAGCTCGCTGGTCAGCATCAGGGCCAGGGCCTGCTCGGAGGACTCCGCTTCACGCAGGGCGGCGGGTAGGTTGGTCGTAAGCATCAGTGCCAGCCGCGCCAGCACACAGAGGTGTTGCCGTTCCTCGTGGCTGCACACCAGGAAGAACAGGTCCGTTAGCCGACCATCCGGCGCGCCGAACGGAATGCCGGCCGGCACCCTTGCCAGGCAGACCATCGGTTCGGCGGTGGCGTACGGCAGCGGACGCCGCGGGTGCGGAATGGCGAGCCCGCCCGGCAGGGCGGTCGAGTGCAGGTTCTCGCGGTCCACGACGGACGCCAGCAGTGTCTCCGCGTCATAGACCAGCCCGGTGCGTTCCGCTAGCCGCACGAGCTCGCTCAGGACCGAGGCACGCGAGCGCGCCGGAAGCTGCATGTCGATGGCCTCTTGCGACAGGAGCTCCCCCAGCACCTGGTCGTCGCTGCCATCCGACATTGCCCGCTCGAGGTTGCTGATGTGTTCCTGGTCCAGGCTGTGGATCTCGCGCTGCAGCCAATCCAGCAATTGCGCGCGGTTGAAGCGCCATTCACCCTGGACCATCGCACCCGGCAGCCGGCCGCGCTCCGCCCAGCGCCGCACCAGGCGCGCATCCATCCCGAGGTGGCGGGCGAGCTGGTCCAGGCTGAGGTTGCGGTACGGCATCTTGCTTCCATTCTGCGAAACACACCCATCATATCGGCGCCGGCGGGCAAAAAGAAACGTTTATGCGGCGAGCGGCGACACGACCTGCACCGGTCGCCGCGCGCCAGTCTTACACTGGAAATATCGGCCGGACCGGCGACTGCTTGCAGTTCCGGCCGGTCAGATTCGCCCCAGGCCCCGCAGGTAACCAACGGATTCCGCCACGCGGTCGCAGACCAGCCGCTCGGTCCGGTCCTCCCCCTCGATTCCCTCGATCTCGAGCGTGCACGGACCGGCGAACGACGCCGCGTCCAGCAGCGAGAAGATGGCGCGGAAGTCTACGATACCCCGCCCCAACGCCGGAAAGTGCCAGTGCCGGTAGCCGCCGTCGGTGTCCTTCAGGTGGCAGGCAGCGACGTAGGGGAGAGCATGCCGCAGCTCTTCCACGGCATCAACGTCCCGGTTGTAGAAATACACGTTGGCGGTGTCGAAATTAATCCGGACGTGCGGGTGGTTTACGCCCTGCATTGTCTGAATGGCGACGCGGCCATTGGTGACGAGGTCGGGATGGGTTTCCAGGGCGATCACGACCCCATGCCTGGCCGCTACCTCGCCCGCCGCCCGCAGGCGCTCATAAGCCACCTCAACCGGCGTGTCGTCGGCCCGGACGGAAACGAACATTATGCGCGCCCCCAGAGCCTCGAATGCGGGCATCTGGCCGGCGACTTGGTCGGCCACGTCGGGCCGAGAGAGATCGCACTCACCATGCAGGCTGGTGGCCGTGAGGCCGAACCGGGCTAATTCCGCAGCGCAAGCTCCGATCTTATCGGTCGCAGGCACCGGGATCTCAACGTGCCGCACTAACAGCCCGGAGAGGTGCGCGTACGCCAACGCCTCGTGGGGCCGGTAACTGGCCGAGCGACAAGCCAGGATCGTCGGATTGGCCACCGATTGGGGCATGCGACACCCGACGGCCGGCCCGATAACGGCCGGTTCCGGTAAATCATGGGACGTAAATCGCGCGAAAGCCGAAGTCCGCCACGCCCCGCTACTGCATGATTCGGCTGACGATGTACAACACGCCGCCGGCGCTGATCACCTGCGCGACCGTTGATATGACGGTAGCGGTTTCGGTACAGGCCGGCGTTTGCAGCAGCAAGCCGCTGCCGACCAGCAGGGCGGCCCACTTGTTCCACGAACGTTTGATCATGTTGCGTGTCCTAACTCTATGTGACGCACTCGCGGGTGTGCGGCCAAGCCTGGGGGCTGCGCCCGCCCGCGAACTGCCCGGGCGCTGCCCCTGGCGAGTACTATCGCCAGCGCCGGGCGATTCGTCAACGGCGGCTTGGAGTGGCTAGCGGGCGCAGGAGCGCCGGCCTTGCACGCACGCGCCGCTGTGGCGATGATAGAATTTTTGGTTGCCGGGCTGGGTCGGCGGTCGGCTGGCAGCCCGATGTGGCCTGACAGGAGGACAGAATGAGATTGCAGTCTATTGCCGCGCTTCTGCTCGTGGTCGCGTTTGCTGCTCCGGCGCAGGCTGAAACGCCCGACGCCCGGGCGACTCTGGAGAAGGCGGCCACGACCGCCAAGGCGCTGGAAGCCGCCACGTACGAAGCCGACTTCCGCGCCGAGGGCGCGGTGGCTGCCATGCTTCCAGACCAGGCCGGCTGGATTGCACTGGCGCGCTCCGGGCGCAAACTGCCCAGATTGCGCGCCAACACGTGGTCCGTGGAGACCGACGGCAGTGCCCAGATCGGTGTGGAGGTCGTCTCCGACGGCGAGTCCGTCGGTGTCATATATCACGACAAGAAGCAGTACCTCCAGAACACCGGCCATGCGGCCAATTCTCTCCTGGCCGCATGGGGCGGCTTGTTCCTCTGGGACCTGATCTCGGACTCGCCCTACAAGCAGGAATTGCTCAGCCAGGACCTCACCTACGTCGGAACTGAGACCGTTGATGAAGTCCCCTGCGACGTCATCGAGGCCGTCATCAGTGCCGGAAAGGTCCGCGTCCGCTGGTATTTCGGCCAGGAAGACGGCCTGCCGCGCCGCATGCAGCGTGTCCTGTCGGAGGAGGTTGGCGGCGGCAAGGTCACGCTCGCACTGACGCGCATGAATCCCAGCCCCAACGTCAGCGATGAGTTATTCAGCCTCCACGTGCCGCAAGACTATGAGCTGCGCGACCTGCGCTCCTTGAACCGCGCCGTGCAGCAGCGCGCCGCCGGATCGGATACCCTCCTCGCGGTCGGCTCGGTGGCGCCGGATTGGACCTTGAAGACCCCAACGGGCGAGTCCGTCGCGCTCCAGGACCTGCGTGGCAAGGTGGTCGTCCTCGACTTCTGGGCCACTTGGTGCCGCCCCTGCATCGCCGGCATGCCGGCCATGCAGCAGATCCACGAGCAGTACAGCGGCAAACCCGTGGCCGTCTACGGCGTCAGCACCATGGAACGGTTGGATCCTGCGGAATTCATGCGGTCGGCCGGCTTCGGCTACGGCCTGTTGCTCGACGGTGATCGCGCCGCCCGCAAGTACCGGGCCATGCGGCTGCCGACTTACTACGTCATCGGGCCCGACGGCACGATCATCTACGCCTCCACCGGCACTGGACGCCAGGAGCAGATTAAGGCTGCCATCGACAAGGCGCTGGGGCAGATCGAAGGCTGATCGTCCACACTCGGGGTTGCCAATCGGCCACTTTCGCGCCCAGCGCGATCACATCTGTTTGCGCCCGCGAAACGCTTCTTCGAGCATCGAGCGGTTGGCGTACTCAATCTGCGAGCCGGGGGCCAGCCCGCGCGCCAGCCGCGTGACCGTTACGTCCAGGTCGGCCAGCAGGCTGGTGATGTGCAGGGCGGTCGCGTCGCCTTCCAGCGTGGGATTGGTGGCCAGGACAACTTCGCGAATGCTGCCGGCTTTGATGCGTGCAATCAATGCGCTGATGGTCAGGTCATCCGGCTCGACGCCTTCCAGCGGGGCAATGTGACCCATCAGAACGTGGTAGACGCCCGTGATCAGGCCGGTGGCTTCCAGGCCCAGCAGGTCCTTGGGCTGCTCGACGACCACTACCTGCGACTGCTCGCGGCGCGGGTCGGCGCAGATGTGGCACAAGTCGTGCTCAGCAAGGTTGAAGCAGCGCGCGCACGGCCGCACGTGGTCCTTGGTGGCTATGATCGCGTTGGCCAGACCCATAGCTTCGTCGCGTGAAGACTTCAGCAGGTGGAACGCGATGCGCTCGGCTGAGCGCGCCCCGATCCCGGGCAGCCGCTTGAGCTCGTCAATCAGCCGCTGAAGCGGACCGGTAAGAGGTGCCTCGCCCATACCCTCAGCCTCGCCGAAGTTGACGCCGCAGACATGCCGTGCCGCGCCGCCGGCACGCCGTCATTACGGAGCGGCCGGCCCGCCGCCCAGCATGTCCATCATCCCGGGGAGATTCATCCCGCCCATCGCCGCCTGCATCTCCTGCTGGGCCGCCACGCGGCTGCGTGAAACAGCATCGCGTATCGCCGCACAGACGAGGTCTTCCAGCAACTCGACGTCGCCGTCCTTAACCAGGATGGGGTCAATCTTGAGAGTAATCAGTTCGCCTTTGCCATCGACAGTCGCCTTCACCTGGCCGCCGCCGGCGTCGCCGTCATGCCGCGCCGCCGCGAGCCGCGCCTGCATGTCGGCCATGTTCTGCTTGAGTTGGCCGGCGTTCTTCAGCAACTGCGTGAGCTGTCCGAGGTTTCCGAACATGGGTTACTCCGAAGGTTCACAGGCCGGCTCAGCGGGCCGCCGATCCACGTACACGAGTTCACCGTCAAACAGATCCAGCACCTGCCTGACTACCGGGTCCTGCATGATGCGGGCCCGGTCCCCGCTGGAAAGGGACGGGCCGGCCGGTACGCGCGGCGGCGCCGTCGGCAGGGCCTCAGACGGCACATAGTCTTCCGGAACCACCGGCGGCGGCTCCGCCCCATAGACACTGTCCTCGATTGGCTGGTCCGTGAGCGGTTTAGCCACCCGCGGCGGAGGGGGAGGCTGCGCGGGCGGGCGGCGCTCATGCTCGGCGGCTACGGCCGCCGGCCGGACCGTGGGCTTTTTTTTTTCGTCCGACCCAGCTTCTTCCGGCGATATCTCCGCCAGAAGCTCCTCGATTGGCGCCCACTGACGCATATGGGCCAGGCGCACCATTAGCGCATCCGTCAGCGCCCGCCCGGCGCCGCTGAAGCGCACCGTACGCCGCAGTTCCTCGAGCATCGCGATCATCTGGACGTACTGCGACAGCTCGAACTCGCGGCTCAGGTTGACGTAGTCGTCACGGCTACCGGCGGGCAGGTCTACCATCGGGGCGTCCGGGCCGCATGCCCGCACCAGCATCAGGTTGCGGACCGTCTCGATCATGTCGTGGCAGAAGACGTCCAGCCCGCGTCCCTGCGCCAGAAGCGCGTCAACCGCGGCCAGGACCGCCGCGGCATCGCCGGCGGCCGCATGCCGGATCAGGCCCAAGACCTGCTCGTCCTGGGCCGGCGGCAGGATCTCATCCAGGACGGCGGCCGTCACGCACTCAGGCGCGACCGACAGCAGTTGATCCAGCACGCTCAGGGCGTCGCGCATCGAGCCGTTGGCCAGGCGCGCCACGCGGCGCAGCGCGGCCGCCTCGGCCGTAGCGCCTTCGTCCTTGACGATCTGGGCCAGGCGGTCAGTGATGGCCTCCGGGCCGATGTTGCGGAAGTTGAAGCGCTGGCAGCGGCTCTGGATCGTCGCGGGGACCTTCTGAATCTCGGTGGTGGCCAGGATGAACTTGACGTGTCCGGGCGGCTCTTCCAGCGTCTTGAGCAGCGCGTTGAACGCGCCGGTCGAGAGCATGTGGACTTCGTCGATGATGTAAACCTTGAAGCGGGCCCGGGCCGGCCGATAGGCCGTGTTGCTGCGCAACTCGCGGATGTTGTCCACGCCGGTGTTGCTGGCCGCGTCGATTTCCACCACGTCGATGTCCTGGCCCTCGGCAATTGCCACGCAGGCGTCGCACTCGCAGCAGGGCGTCGTGGTTGGGCCGTCGGCGTTCAGGCAATTGAGGGCCTTGGCCAGGATCCGCGCCATGCTGGTCTTGCCGACGCCGCGCGTGCCGGTGAACAGGTACCCGTGGTGGATGCGGCCGGTCTTGATGGCGTTGACCAGCGTGGTGGCGATCGGCTCCTGGCCGATGACCTCCGTGAAGGTACGGCTGCGGTACTTGCGGGCCAGGACGGTATATGCCACGGTGGGACCCGAATCAGGTAACCACTAAAAAAAAGCACAGCCGGCGCGGTTTGCCCCAGCGCCGGGTCGAGAACGAAAAATGTGTCCGAGGATCAGGCCAGGTTGACGATGCACGTGGACCGAGCCGGATGGGCTGCTGCCTTCCGACCCTGACCCGTTGTCCGACCGGCGCACTGCACCGGCCCGACCGTCAACCTCGGACACGAAGGCGTAATCTAGCCGATGTGAGCACGAATGACCAGACACGCCGCCTCGCCGGCAGTCCGCCTGGAGGTTGGCTAGTCACCGTGTGTGAACTCGCCCAGCCGGTCCATCTGTTCACGCAGGGCGCGCAAGGCACGCTGACTCAGCGCCGCGACCGCCCCTTCGGTGCGGCCCAGACGCTGCGCCACGTCGGCAACCGGCAGCCCCTCCAGGAAGCGCAGCCGGATCACCTGCTGGTGCGCTTCCGAAAGCCCGGCCAGGCAGGAAACCAGTGCACCGAGCGCTTCGTCCCGCCGGGTGACGCGGCTGGGCGTGCCGCTTTCGGCGTAGACGTCGTCGAGCAGGTTCCAATAGGAGTCCGAGTCGCGGCCGAGCGCGGGTACCTCGCGTTCGATATCCCGCCGCTGGCGGTGCGCGGCCCGGTGGACGTCAACCAGCTTGTTGTTCAGAATCGCGTAGAGCCAGCCCAGAAAGGCCCCGGGACCGCGGTTCTCGAAGCGGTCCAGCTCGCGGGCAACGTCTAGATAAACCTCCTGGAGGATGTCTTCCGGGGCGATGCGGCTCTGGGTCGCGGTGTCCATCTGGGCCGCCGCGTGCGCGCGGAGTTGCGGGTGATAAGTGGCCAGCAGCTTGGCCAGCGCGACGCGATCGCCGCCCTGGGCGGCGACGACCCAACTCTCGGCCTGACTGGCTTCGGACGGCACGATTGACGCTCCAGCGCAGGACCCGGCCGGTTGATCGGACAGGACGGTGCTGAAGGGCGCAGGGACCTGCGTGCCACGTGGTTCTCTACCGGCCCTAATCCTAACGGCGCGGGCGCTCCGCGACGAGTGTTTTCCGAACTCGGTGCGCTTCCGGCCAGGCGGTGCTGCGAGCACGTCGGACGTGGCGCGCCGCTCAGCAGAAGTGAGTACAATGGTGGACAGCAGCGGGCCATGTCTATCCCGCGGAATCCCGGCCGGAGGTGCGGCTGTGAAATCGCAAACGCCACCGAATGGGGCCGACGCGGATCAGCGCATCACGGCGCTGGTGGGCGAGTTCTTCGACCGCCGGCAGGCCGGTGAGGCGCTGACGCCGGAGGAGTTCGCGCGCGAGCATCAGGACGTGGCCGAGCAGTTGCGCCGCCACCTGGCGGGCGTGCCGTTAATTGAGCAGGCCTGCGGCCTGGCCACCGGGCCGGGCGGGTCTGGCAGCGCGGCCGCGGACTTGCCGGACGTGCCCGGGTTTGAGTTGATCGAGGAAATCGGGCGGGGTGGGATGGGGGTAGTCTTCAGGGCCCGGCAGATCTCCACCAAGCGCATCGTGGCGCTGAAGGTGGTGCTGGCGGGGCCGTTCGCGTCTTCGGCGGTGCGGCGGCGGTTTGAGCGCGAGGTGGAACTCGCGGCCCGTTTGCAGCATCCCGGCATCGTACGCGTGCTTGAGAGCGGCGAGGTTCGCGGGCAGCGCTACTACGCGATGGACTATGTGGCCGGGGTGCGGCTGAACCAGTACGTGGCGACCGTGCGGCCGGACGTGCCCGGGGTCTTGCGGCTGTTCGCGCAGCTCTGTGACGCGTTGGAATACGCTCACTGTCAGGGCGTGATTCACCGGGACCTCAAGCCGGCCAACGTCCTGATCGATGACGCCGGCCAGCCGCACATTCTCGATTTCGGTTTGGCCAAGGCGATAGACCACTCCGAGTCGGGCGCGGCCATGACTACGGAGGTGTCGTGTGCGGGGCAGGTGGTTGGGACGCTGTTCTACCTTTCGCCGGAGCAGGCGGCGGGGCGGCCGGAGCGGATTGACGGGCGCACGGACGTCTATTCGCTGGGAGTCATGCTGTTTGAGGCGCTGACGGGCAGCCTGCCGTTTGACACCAGCGGGCGGCCGTCACAGATAATCGAGCGGATTCTGGAGGCGGCCCCGCTGCGTCCCTCGACCATGGCCCGGCAGGTCGATAGCGACCTGGAGACGATGATTCTCAAGGCGCTGGAGAAGGCGCCGGACCGGCGCTATGCTGCGATGTGCGAACTGGCGGATGACCTGCAGCGCTACGTCGTGGGTGAGCCGATCCTGGCGCGCCGCCCGAGTCGCCTCTACGTGCTCGGCAAGAAGCTGCGCAAGCACCGCGTGCGGGCCGCGGCCGGGCTAGCGCTGGTGCTGCTCGCGGCGGCAGCGCTGCTGGTGGGAGCCTGGGAGTACCAGCGTGATCGTGAACGCACACGCTGGGCGGCCCTCGAATGCCTGCGGCGCATGGACGAGCGCGGCCTGCGGGCGCCAGAGCAGGGTTGGCGGGCGCAGGCCTTGTATGAGCGGCATCCCAGTCTGCAGGAAACGCGCTTGGTCTGTGGGCGTGCCTTGTACTTGTACTCTGAGACAATGGCGCCGCCCATGACGTTTCTGGAGCGGCTGCTCAGCGACGCCGGACCGGAGCAGTGGCCCAGCCGAGCCTTGCTGGCCGAGGTGTACCGAGCGGCGGGCGACGCCGCGCGGGCGGCGGCCCTGGTCGAGCGCGTCGCCGCGGAGGCAGCCGACACGGCGGAGGCGTGCTATTTGCGCTCGCTGGCCACGCTTGACCACGCTAACGCGCTGCGGTGTGCGGAGGAATGCGTACAGCGCGATCCCAGCCATGCCCTGGCCTGGTGCCGCCTGACTTGGCTGCGCAACCTGGCCGGCGACCTGGAGGGAACGCTGGCCGGCGCCGATCGCCTCATGACGCTCGGACGGGACGTCGAGGAGTGGACGATTCACAAGGGGTTCGTTTTGGCCAGCCACGGCCACTTGCACGCGGCCATCAGCCAGTTTGAGCGCCTGATCGACCGCGGCGCGCGGGCGTCGCTGGCACGGCTGTATCGCGCCCACACTTATCGCCGGCTCGGGGAGTATGAGCGGGCCTGTGCGGATTACACGTTCCTGCTGGACCATTCTCCTGAGCGCCCCCATGACCCGTGGTTCTTCTACCAGCGGGCCGTGCCACTGTGGATTCTGGGCCGCACGGATGAGGCCATTGCCGACTGCCGGGAGTTCCGCCTGCGCTTCGGCCGGCCGTTCTACTCGGATGCGCGCCTGGCATTAATGCTGCGCGAGCGCGGGCAGCCGGACGAGGCGAGCGCCGTCCTGGAACGGGCCAGCCGCGAGGTGGAAAACCCCTGGTTGCAGCACGTCTACCGCTGCCTGGCGGGTGAACTGTCGCCCGATGGACTGATCGAGGCAGCACCCAAAGACACGGAGCATCGCTGCGAGGCCTATTACTACGCGGCCGAGGCGAGCCTCGCGGCGGGCCAGATGGATGCGGCCCGGATGTGGTTCCAGCGCTGCGTGGACACGGACCTTCAGATCGATCCCACCGCCGCCATGCTGAGCCCCATGAACGAATACGAACTCGCCAGTTGGCGCCTCAACACCATCTTCGGAGCGGGCGCCACTTCCCAGCCATAACGACCTTTCGTCGGCCGTGACTGACAAACCGCCAGAAAGCGCGTCATCCGTGCGCCGCGCCGACGATTCAACCGGTGTGGGCCGCGTGGCCCTGGTCGAACTGGAGGCGGCGTCATGGCATGGATGGGCCGGTCAAGCGCTTTTGGCGGATCTTCGGCCGCTGTGAACCGGATCAGGCTGTGACGCCCTTTGCCGAAGGAGGTGTAACATGTTGCACACCAGTAGCTTATGCCTATTGTCCCGTGCTTCGCGAGCGTTTGGGCCGCCGGCTCGCGCGTGGCCGGCCTGTATGCCGGTTCTGATCCTGGCGCTACTCGTGCTGGGACCGGTGGGCGCGAGCCTCGCCCAAGACTGGACTGAAGGTGTCGTGATTTCGGAGGGCCCCACGGACTGGTGGTACCCGCGTGTGGCCGTCCATTCCGGGCCACCGACGCACAATGTCATGCCGGAGTACGTACACGTCGTCTGGCGCGACGCCGCCGGCACGACCGTGCAGTACCGGCGGAGCCCCGACGGCGGCAACACGTGGGACCCGATACAGACGTTGCACACGACCGGCGTCAGCGTGGCCGCTCATGTCGCGACGTCCGGTAACATCGTCCACGTGGTCTGGAAGAGTGAAGACAGTCTCATCAGGTATCGCCGCAACCTGAACCACGGCGACCCGGACGCCTGGGAGCCGCCTCTGTTCGCGCCCGCCGCAATGCTCACCGTTCCTGGCGAGACCGAGGGCTACAGCCCTGACGTGGCGGCGTACGGCGACTACGTGTACGTGGTCTGGGTGGTGAACCAGTGGCCGGCCTACCAGCCGGACGTGTACTTCCGTCGGAGCCCGAATGGCGGGGCCATGTGGGAGCCCGGGCAGTACTTGACGGCTGATGGCGCTGCGGTTGAAGAGAACAACCCGCGTGTGGCCACATACGGCGAGTACGTGCACGTGATTTGGCAGGCCGGAAGTACGGTCAAGTACCGGCGTGGCTGGCTGGGGCTGCCGGATGAGTGGCTCGACACGGAGACCATGTTCACGGCTGGGGCTTGGGCCTCGATCGCTACCTACGAGGGCAACGTGTGGGTGGATTGCGCCGGCGCCGCGCCGAACGGCCCCGGTCAGAAGCACAGCACTGATTGGGGCGCGACGTTTCCCCCGACCGTGAGTTGGCTGGGCAACGGCGGTCAGCACCCGGAGGTTGCCGCGAGCCGCTACTGGCGCGGCACGGCTGCCAACGTATACACCGACACGCGCAGCTCGGTCCACCGCCTGTACGTCTCCACGTCCGCAACGGGCGAGACGGCGGTTGATACGCTGACCGGCAGTCCCTCGTCGGTGCGGGCTGATATTGCCGCCCATCGCCAGGGCCGGCTGCATGTCGCCGTGAACGCGGGCGAAGACCGCGGGCAGATCATGTACTACCGCTATGACGCCCCGCGCAAGTTCATCTGGTGGGAGTGGACGGACGATGGCGCCGCGCAGCGTATGCCCGGCGTGATCGAGGGCGAGGCACGCTGGGGTGACCTCAACAACGATGGTTATCCGGACCTGATCTACTGCGGCCAGAGTGATGCCGGCCGCATTACGGAGGTCTACCTGAACGACCGGAGCTGCGCCTTCTGTCACGGCAACTCCTACCTCCTCCATCACCAGAGCCTTACTGGGATCAAGAGCGTGGGCAGTGATTGTCTGGATCTCGGCGACTACGACAACGACGGCGATCTCGACCTGGTTATGGCGGGCATGGCGGTCAGCATGTCCGTCGATACGCCCATGGCCTGCGTGTACGTGAACGACGGCACGGGCACTTTCACCGTGGACGCGGCGTCGCCGTTGATAGCCGTAAGCGGTGCCTCGGTCGCCTGGGGCGACTACGACAACGACGGCGACCTCGACCTGTATATCCAGGGCACAGACGCCTTCGGAGTGCCGGTCGCGCGGCTGTACAAGAACCACCCGCTGGGCGTGCTCACGTGGGACACCAGCCAGACGCTGACGCCGCTGTGCGCTGGTTCGGCTGAATGGGCCGACTACGATGGTGACGGCGATCTCGACTTGCTCGTGACCGGCAGTGACAGTGCCGGCACGCTGCGCACAATCTTCTATGAGAATGACCCGGTCGGCACGCTGGTGAACACCGGCAGCCATGGCCTGCCGGGCGTGAACCTCTCGGACACGGCCTGGGGCGACTTTGACAACGACGGCGACCTCGACCTGGCCTTCACCGGGTGCAACGGCGCGGGGTTGAAGATCTCGGATGTGTACCGCAATGACGGCGCCGGCGTGTTCACGGCCTTGGGCGTGCTGCGCGACCTGTACCGCAGTTCGGTTGCCTGGGGCGACTTCGACAACGACGGCGCTCTTGACTTGGCGCTATGTGGCTACGACAGCTTCGGCCTGTACACCGAGATCTATCGCAACACGGGCGGGAGCTTCACGGTGGTTGAGGACGACTTCCCTGGCGTGCGTGAGGGCTCGTTGTCGTGGGTGGACATCGACGACGACGGCAACCTGGAGTTGTTCCTGATTGGGGCTGACTGGAACAACAAGTACGCGCGCCCATACAACAACCTCGGGCTGCCTGTAAGTGACCTGCCGGGGTCGCCGACGAACTTCGCGTGCTCGCCGGCGCCCTGTGGTCTGCGGCTGCAATGGAGTGGAGCCACGGACACGGAAACTCCATCGTCCGGCCTGTATTACAACCTGCGCGTGGGCAGCACCTCCGGCGGCGACGACGTGTTCTCCGGTACGTACGGCACGCCCCTGATGGGCAATCTGTACGAGGCCACCGACTGGGTGCTGCGGATTCCGCCGGGGACGTACTACTGGAGCGTGCAGGCGGTTGACACGGCGCTGAGCGCTTCGGAGTGGCCTGAAGAGCAGGTCTGCCAGTTCCTTGGACCGCTGGGCGACCTGAACTGTGACGGGCTGGTTAACGCCTTTGACATCGACCCGTTTGTGCAGTGCTTGACGACCGGCGTGCCGCAGCCGGGCTGCAGTTGCGAGATGGCCGATATCAACGAGGACGGTGCGGTGAACGCCTTTGACATCGATCCCTTTGTGCAATTGCTGACCGGAGGATGCTGAGCCGCACGGCAGCGCGAAGGGAGCGTTTCCGAGGGATGGACCGGTGCTCGGTCAGCCGACCGGGCGCCGGTCCGCATTATGGCGGCGTGGAATCTGCCGCCCCGGCGCCCGCCAGCAACTTGGCGTGCAGCGTTTCGTCATGGCCGGCCACGGTCGGAATCGGCTCGCCGGCGTAGTTCGCCAGCTCAATCGGGAACACGTCGCCGCCGGCCAGGTCGGTCGTCCGCCCGCCCGCGCACCTCACCAACAGCCAGCCGGCCGCAATGTCCCAGAGCCGGCCGTCCGCGCTCAGGGCCGCCTGGAGTTGACCAGCGGCCACCATCGCCAGGTGCATGGCGGTCGAACCCAGGTTCCGGACGATCACGCGCGGGGCCCAATTCTGCATCAGATTGTACGCCGCGCCATGCAGCGAGCTGGGAATCCCGACCAGCGGCTTGGCCGGCCGCCCGGGCGCCGCCGTCAGCGGCCGCGGCGGTGGTATGGGTTGCCCGTTCAGCAGCGCGCCCTCCGGCTCACTGGCCGAATACATGTCATCGCGGTCGGGCACGTAGATCGCGCCGGCGCGCGGGAACCCGCCGAACATTGCGGCCACCGAGACGGCGTATAGCGGCACGCCGCGGACATAGTTCCGCGTGCCGTCGATCGGGTCGATGATCCAGGAGATGACGTTGTTGGCCGGAGTCGGCCGCCGGGCCTGCTCCGCGCCGGCCAGCGTCTCTTCGGCCAGCAGCGCGTCAGCAGGTCGCTGCGCAGCGAGGCACGCGATCACGGCGGCCTGCGCGGCCTCGTCCGCGTCCGTGACCTCGCTGCCGTCAGCCTTGGGACGTACCGACAATTCGCCGCCGAACGCGGCCCGCGCGACCGCGCCGCCGGCGCGCGCCGCCCCTTCCGCCAGCAAGCGCAGATCCCGCAGGAAGTCGGGTCGGTTCGGATCTGCGCCGTGCGCGGGCATCAGCGTTTCTTCTGCTGCGGCTGCTTGGGCGCGCGGCGCCCGCCGCGCCCGTCCTTATCGGTGAGTTCGTCGGCCTTGCGCTGGATATCCTCGGCCCGGCTGGCCATGTTGGCCAGAAACCGCCCGACCATGCCCTTCTTCTTCGGGCGGCGCACGACACCCTCACGCTCCTGGCGTTCCTTCTCCTCCCGGATCTGCTTGCGGATGAGCAGGGATTCGCCGATGCCGAAGACGTTGGTCGCCATCCAGTACAGGTTCAGCCCGGCCGGCATGTAGTAGAACATGAGCGGGAACATGATCGTCATCATATAGCCGATCATCTGCTGCTGGCGGAGCTGGTCTTCCGGGCTGAGCTGCCCCGGCTTGCGTTGCGCCGGCGGGTTTGGTTTCGCGGCGTCGCCTTTGGCCTGCATACCCGGCTTGGGCATGTAGCGCTGCTGGAGATACATGCTGATGCCCATGAAGAGCGGCAGCAGGTTGAAGGACGGTATATCCTGGAACATGCGCCCGATCAGCGGTAGCTGTCCCAGTATGGGGATCGTGATCGGGGCGGTGAAGCTGATCAGCGCGTCCGGCGCCGCCAGGTCGGTGATCCAGAAGCCGTCGAACGGCGCGTGCCGCAAAGCCACATCCGTGTTGAGGCCCGTCCAGAGCGCCACCAGGATGGGCATCTGTATGAATAGCGGCAGCATGCTGACCATGCCCGCCATCGGGTTGACGCCTTCATCCGAGTACAGCTTCATGATCTCCTGATTCTGGCGCACCTTGTCGTTGGCGTACTTCTCGCGGATGGCCTGCATCTTCGGCTGCAGCCGGGCCATGCCGTCCTGCATGCGGTACATCTGCTTCTGCTGGTACACCGTCAGCGGGTGCAGCAGCGTGCGGATGATTACCACCAGGACAATAATGGCCAGCCCATAGTTGCGCACGACGACCTGAATGCCGTGCAGCAGCCCGACCATGATTGACGGCAGCGGCTCGAACGTGCAGCAGCGGCTGTCCGCGGCCTGCGCCAGCGTGTAATAAACACCCGTCTGCTCGACGAACTCCGGGTCCACCTCCTTCAGAACACTCGTATCCTTCGGCCCGGCATAAATCTCAAACTTGTAGTCGGCCCGCGTTTGCGGGGCCACCTCCACCGGCCGCGTCACCAAACGCGCCAGCATATCCCCAACATTGAGCTCACTTTCCGGCGCGACCGCGGTGCCCTCCACCGTGACCACGTCGCGATTGGCCTCCTCTGGGGGCAGCGCGCGGATGAATACGCCGAAGAAACGGTTTGCCAGCGCCGCCCAGGCGAAGCTCACGCCCGGACGCGCCTGGAACAGCAACGTCGGCACTGCCTGGCCGCTGCCCGACCGCATCTTGTCCCGGTCAACGACCTGGGATGACTCCACCCGCCCCTCAGTCTGCCGGGCCGCCAGCAGCCGGCGCATCTCGTACATCGGGCTTTCACGCCGGATGCCCGTCGCGGCGTCCTGGAAGAGCGTCACGGTCAGCGGCCGATCGCTGACGTTCTCCAGGGACACTGCCAGGTTCACCAGTGGCTTCCCGCCCACCAGCTCGTACGTCTTGGTGAGGCGTACTACGTCCGCGTCGCTGTCCCCGCCCCGCAGGGCGGTCGTGAACGTCACGGCGTCCTCGGATGCCGCGGCCACGTGCCACGTCAGGTCGCTGAGCTTCCACGAGTAGTTGTATTCCTCGATCCGGATCTGGTGCGTCGCAAACGATGCGAATCGGCCCGCCAGCCCGAGAACCGGCGCAACCACCTCGTACGGCTCGCTGCGCTCGGCTGTCGCGCCGTACTTGTAGCGCGTCTTGTCCTGGTCCTCCCAGGCCGTCAAGCGAATGCTCTCGACGGCGGCGCCGCGCGGCGACAAGGTCAGCTCCAGGGCGTCATCCGGCCCCCCGCCCATGGTTAGCAGCGCGCTGCTCGGCCCAGCCGTGAATTGCAGCTCCCGGCTGGGTGCGGTTGTGGGGGCTGCGGGGTCCACGGCCGGTGCCGCTCTTGCCTCGCCAACCGGGCCGGTAGGGGGGGCGACCGGCGCGGTCACCTGGTCGCTCGGGAGCGTGTCAGGCGGCGGCGGCCACAACCAGCCCACCACGAGTTGGCCGGCCAGGAAGACCGCCAAGGCCAGAAACACGCCGGTCAGAAGATTGCGGGTGTCCATGCTGCGTCCGAATGCCGGGAGTTTGGCGGCAGTCACCGGCGCCGGCGCTGCCTGCGTACCGAGAACCCGGAATTGTAGAGGGTCCGGCGGCCCGTGCCAACGACTACCCCCGCTCGATCAACGGCCGTCGGCCGGCCGTTAGTCCTTCGGCGGAACCGGCCCGGCCAGCAGCTCGTATTCCTCCAGCGGCGCCATGTCGCCGCCGGCGATCAACTCGCAATTGGCGTGCAGCCGCGCCATCTCCACGTCGATGTACCGCCGAGCCACGCGCCGCTTGCGCTCATCAACCGCGCCCTGGCCCAGCAGTAGGTGGCCGATCAGGACCGCAATGGCCGCGTCCACCAGCTTGCGGCCGGCCAGGTCCATGTAGTCGGTGCCCATTTCCTTGACGAAGCTGATCGCGCCCAGCACCGCCTCCCTGCCTGCCACGAGCTTGCCCTTCAGCGCGTTCAGTAACTCATCCTCGTAGCCGCGCTCCTCGAACTCGGCCGCCCGGCGCTCGAACGCCCCCGAGCACACGCCACGCACCGCCGCCACGATCTGCAACTGGCTCGTGCCTTCGTAGATGTTCGTGATGCGGGCGTCGCGCAGGTAGCGCTCCGCCGGGTAGTCCTGCATGTAGCCCGAGCCGCCCAGCACCTGCAGGGCCGTGTCCGCTACGCGGTTGCACATCTCCGAGGCGTGGTACTTGCTCATCGGCGTCAACATGCCGTTGAGCCGCTTGAGCGTGCGCGCCTGCGCCTTGCGGACCTTCAGCTCGGCCGGATCGTTGACCAGGCCCAGCTCCAGCACGCGCAGGTTGTTGTTCTCCAGGTCGCAAACGCGGCTGGTCTCGTACACCAGCGCCCGTGCCGCCTCGATCGCCACCTTCATGTCCACGACCATCTCCGCCACCGCCGGCAGCCGCTCGATCGGCCCGCCGAACTGCTTGCGGCTGTTGGCGTAGGTGCGCGCCAGGCGATAGGCCGCCTCGGCGATGCCCAGCGACTGGGCCGCGATCCCCACGCGCGCCCCGTTCATCAGGGCCATGACGTACGTGATCAGCCCGCGCTGCCGCTCGCCGATCAGCCGCGCCGGAGCATCGTCAAACACCAGCTCGCAGGTCGGCGAGCCGTGGATGCCCAGCTTGTGCTCGAGGTGCCGCACGCGGATGCGGTTCGACCGCTCGGAGAGATACAGGCTTAGCCCGCGCCCGTCGCTGATGTCGTGCTCGCTGCGGGCGAGCGTCAGCAGAACCTCGCCGCAGCCGTTGGTGATGAAGCGCTTGACGCCGCGCAGATACCAACTGCCGTCCGGGTCCTGGATGGCCTTCAGCCGCACCGCCTGCAAGTCGGAGCCGGCGTCCGGCTCGGTCAGGACCATCGCCCCGGTGACCTCGCCGCGCGCGAAGCGCGGCAGGTACTCCGCCTTGGTCTCGTCGTCGGCAAACGCGTTAATCGTCTCGGCGATGCCCTGCAACCCGAAGATGTTCATCAGCGAGGCGTCCGCCCGGCTGACCATCTCAATGGCCATGGTGTAGACCAGGTTCGGACAGTTCAGGCCGCCGTACCGCCGCGGCAGCGTGAAGCCCATCAGGTCGGCCTGCGCCAGGCGGCGCAGGTTGTCAGCCACCAGTGGGTGCAGCGTAACCGTGCCGTCCTCGTTAAGCCGGTTGCCCTCGGCGTCGACCTGCTCGGCGCGCGGTGCGATGATCTCTCCCGCCACGTCGCCGACGATGTCGAGCGTGCGGCGGTAATTGTCGATGGCGTCGGCCTCATCAACCGGGGCGTAGTCCACGTTGTGCTGGTGGGCGTCGACGAAACCGTCCTCCTGCACGCGCGCCAACTCGGCCAGGTCGATGTGCTCGAAGAGGAACCGTATGTCGTCGTTGTCGCGAAAGAAATTGGCCATCACGAAAGCCCTCGACTGTCAGCGGGCAGCGCCGGGCCGCCGCGCGTTTGAATCTCGTTGCGGCCGGTCGCGTCAGTCCGCCGACCAGCCGGCGTCCGCCGTCTCGGCCGCGTCGGCGGCGCCCGTCTGTCGCTCCTTCAGGGCCTTGACCATCCTCGGAATCACCTCGTTGAGGTCGCCGACGAGGCCATAGTGGGCGACGGAGAAGATCGGTGCCTCGCGGTCCCAGTTAATGGCGATGATCTTGGCGGACTCCTCCATGCCGGCGCGGTGCTGAATCGCGCCGCTGATGCCGCAGGCGATGTAGAGGGCCGGCCGTACCGTCGTACCGGTCTGGCCGACCTGGTGTTCCTTGCCGACAAACCCACCGTCGACCGCCGCCCGCGACGCGCCGACCGCGCCGCCCACGGCGCCGGCCAGTTCGTGGATCATCTGGAAGTTCTGCTTGCTGCCGACGCCGCCCCCACCCGCCACGATCGTGCGCGCACCCTTGAGATTAACCTTGCGCGGCTCGCGGTGACGCTCGATCAGCCGCAGCGGGAAGTCCTCGTCGCGCAACCCGACCTCTTCGGCCACGATCTCACCCTGGCGCCGCGGATCCGGGTCGAGCAACGGCATGACGCCCTCGCGCACCGTGGCCATCTGCGGCCAGCGATCGTAGTTAACGATGGTGGCGATGATGTTCCCGCCAAAGGCCGGACGGATCTGCAGCAGCAGGTTGCGGTGTACCGTCTTGGTCTTCGGATCGGTCACGTCGGCGACTTCCAGGGCCGTGCAGTCGGCCGTTAGACCGGCCTTCATCTCCGACGCGATGCGCGGAGCCAGGTCGCGGCCCAGCGGCGTCGCCCCGTAGATGACGATCTGCGGCTGGTGGCGGCCGATCAACTCGCACATGACGCGGGCATACGGCTGCGTCTGGTAATGGTCGAGCTTGCGGTGCTCGACTAGGTAGACCTTGTCCGCCCCGTGCGCGATCAGGCGGTAGGCCAGCTCGCGGACGTTCCAGCCGGCCAGCACGGCGCCGACCTTCACGCCCAGCCGGTCGGCCAGTTGCCGGGCCCGGCCGCAGAGCTCCAGCGCGACGTCGTGCAGCGCGCCGTCTTCCTGCTCCGCGAAGACCCAGACTTCCCCGTTGCGATTGACTCCGATCATGATTAGCCGTTGGCCTCGCTTCTGGTCAGTGCCTGACTACAAATTACTGCCCCGCGCTCATCCCAGCGTGTGGTCCACGATAAGTTCCTGGATAAGCTGTCGAACACCCGCCTCCGTGGCCGGGATCTCGGTGTAACCCTGCTTGGTAAGAACGATCGACTGCACCCGGTGCACCTTCGTTGGCGAGCCGGACAGTCCGCACCATTGAAGATCCGCTCCGATGTCGTCCAGGTTCCACTCGTCCAGTACCAGCCCGCGCGCCCGCAGCCCCTCGGCCCGCCGCAGCGCCTCGCGCTCCTTGTCCTCATCCCGCGCGTCCGGGTTCTCGCGCGAAACCTCGATCAGCAGCTCGCTGGGCGTCCGGCCCCGTTTGAAGCGCGCCACACGCCTCGCCGCCGCCGGCCGCACCAGCCCGGCCGTGTCCAGCACGGTCACCAGCACGGGCAGCCGCACCTCGACCAGCTCCCAGCCGTTGCCCACGTTGCGCCGCAAGCGGGCGGTCTGGTCGCGCAGCTCGACGACCTCTTCCAGGTAGGTCACCTGCGGCAGGCCAAGCTTCTCGGCACACTGCGGCCCCACCTGGGCCGTGTCACCGTCGATCGCCTGCCGGCCGCAGAAGACGAAATCGTAGCGCCCAACCTTGCGCACGGCGCAGCTCAGAATGTAGCTGGTCGCCAACGTGTCGCTGGCCGCGGCCCGCCGATCCGTCAGCAGGATGACGCGGTCCGCCCCGCGGAAAAGGCACTCGCGCAGCACGTCGCCGGCCTTCGGCGGGCCCATCGAGATAACCGTGACCGTGCCGCCGTACTGGTCGCGGACGCGCAGCGCGACCTCGAGCGCGTGCAGGTCGTCGGGGTTGAACACGGTCGGCAAGGCCGCCCGGTTCACCGTCCCGTCAGCCTTCATGGCCTCGCCGGTGATATTCGCAGTGTCGGGCACCTGCTTGACGCATACAATGCTGTCGTACGGCACAATTGGACTCCGACAATCGCTTGCTGGAAAGACTTCGCACGGTAGCAGCCGGCCTTGGCATCGTCAAGCGCTGCCGCCTCGAAGCCTTGCCCGCAAGCCGCGGCGCGGGTAGCTTCCCGCTGGTTCGGGCTGACCGCGCGCCGCTCTCAGCGCTCAAAATGCAGGAGCAGACCATGGGTCTGATGGACGGCAAGCAGGGGTTCATCTTCGGCGTGGCGAACGACCATTCGCTCGCCTGGCATATCGCTCAGCATGCGCACCAGCAGGGTGCCTCGCTGGCTTTCAACCACCTGCCCAACCCCAAGATGGAACGCCGCGTGCGCCTGCTGGCCGAGCCCATCGGCGCCAAGCTGATCGTGCCCTGCGACGTCAGCGATGACCAGCAGATCAAGGCCGTCTTCCAGCAGGCCCACGCCGCCATGGGCCCGCTCGACTTCATCGTCCACGCCATCGCCTTCGCCAGCCGCGACGCCCTCACCTACCCCTATTACCAGACCAGCCGGGCCGACTTCCTCCAGGCCATGGAGATCAGCGTCTATTCCCTCGTGGCACTCTGTCAGCACGCCCTCCCGCACCTCGCCAACGGCGCCTCAATCCTCACCTTGACCTATCTCGGTTCCGTGCGCATGGTCCCCGGATACAACGTCATGGGCGTCTGCAAGGCCGCCCTCGAGTCCAGCGTCCGCTACCTCGCCGCCGAGCTGGGCCGCGCCAAGAACGTCCGCGTCAACGCTCTCTCGGCCGGACCCTTGCGGACCCTTTCCAGCGCCGGCGTCACCGGCTTCTCCAGAATCCTCGACCACTACCCCACCAAGGCCCCCCTTGCACGCAACGTCGAAGGCGAGGAAGTCGGCAAGAGCGGCCTCTACCTCCTCAGCGACCTCTCCAGCGGCGTAACCGGCGAAGTCCACTACGTGGACGCAGGCTACAGTATTATCGGCTGGTGACAGCCGGCTCCAACTTCACGGCTTTATCAACTCCGCAATGTCCTCCGCCGTCAGGCGATACACGAACAGCGAGTAGCCGATACGCTCGTCCGGCCGACGGTGTTGCAGGCCGTTGAGCAGCCGGCGCCGCCGGGCCTCATCAAACTCGCGCTGCAGCTCTGCCAACTGGCGCTGCTCATCGGCGGTCTGGTCGGCCGGCGGCGGCTGCGTGCAGCGCTCGTACAGCCACGCGTAGCCGCGGGCGCGCTCCCGCCAGTACTCGTCGCGCACCGCCGGGTCGTACACGCCCAGCAGTTGCGTGACGCTGACGACATAGGTGCCGGGCGACAGGTCGCTGCGCGGGCCGAACGGCCAATAGCTCGGCAGGGCCGTGCAGCGGATGCCGTAGTACGCCGGGTTGGCCGAACCGAAGTAAGCCAGGTGAATCGGCTCGTCCGGGTGCTTCCGGCCATACTCTGCCAGTCGCAGCAGATCCTGCCCCCAGTCGATGTTGCTGTCCGCCAGATACTTGTGGCCGTTAGCGGGCCCGCCGATCAGCTCGTTGAAGTACGCCAGGTAGTGCGGGTGAATCCACAGGTTAACCGCCGCGAGCCACACTAACGCCGCCCCGGTCAGCCAGCGGGCCGGTCGCCAGGTCCACCAGGCAGCGGCCGCGCCGGCCAGCACGAACAACGCGGGGTACAGCGGCAGAATGTGCCGATGCCCGATGTTGATGCGGCTGAAGACGGCCGTCAGGCCATACACGACTCCAAACATCAGCAGACCCAGCAACAGCAGGCGGTTGATTCCCGGCCGCCGCCAACAGCGTGCCAGCGCCACCAGCCCGGCCAGAAGCACCAGGAGCGTGCCGACGGGCGTCTTGATGGCGAACGCCAGCGGGAAGTAGCGCGGGTCGCCGGTGCGCGGGTACTCACCCATCAAGTATGCCTGCCGGGCCTGCGTCGTGCGCAGCGTCCACCCGAAGCCGTACAGGTACGCCTCGGGCAGCAGGCGCGCGTCGCGGGCAACCCTCGTCAGGCTCAGCCCCACTCGCGCCAAACCTCCGGCATTCTCGTTGGCGGCCAGCACCTGCCGCCAACTGGCGTCATACTGGCGCTGGAGTTCAGCCGCCGAAGGGTCGTTGGTCGTCGCGGGCGTAATCGTGTACCGCCAACCATAGCAGCTCCAGATCGCCGCCCAGGTCGTCAGCCCAAGCGCCCCGACCAGCACCACCAGAACCGCCGCCCGCCCGGCCCGGCCTTGCACCCCCAGCGGCACGCCCCCTCGCCACGGCGCAAGCTGAAGCTCCAGCGGCCGCCCGCGCACGAGCACCGCCAGCATCATCGCCAGCGGCCCGGTCAGAACCAGCGGCCACGAGAATTTCGCCAGGCTCAATGCCCCGAGTGCCGCCCCCGCCGCCAGAAAGCGCAGCCAGGTGACCCGCTCCAGCAGCCGCGCGCCGGTCAGCAGCACCAGCATGGCGCATAACGCCACCGGCATGTCCGTGGTCACCAGCCGACCATGCGCCAACAGCGTCGGGCTAAGGGCGGCCAGAACCAATGCCAGCAGGCCCGCATCCGGGCCGGCCAGCGCCCGCGCCGCCGCATACACCACCAGGCACGTGCCCAGAAGCAACAGAACCATTATGATTCGCGCGCTGAGCAGCAGCGGCCGCCCCGCGTTCAGTTCGAATAGCCAGGCCTGCCCGAACTCGTAGTGGCTCGCCCGCCGCCAGCCGGGGGTGTCCGGGCCGGGCCATTCCTGTCCGACCAGCAGGAGCGGCGCGGCTGCCCAGAGCTTCCCAAGTGGGGGATGGTCCGGGGCCAGACGGAAATCGTGCTGCTTGAGGTAGCTCATGCCGCTGCCCAGGTGGCTGGATTCGTCGAAGGTGCTGCTGTCACCCACCAGCGACGAGATCGCCAGCGCGCCCGTGACCGCCAGCAGCAACGGCACCGCGGCCCAGTGCAGGCGGCGTGGCAGCACCGGCTCAGCAACCGGCGTGGCCGGTCGGGGTAGCGGGGGTGGCTGGGATTGCCGCACGCGCCTGGATCTGGCCATGAGAAGCTCCGCCGGCGCGGTCGCGCGTCGGCGCAGGCCGCAGCCGGCCGGAGTATCCGACCGCGCCGCGAGGACGTCAAACCCGCCCCGGCCGGTCGCCTACTGCACGATCCCCTTGGTCAGCCGCATGAACGCAGTCTCCAGGTTGACTTCCTCCTGCTTGATCTCGTGGATGCGCAGGTTGGCCGCCAGCATCGCCCGCGCGACAAAGCTGAAATCGGCCATGTCCGGCCCCAGCGCCAGGACGATCTCGCCGTCGCGCAGCTCGGCACTCTGCACCTCCGGCAGCTTGGCCAGCACCTGGCGCGCGCGCTCGGCGTCATCCGGCGTAACCACGTGTACAACGGTGCCGACCCGGGCGCGGCGCACCGCCTCGGACACGGAGCCCTGGTAGATCAGCTCGCCCTGTTCGAGGATGCCGATGCTGGTGCACAGGTCGGCCAGCTCCGGCAGGATGTGCGAGCTGATCAGGATGGTCTTGCCCATGCGGTGCAGTTCCTTGAGTAGCTCGCGGATCTCGATGCGGGCACGCGGGTCCAGGCCGCTGGCCGGCTCATCCAGCAGCAGGATCTTCGGGTCGTGCAGCAGCACCCGCGCGATGCTCAGCCGCTGCTTCATGCCGCGCGAGAGCGAGTCAACCAGCGCATCGTGCTTGTACGCCAGGTCGGTCAGCTCCAGCACGTCGCCGACGATCTGGTCGCGCTGCCGGCCGGTGATGTCGTACGCGCTGGCGAAAAACTCGAGGTATTCCTGCACCACCATGTCCTCGTACGCGCCGAAGAAATCGGGCACGTAGCCGATCAGCGGGCGGATCTTCCGCGACTCATACCCGACCACGTGCCCGCAGACGCGCGCCTCCCCCCAGGTCGGCTGCAGCAGCGTCGCCAGAATGCGGATCGTCGTCGTCTTTCCGGCCCCGTTCGGACCGATGTAGCCGAAGCACTCGCCCTCCTCGATGTTGAGGTGCAGGTTGTTGAGCGCCACCAGTTGCCCGTACCGCTTCGTCAGGTTGATCGTCTGGATGATCACGGTTCAAACCCCCACGGCCGCGCTGGCGGTTCGCCGCGGTAGCTCAGCGGCACCCGCACGCGATACAGCGTGCGCCCCCCGACGGCGGTCATCGGCCGACCTTTGCGCCACAGCCGCACCGGGCCCGCATCGTCGGCCAGCAGCAACAGCACCGCCTGCCCAAGCAGCGGATCGGCCGACGTAGCCGACCCGGACTTGACGCGCCCCTGCATGAGCCAGTGCGTCACGTCGAGGTTCATCAGCCCGTCCGTGGTAATGCGGTGCGGCGTGCACGTATTGAAGTCCTCCCGATTCTGCGCGGTGCAGTTGAGATAGCTGTTGCGCGTCGACGCCAGCAGGGCGGCGCGATCGATTTCGTCCACCCCATCCAGCGCCGAACGCCCGCGCGCCGCCCCAACCCAGGCCTCCTGCGCATCCCGCAGCGTCGCCAGGTCAGGCCAGGTGTGCAGCTTGCGGTCGCTGATCGTCTCCCAGCGGCGGCGCGCTTGCGCCACCGCCGCGTACTCCGCCTGGCCAAGATTGGTCACCTGCCGGCCGGTGGGCAGCCCGCCAATGGGCACCGCCAGGATGTTCAGACTCACCGGCACGTCCGCGCGGCCCCACCAGTTTCTGATCGGCCCCGCCGGCCGCGGCGCCCCGTCCCCCGGAAAACGCGGGTCGAGGTACAGCAGGCAGCCCCCGCGCAGATCAACCTCCAGGTCGTTCTGGATCCAACTGCCCGGCGTCAGCTCGCCGGACGCCCGATCAACCGTCAGCTCCGCACGAATGGGCCCGTCAAGCTCGCCTTCCCACACACCTTCGAATTGCTTCAGCGTTGCCCGCATGGGCGCTTCCTGCAGCACACCCGTCCCGGCCAGCGCCGAGTAACGCTGCGGCGTGGCGTAGAAAGTGGACCGCCAGCGGCCCGCCGCCAGCGGGCGCAGGAAGGCGCTCTCTCCGGCCAAGGACAAATCCACGCTCTGCCGCACCGGACTGACGTAGCCGAAGTAGCACTTGGCCCGCGCGCTACGGCTACCCGCCGCCGCGTCAACCAGCGCGAGCGACCGCACGCCGCGCGAGGCCCCCCGCATCACCGCCACGGTTCCCAGGCTCAGCAGGCTGGCCACCACCGCTACCACCGCGAAGACCGTCCAGCTTAGGTTGGTCAGCCGGTGGCGGCGCAGCCACCACCAGCTCAGCAGCGTCGCCACGCCGATGTACGTCACCACGAACGCGAACGCCGCCAGCACCAGCAGTCCGCGCCAACTGGGCAGACTGACGGCCTCGACGACGCTGTAATACAGCGAGCGCGGCTCGTTCAAACCCGCTACGATCTGGAGCGTGTTGATCTCGCTCTCGCGGAACGCTGGCGTAACCGGGCTCAGGTCCAGAATCTGAGCGAGGAAGGCCTCGTTGACGGGCACGGCTGCCAGGTCGCCCAGCCGGGCGGCACAGGCTATGACGCGGCCCGAGCCCAGCCAGTGGGTCGCGAACAGGTCCACCACGTGCCCGTCCGGAAGTTGCGTCCGGAAGCTGCGCAGTGCGCCCGGGGCGGCCTCGACGTTGGCCAGCGTCAGCGGGGCTGGAAAGGCCGTCGGCCCGGGCCGCGCCAGTCGTTCAAAAAACTGCCGCAGGCTGGCGACCTCCAAGGTGGCATGCATCGCTGCCGCCCCCGGCCTTTCAGTCGCCCGGCCCCGAAACGGCAGCAACGTCTCCAACTCGCTGCCGCGCAGCCGCGGCCAGCTTGCACCCAGGCCGATGACCAACTGCCCGCCGTGCCGCACCCATTGCCGCAACGCCTTGAGTTGGGCGATGCTGAGCAGGCCCGGGTCGGGATCGTCCCAGACGACGACATCCACCGCCTCGAGCCCCAGCCAGCGATCGGGCAATTCGTCCGCGGCCATGGCGGCGACCATGACGTCACGGTAGAAGCGCCGCTCGCCCGGCGCCTCGTCCATGGCGCGCCACGTCGGCGAACTCCGCAGACCGTCAAGGATCTTGAGGCGGTTCTGGCTGATGTCGAGCACCAACAGAGTGTCGTTACGGATCAGCTCGACGGGCGGGATCTCCAGCCGGCGCAGCAAGCCGCCATCCGCGTCCAGCACATCCACCGTGCCGGGATTGCCCGAGCCTATGAACTCGCCCAGCCAGGCTGCGTAGCACCATGCCCGTTTACCTGGCGCGTCATACGTAACCGTAACGGGCGTCTCGCGATATGCCACGAAATCGCCGTCCAGGTCGCGCGTCTCGACGCGCAGTTGCCCCTGGAAGACCTGCGTGCCCTGAACGCCCAGTCGCACCTGCACCGGCACCCACTGCCCGGCGCGCATGACGTACTGCGCACCGCTGGTCCAGGAGCAGCGGAACCCCACCGCCGTGACCTCGCCGTCGATGACCTGGGCGCGCACTGCGCCGGTCACCACCAGCAGCGCGATCAATATGGTCCCAACCCGCGTGGAAGTCATTTACTGTGTCGGCCCTCTGACCACGTGCGGCGGCTGCCTGCCCGTGCCTGCACGTAGTTTATGGGCCTTGCCGGGCAAAAAGGCAAGCGATCCCAACGCCGCAGCGCCGGGCTTCCCGGTTGACCGCCGGCGGCGCGGTCGAGACAATCGTCCCGGCGCGTGCCGTGGTTGGCTGGACGCTGTCCGCGGGTAATATGCACCATCCCGGCGGTTCCGCCGCCCGGAAGCTGCGCCGGCGTACGCACAACGCCGGACGTCCGTCCCCGGCGGTAGCACGATCTGCCACGGAACGTGCACGCGCGCAGAACCCTGACAGATCGGCAACTGCCGGGGTTTCTCCATACCCGTGAGCGCCGGCCAAGCGCTTCAGGAACCCCGGCCATGGCACCCGGACCGACCAGTGCGGCGAGCATCGAGAGCCCGCGCGGTCCGACCATGGCCTTGCTTACCCTCGCCTTGCCCATCATCGTCATGATGGTCTCACGCATGCTCATGGGCTTCATCGACCTCGCGATGGTCAAGCCGCTGGGCACCGAGGCCCAGGCCGCCATCTCCCCAGCCGCCATCCTCGTCTTCGTACTCGCCTGTGTCGGCCTCGGCGTGGCCAACAGCGTGCAGACGTTCGTCGCCCAGGCCGACGGACGCGGCGACCCACGCGTCGCCGGCGCCTACGCCTGGCAGTCGTTGTACATCGCCGGCCTGTGCGGCCTGCTAACCTGGCCCCTGGCCACCACAACCGCGACCTGGCTCGGCTGGGTCGCCCGGGTCGCCGGCCACTCCCCCGAAATGACCGCCTTCGAGATCGAGTACACGCGGATCGCACTCTGGTCAGTGCCATTCGCGGTCCTCAGCATCGGCTTCAACGGCTTCTTCATGGGCATTCGCCGCCCCAGCGTCGGCATGCTCGCCGTCATCGTGTCCCTCGTGGTCAACGCCGTGGGCAACTACCTGCTGATCTTCGGCAACCTCGGTTTCCCGCGCATGGGCATTGCCGGCGCCGCCCTGGCCACCGTGATCGGCTGGGCGGCGCGGGCCGGTTTGCTCGCACTCGCCATGCTCCTGCCGACATTCGACCAACGCTACAACACGCGCCGCACACTCGCTTGGTCCGGCCGCAAGCTGCTGGACATGCTGCGCATCGGCGGCCCGACCACCGTCGGCTGGCTCGTCGACATGGGCTCGTGGCTGGTGTTCATGGTGTTCATCATCCCGCCCTACGGCGTCGCGGCCGTAGCGGCCAGCGCCATCGGCCTGCAGTACATGCACCTGTCCTTCATGCCGGCCATCGGCATCGGTATCGCACTGTGTTCCCAGGTGGGCTTCTCCATCGGCGAGGGGCAGTTTGCCCGGGCCCTGCAGCAGGCACGCACCGCCCTGCGCGTCACGATCATCTACATGGGGGCGATGGGGCTGCTGTTCCTGGTGGCCGGCCGGCCGCTCATGGCGCTGCTCAGCGACGACCCGTCCGTCATCCGCCTCGGACGCTTCGTTCTGCTCGGCGCGGCCGTCTTCCAGGTCTTCGACGCCATGTGCATCACGTATATGAACGCCCTGCGCGGCGCCGGCGACACACGCTGGCCGGCCGTCATGATCTTCATCTGCTGCTGGATACTCTTCATCGGCGGCGGGTTGGCGGCGGCGCACTGGTTGCCACAGGCAGGCCTCCTGGGCCCGTGGGGCATGTGTGCGCTGTACATCACCGTCCTGGGCCTGTTGCTGCGCTGGCGCTGGATCGGCGGCCGCTGGCGCCACATCCGCCTCTTCGGCCCCGACTCCGCAACCGCCAAGCCGTTATCGGCAGTTGCCGGCCCGACCGGCGACCAGCCGCCCCCGCCCGTCACTGACCGGCGCGCGCCACGACCCGGCGACCCGCCGGTGTAGCGGGCCGTCGGCCGCAGCGGTATTCTTCGAGTTTCCGCGCATAGCGGTTATCCGGCTTCATGGAGTTGCTAATGTTTGAGCCGCTTCCGGCCCGTTGCGATTTCCCCGCGGCGGAGCTGCGCGTACTGGCGTTCTGGCAGGAACACGACATCTTCGGCAAATCACTCGAGATTCGCCGCAACCAGCCGCGCTTCGTCTTCTACGAAGGCCCGCCCACCGCCAATGGCCTGCCCCACCCCGGCCACTGCCTGACGCGTGCCATCAAGGACCTCTTCCCACGCTACCAAACCATGTGCGGCCGCCTCGTCGAGCGCAAGGCCGGCTGGGACACCCACGGCCTGCCCGTCGAGGTCGAGGTCTGCAAGCAACTCGGCATCCACACCAAGGAGGAAATCGAGCAGTACGGACTCGAGAAGTTCGTCCGCAAGTGCATCGACAGCGTCTTCAAGTACGTCCAGCAGTGGGAGCACATGACCCGCCGGCTGGGCTTCTGGGTGAACCTCGACGAGGCCTACGTCACCTTCCATCAGAGCTACGTCGAAAGCGTCTGGTGGGGGCTCAAGACGCTCTTCCAGCGCGGCCTGCTCTACCAGGGCCACAAGGTCGTCTGGTGGTGGGCCCAGGGCGGCACGGCCCTCTCGGCCGGCGAAGTCGGCGAAGGCTATCGGACCGTGGAGGACCCCAGCGTATACATCCGTTTCCCGCTGCCGGATGGTCCGCACGCCGATGCCCGCGACAAGATCCCGCCCGATGCGCGCGTGGCCCTGCTCGTTTGGACGACCACGCCCTGGACGCTCGTCAGCAACCACTTCGCGGCAGTCGGCCCGGACATCGACTACGCCCTGATCCACGATCGCACGACCGATGAGTACCTGTACGTCGCCTCCGCCCTGGCTCAGTCGGCAGTTGACAAGCTCAAGCATGAGTTCACTGTCGTCGCGGTCTGCAAGGGCACCGACCTCGTCGGCCTGCGCTACCAGCCCCCCTTTGACTGCTATCACAAGACCATGAAGGACCGCCAGGCCGCGCTCAAGGCCGGCGGGCAGGACTACATCGGCTGGCGCGTGCTCCCGGCCGACTTCGTCACGCTGGACGCCGGCACCGGTCTGGTCCACCAGGCCCCGGCCTTCGGCGAGGTCGACTTCGATCTGCTCCAGCAGGAGCGCCAGCGCTTCGCCGACTTCGACGCCATCCCGCTCATCAACGCCGTCAAGCCCGACGGCTCGTTCAGCGACGAAGCACCGCCGGCCTACCGCGGCCGCTGGGTCAAGGACTGCGACCAGGACATCATGCGCGAGCTCAAGGAGCGCGGCATCCTCGTCCACCACGAACGGATTACCCACGAATACCCCTTCTGCCCGCGGGCTGAAGATGACGCGCTCATCCAGTACGCCCGCAAGAGCTGGTTCGTACGCACCAGCCAGTTCAAGGACGAGTTCCTTGATAACAACGCCGGCATCAACTGGCTGCCCGAGCACATCCGCGCCGGCCGCTTCGGCGACTTCCTGCGCAACAACGTCGATTGGGCCCTCTCGCGCGAGCGCTACTGGGGCACGCCGCTGCCCATCTGGGTCTGCGAGCAGACCGGCAAGATGGAGGCGATCGGCTCCTACGCCGAACTGCTGGCCAAGCCGGGCGTGCAGGGCACGGAGGTCTGGGAGCAGGCCCGGCAGGCCGACCCGCAGATCCCCGAGCACCTCAAGGTCCACAAGCCCTACATCGACGCCGTCACGTACGACAGCCCATTCGCCAACGGCGGCCGCATGCGCCGCGTGCCCGAAGTGATCGACTGCTGGTGGGACGCCGGCAGCATGCCCTTCGCCCAGTGGGGCTTTCCCCACGCCGACGGCAGCGTGCAGACCTTCGCCGACCGCTTTCCCTGCGATTTCATCAGCGAGGCCATCGACCAGACCCGCGGCTGGTTCTACGGCCTCCTGGCCATCAGCACGCTGCTCTTCGGCCGGCAGCGCGACGAAGCCCTCCTGCCCGCCGCCAACCTGCCCAGGCCCGCCGCCGGGCACCCCTACAAAACCTGCATCGTCCTCGGCCACGTCATGGGCGAGGACGGGCTGAAGATGTCCAAACGCACCAAGAACTACCGCGAGCCGGACTACATCTTCGACCACTACGGCGCCGACGCCATGCGCTGGTACTTCTTCGCCGCCCAGACCCCCTGGACCTCCGTCCGCTTCCAGGAGGCCGCCATCCGCGACGCCCAGCGCGAATTCCTCCTGCGCCTCTACAACGTCTTCAGCTTCTTCAACATCTACGCCAACATCGACGGCTTCGACCCCGCCGGCCCGCACTCCGCGCAGCGCCCCGGCCCGCAACGCTCCGAGCTCGACCGCTGGGTCCTCAGCGAACTGCATCGCACCATCCGCGCCGTCCGCACGCACCTCGACAGCTTCGAGAACTACCCCGCCGCCGGCCGGCTCAACCAGTTCGTCGACGCCCTGTCCAACTGGTACGTGCGCCGCTCGCGCGAGCGCTTCTGGACGGGCCGGAAAGACCAGGACAAGTGGGACGCCTACTACACGCTCTACGAAGTCCTGACCGCCTTGGCCAAACTGCTCGCCCCCTTCACGCCCTTCCTGGCCGAAACCATGTATCAGAACCTCGTCCGCCCCGGCCACACCATGCAGGGCCCCGCGGCTGGCGAGAACTCCCCGCTCAGCGTCCACCTCTGCGACTACCCCCAGCCGGACGAAACCCTCATCGAAGAGAATCTGGCCCAGCAGATGGACCTGATGCGCCAGATCGTATCACTCGGCCGCGCCGCCCGCACCCAGGCCAAGCTCAAGGTCCGCCAGCCCTTGGCCCAGGTCGAGATCGTCCTCGCCCAGCCCGAGCACACCGACTGGCTCCGCGCACATAGCGACCTCATTGCCGAGGAGCTCAACATCAAGGCGGTCGAGTTCACCGCAGAGGCCGACCAGTACGTCTCTTACCAGGTCAAGCCGAACTTCAAGACCATCGGCCCCAAGTACGGCGCCCTCAAGGGCCAGGTCGCGGCCGCGCTCCAGGCCCTCAACGCGGCTGATGCTCGCCAAGCCCTGGCCGCGACCGGCGAACTCGTCGTCACCGTCAACGGCCAGCACCTGCGCCTTGGCGGCGACGACGTGGACATACGCCTGGAGGCCAAGCCCGGCTGGTCCGCCGCCCAGGGCCGCGCCGGCGTCGTCGTCGTCCGCACCGAGCTGACCGACGAGCTGCGCCAGGAAGGCCTGGTTCGCGAGTTGATTCACCAGGTCCAGTCACTGCGCAAGTCGGCCAACCTGCCCTACGAAGCCCGCGTCAGGCTCTTCGTGGACGGGCCGCCCGCGCTGGCTGACGTTATCCGCCGCTTCTCCGACACCGTGGCCCGCGAATGCCTCGCGCCGCAGATCGAATACGGCCCGCCACCCATCGGCACCCCCACGCCGGCTACGATCGAGTCATTCGAGGTGCGGCTACTCCTCGAACCGGTTTGAGCAGACAGCCGTGGCCGCCGGCGTGGCCGCGTCTGGTCGGCTGCCTATACTAACGAATACCTTGCGCCGGCCTGACTGCGGATTTACAATACCATCCGACAATAGCCGCCGTGGGCCGACTGGAATATGTGATGAATACGTTGCTTGAACCCATCCTCGAATTCGCCCGCGCCGCTGATCAACACGACGCGCAACCCTGGCGCCGCACACCTGGCGCACGCATCGACCTCCATTGCCATTCCACCTTCTCGGACGAGACCCTCCGCTGGCTGCCCGGCCTCGTGTACCACCCCGTCGCCGAGCCCGAGGAGGTCTACGCCCTCGCCAAGGCCCGCGGCATGGACTTCGTCACCATCACTGACCACGACACCATCGACGGCTGCAAGGCCCTCGTCGACCGCCGCGGCCACCTGCCCGACTTCATCTTCGGCGAAGAGGTCAGCGTGACGTTCCCCGAGGACGGCACAATCGTCCACGTCAACGTCTTCGACATCGACGAGGCCCAGCACGCCGAGATCCAGCGCCTCCGCGACAACATCTACGACCTGGTGGACTACCTCCGCCGCCTCGGCAAGCTCTTCGTCCTGAACCACATGACCTGGACCGCCCAGCACCGCGTGCTGACCACCTGGCAGGTCGAGGCCATGTTGGCGTTGTTCCCCGTCTTCGAAGCCCTCAACGGCGGCCGCAGCTACTCCCACAACGCCTTCGTCTGCCAGGCCACCCGCGGCCGCGGCAAGGTCCTGGTCGGCGGCAGCGACTCCCACACCCACCGCGTCGGCACCGCCTTCACGCTGACCCACGGCACCACGCCGGCCGAAGCTCTGGCCAGCATCCAGGCCGGCCACGCGGTCCCCGCCGGCGCCTTCGGCACGCCCGAGCGCCTGCGTGAGGACGTCTGGGTGGTCATGCAGAAGAACCTCGAACGCCAGATGGCCCAGACCAGCAGCTACTGGCAGCGCCTCGCGGCCCGCGCCGTCGGGCGGTGCGGCAAAACGCTCTACCCCCTCGTCTGCCTGGGCTACCACAAGCGCCAGGACATCCTCATGCGCGGCTTCGCCCGCGCCCTCTCCGCCTGACCCGCGCCACGCTTCCGCGCCCGCGTGACACTGCCCTGCGAGCAATTCTGTCCGGCATTCCTGACGTGATTCTCTTAGCAGAATCTTAACTTGCGCTGCACGGCGTTGTATGGTGAACTACGCCCACGGCTGGGCGACGCACCCCAAAAACAGATAGCGCCGACGTCATCCGGGCCGGCACGCACAAACGCCCGGAGATAAGAGGCCGCCGGTTGATTCGCATGCTCGAAGACGAGTTGGCGGCCCTGCACGCCCAGCCGCGCCACGGCAACCGCAAGCTCCTCGACGACCACATTTTGGTGGCCCATCTCGTGCTCTTCTTCAACGCCTCGGTCAACAGCCTTCGGACCCTCGAAGACGTCTTCGAACACGAGCAGGTCCGCCGGCGCATGCGCCTGCCGCGCGTCCCCAAGAGCGCACTGTCGGACGCCCAGCGCGTGTTTGATCTGTCGCTGCTGAGGCCGCTCGTCGAGAGTCTGGTCAGGCGAACGGGGGCGCTGCCGCATGATGCCCGCCTCGACGAGGTGACCAAGCAGATCATCGCCGTCGACACCTCCGTCTTCGAGGTTGCCGCCCGGATCGCCTGGGCGCTGCCGCGCAACACCACCAGTTCGCGTGGTGCGGTGCAATGGTGCTTGCACTTGGATGTCCTGCACGGCGCCCCCGCCGGCTTCACCCTGATCGGCGGCCAGCAAAGCGAGCGTGCCGAGTTGCCGGCGGCCCTGGCGCCGAATCGGCTTTACTGCTGGATCGTGCTTACCAGTCGTATGCTCATCTGTAAGCGTCCGGTGAACTCCGCTCATCTCGACCAGATCGTCGGAATCCGCAGCGACTTCGTCGTCCGGCTGCGTGACCCGGCGCGCTTCGTCGTCCGGCAACAGCGGGCCCTGTCGGCCGCAGGGCGTGCTCTGCCCCAGGCCACAAGCTCTCGCCGCGTTGGGGCTCAGGGGTGGATGGTTGCCGCTGCCGTCTGTCGCCCTGGGGGTGGCGCCGTGCGGAACAGTAGACTCCCCACCAGGGCGGTGAACGGTGCCACGGTCACCAATCCGAAGCTGCCCACGAGCACGTTGAGGATCTCGGCGGACACGAAATGCATGTTGAGGAAGTTGGTGGGGGGGACGCCGCGGCCCATGAAGAGCATGAGCATCGCGATGTAGCTGCCGGAGTATGCGAAGAGCAGCGTGGTTGTCATGGTTCCAATGACTGAGCGGCCGACCGACATGCCGGAGGCCAGGTGGCGACGCAGGCTGATTCTGGGATTGGCCTTGGCGATCTCGTCCATGGCGGCGGAGATATCCATGGCCAAGTCGATTACGGCGCCGGATGCGCCCATTACGACGCCGGCCTGAAACAGGCGACTGAGGCTGAGATTCAAGAACCCGGAGTACAGGAGGGTTTCAGCGAATGGACGGACGGCGCCGTGCAGCCGAAACCCCCGGGAGAACAAGTATGCCAGCACGCCCGTCAGAACGAGGCCCAGCAATGAGCCGAGAAAGGCGACCGCGCCTCTGCGCGTCAGGCCGCCCACCAGGAAGGTGATTACAGCGATCATGGCCAGAACCAGCGTCAGCCCCGTGAACACGGGATCGTAGCCTTTCAAGTACAGCGGGATCATCACCTTCCAAATCACAAGGCCGCTGAAGACAAATGACAGCACAGCCTTGCAGCCGGTCCAGCCGGCCACCGTTACGAGCAGGATGCAGAACATGCCCATCAGGAGCGCGGTCGTGCCGAGGCGGTAGTTGCCGCGTGCGACGGCATAGCGGATGTGGCCCTGCTGGTCGAGCTCGAACTCCAGCAGGATGGTGCGTCCGGCTACGTATACTTCGTCCAGTTCCAGTTTGCCGGTGAGCGAATTCATGGCCTGGGCGCGTTGACCGCGATAGGGGCCGTTGAGCACCTCGACGTCCAGCTTCTGGATGCCGCTCCGGACGATGAGAGTCTGCAGCACGTCGGAGTTGTCCACTGCCACGACGCGGGCCTTGGCGAGCAGGCTGTCCGTCTGCACGGCCTGTTCGTAGCCGGTCGGCAGACACCACAATAGAACGGACAGTCCGACGATCAGGGTGACCAGTAGAGAATCCTTGTTGTACAAGTGCTTCATGGGTGGCTCGTTCCGGCAAGAATGGCTGTTGGCGCGCGGTGCCAGGCATGGGGGCGGTCCAATGGACCGTCGCGACGGCAATCTGGTGTATGCGTTCTGGCCAACTCCTGGTAGTAATCGAAGCGGGACCGCAGCGTGTACGGTCCCGCCCCGACTATCCTGAGCTGTTCAGGCCGCGTTAGTTGTCAAGCGTCACGGCCATTGCAGTCGCCAGCTTCTTGGCGATATCGGTATTGTCGTAGAAGCCCTCAAACAGATAGGCGCCGCGGCCAGCCGCGTAGACCGGCAGTGGTACGCCGGTATGCGCGTAGCTGGTCCAGCCGAGGCCGGCGCGCTGGTTGAGGATATGGGTAATGGTAACGGTGAGGGCGTTGTAGCCGCCGTAGAGCAGGTAGTCTTCCTCAGCGCTCACCAGCGGCGCGCCGTTGCGGGCGCGGTCGTAGGCGGCTTCGAGCTTCGACTGCTCGTAGGCCGTCAACGTGGCATAATCCAGACCGAAGCAGTCGAGGATGATGTCCTTGAGGGTGTCGTCGATGTCGTCTTCGACGCCGCTCCAGGGGGTGGCGGCCACGTAGTCGGCTAAGATCGGCGCGAAACCGACATAGGATACGGTCTGGTTTTCGAGGACGCTCCAGAAGTTGTTGTAGGCGGTGCCGGCCCAGCCGATCGTTAGGCCACCACACTCGTGGTCGCCGGTGACAACGATCAGGGTTTCCTGGGGGTACATCGCCATGAAGTCGATGGCCACGCCGACGGCGTCATCGAACGCGAGCGTATCATCGATGGAAGCCCGGGCGTCGTTGGCATGGCAGGCCCAGTCAATCTTGCCGCTTTCGACCATCATGAAGAATCCGCCGGGGTGGTCCTGCAGGAGGCGGATGCACTCGGAAGTGTACTCGGCGAGTGTCATGGTCTCCGGATCGTCCACGCGATCGATGTCGTAGTAGAGCGCCATGCCGCTGTCCACATAGGGGTCCGTGGCGATCACGCGGGCGCCCGGCTCAACGGCGGCCAGGGCGGAGGCGCCGGAGACCACGGTGAAGCCGTTGGCCTCGGCAATATCGAGGACGTGGGGCGCGGTGCCGTAGTCGTCGGGCCGCACGAAGCCACCGCCGCCGAAGAAGTCGAAGTCGCTCTCGGCCAGTTGCACCCCGATGCTGTAGTAGTTGTTGCGGCTGGCTTCATGGGCGTAGAAGACGGCCGGCGTGGCATGGTTGATCGAGACGCTGCTGATGATGCCGACCTTCATGCCCTTGTCCTTCGCCAACTCGGCGATCGTGACCGCATCCGTCCCGTCGAGCTTCTTGGAGATGACAGCATCGCGGGCCTTGATGCCACATGCCATGGCCGTGCCGGCTGAAGCCGAATCGGTGATGAAACGGTCGGCGGCATAGGTCGTTTGCATGCCACAGACGGGAAGTTGACTGAGCCTGAGCTGGTAGGCCTTGGGCTCATCGGGCGGATACGGCTTGCCGGGGATGCCGGTGCTCTGATGCGCGCGAGCCAGGTAAGCCTCGGCCGCGTGGATCTGCGCGTTGGCCATGCCGTCGCCGATGAAGAAGAACACGTACTTCGGACTCGTCCAGCGCCGCGTGGTGGTGGCCTGAAGCGCGCCGCGGGCGGACGTCGCCGGGCAGGTCTGCTCAGACGCGGTCCCCGCCTCCGGCGAGACACTGAGGGAAGTCAACTGGGCGGGGGATACGGCGATGGCCGATTGTGAAAGGACTGCCGTCACGCTCGCCGCGCCGATCAGGGCGAAGCCGAGCACGATACCCATGTGCCGATGGAACCAACTGTTCAGATGCGCCATAGTCTGTAACTCCTTTGGATACGACTTTTCTGCAAGTGCGGCGAGCCAGTCCCGCCGCACGGTCTTGTGGATACGATTCACTTCGTGCAGTACGGGCTAGCGGCGTCGGACCAGCGCCAGGCAGAGCAGCGCGGCGAGCGCCAGGCTCGTGGGCTCGGGCACCGCGATGGAGTCGATCACGACCTGATCGAGGTACACCGGAGAGGTGTGCGCGCCGGCGAAGTCTAGCGCGATCAACTCGCTGCTGACACCCGGCTGAATCGTGAACGAGTACGCCTCGGTGACCCAGCCGAACTCATGCATGCACGCGCCTTCGAAGTATGGCCCGCTGATGCCGGCGGTGTACGGATTCGTGTCGACCAGGAAGAGCGCTTCGGTGGGCGCGGCGGCCCAGTACGTAAGCTGAATCCACACCTCGGTCAGGTCGAAGTCGAGGAAGTTGGGCATCAGGAAGTCGATCTGGTACATATCATTGAGCTCGACCACGCCGTTCCGGCTCTCGTAGGTGGGCAGGTACTCGGCCGTGCCGTACGCCTGCGCATCCGGTGTTGGCAGGTCGGCCGGCAAGCTCATCCAGGTGTCCGGATAGAAGGGCGTCCCCGTTGTGCTGAAGCCCGTCCAAGTGTCCCATTCCGCAAAGACAGTGTTGTTTTCCCCGCGCCACAGCGGCGCGAGCATATTGTCGGCAAGCGCCGGGCCCGTAAGCAGCGCCAGACCCGCCAAGGCGGCCAGCGTCCTTCTCATGTCTTTCTCCTTCACTAATGGTTTCCACTCCACAAACGTACAGAAACGACTGCGTCAGTCGCTTCCTTACAGCATCGCCTGCAGGCGTGCCGCGGCGCGGCTGCGCGCCGGGCGCACGCTTCACAATCGGCCGCACGCCGCCCGGTCGCGGCCGACGCTGGTGCGGTGGAATGTCGGAGCCGACGTTGCTGCCGCGGCGAACGGTTAGCGCTTGACCATTCACACTGGCCAGCCCGCGGACTGGACACGACCTGCAGCGGTTGTTCGGTCAGTTTGGATACTGGCCGCCAGAGGTCGCGGAAGCACTCGGCGCCGGCATGCCCACGCAGCACATCGGCACGCAGGCGTGCGACACGCCTGAGAGCCCATGTTCAGGTGTAGTTGTTAGAGTCTGATGAGTCGGTAGCCAATTGGCGGTGAAAGGTTGGTTACGTCAGCGGCGTGGGTAACATGGCGAGTTCGGTTTGTTAAGGCGTCGGCGCACCCGCTTATGGTGCGTCTAGGGGCTTGTTGCTGATAGCCGGGAGTGCACCGCCGGGCGCGGCAGGCCCTGGCGGTATGCGCGCGGCGGGTCGTGTCTAGGACTGCTAGGAATGCGGGCAGCGGCGGCGTTCGAAGTGGGCTACGGGGGGGCACGCGGGGCGGGCGCCGTCTTGGTGGGACTGCCGGACGGGGGTTGCTGAAAGGCACCGCTTCTTCACAGGCGCGGCTTCGGACGGCGCGGGGCGGATCGGACGGGATGGGACGGGCGAGGCGGGGGCCGGGATTTTGCGCCGCGGCCGTGCGGAGCGCGGCGGCTGCCGGTACGCTTTGGGATGTGGAGGCCGCCCGTGGCAAGTGGTGATGAAGACCGGTTGGGTACGCTGCTGGAGCGGGCTCGTCATCGCGACGAGGCCGCCCTGGCGGAACTGCTCGAGGCCCACGCCCAGCGGCTGCTGGCATCGATCCGGGGCGAGCTTGGCGAGCGGTTGCGGCAGCGGCTGGAGTCGCAGGACGTCATGCAGCAGGTCTACATGGACGCCCTGCGCGACATCGATCAGTTCGTGGATCGCGGGCAGGACAGCTTCTTCGCCTGGCTGCGGCGGATCGCGCTGAACCGTATCTGCGACGCGGACCGCAAGGCGTTTCAGACGGTCAAACGCGGCGGGGAGGTGCGCGTCAGCGACTTGGCCGCGGACAAGTCGCTGGATCCGCTTTTCGACGCCCTGGCCGGCAGCGTCAGCACGCCCAGCCGGGCGGCCGGACGGAGCGAGCAGGCCCGGCTGCTGTGGAAGGCCCTGGCGGGCCTGAGCGACGACCAGCGGCAGGTTATCGAACTGCGCTACCTGAGCCAGTTGAATGTGGCGGAGACGGCGGCGAAGATGGATCGCTCCGAGCGGGCCGTGCGCAGCCTGTGCGTGCGGGCGCTGATCCGTCTTCGGGAGCTGCTGGACGATGCCATCTGAGGCTTCCCGCCACGAATCTCCTGATTCCTCCAACACCGGCGACCAGCGGGCCGCCGCACTGGAAGAAGTGCTGGAGAAGTACCTCGACGAGCTGGCCGAGGGGCGCACGCCCGACCAGGAGGAGTACCTGCGCGCCTATCCGGAACTGGCGGACAGCCTGCGCGGCGTATTCAAGACGCTCAGCTTCGTGGAGGCCGCCGGCAGGTCGCTCAACGCGGCGCAACTTACGCGGGGACAACAGCTTGGCGAGTATCGCATCGTCCGCGAAATCGGGCGCGGCGGCATGGGGGTGGTCTACGAGGCAGTGCAGACGTCGCTGAACCGGCGGGTGGCGCTCAAGGTTCTGCCGGCTGGAGCGTTGTTGTCGGCGAACGCGCTGGAGCGCTTCTCGCGGGAAGCCACCACGAGCGGCCGGCTGCACCACACGAATATCGTGCCGGTGTACGCGGTGGGCGAAGAACAAGGCATTTGCTACTACGCCATGCAGTTCATCGAGGGGCGCTCGCTGGCCGAGCATCTCAGGCTGCTGCGGGCGAAGGGTACCAGACCGGGGCATGATTACTGCAAGCGTGTGGCCCAGTGGGGCCAGCAGGTGGCGGCCGCGCTGGCCTACGCGCATGGGCAGGGGATCATCCATCGCGACATCAAGCCGTCGAATCTGTTGTTGGACGCGCGCGACAACGTTTGGATAACCGACTTCGGCTTAGCGCGCGCGGACGCATTCGCCAGCTTGACGCTCTCGGGCGACGTGGTCGGGACGGCGCGCTACATGTCGCCGGAACAGGCCCGCGGCGGCCGGCGGCAGCTTGATGTTCGGACGGACATATACTCGCTGGGCGTGACGCTGTACGAGCTGTTGGCGCTGCAGCCGGCCTACGAGGGTGAATCACGGGACTCCGTGCTCAACCAGATTGCGTTTGCCGATCCGCGGCCGCTACGGCAGCTCAATCCGGCCGTTGCGCGGGACCTGGCGACGATCATCGCCAAGTGCATGGAGAAGGAGCCGCAGCATCGTTATGCGCGGGCGGAGGAGGTCGCCGAGGATTGCCGTCGGTTTCTGACGAACGAGCCGATCCGGGCGCGGCGCACGCCGGCGGTTATCCGGCTGGTGCGCTTCGTGCGCCGGCACCGCTACTACACGCTGGCGGCGGTGTTGGTGCTGGCGCTGGGGATTGGGATGCTGGCGCTGATGGCCCAGTTGCGGCACGTGCAGGGGCAGGGGCGCGTCGAGGCGGCCGGAAACGCGATCCTGTTCGAGAATGACCACGAGCGCGGGGGGCAGTTGCTCGATGAGGCGGAGTCCAGCGGGCTTGTGTCCGCCAAGATGCACCTGTATCGCGGGCTGATTCCGCTGCTGAGCCGGCGGCCGCAGGACGCGCTGGTGCCGCTGACGCGGGCATTCCAGATTGATCCGGACGACGCCGAGGCGTGCTATGCGCTCGCCTATGCCTACTACGCCGTCGGGGACGTGATCAACGGCAACCGGTTCCTGGAACGCGGCGGTTCGCGGGGCGACGAGAGCGCGCTGGCGCTGCTGTTGCGCGGCCACGCGTGCTCGGAGTCGGGACGAAGTGACGCGCTTGAGGCCTATAGCGGCGCGTTGGCGCTGCGTCCGGACTTCACGCCGGCGATCAAGGCCCGGGCGCATTTTCGGGCTAACCGGGTGTTGGTGGAGGGCGTGCGGACCGAGCTTGAGCCGATGCTCAACGACTACAACGCCTGGGTGACGTTCTGGCCCGATCTGGCGTCATCCTATTCGGCCCGCGCGTGGGGCTACCTGTACGCGGCGGCGTACGCCGGTTCGCAGCCGGACCTGCGCGGGCGCCGCGAAGCGTGGCTGGCGGAGTGTCGCCGCGACCTTGATCGCGCACAGGCGCTGAATCCAGACTCCTGGATGGTACTGGCCAAGCGCGGCGTGCTGTTGCGCTACTGCGGCGAGTTCGGGGCCTCCGCCAAGGTCCTGGCCGACGCGATTGCGGTCTGCCACTCGGCAGCGCCGGACGACCATCCCGGGCTGGTGCATCATCGCGTTCTGGCACTGCATGCGATCGGCGAGTTGGAGTCGGCCTTGCAGGAGATCACGCCCGTCTGTGCGACGCTGCCGGCATTCATCCCGGCGCCGCTCCAGCGGGCGGTGCTGCTGGCGGAGCTCGGGCGCCTGGCGGAGGGCCGGGCCGTCTGTCGCGGCACGCTGCAGAATCAGGCCTCGAGTTTCACCGGCCTGGTGATGGCCGCCGCCGTCGCCGAGCTGCTGGGTGACGCGGAGGCGGGCCGGCCGGCCGTTGAGGGCTACCTGCGGAGCAACGGCGTTCCCGAGGCGCAGGCGCGGGGCGGCTACGGTCCGCCGCTGGACTATCTGCTGGGCGAGTTGGACGAAGCTGGGCTGATCGAGGCGGCGGGGGGGCATCCGGGGTGGAAATGCGAATACTACTTCGTGATTGGCCTGCGGAAGCTGGGGCGCGGGCAGCGCGCGGCGGGGCTCGCAGCGCTGACGGCCTGCACCGACACCGGGGTTTTCGACTACGTCCAGTACCGCTTCGCGCAGGTATTCATGGCGCGCGCCGCGGCCCACGCCGACTGGCCGCAGTGGTTATCGGCCGTGACTTCCGGCAACGACTCCTCCACGGACAATCCATGACGCAGGGCGCGCATTGTGCGTGGCGCTTGCCTGCCCGGCACGCTTGAGCTTCTGTAAGGAGGGCACGTGCCGGGGGCTCGTTCAGGTGAGCGGGGCCAGGATGCCTGCCTTCCGTGGCTCGGGATCCTGATCGAAGGAGTCAGTCATGTGTGCTGCCGTAATGAACGGGTTACGTGGCAAATCGGCTGTGGGAGTGGTGTTGCTGGCTGTTGCGGTGCTTGGCTTGGTGGTGGGCGGGGCCCGGGCTGAAGACCATTACTGGAGCGCCCTGTGGGGCGGCTCGTTCAACTACTGGCTTAACTGGGTGCCGCAGTACGTCCCCGGCGAGGACGACAACGCGATCTTCGACCTGGGCATGGACCCGGCCTACGAGGTCACGTTCTACGAAGGCGTGACCAACCTGCGTTGCACCTTCCGCAATGACAAGGTCATCCTCAACCTCGGCGGTTGCACCTACACGCTGACTGACCCCGACTTCGGGCTGATCGTTGGTGACGACCTCGGGGACGTGGCCGAGGTTCTTCTCTACAACGGCACGCTCGCCAGCACCGCGGCGCACATCGGATTATGGGACGACTCCGCTGGTACGCTCGATCTGGAATCCGGGCTCACGCTGAACGTCGCCAACCACATCGTGGTCGGCAATGACGGAGACGGCCTGATGAACATCCATGACGGCGCCGCGGTGACCGCCGGACATTTGTCGATCGGTGGCCACGACTTTGGAAACACCGGCGTCATGAACGCCGACGGCTCGGACGCCGAACTCACCGTCAACGGCATTACCCGGGTTGGTGATGCCGGTCATGGCTCCCTCAACCTGCTGAACGGCGCCAGGGCGAGTACTACAGCCGGTTACGTCGGCGACGCATCGACCGGCTATGGCGAGATCAACCTCAGCGATGGATCCGAATTCGTCGTTGGTGAGTGGCTCGTGCTCGGCTCCTGTGGCACCGGACTGCTCTCCGTCACACAGGCCAGCCAGTTCGGCACCATGCATCTCTACGTGAGCAACACAGCGGGCGCCTCTGGCTTGGTAGATCTGTTCGACGCCGATTCAAGAATCGACGCCAGCGGGGTCATCGTCGTCGGCAACTGGGGACCCGGCACGATGAACGTCTTCCAGCAGGCGGCCATGACGGCCGAAACGCTGCTGGTCGGCGCAAACGAAACCAGTGACGGCGAGCTGAACATCACCGATCCCGGCACGATCGTCACGGTGTTGAATAACATCCAGTCCGGACAACTCGGCGCCGGCACTATCAACATCGCGGGTGGTGCCAATGTCAGAACGACCGAAGCCGGCGGCTGGATCAAGATCGGCGATCAGGCCGGATCCGACGGTTACATTCTGGTCGACGGCGGCAGCTCCCTCGTCGCCGAACAGGCCCCACTGGTCGTCGGCGACACCGGTCAAGGTGTAATGGACATCCTGGGCGGCTCGGAAGTCCGCACCGCCGGCGAGCTCTTCATGGGCTGGGACGAAGGCAGCTTTGGCCAACTGACAATCAGCGGCGACGGCTCGGAGTACGTCAGTGACAGCATCTATGCCAGCAGCGTCGGAATTTCCGGATACGGCATCCTGACCATCTCCGATCGCGCCAGCGCACGTGCGGGGGCCATGTACGCCGGTAACGAGTCAATTGGTTACGGCGAAATCAACATCAACGGCGATGCCCGCATGGTCATCGATGAATGGCTGACGCTAGGCCGCATCGGGACTGGCCAGCTCACGATCGCACAGGCCGGCCGACTTGAAGTCCACGATCTCCACGTCGGTGGCGAGACGGGCGGCACCGGCTGGGTGGATCTGACCGGCGCCGATTCGAGCATCGACGCCGGCGGATACATCTTCGTCGGCAACTGGGGATACGGCACGATGAACATGTCCCAGCAGGCTGCAATCACGGCCGAGACACTGCTGGTCGGCGCGAATGAGAGTGCTCAAGGCGAGCTGAACATCGCCGGGAGCGGCACGACTGTCACCGTGCAGAACAACCTGGTGTCCGGACAGTATGGCTTGGGCGTCATCAGCATCACGGCGGGCGCCGACGTCAGAACCACCGAGCCGGGCGGGTGGATCTTCATCGGCCAGATGGCGGGCAGCGACGGCCACGTGCTGGTCGATGACGCCAGCACACTCACCGCCGAAAACGCCCCGCTGGTCGTGGCTGAAGCTGGCCAGGGCGCAATCGACATCCTGGGCGGCGCGACAGTCCGCACTTCGGGCGAGCCTTTTGTGGGCTGGACCGAAGGCAGCTTCGGGCACATGACCATCAGCGGCCAGGGTTCGCAGTACGTTAGCGAATGCGGCTACCCGGCGCGTGTGGGCGAAGGAGGTCAGGGGACGCTGCTCATCAACGGCGGCGCCTTCGAGAAGCCCGGCGCATTCTTCCTTGGCATACAGAGCACCGGCGTCGGCGCGGTCACGCTTAACGGCAATGGGTCAGAGTTCAAGTGCGAGCAACTGTCAGTCGGCGAATACGGCGTTGGCACGTTCGACATCAACGACGGACGCGTCGCCCTGGGCGAGGTTGATCCGGCCGATGTTCCCCCCGGCGAGCTGCACATGGCAGGCTACTACACGCAACTCAGCGGCACCGGCACGGTGACGGGGAATGTGCGGAATCTCAGCGGCAGCGTTTGGCCCGGCGGCGACATGGCGGCCACGCTCACCGGCGTCCTGACGATCGACGGCGACTTCACGCAGCAGCAGGACGCCAGGTTGCGGATCAGGATCAAGGGCGGCGGCGAATACAGCGCCCTCAATGTAACGGGCACGGCCACCCTCGCCGGCCCATTGGCGCTCGAGCCGATCGACGGCTATGAGCCGCAGCCCGGCGACGAATTCGTCGTCCTCACGGCCGGCGCCGTGGACGGGACCTTCAGCACCGTCACCGGCCTGGCTTTGTACACCGTCGCTTACGGCCCGCATCACGTGACGCTCAAGATCCCGCCCGTGGGTGATGTGAATTGCGACGGACTGGTTAACTCGTTCGACATCGATCCGTTTGTCCTGGCGTTGACCAACCCGGCCGGGTATGCCGCGGCATATCCGCACTGCAGCCATCTGCAGGCGGACGTAAACAACGACGGAGCGGTGAATTCGTTCGACATCGACCCGTTCGTATTGCTCCTGACCGGCGGCCGTTAGCGCTCCGCCACCAGGCGTGCTGCAGCGCGCGTCCCCCCTTGGCCGACGTGAGGCTCCGAGGCGTCCGCGTCGGCCACAGGGGGGCGACGCACCTCGGCAAACGGCTAGCGCGTTTCGCCGACCAGGAGTTGCAGCATCCGAAAATCAACCAGGTCGATCACGCCGTCCAGTGACAAATCCAAGGCCTCGCAGCCAGCACTCAACGCCCCGCCCGGCCCCGTCACGCAATCCCCAAACGCCGCCAGTTCCACCGCCGTCACTTCACCGTCGCCATCAATATCACCCAATAAGGGCGGACCAACACGGTATACGCCCATCGTGCCATCCGTGAAATCCAGCAGAATCGCCAGTTGCCGCCGGTCATTGAAACTCTGCGGCCGACCATCAGCACCTCCCGTCAGCGACCAGTAGTGCCCAAGATTGCCGGACGCGTCCGCCGTCACGGTACGACCCTCGACCTCCAGCCCAGACCACACCAGCGGCACCCAGTGGCGCACTACATCATGCCATAGCCACAGCACGTCCGCCAGACCCTCCGTCACCTCCGCCGGTCCAGCTTGGCTGTATGTCACTACATCGCCCACGTCATTCAGAGTGATGTAGCCACCGGAGCAGTTCACGCTCCGAAAGACCTGCCCAGACCCGAAGTACGGGGCTGGGTCGTCGCTCTCCATTATCAACGCCGGATTAGCATATGGTCCGAAGTACAGCCCATATCCGCTGTAAAGATCCGGGCCATCATCCCCAAAGCCCACGAGATACACGATCTCATGCCGGTTGTTGACCATCCCGCCGGCGGCAGCCGCTTGGATATGCGTCCCTGTCTGTGCCTCTGGTGCCGGGTCTCCATCCCGGACTACAACCTCCAGTGGTTCCGGCTCACCCGCCAGCAGCACCCAGTCATTCGCCTCCGTGATCCCCGGCCCATACAGCCGAATCCGACTCACTTTGTCCCCATACGCGTTCAACGCGTACATAAGCCCCGTCGCCGACCGGATCTTCACCCGCTCCCCGAACTCCGGAACCGGATCATTCTCCCGGTGCAGCATCTCCCACTCCCCCGGCGAACCCAGAAACCGCGCCGCGCTATTGAAAGACGTGATCCCCGGCCCGCTCATCCTACCATTGAAAGCCATCTGCCCCGCATCATTGAACGCAATCCAACTCGCCAACTCCAGAATCACCGCCGGGTCGCACGTCGGACACCCCGGCGCCGGCATCCCGTGCCAAATCACCAATTCCAGATTGTCAGGCGGCCCCACCCAGTACGCCCGCGCAAGCGGATCCAAACCCGGCCCACAGATGCCCGCCCCGATACTCAGTGTCCCATTGTCGCTCAGCAGCGCCCCAAACGTATCCGTCCCGTCCACGTAAACGTCCGGACCGATCTCCGGCACCGCCTCACCCGTCTGAAACACCTTCTCGAACTCCCCCGGATAGCCGCAGTACACCACACCGTCGTTCTCGTACGCCACAATCCCCGGCCCCGCCACATACGCCCCGAATGCGATCAAACCCGTTTCCGACACCACCGGCAAGACGCTCACTTCCACGTAAACCACCCCCGGCGCCATCCCCGGGGCCTGGTCTCCCTTCCGCGCCACCAGCTCGATCGCCCCCGGCGGGCCATACCAGAGGCCCCCATCGTTGCTGTAGTCGATGCCCGGACCAACCATCCACGCCACCAGCAGCACGTTCCCGGCCGCATCAATCCTCGGCGGGTAGAAATAGTAGAAAGTAGCCCCCGCCACCCCCGGCACCGGCTCCCCCACGTGCG
>CAZJYX010000020.1:0-73530 GCA_964550375.1 uncultured Planctomycetales bacterium | reverse complement strand
GGCTGCCTGCAACGGAACCGCCGCCTCGCGGTCACTCAGCGCAGCACCGGAGCGGATCTTTGACAACTAAATACAGAGGCCCCGGGCAGCCGCTTGGCTCCGCCCCGGCCGGACCAGCGCCACTCCAGCGCTGCAACAGGGCCGGGCGGGGCGCTCACGCCCAACCCGGCCCTGATATCTCCTGGTCAGCCAGATGGCGGCAATCGCCGATCGGCGCCCTACTTCTCCTGCCCCCAGAGCTGCGCCAACTCGGTCAGCACCTTCACCGAGGTCTCCATCTGCTCCAGGCAGGCGAACTCAAGCTCGCTGTGGAAGTTGTGCATGCCGGTCGACAGGTTCGGCGTCGGCAGGCCCATCTCGCTCAGACGCGAGCCATCGGTGCCGCCGCGGATGAACTGGAAGTCCGGCTCCATACCGATCCGGCGATACGCTTCGGCGGCTAGCTTGGCGGCCCGCGGCTCCTTCTCCAGGTGCTCGATCATGTTGCGATACTGCTTCTTGACCTCGATGGCGATCTTGGCCTTGGGGTGCTCGGCCATGACCGAATCGGCCACGGTCTGCAGCATCTTGGCCTGCTCGGCCAGTTCGGCGGTCACGAAGCTGCGCAGCAGAATGCGAATCCGAACCTCGGGCACGCCGCCTTCAATGGCGTAGGGATGCATGAACCCGTCGCGCTTGGCGGTGGTCTCAGGTGCCAGCCGGTGCCACGGCAGGCGGCTGAGGAACTGTCCGGCCAGCCGAATGGCGTTGACCATCTTGCCGGTCGCCAGGCCGGGATGGATGTTGACGCCCGTGATGGTGACGGTAGCCATGTCGGCCGAGAACGTCTCGTTCTCGATACCGCCGGCCCCCTCGCCGTCGAGCGTATAGGCGCAGGTGGCGTTAATGGCCTTGATATCGACCTTGTCGGTCCCGCGGCCAACCTCCTCATCGGTGGTGAACACGACGCGGATCGGCCCGTGCTTGAGATTGGGATTGGCCATCAGATGGGCGGCGGTGGTCATGATGACAGCGACGCCGGCCTTGTCGTCCGCCCCGAGCAGCGTCTTGCCGTCAGAGGTGATGACGGTCTTGCCATTCAGCTCGGCCAGGCCCTTGGTCTCGGCGACCTTGATGACCTTGGCCGGATTGCCCGGCAGCACGATGTCCTGGCCGTTGTAGTTCTTAATGATCTGCGGCTGGACGTTCTTGCCGCTGGCCTCCGGGGAGGTGTCCATGTGGGCGAGCCAGGCGATGGTCGGCGCGCCGGCGACGTTGCCGGGGATGGTGCCGGTGACGATGCCGAACTCGCTGATCCTCACGTCTTCCAGGCCGATGGACTTCATCTCCTCGGCCAGCATCTTCCCGAGGGTGAATTGTCCTTCGGAGCTGGGGTACTTGACGGGCTCCTCGACGGCGGTGGTCTCGACCTTCACATAGCGGCAGAAGCGATCCAGCAGGGTTTCCACGGCAGGCCTCCAGGTGGCAAGACGTTATGTTCTTTGGTCGGCTGCGGTCTTGGCGGTGCGGCGTGCGTATGACGCCGGCGGCCGGCAGCCGACGTGCCCCGCCCACGCTCGTCTGGGCACATGGAGAGGGTAGCGGCAAGCTGGTCGGGGGGCAAATCGGCGGGTGCGGCTGAGGGGGCAGAGCGGCTGGGGCGAAGTGCGAAGCGGGGGGTTGTCGGACCGGGGGGCGGCGGCTAGCCTAACACCCCGTACGACCTCGACTTGTCTGCGGCGCCGGCCGCCGTCCACAGTCAGCCTGGCGGTACGGATCGGCCGGGGCCGGCATCACGAAAGGACTGAAAGAGCAATGAGCGCGGGCACCGAGGGACAGGAGCAGAAGAGCCCCTTGCGGGAGATCATACAGCCTTTCATCGACCTGCTGCACGCACCGCGGGCGCTATGGGGCATCAACCTGGCGTACGTGCTCGAGGGGATGGTCTACTTCGGGATGCTGGGCTACCTGGCGATCTACTGCTCCGAGTACATCTTCCAGGCCATCGACGGGGCGGATGAAGCCGCGCACTACATGGTCATGGTGCTGACGGCCGGCATCACAATCGCGATGTTCTTCCTGGGGGTAGTGGCCGACAAGCGCGGCGTGCGTTTCGCGCTGATAGCAGCCTTCATTCTGATGTTGATTGGACGGTTCATCTGGGCCGCCGGACCGACTCTGTTCGGGCAGGAGCCGGTGCGGCCGAACGTGGTTGCGGGTGACCGCATCAGTCTGCATGTGACCGGACTGGACACGAGGCGGGGTAACAAGACGATCACGAAGGCTGTGGTGATCGCCAACAATCCCGGCAGCGTTGACGTTGACGCCACGATGAAGTTGGACCTGGCCGCCGGGGAGGGAACCGCTCTTGGTGAGGCGCTTGAATCCCGACTTGTCCGGCTGGGGGAAGTACGATTGGTCGAGGGCGAGGGACAGGAATGGAAGGGCCTGTACGGGTCGGAGGGGATCACCGCGAAGTTGTTCATCCGCGGCGCCAAGGACCTGCATCTGCGGCCCGGCGCCACGATTTCGCTGGACCACGCGTACGTGGCTCTGAACAAGGAAGACGCCAAGAACAAGCGATCCGGCCCCAGGCCTGTTCTGGAAGCGGGGGCGAAGCTGGCGCTTAGCCACGCCCAGATCGTCAAGAAGGACAAGGACAGCGACGAATTCGTCATCAATGTGCAGTGGCCCGACGGTGTCTTTGGCTGCACGGATCCGGACGACCATCTGATTATTCGCAGCCACTGGGTCAGCGACGTGGCGGCGGTCAATACATTTCCGATGGACCTGGCGGCCGGCGAGGGCATAGAGCCGAACGCCGAGCTGGACAACCGGCATGTTCGAATCAGCGCGATGACGCTGGTCGCCGGTGAGGGTGATAGTTGGGAAGTCACATATGGTGACAAGCCCGTCAAGGCGCGCGTCGTCTTCAAGGGCCGGGCCGTTGGGATGATCGGGGAGGGTTTTCCGCCGGACCTGGCTGACGGGGCGGGCCGCGTCCCTGATGAGCAGCTCGTCGGCCAGCCGGTGCGGATCGGGCGCGCCGTGCTACTGGGCGATCACCAGAGCGGCTGGGAGTTGCAGTACGGGTCTGCGGGCCTGCGGGTTCCGCTGCACATCAGGTCGAAGGGCACGGTCGCGCTGCGGTCGGGGGCGGCTGTTGCGCTGCGCCAAGCCCAGGTAATGGACCGGGGAGAGGCGGGGCTCGGCCTGCGCGCGAGATGGCCCGATGATTTCGTCGCGATTGACACGTATGGCTGCGAAGTGTCGCCTTACCGGGAATTGGTTACCAGGGATGAGCGCGACCTCAAGGTAACGTCGAGCGTGGCATTGGCCGAGCCGGAGCAGATGCCGGCGGGGGCGCAGCCGGTCACCATTGCCGAGCTGCGCGAGATGGCAGATGGTCGGGTGAACGTAGTGCTGCGGGGCGTGTCCGTCACGTATGTTCGCAACGGCGGGTACTTGCTCCAGGCGGACAAGGATGGGCCGGCGATCGCCGTGTTCGTCAGCCCGTTCTGGTCGCCGCTGCAGATTGTGACCATGGTCGGCATCCTGATCGTTGTGCTCGGCTACGGCATGTACCAGCCGGCGGCCTACGCGGGTGTGCGCAAGTTCACGACTCCCAAGACGGCGGCCATGGGCTTCGCGATGTTGTACGCGCTGATGAATCTGGGCGGCTGGTTGCCTTCATTCGCGTTCCTGGCCCGCGATGATGATTACCTGGGGCTGGGCATCCGTGGGACTTTCTGGATCTACGTCGGCTTCACGCTGCTGGCCCTGGTGTGCACGGCGCTCATACTCAGTCGCCGGACCGTGGCGACGGCGGAGGCCACCGCGAAGGCCGAGACAGCGCGCATCAAGGCCGAGGCAAACGCCGGGAAGCAGGAGGCCGAGTCGTCCGGGAAGAAAACCGACGTCTCTGTGGCCGAGGACGGCGCGGCGCGGCGCGTGAAGCCGCACATGTGGCTGTTCTGGGTGGGGGCGATCGCGCTGTTCCTGTTCAAGGGTGAGTCGCCGTGGTACTACACCTGGACGGAGCTGGTGCAGTCGTGGTCGCGTGACGGCTTCCTGTCTCTGGTGGTGTGGCGCTGGCTGATTGCCGGCGCGGTCTTTGTCCTGCCGCTTGTGGTTGCCGCGGTTCCCAGAGTAAGAAACTGGATCGCGCGTCATCCCCTGCAGGATGCCAAGTTCGCCTACTTCATCTTCGCCCTGATTCCCGTGCAGACGCTGTTCACCTACAACTGGCTGGTGCTGCCGGCGTACATCAAACGGGCCTATGAAGGCTGGCTGGGGCAGTACTTCGAGATCGCGGCGAACGCCAACCCCATTCTGATCTTCATTGCCGTTCCGATCATCACGGCCATCACCCAGAAGGCCAAGGTGTACAACATGATGATCTACGGCACGTTCGTGATGGCGGCGCCGGCGTTCCTGCTCGTACTCGGGCCGCACTGGTGGGCGCTGCTTGCTTACATTCTGATCATGACGATCGGCGAGGCCATGTGGCAGCCGCGGTTCCTGCAGTATGCCGCCGAGATCGCGCCGGAGGGCCGCACGGGTGAGTACATGGGCGTGGCGCAGTTGCCCTGGTTCCTGACCAAGGTGCTGGTGCCGATACTTTACTCCGGCCGGATGATGGACCGCTTCTGTCCGGCCGTGGGGCCCAAGAACACCGAGATGATGTGGTTCATCTTCGCCTGCATCGCGATGCTGTCCACGGTGCTGCTGATCATGGCCAAGGGCTGGATCGGGCGGGACTTCAAGACCAGGGCGGATTAGCCTGGCGGGGTGGCCGAGGTGCTGCGGGCGGCGACCGACGGTCGGCCGGTCCTGGGCCGCCGGCGGCCGGCCGGTCCCCGGAGGCGTCGGCGACGGGGCATTTGCCGGCCGGGTGACCGGCGCGCCCTTCACACTGGCGGCCGGGCGTGGTAGTTTCACGCTTTGCGAACGGCGAGCCGGTCGGCGGCGCACGCACCGGTCAGCCGGTCGTCCGGCATGATAACTAAACCGACGATGAGGGCAGATGCATGGCCGACCAACCCCCTACCCAGTTCAAGTTCCCCGAAAACGCCTACCGCGAGCTGAAACCCGGCGAGAAGTACGTCCCGATGGTGCCGCCGGGCGTAATGGTGCCCGAGCTGACCACGCGGATGTTCGTGTTCGGCCTGTTGATGAACATCATCTTCTCCGTGGCAGCCACGTTCCTGGCGCTGAAGGCGGGGCAGGGCATCGAGACGGCCATCCCGATCTCCATCCTGGCGGTCGGTCTTTCCGGCTTCATTCTTAAAGCCGGCGGGCGAGCCAGTTCCATCCTGGAGAACGTCTACGTGCTGGCGATCAGCACGACCTCCGGGTACGTCGCCGGCGGAACCTGCTTCACGATGCCGGCCATTTACATTCTGGGCGTCAACGAGAGCCTGGGGCTGGGTAACTTCGTATTATTCCTGCAGATCACGCTGGTGCCGTTGCTGGGGGCGATTCTGGGAGCGCTGTTCCTGATTCCGTTCCGGCGCTACTTCGTGAAGGAGATGCACGGCAAGCTGCCGTTCCCGGAGGCCACGGCGACGAACGAGATCCTGGTCACCGGCGCGTCCGGCAGCACGACGCAGGCCTGGATTCTGATCTACTCGTTCATTCTGTCCGCCGTTTACACCTTCGCCGCGACCGCCCTGAAGCTGTTCAGCGACAAGTTCACGACCGGGATGGTGAAGCTGCAGGCGGTGGGCCGCGAGTCGGTCGAGACGATGGCGTTCGGGGCGACGGGCCTGTTCGCCACGCTGGCCACCCAGGTGAAGGCGGTCTTCTCGATGGGGGCCGGGGCGTACTACCTCGGCCTGGGCTTCATCATCGGGCCGCGTTACGCCTCGATCATCTGCGCGGGCTCGTTCCTCTCGTGCTTCGCGATTATCCCGCTGCTCAGCGGCATGGACCTGCGCGACCTGCACCAGCTCAACTCGGCCTGCGAAGCGCACAAGGGGCCGATCGAGGAGTTGCCGCGTTTCCACCTGCCGCTGGCAGTGTCCGGGCAACTCGATGAGTTCGGCAAGAATGCGGAGGAGTTGTCCCCGCCGGCCGACGCCGGCAGTTATCGGGCAGGCATCTCCGGGGCACTCGCGCAGCACCAGGTGGCGCTGACGGATGACGCGGAGTTCACCACGCGTGAGCTCGGGCGGCAATGGGCGATCAAGAGTGGCGATGAGACCTACGTATTGAAGCTGTCGCCGGCCGCGGACGCGATTGCGGTGCATCTGGGTCGCCGGGCGGAGCCGGCCTTCAGCGTCTCGGCGGATTTGGCAGCCGGGCTGGATGCCCTGGATCCGCTGGGCGTGGTGCGCCGGGATCTCGGCGTGGCGTTCGCCGCCCAGGAGCATCCGTTCGAGAACCAGGCGGTGACGGTGAAGGTGAGCGAGGCGGGGCAGCGCTGGGTTCTGAAGGACAAGTACCAGACGTACGAGTTGCAGCTAGTGCCGGAGACGCAGCAGATCGCCGTGTACGCCCGCCAGGCCAGCGCGGATGAGATCTTCGGTCATATTCCGAAGAACATCGGCATCGGGGCGATCTTCACGGCGGGGTTGCTGTCGATCCTGCGGATGGGCGGCGTGATCGTGACGGCGCTGCGGCAGGCGTTGGGCAGCCTGTTCCGCAAGCGCAAGGGCGCGGTGTCCGATCAGGATCGGACTGATGAGGACCTGGGCTACGGCACGATCATGCTGCTGGGGTTGCTGGTCGTCGCGGTGATGGCCGTGTTTTTCCGAGCGGTCGTCTTCAGCAGCATGGAGAACGCCAATTTCCTGACGTTCTTTGCGATCGTCATTGTCCTGGTGATCACGTTCCTGTTCACGACCGTGTCGGCCTGGGCCATTGCGATGATCTCGGTGACGCCGATCTCGGGCATGACGGTGACGACGATCATCATTACGGCCGTGCTGATGATGGCGGCCGGTCTGACCAAGGGCGACCAGGCCATGCTGGCGGTGCTGCTGGCGGGCGGCGTGGTCTGCACGGGCCTGTCGATGGCCGGCGGCCTGATCACGAACTTCAAGATGGCCTACTGGCTGGGTGCCAGTCCGAAGCGCATCACGTGGAACGCCCTGTTCGGCTCGTTGGTTTCGGCGGTTTTCGTGAGCGGCACGATCATGGTGCTGGCCTACCAGCCCGGGTATACGGGTGAGGCCAAGCTAGCTGCTCCGCAGGCGAACATGATGGCAAGCGCGCTGGAGAGCTTCCTGGGCACGGGCGAAGTGCCCTGGCTGCTCTACGGCGTTGGTGTGGTGATCGCGATGCTGATCCAGTTGATCGGCATCTCGCCGCTGGCCTTCGGCCTAGGCATGTACCTGCCCATGTACATCAACACGCCTATCCTGGTCGGCGCGTTTGTTTCGCACCTCGTGAAGAAGAGCACGCGCGACGACAAGCTCTCGAAGGCCCGCAGCAACAAGGGCATTCTGCTGGCCTCGGGCCTGATTGCCGGCGGGGCGATCATGGAAGTGCTGGTGAACTTCACGACCGCGCTGGACGATCTGCTGTTGGGTGTCAAGCAGGCCTCGGGCGAAATGCTGGGTAAGATCATGCCGTTCCTGGATATGAGCGGTCGGATGCTTGACGCCGGCGTTGATCCTGAGGGTCTGGCGCGCACGCAGAACTGGCTGGGCGCTGCGCTGTTCCTGGCGCTGTGCGTGTTCATCTATCTGGACTGCTGGCGGGCGAAGCCGGAGTTGGGCGAGGGCGGCGAACTGCATTAGTACACTTACCGAATGCCGCGGCGGCCCGGACGGATGTGGCCGCCGCGTGAATTGAGAACTCAGGTGTGGGCGGCCATGGCGCGCCGTGGTGTCACAGCTCGCCGGGGTGCGCCCACGTCGTTGACAGACATGGGAACACCGCCATGAAGACTCGGATGCCACGGTATGCCGCGGCGCTCTTGGCGCTGGCCGTAGTCGGCGCTGCCGGCGCACAGAACCACCTGATGCGGCTGGCTGACGTACACGAGGATCGCATCGTATTCACTTATGAGGGTGACTTGTGGCTGGTTTCGTCCGCGGGCGGCGACGCCCGGCGGCTGACGAACCATCCCGGCGTGGAGAGTTGGGCGAAGTTTTCGCCGGACGGCCGACAGATTGCCTTTACGGGGCAGTACGACGGCGGGCTGGACGTGTACGTCATGGATGCCCGCGGGGGTGTGCCGCGCCGGCTGACGCATCATCCGGCGAACGACCGTGTGCTGGGCTGGTGGCCGGATGGCAAGTCGGTGCTGTTCCGCTCGAACCGGGCCTGGCCGCAGCGCGGGGAGGAAGTCTATCGTGTGTCGCTGGAGGGCGGCCTGCCCGAACGGCTGCCCATCGATCGGGCCGGCCTGGCGAGCGTCTCGCCGGACGGCCGGCACATCGCGTACAACCGCATATCGCGCGAGTCGCGCACCTGGAAGCGGCATGCCGGCGGCACGGCCCAGAACATCTGGATGGGCAGCCTGGAGGAGCAGGACTACCGGCAGATCATCGTGTCGGAGTTCTCCGACAATTTCCCGATGTGGCACGGCGACACGATCTACTTCAACTCGGATCGCGAGGACGGCACGCTGAACCTGTATGCGTACGACGTGCCGACGCAGGCCGTGACGCGGCTGACGCACTACAAAGACTACGATGTGAAGTACCCGTCGCTGGGGCCCGGGCAGATCGTCTTTCAGTATGCCGAGACGCTGCACCTGCTCGACCTCGCGAGCGGCCAGATTCGCATGGTGCCGATCGAGATACCCAGTGACCTGGTGCGCATGCGGCCGGAACTGGTGCCGGCGGCCCCGCGCACGGGCTCGTTCCGCCTGTCGCCGACCGGCAAGCGCGCCCTGTTCGAGGTGCGCGGCGAGATTCTCAGCGTGCCCGTCAAGGAGGGTGAACCGGTCAACCTGACCAACACGTCCGGCGCGCGTGAGAAGAACGCGGTCTGGTCGCCGGATGGGCGCTGGGTCGCGTTTGTGTCCGACCGCAGCGGCGAGGAGGAGGTGTACCTGGTTGACGCGCGCGGCGCGCCGGGCTGGCGGCAACTGACGCGCGGCGGGCTGGGTTTCCGCATGCACCTGGAGTGGTCGCCGGACAGCAAGCACCTGATATTCGCCGACAAATTCATGCGGTTGAACCTTGTGGATGCGGATACGGGGACGGTGCGGGTGCTCGACCAGGCGGAGTATGATGATGCCTGGGAGCGCTGGGGCATCCAGGACTATGTCTGGTCGCCGTGCAGCCGGTGGATCGCCTATACGAAGATGGAACGCAGCATGACGGAGGCGATCTTCCTGTACTCGCTGGCGGAGAACCAGGTTCACCGCGTGACCGGCGAGTTGACGCAGGACTGGAGCCCGTCGTTCGATCCGGAGGGGCGCTACCTCTACTTCCTCTCCAATCGCACGTTTGACCCGATCATGTGCTTCGTGGATCAGAACCACATCTTCCTGGACATGGCGCGGCCGTACCTGGTGCTGCTGCGGGCGGACGAGCCGGTGCCCTTCCGGCCGCAGGATGACCAGGAGGAGGTGGCCGAGGAGCCGGCAGCCGAGGAACCGGAGCAGGCTGAGACCGCTGTCGCTGAGGAAGCGGGAACGCGCATTGATATCGCCGGACTCGAACGCCGCATCGTGGCGGCCGAGGGCGTTCCGGCGGGGAACTACTTCCGGCTGGAGGCGACGGCCGGCGGGTTCCTGTACCTCCGCAAGACGGACCACGAATTCCTGAAATACCAGGCGGTTACGGACGATACCGGCGGCGCTTTGGACCTGTACAAGTACACTGTGGCGGACAAGCAGGCCAAGAAGCTCATCGGCGGGATCGCCAACTATCACCAGTCCGCCGACGGCAAGAAGCTCATTTACCGGGCGGGCGGCACGCACGGCGTGCTGGATGTCGGTAGCACCGGCAGCGTCGGCGACGGCCGGATCGACCTGAGCAAGATCCGCGTGCTGGTGGACCGCGGCGCTGAGTTCATGCAGGCGTTTGACGAAGCCTGGCGGATTCAGCGCGACTGGTTCTACGACCCGAACATGCACGGCGTCGACTGGCAGGCCATGCGCGACAAGTACCGCAAGTTCGTGCCCTACTGCGGCAATCGCGCCGACCTGAACTACTTGATTGGCGAGATGATCGGCGAGCTTAACATCGGTCACACCTATGTCTGGGGCGGCGACATCGACAGCGCCAGTTACCAGGTGGCCACCGGGCTGCTCGGGGCCGAGTTCGCGCGGGAGAACGGCGCAGCCTACTATCGCATCGCGCACGTCATCCCCGGCACGCCGGGCGATCCGCGCGAGCGCTCGCCGCTGGATGAGCCGGACTGCCCGATGAAGGTCGGCGACTACCTGATTGCCATCGACGGCCGGGAAGTCCGCACCAGCGACAACATCTTCGCGTACTTGCAGGACAAGTCCGACGTCGTTGTCACGCTGACCTACAACGATCGGCCCTTCGCCGAGGGGGCGCGCACGGTGCGTGTGCGCACGCTGGCCAGCGAATGGCCGATCCGCTATCGCGAATGGGTGCTGCGCAACAGCGCGCGCGTGGCCGCGGCGACGAACGGGCAGGTCGGCTACGTGCATATCCCCGACATGGGCACCGCGGGCCTGATCGAGTTCGCCCGCTACTGGTATCCGCAATACTACAAGCACGGCTTCATCATCGATGCGCGCTACAACGGCGGCGGCTTCACCGGCGACATGATTATCGATCGCCTTGAACGCCGCATCTGGGGTATGACGCAGCCGCGCGAGGGCCGCGTGTGGCGCGATCCGGAGCGCGTCTTCGTCGGGCCGTGGGTCGTGCTGGTCAACGAGGACACCGGCTCCAACGGCGAGATGTTCGCCGAGGCCATCAAGATCAAAGGCCTGGCGCCTGTCATGGGCATGCGCACCTGGGGCGGTGCCATCGGCATCGAGCCGCACCAGAACCTGGTTGATGGCGGCACGGTCACCCCGCCGCAGTTCGGCCTTTACGGCCTTGAGCGGCAGTGGCTGATTGAAGGGCGCGGGGTTGAGCCGGATATCGAGGTGCAGAACATGCCGGGCGACGTTGTGCGCGGCGTGGATGCCCAGCTCGACGCCGCCGTTGAGAACATCCTGCGGCGGCTGCGTGAGGAGCCGGTGGAACTGCCGGAGGTGCCGCCCTACCCGGACAAGAGCAAGTGACGGCTGGAGCGGATGTTCCGGGGCCTTACGGCTGGCGCGTCAGCACGAAGAAGTAGGAATACAGACTCAGGCCGGGACGGTATTCACGCGCTATCGTCAGGCCGGCGGCGCGAATACTGCGGCGGATGCGCCGCTTGGAATAGCCGCGGCGGCCCAATTCCCAGTGATGCTGTCCGTCGAAGCGGTGGCGTGAGCAGCGCGGCAGGCCGCAGGCCAGAAAGAGCGGCTTCAGCAGCGGCAAGTTCAGCCCGGCGTGAAATCCGACGAGGGGGCAGGGCAGCGTGAGCACGACGTTCCGCCGCGCGACGCGCCGCAACTCGCGCAGGCTCTGCTCGAAGTCGCAGTAGGGCAGGTGTTCGAGCACTTCCGCCGCCAGCACGGTGTCGAACTGTCCGTCGGCGCAGGGCAGGGCCCGCACGTCACCGACGTAGGTCGGCTCCAGCGACGGATCAACGTCGAGTGTGGCTACCTCCAGCCCCCACCGCCGCAGCAGCCAAGTGGTCAGTCCCATTCCGATCCCCACCTCCAGGACCTGCCGGCCGCCGCATCGCCGAACTTCCGTGGCCTGGTACCAGTACGAGATCATGCGTGGCAGACTCAGGTATCGGCCAAGGTAATGGTCCTTGCCGGCGCGCAGGGGTTCGGTGCTAGGTGGCGTCGGGCGTGATGGGTGTGCTGCTGCCGTGTGCGGTTCCGGAGTGTGTGGCGGGATCTGTAGCTGTGCTGAACCGCTCACCGTGGGGACCTCGTGCTGGCGGTCTGTCGGGGGCTAACCGTTGTCTTGGACACCATCGGCGGCCTTTCGCCGACCTCGGCCAACACTTCTTCGGCAGCGCAAATTCCGCGCCTTGAGTGGCCTGCGCGGCGACTGCGCATCCAAGTGCGTTGGTGACGGGCAACGGCCGCTGCCTCGCAGCGTGCCGTTCGCGGTTGCCGATGATATGGGGTGATGGAAACTACGCAGCCCGCGGCGGTGGCGGCGACAGATGAGTGTCAGGCCGATCAGCGGCCCCTCGTTCTGGTGACGGTTGAGGGCGGCGGCTGGCACCACCAGACCGTGCGCATTCTTCGCCGCCTGTCGCCGGAGGAGTTTCGCTTCGCCTACGTCTACGGACATGTGGACGAGCACCATTACAGTCGGAAGCTGGCGATGCCGCACGCCGGCGCGCGTTACCCGATTCACCACATTGGGCAGACGCGTGGGCGCCCACTGCGGCACGTGACCAACGTGGGGCGGCTGGCGCTGAGCTTCTGGGAAGCATGGCAGTTGCTGGTGCGTCTGCGGCCGGCGGCGATTCTGGCGGTGGCCACGCCCGTGGCGCTACCGCTGTTCATGGTTGGGCGGCTGTTGGGGGTGCGTTGCCTTTTTGTTGAGTCGCTGACGCGTGTGCGCGACTTGTCGCTGACGGGGCGGCTCATATACCGCCTACGGCTGGCCCACCGCCTGTATGTTCAGTGGCCGGGTCTGCGGGAGCGTTATGCCCGCACGAGTTTCGCGGGAGCGGTCGTATGATCCTGGTGACGGTCGGAACCGAGCGGTTTGATGAGCTGGTGCGGGCGGTTGACGAGCTGGTCGCCCGCGGCCAGTTCGCCGGCGAAGTGCTCGTCCAGATCGGGCAGGGCCAGTACACCCCCGAGCATGTGGCGCACGTGCGGTACCTGCGTGACATGTCGGTACGTATCGCGCAGGCAGACCTGGTCATCACGCACGCCGGCACCGGCTCCGTCTGCGACTGCATCAGCAGCGGGCGGCCCTTCATCGCTGTCGTGGATCAGCGCAAGTCCGGCAACCACCAGCTCGAGTTCGCGCGGGCCTTGTCAGAGCGGTTCGATTTCTGTTGGATCGACTCGCCGACCGCGCTGGCGGCGGCGCTGCCGCAGGCCCGTCCGGCCCGGCCGCTGAGCCAGTTCGGCGTCGCGGAGCTGGCTGACGATATCCGCCAGGCGGTCAGCGGCCGGCAACGGCGCATGCAGCTCGCGTAGCCGACTTGGCCCGGACGTCAGGTCGTTTCATGCCTGTCGTCGGCGTCGGCCGTCCAGGAAGCCAGCCAGGCGCGTCATACCCTCGTCGATATTCTCAAGCGAGTTGGCGTAGGAGATGCGCAGGTAGCCGGCGCCGCCGGGGCCGAAATCGACGCCGGGCGTAACTGCGACGCCCGCCTCCTCCAGAATCTCGAATGCGAAGCGCATGACGTCGTCGGTGTAGTTCTGCACGTTGACGAAGACATAGAACGCGCCGACCGGCTCAGTGAGCACGCCCAGGCCCATGGCGTGCAGCCGCCGCAACACGAGCCGCCGGCGCTCATCGTAGCAGCTCCGCATGTGCTCGACTTCGGCGGCCGAGTCGCGCAGGGCCGCAATGGCTGCAAACTGGGCGAAGTCCGGCGGAGAGATGAACAAGTTCTGCTGCAGCTTCTGCACCGGCCGGACGAGCCATTCCGGCAACACCACGTAACCCAGCCGCCAGCCCGTCATGGCGAAGAGCTTCGAGAAGCCGTTGACCACGACGGCCCGCGGGGCAAACTCGCGGATCGAGTGGGCTCGGACGCCGTAGACGAGCCCGTGGTAGATCTCATCCGAGACGATTACGGCGCGGCCGGCCAGCAACTCGCTGAGCTGCTGCATGCGCTGGGGCTGGGTGAGCGTGCCGGTCGGGTTGGCCGGCGAGTTGAGCACGAGCGCCCGCGTGCGCGGCGACATGTGGGCCGCCACCGCCTCCGGATCGAACTGGAAGCCGTCCGCCTCACGCACGGGCGTCCGCACGGGCACGCCGCCAAAGGCGCTGATGAAGTTCGGATAGCACGCGTAGTGCGGGTCGGTCAGGAGCACTTCGCTGCCGGGATCGAGTAGGGCCGCAAACACGAGCAGCATGGCGCCCGAGCTGCCGACCGTCACGACGACCTGCTCGGGCGACGTCGGCACGCCATACTGTTCGCGTTGCCAGATGGCGATGGCCTCGCGCAGTTCGGGGTGGCCGAGCGAGTGCGTGTAATGGGTGCGGCCGGCGCGCAGGGCGCGCAGCCCGGCCTCGAGTGCCGGCGCCGGGGTGTCGAAGTCGGGTTCGCCAACCTCCAGGTGGATGATGGAGCGCCCGCGGCGCTGTAGTTCGGCGGCGCGCTCGAGCACTTCCATGACAAGGAAGGGCGGCATCTCAGTCGCCCGTCTGCTTACGTGGCCCGGCCGCGCGCCGTTCTCCATTTCCGCTCTCCGGGTAGTCGCAGTGCCACCAGCGGCCGGCCAAAGCGGCCACCGGGCCGGATGTTAACGCCAAGTGGTGCGGACGTCTCGCCGTGGTGCGCCGCGACTCAGCGTGACGGATTGAACGCGGCGGTCACCTGCGAGCCGTAGATGGGGTATTCGATCCGGCAGCGGTAGCCGCGGAACCGATCGCCGTTCCAGCCGAGCTTCTCACAGATGTGCCGCATCAGTTCGACGTAGCGCGGCATCTCGGGATTGTGGAACTTGTCGATTCCGGTGCCCAGCGGCCGCACGGTCTCGCACAGGTCGAGGCGGTCGATATGGCGGGCGGGGTCGTTGACGTCGGCCACGCCGTCAAACGTCGTGTCGTATATGAACAACTGTGGGTCTGTTCCGGGGAAGACCTCCTCGTGGACCAGGACGTCGAAGACCAGCACTTTGGCCGGCGTGGTGACATCGGCCGAAGCGTGCCGCAGGCGTGGCGGTGAGCCAGGCAGATAACGGGGCATCTCCGCGAGGTTGACCTCGGCGAAGACGAGGTCGATGGCGGAGCGCGGCCCGAAGTCGTTGCCGGCCAGCGTGTAGTGGACGACGTCGCCGACGTGGTGGACGTCGAGCTGCGGCGCCGGCGCGGTGCAGAACTCGTCCACGCGCAGGCCCTCGACGCCCTCCACCGGGCTGAGAGCGAGGGTGCGTGGCACGCGCGGTGTATCGTCGCGGCTCAGCCGGCGGGTGCTGAACTTGACGGTGGCGCCCGGCCGGAGGCGCTGGAGGCCCAGCATGCCGAAGAGGCACATGACGTCCAGGTGGACGCCGTCGGGGGAGAGGTTCAGCATGATGGTCGTAACGTGTTTCTCGGTGGCGACGCCCAGAAGCTGGCTCATCCCGCGAAAGACGGTCTGCTTGCGGCGCAGCTCGAACTCAGCCCGCGCCGCCGGCAGCCAGGCGCTAAGCATCGCGTCCAGGGCGCTGCGGTCGCCGGCCTCCTGGCGGATGAGGGCTTCGAAGCGGCGAACGGCCTCCTCCGCTGCGGCGATTAGTTCAGGTGCGACGCCTTGGCGGCGCGCGGCGCGGAGCAGCCGACGGAGCGGATCAGGTCCGGGGGCGGTGTTGAGGACGGCCATTGGGTCGGGGTTGCGGAGGGCCTTGAGGACGCGGCCGGCGAGGAGTTTGTCCACGCCCATGGTCCGAGCCAATGCCGCCGGGGCATGTGTGCCGTAGGGGATGGCGTCAAGGACGGAGCCGATGCCGGTGGCCAGATCGCGTCCGACGGCCATGATACGGGTCTTGAGCTCGGAACCGTCCGTCTGTGTTTGGTCCTGGGTTTTGACTGGCTGAGTCATTGGTCACCGAATGTTCTCAAAGTGTTTGCTGTGAAGGTATTATATATTATCGCTTGGTGAGTCACAAGTGCTGATGTGCGAATCCTGCGTGTATCCTGGATACGTCCTGGAATTACCATTGAAGTGACACCCGGGTCCCGGTTACAATGCTGCTACAACTGGTCAGGCAACGAAGGAGCAAGTTCCGCCCGCGGTTATTCCGGTTAACCGCCGAGACCGGGCATGACGCGAGGCGGTTCGCAAGTCGGGGTCCGTATGGCTCTAGCGGCCGGCGCGGCCAGACGCCGCCCACCAGGCCAAGCCGAACCACGACGTTTGTCAGGGTCGTTGTGGTAGTTGCTTAGGGCAAAGCGGGGACAAGGAGCTTTCCCGCCCACGGAAAGGAGACATGTCATGAAGAGCATCAACCTGCTTCTGATTGGGGGTTCGGTTCTGACTGTTCTGGTCGCGGTTCCCATGGCGGCGGCACAGTGGCCGGGCTCGGAGGGCCTGTCCATCGCTGATCGGCCCGGCGAGCAGATCAACGCCAAGATCCGCGCCACGGCCGACGGCGGCTGCTACATCAGTTGGTTGGACAGCGCCGCGGGCGGGTACGACGTCTACCTGCAAAGGCTGGACGCCGGCGGCTATGAGATGTGGGCGCACAACGGGATTCTGATTGCCGACCGCTCCTACAGTTGGGTGCAGGATTACGGCCTGGACGTCGACACGGCCGGCAACGCCCTGCTGGCATTTCGCGATGATCGCTTTGGTGGCTCGGCGCGCGTAACGGTCGTCAAGGTCGCCCCTGATGGCAGCATGCCCTGGGGCGCCAATGGCGTGCAGGTCAGCGGCGCCGCCATCGATGCCACCTCGCCCGCCATTGCCGCCACTACCGACGGCGGTGCGATCGTATCCTGGGGCGCTGAACCGGGCATACAACTCCAGAAGTTGAGTGCGGCTGGCGCGCCGCAATGGCTGGGCGGCGTGACCATTACGCCGCCGAGCGGCCACTTTTTCAACGCCGACCTTCGGACTGCGGACGATGGCGGCGCGATCCTCTCGATTGTCCGCCAGGGCCCGGAGTATTGGAGTGCCAGGGAGCTGTGGGCTCAGAAGTTCTCCGCTAGTGGCACTACCCTGTGGGGCACTGATCCGGTGATTGTCTTCAACGACGGCAGCCTGCAATACGGCTATCAGCCAGACTTCATCCCGGACGGCAGCGGCGGCGGCGTGTTCATGTGGTACGAGACAAGCCCGCTCCAGTGCTATGCCCAGCACGTCCTGGCTGACGGCACCGAGCAGTTCGGCGACAACGGGGCGGAGGTCTCGACGGCGTCCTCGCGCGGCCGCGTGAACCCCTGCGTGGCGTTCAAGCCGGACACCGCCGAAACGTTCGTCTTCTGGCTCGAAGTAAATGCGGCAACTCAGTCTCACATCGGCGTTTACGGCCAGAAACTCGATGAGGGCGGCGGCCGGCAGTGGACCGTGCAGGGCATCGAGATCTATCCCTGCACGACCGAGGACATCGGCAGCATGGCCACTCTGCAGTGCGGCGAAGGCGCGCTGGCCTTCTGGATGGGATCGCAGGGTTACGCGCAGGAGCGGCTCTACGCCGCCCGGCTGGATACGAACGGCGACTTCGTCTGGGAGCCGTCCATCCTGACAATCTCGGATGTGCCGTCGGAGAAATGGCGATTGGTGGCGGACTCAGGCCCGGACGGCCGGGCGCTGCTGGCCTGGACGGATGATCGCAGCGGCAACCGGGACATCTACGCGCAGATGGTCTGTCCGGACGGGACGATCGGCGAGTGCGGCGTCACGACCGGCGACGTGAACTGTGACGGCCTGATCAACGCGTTCGACATCGATCCGTTCGTACTGGCCCTGACGGATGCGGCGGCGTACGAGGCTGCGTATCCGGACTGCGACATTTCACGGGCCGACATCAATGGCGACGGGCTGATCAACGCGTTTGACATTGATCCGTTTGTCCAGCTTCTAATTGGCCGGTAGTCGCCGGCCTACACGAGTCGAATCTGCCGGGCCGCCCTCCGTGACCACACGGGAGGCGGCCCGGCGCTTGGGGTTCTGCCGGTGTGGGGGTTCTCGGGGCCGGCTCGGCTGCGCTGCCGTTGCATCCACTGCCCGACCCGTTTATGTTGCCCTTCTGCAGCGAGCCGGCCGGCACGCGCCGGTGAAGTCTGCAATCGGCTTCAAAGAAACCAAGACGGGCACCTGTGAAGGAGAGTCCAGGATGAGTGCTCCGGATTTCGACACTCTGTATCGGCAATCCCTTGATGATCCCGATGCCTTCTGGGGCAAGGCTGCCGAGGACATCCACTGGTATAAGAAACCCACGCGCGTCCTGGATGCCTCGCGCAAGCCCTTTTATCGCTGGTTCACTGGTGGCGAACTCAACACGTGCTACAACGCCCTGGATTACCATGTAGAGCATGGCCGGGCCGATCAGCCGGCGCTGATCTACGACAGCCCGGTCACAAACACTGTCAAGAGCTTCACTTATCGCGAATTGCGCGACGCGGTGGCGCGTTTTGCCGGCGCCCTGCGCCAACAGGGAGTGCAGAAGGGTGACCGGGTGATCCTGTACATGCCCATGATTCCCGAGGCGGTCGTCGCCGTGTTCGCCTGTGCCCGCATCGGCGCGATTCACTCGGTGGTCTTCGGCGGCTTCGCCCCAAAGGAGTTAGCCAAACGCATCGTCGATGCCCAGCCGAAGCTGATCGTCTCGGCTTCCTGCGGCATCGAGGGCAAGCGCGTCATCCCCTACAAGCCACTACTCGATGAGGCCATCAAGCTGTCTGAGCACAAGCCGGACAAGTGTATTCTCTTCCAGCGGCCCCAGGCCCGGGCGGACATGGTCGCCGGCCGCGACCTCGACTGGCACGACGTGCTGGCGACGGCGGAACCGGTGGACTGTGTGCCGGTGGCGGCCACGGATCCGCTGTACATCCTGTACACCTCCGGGACGACCGGCGTGCCGAAGGGGGTCGTGCGCGACAACGGCGGCCATGCGGTCGCGATGAAGTGGTCCATGAAGGCCGTGTACAATGTCGAGCCGGGCGAGGTGTACTGGGCGGCCTCTGACATCGGCTGGGTCGTGGGGCACTCGTACATCCTCTACGCGCCCCTGCTGCACGGCTGCACGACCATCCTGTACGAGGGCAAGCCGGTGGGCACGCCGGACCCGGGTGCGTTCTGGCGGGTCATTTCTCAGCACAAGGTAAGCGTGCTGTTTACGGCGCCGACCGCGTTCCGCGCGATCAAGCGTGAAGACCCCAACTGCGAGTACTTGAAGAAGTACGATCTGGGGAAGTTCCGCACGTTGTTCCTGGCCGGCGAGCGTTGCGATCCCGACACGCTGCACTGGGCCGAGAACATGCTGAAGGTGCCGGTCATCGATCACTGGTGGCAGACCGAGACCGCCTGGGCCATCGCGGCGAATTGCCTGGGCCTGGGGCGCCTGCCGGTGAAGCCCGGCTCGCCGACCAAGCCCGCGCCCGGCTATGACGTCCGCATTCTCGACGAGGGCGGCCACCCCGTGCCGACCGGTAAGATCGGCAGCATCGTCGTCAAGCTGCCGCTGCCGCCGGCCTGCCTGCCGACGCTGTGGAACAACGACCAGGGCTACCTGGACTCGTACCTCTCGGCGTACTCCGGGCACTACCTGACGGGCGACGCCGGCATGTTCGACGAGGACGGGTACATCTACATCATGGCGCGCACGGACGACATCATTAACGTCGCCGGCCACCGCCTCTCCACCGGCGGCATGGAGGAGGTGCTGGCTGCGCATCCGGACGTGGCGGAGTGTGCCGTGATCGGCGTGGCGGACCAGCTCAAGGGCGAGGTGCCGCTGGGTTTCGTCGTGCTCAAGGCGGGGGTGAAGCGCACGCCGGCCGAGCTTTCGCAGGAGCTGGTGCAGATGGTCCGTGAGCGCATCGGGCCGGTGGCGTCGTTCAAGTCGGTCAGCGTGGTGCAGCGGTTGCCGAAGACGCGCTCCGGCAAGGTGTTGCGCGGCACGATGAAACGCATCGCCGATGGCGCAGAATGGCAGATGCCGGCCACCATTGATGATCCGGCCATCCTGACCGAGATCGGCGAGGCCCTCGGCCAGATCGGCTACCCGAAGCGCTCGTAGTGTTGTCGCGCTGGCGCTCCGCCGCACAGGTGGCGGCGGGCACCCGAACGTAAAACTAACATAAACTCTCGCGTGATGGCGCGAGCATACTCTCTGATCCCGGCGCCAGATATGCGATGTCCGTGCCCGTAATGGCGACACTTGCGAGTTCAGCGCAGTCGCTTAGCTCCCCCGGCCATTGATCGATTAGACAGAGGACGGCGCCAGTTGCTGGCCGGCGCCCTGCATGATGGACAGCGCTGGAACTAGACGCCACCGTGCGCACGAAGTCATGCTCGAGTGGCATTGCCGGGTGCGCACGCGGCGGAGCAACTCATCACGAAGGATGATGCGCTCGGGCCACTCGTGTCGGCTGGCGGAACACTGGCCGCTTGGCTGGAACGCCAATTGGGGCAACCACCTCAACCCGGCCAGACAATCCGCCACGACCGCTTGGAGTTCATGGTGCGACGCGTCTGGCGCGGGCGAATCTTCGAGGCGTCGGCATCAATTCGCTCCTGATGCGCCCATTGTAGAAGTTGGCGGGCTGCACCAAAATCGGCCGTCTGGCCGATACTCGTGTGGGAGTACTAGATGGACAACTTCTGGTTGGCATTGGGATTGACCACGTTCGCCGGCCTGTCGACGGGCATCGGCAGCGCCATCGCATTCTTTGCCAAGCGGACGAACTACCGCTTCCTGTCGGTTGCCACGGGCTTCTCCGCCGGCGTGATGCTCTACGTCTCGTTCGTGGAGATTCTGCCCAAGGCGGCGGAGAGCCTGGGCGTTTCCGTTGGCGATGCCAACGGCAACTGGTGGGCGACGGTAGCCTTCTTCGCGGGCATCGTGCTGATGCTGTTGATCGACCGCGCGATTCCATCAGCCGAGAACCCGCACGAGGTGCGCACGAGCGGGCAGATCGACGCGGTTCACGAAGGGGCTTCGCCCCAGGCGATCCTCCACACCACGCCAGCCAAGCTCCACAGGATGGGCCTGTTCACCGCCCTGGCCATTGCCATCCACAACTTCCCGGAGGGGCTGGCAACGTTCCTGGCGGCATTGGACGACCCGGCCCTGGGCATCGTCATCGCGGTAGCCATCGCGCTGCACAACATCCCCGAGGGCATCAGCGTCTCCGTGCCGATCTACTTCGCCACAGGCAACCGCCGCAGGGCATTCACGTACTCGCTGGTATCGGGCCTGGCCGAGCCGGTCGGTGCGCTGTTGGGTTACCTGGCCCTGCGGCCATTCCTTGGCCCCGGTGTCATGGGCGCTCTGTTCGGCGGCGTGGGCGGCATCATGGTCTACATCTCACTGGATGAACTGCTTCCGACGTCCCGTGCCTACGGCAAGGGCCATGATTCGCTCTACGGCCTGCTGGGGGGCATGGTCGTCATGGCGCTGAGCCTGCTGCTACTTCAGTAGCGCTCTTGTGGCTCACTGCGGGTCTCCCATGAAGTAAGCCGAGTCACGGGGCATCGCAGGATCGTGGTGACTGACCAGTCTCCCATTCGCGCTGGCGCTGGACGCCGCACACTAAGCTGGTCCCGCCAGTCCAGAACGCCCATTCTCCTTGTCGGGCCTCGCAGGCCAGACGCTATGATGCGGGCTCGTGATGCCACGATCGTCACGAGGGACCTTCGTGAGCCGCTGGGCGTTGCCGGCCGCGGATCGGCGCTGGGGGGTTGGGGAGGGTATAATTCCGGACCAGGCGGTTTGAAGTGCAGGAGGAAGTGATGTCGCGCCAGGTTGCCGGTGCCCGTGTCGTTCATGCTCCCCGGGGCAATGCGCTGTCGTGCAAGGGTTGGCAGCAGGAAGCCGCCTTGCGGATGCTGATGAACAACCTCGACCCGGAGGTCGCCGAGAAGCCGGATGAGCTGATTGTGTACGGCGGGCGGGGGAAGGCGGCGCGGAGCTGGGCGGACTTCGATCGGATCGTGGCGACGCTGCGGCGGCTGGAGAACGATGAGACGCTGCTGGTGCAGTCGGGGCGGGCCGCGGGGGTGGTGAAGACGCACGCGGATGCGCCGCGCGTGTTGATCAGCAACTCGATGCTGGTGCCTAAGTGGGCGACGTGGGATGAGTTTCGCCGGCTGGAGGCGCTGGGGCTGACAATGTATGGCCAGATGACGGCGGGTAGCTGGATATACATTGGGACGCAGGGGATCTTGCAGGGGACGTACGAGTGCTTTGCGGCGGCGGCGAAGAAGCACTTCGGCGGGTCGTTGCGGGGCAAGCTGGTTGTGACCGGGGGGTTGGGAGGGATGGGTGGCGCGCAGCCGCTGGCGGCGACGTTTAACGAGGGGGTGTGCCTGGCGGCGGAGGTTGACGGGGAGCGGATCGAGCGGCGTCTGAAGACGCGTTACCTGGACAAGATGTCCGATAACCTTGACGAGGCAATTGGGTGGGCGCTGGCGGCGAAGAAGACTGGGGAGGCGGTGTCGATCGGCTGGGTGGGTAATGCGGCGGACCTGCTGCAAGCGCTGCTGGAGCGGGAGATTACGCCGGACGTGTTGACGGATCAGACGTCGGCGCATGATGCGCTGACGGGGTATGTGCCGAACGGGATGAGCTACGCCGAGGCGCTGGAGCTGCGTGAGCGTGATCCGGAGCGCTATGTGCGGGAATCGTGTCGGACGATGGCCGCGCACATGCGGGGCATGTTGGCGCTGCAGGCGCGGGGGGCGGTGACGTTTGATTATGGCAACAACCTGCGGGGGCAGGCTAAGGAGGCGGGGGTAGAGAATGCGTTTGACGTGATTGGCTTCGTGCCGCTGTACATTCGGCCGCTGTTCTGCGAGGGGTCCGGGCCGTTCCGGTGGTGCGCGTTGTCAGGTGATCCAAAGGATATTCACGAGACAGACGAGGCGGTACTGGCGACGTTTCCGGAGGAGGAGGCGTTGTGCCGGTGGATTCGGATGGCGCATGAGAAGGTGGCGTTTCAGGGGTTGCCGTGCCGGATCTGCTGGTTGAAGTACGGGCAGCGGGCGAGGATGGGCAAGGTGTTCAATGACCTGGTGCGGAGCGGGAAGGTGTCGGCGCCGATTGTGATTGGGCGTGATCATCTGGATTGCGGGTCGGTGGCTTCGCCGAACCGTGAGACGGAGGGGATGAAGGATGGCTCGGACGCGATTGCGGACTGGCCGATGCTCAACGCGCTGGGCAACACGGCATGTGGGGCGACGTGGGTTTCGCTGCATCATGGCGGTGGGGTGGGAATCGGCTACTCGCTGCACGCGGGGATGGTGATTGTGGCGGACGGGACGGAGGCGGCGGAGCGTCGATTGGAGCGCGTGTTGACGGCCGATCCGGCCATGGGGATCTTCCGGCACGCCGACGCGGGGTACGAGCTGGCGATCGAGGTGGCGCGGGAGAAGGGCGTGGATGTGCCGGGGTTGGGGTAGGCCGCGCTCGCGGCGGGGGACAGCCCTCTGCTGACTGGACAACGGCGCGGCGGCGTGTTAGACACGGTGTCTGCCGCCAGCGGGGGCGGCAGGGTGGATTGCAGGCTTCATTTGCAGGATAGAGAGCGACATGAGCATCATTCGACCGTTCACTGCCATTCGTTATGCCACGAGCGCTGGTAAGCGCGATGTTTCCAGGCTGATCGCGCCGCCGTATGACGTGCTGGACCAGGCCGGGAAGGACGCGTTTCTCGCGAAGGACCCGCGCAATTTCGTGAAGATCGACCTGCCGCATATGCCGCCGAAGTCGGCGGGGCCGGCGGCGGCGTACGAGGGGTCGCGGGCCACGCTGGCGGGGTGGCTGGCGGACGGGACGATGGTGCGTGATGCCGAGCCGATGATCTATGTTTATCACCAGAAGTATCACCACGGTGGTGCGGCGTATACGCGGAAGATGTTCTTCGCGCGGCTGCGGCTCGAGCCATTCGGCACGGGCATGGTCTTCCCGCACGAGCACACCTTCGGCGGCCCGAAGGAAGACCGGCTGTGCCTGACGAAGGCCACGAAGGCGAACCTGAGCCCGATCTTCGGCCTGTACGAGGATATGGCGAACGAGGTCAGCGCGGCGTTGGAGGCGGCGCTGCCGGCCGAACCGCTGGCGACCGGGCGGATGGAGGAAGTTGAGAACTTCCTGTGGGGCGTAAGTGCTCCGGACAAGATCAAGGCGGTGGCGGAGATGATGAAGCCGCGGCCGATCTACATCGCGGACGGGCATCACCGCTACGGGACGGGGTTGCTGCATCGCGACTGGCTGATCGAGCAGCAGGGCGAGTTGCCGCCTGAGCACCCGGCGAACTACGTGCTGTGCGTGTTCTGCGCGATGGAAGACCCGGGACTGCTGATCCAGCCGACACATCGTGTGCTGGCGGGCGTGCCGGTGACGGCCGACCTGTTAATGGCGGATGAGCAGGTCGAGGTGCAGGCGCTGCGAGTGGCTGAACCGGACGCGGTGGGTGAGGCGTTGCGGCCGTTCGGGCCGCAGGCGGTCGCGCTGTACACGCCGGCGGGCAACTACGTGGCGGTACGGCCCAAGCGGGCTGACATTCTGGAGCGCCTGGAAGCGGATCACAGCCCGGCGTGGCGGGCCCTGGGGCTGGCGTTCCTGCACGCATACTTGATCAACCGGCTGGTGGCGCCGCAGCTTTGCGGTGGGGACAATCCGCCCGTGCAGTACGTGAAGGCGGCGGGCGAAGCTGTCCGCGCGGCTCAGGAGTCGGGCGGCGCGGCGTTTCTGCTGCAGGCCACGACGATGGAGGAGATGCGTGGTGTCTGCGGGGCGGGCGACCTGATGCCGCAGAAGAGCACGTATTTCTACCCGAAGCTGGCCAGCGGGCTGGTGATTAATCCGCTCGACGCGTAGGTGCGGCCGGCTGGGGGAGGCGGGTATCGGTTGGCGCGCACGACGGCCGGGCGTCGCTCAGGGGCGGCGTCCGGCCGTGGTGTGTGAGTGTGCCGGCGGGCGGCTACAGGAGCGTGGAGGCGGCGGCGGCCACGGAATCCACGTCTTCCGCGGTTGGCTCCGGCGCCTTCTTGGAGGTATCGCTACCCGCCAGTGAATCGACAAACGTGTCGAGCGCGGCCTGGGTATGGCGGGTTACCCATTCCTCGTTCAACTCGTCGGCACGGGCGGTGGTGCGGGCCAGGGCCGGCTCGCTGCCGGGGACGAAGCTTTCGCAGCGCAGCTCGAATTCGCCGACGCCCGTTGAGCGGAAGATCATCAGGAGGTAGGCGTTTTCGGCGAGCTCGAACTTGAACGAGCGGCGGCCGGGCTCGTTCAGCGGCGTCGAGAGCCGGAAGCCGTTGTCGGTCAGGAACTGCTTGTACTCATCGAAGACCGGCACGAAGTGAGTGTCGAGCGCGTCCTCGAACCGGCTGGACCACTGCGACTGGGCCTGGCTCAGCTTGCTTAGAAAGTTGCGTTTCCATTGGTCCATGGATCCGTCTCCGCTATCCCGCTGGTTCCAATAAAGCGGCGCGCCGGTCCGCGCCGGCCGCACGGGTTGTATCGGCCGAGCGGGGCCGCTGGTCGAGTCCCGGCGGGCGGGCGCTTTGGCGAAACGGAATCTGGGGGCCGGGGTTGACCAGTTGAAAGATGGGCGGGTTGGCGAGAGCATGACGGGGGCAGCGGGTTACCGGGCCGTGGGGCCCGCGTGGAGGCCGAGGCATGGCGCGAATCTCGAAGGTTTACACGCGAAGCGGGGATGACGGCAGCACGGCGCTGGGCTCGGGACGGCGTGTTTCGAAGACCGCGCGGCGGATCGCGGCGTACGGGACGGTTGATGAGCTCAACGCGCACATCGGCGCGGCGTTGGCGGCCGGTCCGGTAACGGAACTCTGCGAGCCGTTGCGGCGGATTCAGAACGAGCTGCTGCACCTCGGCGCCGATTTGTGCATCCCGGAGGCCGATAAGGCGGCGCGGCCGGGTCCGCGGATCGAGCAGCGCCACATCGACGGTCTTGAGCAGTGCATTGACGAGTTCAACGCGCAGATGCCGGCTTTGAAGAACTTCATTCTGCCCGGCGGCAGCGTGGTGGCGGCGAAGTTGCACGTGGCCCGCACGGTCTGCCGGCGGGCGGAGCGGCTGGTGGTGGCGCTGGCGGACGACGAGCCGGTGGGCGCGCACGTCGTTCCGTATCTGAATCGGCTCTCGGACGCGTTATTCGTGCTGGCGCGTTTTCACAATCAGCGGACGGGCGTGACTGATCCGCTGTGGGACAGCCGGGCGTAGCCACGGTCGGCGAGGGACTTGAGGAGTATCGCGGTGGCGTTTACCTACGTGGTTCTCGGGGCGGGGCGTCAGGGGGTGGCGCTGGCGTACGATCTGGTGAAGAACTGTGCGGCCGGCCGCGTCGTGCTGGCGGACGTGGACCTGGCGGTAGCCGAGCAGGCCCGCGAGCGACTGCGCAAGCTCCTGCCGGGGCAATCATGCGAGCTGGTGGCGCGGCGGTGCGATGTCAGCGACGTGGCGGCGGCGGCGGAGCTCATGCGGGGTGCTGACGCAGTGCTGTCGGCCGTGCCGTACCGCTTCAACGTGGGTCTGACCGAGGCGGCGCTGTCGGCTCAGACTTCGTTCAGCGACCTGGGCGGCAACACGGACGTCAGCCGGGCACAGCTTCGCTTTCACGAGCGGGCCCGCGACGTGGGCGTCAGCATCGTGCCCGATTGTGGCTTGGCGCCGGGGTTGGGGAACATCTTGGCGGCGCACGGTGTGGCGGCGCTGGACGAGCCGCAGGATGTGCACGTGCGCTGCGGCGGCCTGCCGGAGCGGCCGGTCGGTGCGCTGGGCTACAAGCTGGTGTTCAACTTTGACGGCCTGATCAACGAGTACAGCGGGTGCGGCGAGTTTCTGCGTGACGGGCAGCGCGTGCAGGTGCCGGCGCTGACGGAGCTTGAGACGATCGAGTTTCCGGAGCCGCTGGGTCGGTGTGAGGCGGCGGTGACGTCGGGCGGCACGGGCACCTGTGCGGAGACATTCAGCGGCCGGCTGCGCACGTACGACTACAAGACGGTGCGCTACCCCGGGCATTTCGCGATTGTGCGAGCGCTGTTCGAACTGGGCTGTCTTGAGGAGCGGCTGACGCTGGCGGATGGGACGACGGTCTCGCCGCGGGCAATGTTGCGGCGGTTGCTGGAGGAGCGTCTGGCGTTTCCGGAAGTGCGTGACCTGGTTGTGCTGCGCTGCACGGTGGTAGGTGTGCACCAGGGCCGGCCGCGCACGTTGACATATGAGCTGCTGGATCGGCACGACGAGGCCACGGGTCTGACGGCGATGGAACGTACGACGGCTTTTCCGGCAGCGCTGGTCGCGCACCTGCAGGCTCGCCAGGAGGTGGAGCCGGGCGCGCGGCCGCTGGAAGTGTGCCTGCCCCTGGAGCAGTACTTCAGTGAGTTGCCGCGGCACGATATTCGCGTGTCGCTTACCGCGCACTGATGGCCGCGGCAATCCGGGCCGGCGGCACCCAGCCTCACTTCTGGTGGACGGAATGGTCGCCGGAAGAGCGCTGGCAGCGTTCAGAGTCAATTGCCATGGCGATGCGTTTGCGGAGTACGGCGTTCAGGGGGCGGGTAGCGGAGCTGGGCTCCCAGCGGGTGCGCGCGGCAAACAGGCTTGCCAACCGGCTGAGCAGGGCCGACCAGCGCGTCAGCGGCGGGTAGCAGGCGAGCAGCATCTCGATGTCGGCCCCGAGTTCGCCGGCTGCGGAGTGGCGCTCGCCTTCCTGGCGTGCCAGGGCCTTGGACAGGATGGCGACCAGGTAGTAGCGCATTTCGTTCTGGCCGGGGAGCGGACGGCCGGCCCCATCGCACAGCGTGGCCCTGCCGAGGTCCAATCGCGGCAGGCCGCCGGCGCGCCGCGGGAGCGTGCCGGTCAGCAGCTCGTGGCCGATGAGCCCCAGGCTGTATACGTCGGAGCGGGCGGTCAGCTCTTCGGCCCGGCCGCGTATCTGCTCCGGGCTGGCGTACTCGCGCGTGCCGATGAACCGCCCGGCCTCGCTGCACGGCAACGACTGGAATTCAGCCAGCCGAGCCACGCCGAAGTCGAGCACCTTGGGCTGGCCGGACGGCTCCACCAGGATGTTGGCGGGCTTGAGATCGCGGTGGATGATTCCGCGGCGGTGGGCGTAGTCCACGGCGTCGCACACGCGGGCGAACAGGATCAGGCGAGCGCGCGTGTCGAGCTGATTGTCGTGGGCGAAGCGTGTCAGGCTGGGGCCTTCGATGTACTCCATGACATAGTAGGGGCGGCTGCCGCGCTCGGTGTGGACCTCGTCGGCGTACATGAACTGGGCGATGCCGGGGTGCTGTAAGCGCCGCAGGATCTGGGCTTCGAAGGCGAAGCGCCAGCGGTCCTCGGGCGAGACCAGACCTTCGCGCAGCAGCTTGAGCGCGTAGGCCCGGCGCAACGTCGGGTGCTGGGCCAGGTAGACGACGCCCATGCCGCCGCGGCCGAGAACATCGACGATGCGGTACTGGCCAAGGCAGAAGGGCGGTGTGGGTTCAAGGTCGGCGTGGTCGGCGGCTTCCGCGCTGACCCGGGCGAACGTGGTTGTGCCGGGCAGGTTCAGGTCGGTGCTGCGCGGGGGGCGCGGGTCGAATCCGCAGGTGGCCTCGTAGTGGGGCAGGAGCGAGCAGACCTCGCGCTGCAGGTCGGCGTCGGTGCCGCAGAGCCGCGTGATGAGCTGCTCGCGGTCGGCCGGGGCGGCGGCGCCCAGCGCTTCGAGCACTTCCAGGACGCGCAGATGGTCCTCAGCGGCCATCGTCCGGTCCTCCCGAGAGCCGTCGATTCAGCCACGCCAAGGCGTAGCGGAAGTCTTTTTCGACAGTGCTGGCGCTGACGCCGAGGTAGCGGGCCACCTCGGCGTAGGTCAGGCCGCCGAACCAGTGCAGCGTGACGACGTCATGGACGCGCTCGCTCTCGGCGGCCAGGGCGGCCAGAGCGTCGGCCAGATCAAGCAGGTCCACGGTCGTGTCGCGCCATTCGACTGAGATGGTTTCGAGCGCGACGCGCTGCCAGCCGTCGGCCGGTCGGTCGGCGGAAGTCGGCTCGGCAGCGGCGGCTGCACGGCGCGCGGCGCCGCCGCGTTTCTGGGCGTGGCGCTTCTTAAGGTGGTCAACGATGACCTGCCAGATCTTCTTGGTGGCGATGGCGCGGAAGTGTTCGGGGCTTTGCCACTGGACGTGCGAGTGCTGGATCAGGTGGAGGCAGGCCTCGTCCACCATGTCGGTTGGGCGGAGGGTGAAGCCGGGGGGTTGGTTGCGGAAGTAGTGCTGGGCGACCTTGCGCAGTTCGTCATAAACCAGCGGCACGAGTTCATCGGTGGCGGCGCGCTGCTCGTCGTTGGGTGGCTTCACGCTCGACTCCCGTCGTCGCGCTGATCTTCCCGGACCTTGATGGGATTGATACGTAAGTCATTTTAGGGACACACACTTAGCCGTGTCAAAGGTGTTGTGGGCGTGATCGTCAGTTGGCTGCCGGAGTAATCCGGTGCCACGGGTGGTCTGCAACGGTGTGGGTAGTCTGGCGCGTGTGCCGAAACGTTTTCTACATTTCACTTGGTGGCGCTCTGGTTTTGCGAGAGGAGCGCGTGTTATGGGACGCGTCGGCGGCTTCCTGCTCTTCGCCTTGCTGCTGGTCGGCAGTTGCACGCGCTCCGCGCCCACGCAGCCCGGCCCGGGTACGCCGGCTCCCACGCGGGAGGCGGTGGCGGTCAGGGGCTTCAACCAGTCGGTCTGGCGGTGTTTCCTTAGTCGGGCTGAGTCAGCGGTGGTCCACGTTCGCACGGAAGTGGCGGGTTCTGAGGTTTCAGGGCGCGCGGCGGAGGCGGCGGCGCGCCCGCTAGCGCTGCAATCCGGCGGGACGGGCGTGGTCGTGCATCCGGGCGGCTGCGTGCTGACGGCGGCGCACGTGCTGAAGGATGCCGTGGATGTGCAGGTGGTGTTCCAGGACGGGTCCAGTTGCCGACCGGCGCGCGTCGTAATAGACGCGCGCTATGATCTGGCCGTTCTGATCATCGCTGCCGACGATGTGTTGGCGGTGGTGCCAGCACCGGCTGTCCCGGAGCACGGGGCGCGCGTGGCGGCGGTGGGCTGCCCGAAGCCGGGGCAGGGAGCGTTGGTACGGCCGGGCGTCATTACGGGCCCGGCGCACGACCTGGACGGCAGCCTAGATCCTGCCCACCTGCGTGACTACGGCGATCTGATCGAGAGCACGGCGGTGCTGGAGCCGGGCTTCAGCGGCGGGCCACTGGTCGATGATCAAGGGCGGATGATCGGGGTCAACGTCGCCACCGCCGGAGCGGGCGAAGCGCAGCGCGGCTATGCGATTCCGTTCAGCGGCGCCGTGCGGGCGGCAGTCGCGCGGCTGTGCCGCCGGGTGCTGGCGGAGGGATCCGACCGGCCGTAGGCGTATGGCTGCGAGCCGGTCAGAGCGGGGCATTTCGCGCTTGTCTGGAGTGGCCGGCTACCGGATCATAGGAGGTGGTCGCCGGCGTGCCGGTGGCGGCGAGGCACGGCGCTTCGTTGCGGCCGGACGCGGCTGCTCACAAGCGGGTTGACGACCATGCGCGTTCTTATGCTGGTGCGCCAGAATCTGTGTGAGCATACGGGGGGCGACACTACACAAGTCCTGAAGACGGCGGAGGCGTTGCGCGCGGGGGGGGTGCAGGTCGAGCTGGCCAGCGGCGTGCGGCCGCGCATGCACGGCTACGACGTCGTGCACCTGTTTCACCTGGATCGCGTGTGGGAGAACCATGTCTGGTGTCGGCAGATCCGCGCGGCCGGGCGGCCCGCGGTGCTGAGCACGATCTACTGGCCGGCGGACGAGTTCGACATTGGGGGCCGGGCCGGCTTCCAGGGCGTGCTGGCCCGGCTGGGCGGGAGCCGGCTATACCAGAATCTGCGGCTGGCGCAGCGCTGGGCGATGCGGGCCGCGGACGAGCGGTCCATAGTCGCACTGCGGGGGCCGTCGTGGGGTTTTCGGCGGGCGGTGCGGTACATTTTGGAATCAGTCAACGTGCTGCTGCCGAACAGCCGCGCTGAGGTTGAGCAGATTGAGCGGCGTTTTGGCGTGCGGCGGCCGGCGGTGGTTGTGCCGAACGCGGCCGACGCGGCGGCGCTGGGGGATGGTACTGCGGACGAAACGGGCCGGCGGGGTGTGCTGTGTGTGGGGCGGATCGAGCCGCGGAAGAACCAACTGGCGCTGATCGAGGCGTTGCGGGGCACGGGTATTCCGTTGCGGCTGGTGGGCGGACCGGGGCGTTACAGCCACGATTACTATCGGCGCTGCTGCCGGGCGGCCGGGACGCACACGGAACTGATCGGGCAGCGGCCGGCGGAGCAACTGGGGCGGTATTACCGCAGCGCGCGTGTGCATGCCTGTGTAAGCTGGTACGAGACGCCGGGGCTGGCGAGCCTGGAGGCGGCGTTGTGCGGCTGCAGGCTGGTGGTTACGCCGGGCGGGTGCACGCGCGAGTACTTCGGGGACGAGGCGCATTACTGTGAGCCGGACGAGCCGGACTCGATTCGCGAGGCGGTCGAGGACGCTTTGAGCGCCGCGCCGTCGGATGCGCTGGCGCGGCGGGTGGCGGCGGAGTTCACCTGGTCGGCGGCCGCGTCGCGGACGCTGGCGGCGTACGAGCAGGCCTTGCAGGGCGTGGCGGCGGAGTGCGCCGCGATGTCGTGAGGTGGGGAGGCGGCCAGGAGTTCGTCCGTCAGGCGTGCAGGGCGCGGCCATGGACGGCCAAGGCGGCCTCCTTGAGTGCTTCGGAGAGCGTGGGGTGGGCGTGGCAGCAGCGGGCGAGGTCCTCGCTGCTGGCGCCGAACTCGATGGCGGCCGTGGCTTCGGCAATCAGGTCGCCGGCGCGGGGGCCGATTATGTGCACGCCGAGGATGCGGTCGGTCTTTGCGTCCGCGAGGATCTTGACCTTGCCCTCGACCTGGCCGAGGGCGCGGGCGCGGCCGTTGGCGCGGAAGGGGAAGACGCCCTTGCGGTATTCGGTGCCCTGCTGCTGCAACTGCTCCTCGGTGCGGCCGACGCCGGCGATTTCGGGCTCGGTGTAGCAGATGCCGGGGATGGCGTCGTAGTTCACGTGGCCGTAGCCGGTGACGATCTGTTCGACGCAGGCGATGCCTTCATCCTCGGCCTTGTGGGCCAGCATCGGGCCCGGGATGACGTCGCCGATCGCGTAGACGCCGGCGGCGCTGGTGGCGTAGTGCTCATTGACCGGGATACGGCCGCGCTCGTCCAACTGGATGCCGGCGGATTCGAGGCCGAGGCCGTTGGTGTTGGGAGCGCGGCCGACGGCGACGAGCACGCGGTCGCATTCGATCGGCGCGCCTGCGGCGCGTTCGACGACGCAGCCTGTGCCGGTGACGCGGGCGGCGGTCACGCGGCTGCCGAGGTGGAACTCGAGCTCTTGCTTCTGGAAGAGCTTCAGCGCGTCCGCGGCGATCTCCTGATCGGTGCCGGGGAGAATGTGGTCGAGGTATTCCAGGAACGTGACCTTGGCACCCAGGCGCGCCCACACTGAACCGAGTTCGAGGCCGATGTAGCCGGCGCCGATGACGACGAGGTGTGCGGGCACGGCGGTGTAGGAGAGGGCCTCGGTGCTGGTGCCGATGCGGTCGCCGTCGAGTTCGACGCCGGGGATGGTGGCGGGTTTGCTGCCGCTGGCGATGAGTATGTGCTTGGATGTCAGTTCCTGCGCGTCGCCGGGCGCGTCCCCCGCTGATCCGACGGGTGCGACAACTACGCGGCCGGGGCCGTTCAGGCGGGCGTGGCCGTGGTAGCGCGTGACGCCGTTCTTCTTGAAGAGCGCCTCGATGCCCTTGGTCAGCGTGCTGACGATGCGGTTCTTGCGTTTGAGCATGGCGTCGAGGTCCAGCTCGACGCCGGCGAGGCGGACGCCGTGCTCGGCGAAGCTATTGCGGGCGGCCGCATAGTGCTCGCTCGACTCCAGGAGCGCTTTGCTGGGGATGCAGCCGACGCGCAGGCAGGTACCGCCGAGGGTGGGTTCCTGCTCGACGCAGGCGACGGACAGGCCGAGCTGGGCGGCGCGCAGGGCGGCGACGTAGCCGCCGGGTCCGGCGCCGATGACGATCAGGTCGTGTTGCTTCACGGCAGGTCTCCACTGATGCGGGGCGGCTATTAGACCGCAGATGGCCGGGCCTGGCCACCGCGACGCGCCGGCGGCGTGGTTCGGCGGGGCGGCGGGAAACGCCGATGGATTAGTAGTGGGGCCGGCTCTTCCGCCGGCGTTGTCGACACCCGTGACTGGAAGGCATATGTCGCTTGCAAGCTGGATGATTCGAGTACTGGACCGACGTGGCGGCCGGCGCGTGCTGGCGTGGCTGCTGAACTCTTATGCCCGCCGCCTGACGCGGGCGGACGTAAAGGTTGCGTACGACGGAGTTTGGCTTCATGCGGTTGATGGCCGTTGGTTTGCGGACCGCCCGCGCTTCGATCTCTATCCGCCGCAGATCGCGGCTTGGCCGCGGACGGCCGACCGCGTGATCGAGAGTGCTCGCGACCAGTGGTTCCATAGTTATAGGCCGCTGCCCGGCCACGTGATTGTTGACGTCGGTGCCGGCGACGGCGGTGATGTGCTGGTGTTCGCGGAGGCCGTTGGACCAACGGGCCGCGTTGTCGCGATCGAAGCCCACCCGGTCACCTTCTGTCGGCTGCAAGCGGCTTGTCGGCGCAACGGGCTGGACAATGTCACTTGTGTGCATGCGGCCGTCACGGACAAGCCGGGCGTCGTAACGATTGAGGACGGGCGGCATGACGCCTCGAACCGCATAAGGGCGGCCGGCGGCGCGGGCTTTGCGGTGCGCGGCGACACGCTTGACGCGTTGCTGGCTGAAGCCGGCGTCGAACACGTTGACTTTGTGAAGATGAACATTGAAGGTGCCGAGCGGCAGGCGTTGCGCGGTATGACGGCGACCCTGGCCTGCGCTCCGCACCTGTGCATTGCCTGCCACGATTTCCGTGCCGCCCAGGATCCCACCCTGGCCACGCGGGACGAGGTGAGCGCGGCGCTTTCCGCGGCCGGCTTTGAGGTCCTGTTCCGCGATTCCGACCCGCGTGAGTACACGCGCGACCACGCCCATGCGGTTCGCCGCGGCGGTTGCTCGCGTGCGCCCGCCAGACGCGCTCTGACCGCCGCCGCCCGATGATTTAAGGCCGCAGGTCCGGCAACCCGCCCGATTAACATTCCGTTTACCGCAGTGACGGTTGGGGCCATGCGCTGATGAGGGCGGCCACATATAGGACATGCAGCATCGGGGTTTTGCCCGTGGTGTGGCCCGGTGGCGCGCCACGGATCCGCCGCTTCTGGCATGCGCCGACCAGATTATTGGCCTGAACTGCCCCCAGCTACCGGGACCGCGGAATGGCGTTGCTGCTAGACCTCGATGTGCGTATACTCGTTATACGCCTTGGGGTCTGCCCGCGCAGTCCCGAGCGATGGAGTCCTTGCGTTGAAGTTTGCGCAGCTCAAGAGGTTCTTTTTGGCACCGCTGGTGCTCGTGATCGTCGGCCTGGTGGTGCCGCCGCGAGCGCTGCCGGCGTGTTTGTGCTGCGCGCAAAACGCTTCCCATGAAGAGGTTAGCGAACAGACTGGATGCTGCTCCGGTTTGGCCGTCGTTGCCGGCGTCTTTGCCGCGAAGCACGCTGACTGCAACAGCAAGTCGCCGTCCGACGAGGATCCAGGGCGCTCGCACGGTTGCCCGAGGAACTGTGCCTCGCCGTGCTGCCTGGGTCTGACGATCTACTGTGTCGCGCGGTCGGTGGACTCCGAGTTTCTCAAGCTTGATGATCGGGGGTTCGCGGTTGACGGCGGGGGCCTGTTTCCGCCCAACGTTGTCGTAGACGGTCCCCTGCACCCGCCTCGCTCCTAACCACTTTCCAGTAAGACATTTGCGTTATGTCGCCGCCCTAGGTGGCTGTCGGCGTTGCATTGTCGGCACGCGTATGCGCCGGCGGTGAGGCTGGATGTGGCAGGAGATCGTGATGAATCAACAAGCAGATCTGGCGGTACTCGCGAGATCGGAGATGGCGGGTGAGCCGGCCGATCGCGTGCCCCTGCCGCGGGCGCGCTGGAAGACGCGCGTCCTGCTGCCGGCGGTTGTGTTTGTGGCTACCGCGGCCGTCTTGGCATGGGCGGCCGGGGAGTCCCTGTGGCCGGCGACGCCAGTGAGGGTTGTGCCAGTGGTCGTGAAAGCGGGAACGGGTGAGGCCGGCCCAGGCGCGGTAACGGTTCAGGCGCCCGGGTGGGTCGAGGCGGATCCATTCGCGGTGGCGGTCTCGGCGCTGGCGGACGGCGTGGTTGAGGACGTGCTGGTCCTGGAGGGCGAGCCGGTGAGCGCCGGCCAGATTGTAGCCCGCATGGTGCCGGATGATGCGCGCCTGGCGCTGGAGCAGGCCGAGGCCCTGGTGGCGCAACGGGAGGCCGAGGTGCTGGCGGCGGATGCGGCCTTGTCGGCGGCACAGCGCGATTGGGACAACCCGATCGAGCTGACGCGGAAGCTCGCAACGGCCGAGGCCGCGCTGCGGGAACGGAAAGCCGAGCTGGAGCGTTGGCCGGCGGAGTTGGCGGCGGCGGAAGCGCTGGCGACCTATCTCGAGGCCGAACATCGCCGCGTTGGACCGCTATACGAAAGCGGGCTGGCTAGCGACATCGAGCTCATCCGCGCCCGCCAACAACACCTTGAGCAGCAGGCCGTCGTGGCCGCCATGCGAGCGCGCCGGCCGATCCTGGAAGCACAGGCTGCGGCGGCGGAGGCCGAGGTGCTCGCCGCGGGCGAGAACCTGCGGCTGCGAATACCGGAACGGCGGGCGCTGGACGAGGCACAGGCCGCGGTGGCGCGGTCGCAGGCCGCCCTGGCCGAGGCTCGGTCCCGGCGCGACGAGGCGCGGCTGCGGCTGGAGCGGATGGAAGTGCGTTCGCCCGTGGACGGAATCGTGATGGTCAGGCTGGCGGCGCCGGGCTCGAAGCTGATGCTCGGCGGCGACAACCCGCAATCGGCGCAGGTTCTGCGCGTGTACGACCCGCGGAAGCTGCAGGTGCGCGTGGATGTGCCGCTGGTTGACTCGGCGAAGGTCGGCGTCGGCCAGGAGGCGGAGATCGTGGTGGACGTGCTGCCGGACCGGGTGTTCCACGGTCACGTGACGCGGATCGTCAACGAAGCGGATATCCAGAAGAACACGCTGCAAGTGAAGGTCGCGATGAAGGATCCGACGTCGGAGGTCAAGCCGGAGATGCTCGCGCGGGCGCGGTTTCTCGCGACGGCGCAGCCGGCGGCGACCGGCGTTGAGCAGCGCGTGTTCGCGCCCGAGCGGCTGGTTCTGGGCGGGGCCGACGGCCAGGGGCGCGTGTGGGTCGCGAATCAGGGCAGCAACGTGGCGGTCAGCCGCGCGGTCGTTGTGGGCCGCGGGCGAATGAGTGACTGGATTGAGATAACGGAAGGTTTGCAGCCGGGCGACCGGCTGATTGCCGACCCGCCGGCGGGTCTGGCCGATGGCGATCGCATCAACATCATCGGCGAGGCGTCCGTCAGGGGCGGTGTTTGAATGGATGGAGGCAAGGACGATGGCACTTATTGAATGTCGCGGGCTGACGCGCTCGTACAAGAAAGGTGAGCTGACAATCACGCCGCTGAAGGACCTGGGCCTGGACGTCGCGGACGGTGACTTCCTGGCGTTGATGGGGCCTTCGGGCAGCGGCAAGACGACGCTGCTGAACCTCATCGCCGGCATCGACCGGCCCACGTCCGGCAGCCTGAAGATAGACGGACGTGAGCTCTCCGCAATGACCACCGGGCAACTGGCGGCGTGGCGGAACGAATACGTCGGCTACATCTTCCAGCTCTACAACCTGGTGCCGACGCTCACGGCGTATGAGAACGTCGAGCTGCCGCTGCTGCTGCACAAGCTGACGCGGAAGGAGCGGCACCGCAAGGTGGCCCTGGCGCTGGAACTGGTTGATCTGGCGGATCGGCACGATCATTACCCGCGTCAATTGAGCGGTGGGCAGGAGCAGCGCGTGGCCATTGCGCGCGCGATCGTCACCGATCCGCGGATCATCGTCGCGGACGAGCCGACCGGCGATCTCGACGCCCGGGCGGCCAAGGCCGTCATGGCGCTGCTGGTCCGGCTGAACCGGGAGCTGGGCAAGACGCTCATCATGGTGACGCACGATGCGCATTGTGCTGAGCATGCGGCACACACGCTGCATTTGGAGAAGGGTCGGCTGGTGGAGGCGGATGAAGTCGCGGCCGTCGGCGTGGAGGCAGCCCAATGGTAGCACCCCGGTTCATTCCACTGATTCTGAAGCAGGTCGTCCGCCATCGGGCGCGCAGCGCACTCACGATGATGGGCGTCGGTGTGGCCATGTTCATGTTTGCGGCCGTGCAGGCCATGCAGTCCGGCGTCGAGGCGGCCACGGTTACGAACGCGACCGACACGACGCTGGTGGTGTACCGGAAGGACCGCTTCTGCCCGTTCACAAGCCGCCTGCCGCAATCTTACGAGCAGCAGATTGCCCGCGTGCCGGGCGTTGAGAGTGTGGTGCCGGTGAAGATTGTTGTAAGCAACTGCCGAGCCAGCCTGGATATCCTGACGTTCCGCGGTGTGCCGAGCGAACCGTTTCTGCAGGGCTTTGCGCCCGGCTTCGAGCTGTTGGCGGGATCGCTGGCCGCCTGGGAGCGGCGGAGCGATGCGGCCCTGGTCGGCGAAATGGTGGCGCAGCGGCGCGGGCTGAAGGTCGGGGACCAGTTTGAGACTGCCGGCATCAATGTCCACTTGGCCGGCATCGTGCGTTCCGACGAGCTGCAGGACCAAAACGTCGCCTACGTCCACCTCGACTTCTTGCAGTACGCGTCCGGCAGCCGGGCGGGCGGCATCGTTACGCAGTTCAACGTGAAGGTGCGTGATCCGGAGCAGCTCGACGCGGTCGCGGCCGCGATCGATGAGCGGTTCGCCGTTGACCAGGAGCCGACGTACACCAGCCCGGAGAAGGCTTTTGTGGCCCGGGTGGCGGCGGACATTGTCGAGATCGTGGGGTTCATGCGGTGGCTGGGCTGGGGTTGCCTGGCGGCCGTACTGGCCCTGATCGGCAACGCGATTGTGCTGTCGGTGCAGGACCGCGTGCGCGAGCACGCCATCCTGCAAACCCTGGGATATCGCGGCGGCCTGATTGCCCGGCTGATCGTGGGCGAGGGTCTGGTGCTCAGTCTGGCCGGCGGCGGCGTGGGCTGCGCCATCGCGTTTGGGATCCTGCACTGGGGCAACTTCGCGCTGTCGGTGGACGGCCTGAGCATCCCCGTGCTCGCCGGGCCGAGCGTGTTTGTCGGCGGGCTGCTGACGGCGGCGCTGCTGGGCATTGTGGCCGGGCTGGTGCCGGCCTGGCAGGCCACGCGGCAGGCAATCGTGGCGTCCTTGCGGGCGGTTTGAGTCGTGCGACATGGTTGTTTGGCGGGAGTAACCGATGAAACTGCTGCCCTTTGAGTACGCCGTGCGGAACCTGGGCCGGTCGCCGGTGCGGCTGGTGGCCAGCGTGTTGGGCAGTGCGCTGGTCATCGTGCTGGTGCTGGCGGCGGGCGGGTTCGTGCGCGGCATGGAACATAGCCTTTCGATCAGCGGCAGCCCGGAGAATGTCATTCTGCTGGGGACGGGCAGCGAGGAGAGCATCGAGCGCAGCCAGATCGGTCTCCAGGTGGCCACGCTGGCAGCCGGCAGCGTGCCGGGCATCCGCGAGCAATTGGGCGTGGCGTACGTATCGCCCGAGGTTCACATGGCGCTGGTTGTCAAGAGCGAGCGCGACGCCAAGGAGGAGTTGCGGGCGGTCTTGCGGGGGGTGACGCCGGCGGCGTATCTGGTGCACCCGCAGGTGCGCATTGTCAGCGGACGCGCTCCGCAGCCGGGGCACGACGAGTTGATGGTCGGTCGGCTGGCGGCCACGCGGCTGGGCGTATCGGCTGAAACGCTGGCGACAGGACGCTCGCTGTGGTTTGACAACCGGCCATGGACGATCGTGGGCCAGTTCGAAGCCCCGCGCACCGTGATGGACGCCGAAATCTGGAGTCCGCTGACTGAGTTGCAGATAGCGACCAAGCGTGAGGCGTCGATCTCGTGCGTGGTCCTCACGCTGGACGAGGCCGAGTTTGAGGATGTGGCCGCGTTTGCCGCCCAGCGGCTGGACCTGGAGATCGCCGCGGTCCGCGAGACCGACTACTACGCCAGCCTGGGACGGTTCTATCAGCCGGTGCGGGCGATGGTGTGGGCGACGGCGGCGCTGATCGCGCTGGGCGGTCTGTTCGGCGGGCTGAATACGATGTACGCCGCGTTTGCGGCGCGGGTCCGCGAACTGGGCACCCTCCAGACACTGGGTTTCCCGCGCCGTGCCATCGCCGTCAGCTTCCTGCAGGAGTCGCTCCTGGCGACTTCCGCGGGCGGGCTGGTGGCGGCGTTCGTGGGGTTGGCACTGCTTGACGGCGTCGCGGTGCGATTCTCGATGGGGGCGTTTGCGTTGTTGCTCGATGCGCCGGTCATGGTCGGCGGACTGCTGGCCGGCGTTGGCCTGGCGGTCGTGGGCATTCTGCCGCCGTTGTGGCGGTGTCTGCGGCTGCCGATTGTTGAAGCGCTGCGCGCGGCGTAGCGCGGTAAGGAGGATTTGTGATGATGAAGGTAGCAGGTAACTTCGCCGGCCGAGTTCTGATCGGCCTGGGTCTACTGGTGTGGTGCGCCGGGTGTGAACGGGGCGCGAGTTCGGCCGGTCCGTCCGAGGGCGGGGCGGAGGCCGCCGCCACTGCGGACGTCCTGCCGGCGGGGCTGCTCCAGGAGCAGGAGCCGGCCGGCGCTATGGACATCATTGCGGTGAAGGCGGCACCGCCGGCAAACGGCGAGGTCGTGGTGCGCGGGGTGATCGCGGGTCGCGCCGAGCCTTTCATCGAGGGTCGAGCCATGTTCCTGCTGGCGGACTTGAGCCTGACGGCGAAGCATAAGCAGCGGCATGGCGATGCGCCGCTATCTCCTTGCTGCGCGGCGGAGGGTGCATCGCTGGCCAACACGGCTACGATTCAGGTGGTCGGTGACGACGGCCGGCCGCTGCGGGTCGGTCTGCGCGGCCAGCACGGGCTGGAACCGCTGGCGGAAGTCGTAGTGGTTGGCGAGGTTGCGACGCCGGAGGGTGGCGACGCGCTCGTGATCAACGCCCGCGGGATCCACGTGGTCAAGCGGTAGACGGGGGTGCGGCCGCGCGCTTCCCGGGCAAGCGTGAGCACTTGGCGCGTCCTGACGGCTTCGGCCGTCGTGGCCGACGACGAGGTTGTGCCACCGGATAGCGGCATTACGGCCGGCGCATGCAAACGCCGCGGCCGGCAACACTTATGCTGCCGGCCGCGGCTGATTCTGGAGGTCTTGGTCAGTCAAACGCGCCCGGTGGGCGGTTGGCTGCTAGAACGCGACCTGGAGCTGCACGCGCCAGATCAAAGCGTTGTCATTGGCGTTGGCGAGCCAGGAATTGGCGGCCAGCGGCACCTTCGGGATCTTGGTAAGGTCGGTCTGTAGCTTGACCTTGTTACCTTCGAAGTAGTAGTTCAGGCCGGCGGTGTAGAACCAGGTGCCTTCACTGCCGCCGGGGCCGGGGTTGACGGCGATGCCACCGATGCGGGCCACGGCCTCAAGCTTCCGCTCCATGCCGGGGATGGGCAGGAAGTAGCCCATCTGCACGTAAGCACCGTGATTCACGGTGGTGGAGTCGTCGGCCGTGAGGAGCCAGAGCGGCGTGAAAGGCGTCCGCCCGGCGCGGCGCGGGTCGATGATGCGGAAAATGTACTCGCCGGAGGCCGAGAAGCCTTGCCACTTGAAGGCGGCATCGAAGCCGAACTGGTTGATCTGCACGCCCTCGGAGGAGGTTACGCCGAAGCCGCCGCCAAAGAGCTTGGGCCGCGCGAAGACGATGCGGGAACTGGTCGTGTCGCCGTAGTTGTCATCGAACAGGTAGTGGAAACCGAGGTCGAAGGCGGGGGTTTCCAGATGATCAATGTCGCCCCAGGAGACGAAGTCTTTGGTGGGGTTCTCGCCGCAGACATGCCAGACGGTGCGGAACGCAATGGCGGGATTGCCGTCGAGCTCCCGGTTCTCGTCGGTCGTGATCGTGCGGTTGCGCATGCCATTGAACGAGTTGGCGATGTCGAGGTAGTACTCGACGCGCTTGTCGGCCAACTGGCCCCAGAAGCGGACGCCGACGCCCTCGAAGGGATCGAAGACTGCGGCGGTTTCGGGGTACTCGCAGAACTGCATGTTGCCGCTGGAGGCGAAGCCGGCCCGCGTCGAAGCGAGCTGGAAGGCACCAGCGCGAATCTGGAACTCGTCCGCAAACCGGTAGTTGACATAGGCGTAGCGGATGCCGACATCGTAGCCCGACGGCGAATCCGCATCGAGTTTGATCAAGTAGGTCAGGTTGGGGTCATAAACATGGCCCGAGATATGGAAACGCAGGCGCCGGACATCGAAGCCGGTCATGTCGTGGCCTCTCAGCCGGGGTGAGAGGTAGCGGTTGCGGGACTGCTTAGCATAGTGCGTCCAGCGGAACTGCATGCGACCGTTGAACTTCATCAGGAAGTTGTCGTCGCTGCTGCGGATGAAGAAGCCGCCGTCGTACCCGGCCTGCAGCATCGACGGCATCAGGCTCTCACGAAACTCCTGCTCACCGAGAATCTGCCGGATCTGATTACGCAAGGCCTCATTGCGCGCACCTTCGGCATCCTGGCCGCGCGAGGCCGCCAGTTGCTCCTGAAGCGCATCCATCCGCGCCTGCTGCGCCTCGAGCAACGCCTGGAGCTGGGCGACATCACTGCCTGTGTCGGCGAGCGCCCGCCCTGGCGTCATCACCGACAGCGCCAACAACAGGATGGCAAACCATCCAATACGTCGGAAACCACGGTCAAGCGTGAACATGAACTTTCTCCTCAGTTCAGGACCCGTCTCGACCCGACAGCGGCAGCGCATCGACTGTTCGACAGAATTGGTGGTCTACGTCGATGCACTTGAAATCATGACCGCGCCGAGTGCCAATACCACCACTACTGGTTCGGAATACTAGCGAGCGGCTCCACAGCGTACAAGCTGTCTTGGCACGTTTTGGACAAAAAAACGAGCGCAGCACGCGGGGCCAAGACGGGTTTCCGTCAGCTCGCCCGATCCGGCTTGCCAGGCGCGCGGGGCCTTTGCCGCGCGGCGGCTATCCGCTAAGCTCCCTCCCGCAGCGCGCCCGCTGAGCGCGGCGCTGCACAACGTGAGGTGCCCCTATTTCGCTCCTACTGGCTGAGCAGAGCGCGAGCACCTGGACGACGGCTTGGCAGTTCGCAATGCTGGCCATCGGCCTGGTCTGGCTCCGACGGCATATCGATCTGAACCGCGCGCGTACGCAGAAGATCCTGTCCGAGGAGGACGCGAACTGCGCGCCGCCGGCGTGGCCGCGGCTGACGGTGCTCGTGGCGGCCAAGGACGAGGAGCACAATATCGCCCGTTGCGCGGAAAGCCTGCTGGCGCAGGACTATCCCGACCTGCAGGTCGTTGCCATTGACGATCGCAGCTCGGATCGCACCGGCGAGATTCTCGACGCGCTGGCAGCACGTAACGCACGCCTGACCGCGCTGCACGTTGACCGCTTGCCGGAAGATTGGTTTGGCAAGACGAACGCGATGCGCGTCGGCGTGGAGCACGCGCACGGCGAGCTGCTGTGCTTCACGGACGCGGATTGCACGTTCGACTCGCCGCGCCTGCTGCGTGCCGCGGTGGCCTACGCGCAGCGGGAAGGTCTGCGATTCCTGTCAGTGCTCCCGCGGCTGGAGACGCACGGACTGCTGGAGAAGATCGTCCAGCCGGTCGCGGGGGCGCTCATGGTGTTCTGGTTTCCGCCGGCGAAGGTGAACGATCCGGCCAAGCCGCACGCGTATGCCAACGGCGCGTTCATGCTGATGTCGCGGGCGAGCTACGATGCCATCGGAGGCCATGCGGCCGTCCGGCGCACGCTGAACGAGGACATGCACATGGCCCGGGCGGCGAAGCGGGCCGGCATCCGGCTGCAGGTCGTGCCCGGCGGTGACCTGTACCGCGTGCGCATGTACAGCGGCTTCAGGCAAATCTGGCGCGGCTGGACGCGGATCTTCTACGGCTGCTTCGGAACGCTGCCGCGCCTGATCGCGACGGTCCTGGTGCTGTCGATTTTCAGCCTGTCGCCGTATCTGACGCTGCTGGTGTCTCCGTTGGTGCCGGCCGGAGGTGGCTGGTTGGCGCTGGCGGCTGCGTTCGCTATCGTTGTGCAGCAGACCGTCCTGATGCGGTTCTATCGCGTGAGCGGGGCGCGGGCTGTCTGGGCGCCCAGCTATGTTCTAGGGGCGGTTCTGTGTTTGGCCATGATGCTGAACGCCATGACGCGGGTTGGCGGGCGGACAGTCAGGTGGCGCGGCACGAGCTACCGGGGTGGGGCTCAGGTCGATTAAGGGCGGGCAGATGGCCGTGAGCGCTCCCGGCGCGGGTAGCAGACCTAAAGCTTTTTCTTGAAATAACTTACTTCCATAGGCGTTCATATCAGCACACGTGAAACTTGTTTCTCGGTGGGTGAACGCGGAGATTTTAGCCAAGGACGCACACCACCACAGGTTGTTTGTCGTATAATTAGTCTGGTCAGGATGTTGTGGTTCCGTTGCGAGCCGGTAATAGTGCGGCGCGACTTGACGTCGGCGCAGGGTTAGGTTATTATTAGCACGAATAACTTGCTAACCGGCGTGCACGTCGCGGCAGCGGAAGCAAAGGAGTGCGCGGTGTCGAAACATCAGCACGATGGTGGCCGGCTCTTGTGCCTGCTGGGGCCCGGCGGCGATTTCCAGGCGGAAGTTCGGTCGAGTAGCGTTGATCTTCATGACGTTGCGGCCTGCCCGCTCACACGCGAGCAGGCGGCGGATTTGCAGCGTCACGTCGCGGCGCAGCTCGGGGCAAACGCCGGGGGTGCCCAATTTGGCACATCTGCCGCCTACTCCCGCAGTGATCAGCGTGTTTGGGCCGCGGCCACCCGACCTCTGCCGCCGGTTGTGACCGGATCTTTGAGCGCTTACCTGGCGGAGGAATGGACTGATGTCCCGCACGAAATCGCCGAAACGTCTCCCGTCGCTGACGCCCAAGCAGATGCAGGTCCTCAGGCTCATCCGGGACTACAGCAATGCGCGGGGCTACGCGCCAACCTTGCAGGAGCTGGCCGACGAGTTGGGCATCAGCAAGGTCACCGTGTTCGAACACGTCGGCGTGCTGCAAGCCAAGGGCTACCTCAAGCATGCCCGGCACAAGGCACGCTCTTTGCGACTTAGCGACAACATTGATTTCCCGGATCAGCGCGCGACCTGCCTGCCGCTGGCCGGGACCATTGCCGCCGGCGCTCCGATCGAGGCCATTGAGGACCGCGAAGTCCTCGACCTCGAGGAGATGCTGGTTTCTCCCCATGGCAACTTCGTGCTGCGCGTGCGCGGTGACAGCATGATCGAAGATCACATCAGCGATGGGGATTACGTCATCGTCGAGCGCCGCAACACGGCACGTGACGGCGAGACGGTCGTAGCCCTGCTGGACAACGGTGAAGCCACGCTGAAGCGCTTCTACCGCGAGCCGGGCGGCATCCGCTTGCAGCCCGCCAACCCGGCCTATAAGCCGATCATTACCAAGGACGTGCAGATTCAGGGGGTGGTGCGCGGCGTACTACGGCGGTATTGAGCGGCTGGTCGCGTTTGGGCGGCGCTACCCATCCAGAAGGATGACGTGCACCTGGCCGGGGCCGTGCATGCCGGTCACGAGCACGCCCTCGATGTCCGCCGTCTTGCTGGGGCCGCTGATGAGGTTGACATTAGCGGGCAGGTCAGCCCCCGTCCGCCAGAGTGTCCGCAGGTCGCACAAGTCGGCCACGAGTTGCCCGGCGGCAACGACTGCCACGTGAACGGGTGGGATCAGCGAGGCCCCACGCGCCGAGTCGGGTGCGGAGACGCACACGAGCGTGCCCGTCTCAGCCACCGCCGCCGCCACGCCGGTGATGGCTGCGTCAACCGTGAACAGGGTCTCGTCGTCCGGCGTTGAGTTGAGCCGTACGCCCAGACGGCGCAAGGTGTCGCCCAGCGCCTCCGCGAGGGCCGGCGTCAAGGCGGTGTCGGCCTGAGCGGTCAGGAAGACATGCCGGGCGGGGAGCTGCTGCACGATTCGGCCAAGCACCTCGGCACAGCTTGCTGGCGTGGCGCGATGTACGGCCATGCCGGCCGCGGCGGCAGCGGCCGTGAAGCGTTCGATGAGCGCGCCATCGGCGGCCACGTCGCGAATATCCTCGCCAAGTTCGGGCAGGGGCGTTGGCGCCACCGCCGCCGTGCGCGGTCCCAACGCGGCAATGAAGGCCGACAGCTCGGCCTTCGCCGCAGCGGTGTCGAAAGCTGTGGATGGATTGCCGGCGTCATTCACGGCTGAGGTACTCCTCCCAGATTTGGCGGAAGCTCCGCGCGGGCGGTCGCTGCAGGTCGCGCGCCTCAAGCCAGCGCGATAGCGGGCCCGCCCCGCGCGTCGTCCAACCCGCACCGTCGTCCGCGAGGAACGCGCGCATGGCACGTTGACCGAGTTGATAGGTGGCGGCCGAGCCCATCGCCCACTGCCATAAGCGGATGGCGGCGCGCTTGCTCCAGGGCTGGCCGCCGTGCAGGGCCGCGCGCATGCGCAGCAGCAGTCCGGGCAGGTCGATGCGTACGGGACAGGCGGTCTGACAGGCACCGCACAGGCTTGAAGCGAACGGGAGATCGTAGTGGTCGCCGGCGGCGTCGAGCAGCGGGGTTAGCAGGCTGCCGATCGGGCCCGGGTAGACGCTGTCGTAGGCGTGTCCGCCGATGCGGCGATAGACCGGACAGGCGTTCAGGCAGGCTCCGCAGCGGACACAGCGCAGCACCTCTGCGAACGGGCCGGCCAGGATGTCGGCCCGGCCATTGTCCAGCAGGATGACGTGCAGGTGCTGCGGTCCGTCGCGGTCGGCCGGCCGTTTCGGCCCGGTTATCAGCGTTGTGTAGGAGCCCAGCGGCTGGCCGGTGCTCGAACGCGACAGCAGCTTGAGAAAGACGGGCAGGTCCGCCAGGCGCGGGATGATCTTCTCGATGCCGACTATGGCCACGTGCACGCGCGGGCGAGTGGTGCTCATGCGCCCGTTGCCCTCGTTGGTGCAGATGCACAGCGTGCCGGTCTCGGCCACGGCGAAGTTCGTCCCGCTGATGCCCAGGTCGCAGCGGCGGAAGACGTCGCGCAGATACGCCCGGGCGATGCGCGTTAACGCGATTGGATCCTCGGTATAGGCACAGCCCAGCTCGCGGGCCATGGCCGCGGCGACCTGGCGGCGGTCCTTGTGGATGATCGGCGAGACGATGTGACTGGGGCGATCGTGGTCGAGCTGGATGATGAACTCGCCGAGATCCGTTTCGAAGACCTCAACGCCGGCCGCTTCGAGCGCCGCATTCAGGCCGATCTCCTCGGTCGTCATGCTTTTCACTTTGACGGCGAGCTTGAGGCCGTATTGCCGGGCCAGGTCGCAGACCAGGCGGCGGGCCGCGGCGGCGTCGCGGGCTGGGTGGACATGTCCGCCGGCTTGCTGGACCTGGCGGGCGAATTGAGTGAGATACTCCGGCAGGCGCTCGAGCGTGTGCTGCTTGATCTGGGCGGCGAGATCGCGCAGGCGCTCCGGGTCGCGCAGCGCGCCAAGGCTCTCCGCCCGGGCGGTCACTTTGCGCCAGGTCGTACCGCGCATGGCGGCGGTGACGCGCTCGTCAGCCAGGGCACGGCGCACGCGCGCCGCAAACTCACGCGAGCGGCTCATGGCTGCGGCTCCATTAGGCCGAGCGATTCCGCCAGGCACTCCGCCAGGTGCCGACAGCGCAGCGGCAGCCCGCGGCGCCGGGCGCCGCCGGCGATGTTCAGCGTGCAGCCACCCTCGTTGCAGACTACCAGGCGTGCCCCGGTAGCCGCGAGCAGCCTGAGCTTGTCGTCGAGCATGGCCGCGCTGATCTCGGGATAATCAACGGCGAACACGCCGCCGAAGCCGCAGCAGCAGTCGGGATGCTCCGGCACGCGGAGGTCCACGCCCGCGCTGCCGGTCAGCCAGCCCTGCAACCGCTCCACCCCGTAGGTCTCGCGGGCATGGCACGGGTAGTGGAACGTGACCGGCTCAGCAAAGCGCAGGTGGGCGGCGAGGTCCACCTGGCAACGGTCCGCCAGGAAGGTTGTGAACTCGTGCGTTCTGGCGGCCAGGCGCGCGGCGCGTTCCCGCCAGTCAGGGTCGTTCTCCAGCAGTGTCGGATAGTGTTGCCGAATCATCGTGGCGCACGAGGCGGACGGGCTGACGACCGCGTCGAACGGCTCGAAAACCTTGATCATGCGGCGGGCCAGCTTGGCCGCCTCGGTGTGAAAGCCGCCGTTGTAGGCCGGCTGGCCGCAGCAGGTCTGGGCGGGTGGGAAATGCACCCGGCAGCCGAAGTGCCGCAGCACGCGTACGACCGCCTCCCCCACGCGCGGGAAGAACGTGTCGGTCAGGCAGGTGACGAAGAGGGCGACGTCCATGGCTGTTCTCGCTCGGCCGCAGTCTTGGGATTGTACTCGGCGATGCGTGGCTTGACCGCGACATGCGCGGCGGCGTTGTCGTTCTCGGCCTTTGCACGGTCAACCCGGCGGCGGCTGGTCCGGATCGGGCGGCGTGGCTGGCGGTCCGCCTTCTTGCCGCAACTCCGCGGCCCTGGCAAGCGTGACGGACGCGCGCGTCTGCTCGGCGCCGCGCCGGACCGCAAGTTCCACGGTGTCGCCGGCGGCTCGGCGGGCGAGCACGCGGCGCAGTTCCAGCAGGCCGGGTATAGGTTGGCCGTCCACATGTGTCACGATGTCACCCGCAACCAGGCCGGCTGCGCGGCCCGGGCCGTCCGGGACGGCGTTGATTCGTACGCCGACGGTCGGTGCGTCTGCGGCTGGATCGCCGACCAGCGGCCAGTCCTCCGCAAACCTCAGGCCCATGAAGCCTGCATGCAGGTCTTCGCCGGCCTTGAGCCGGGGGAGGCGCTCCTGGATGTAGTCGTGGCGGATCGCGAAGCCGATGCCGGAGTCGTACCATTCCGTGCCGGCCACCTCGTCGTCGCCCTGCCCGGCCTTCGGAACGCAGATGCCGATCACGCGGCCTGCCGAGTCGAACAGCGGACCGCCGTAGTTGGCGGGGGAGGTCTTGACGTCGGTCTGCACGGCCCGGCCCCCTAGGCGCGCCACCGCACTGAGAACACCCACCGACAGGGCCGGCCGGGGGCTGGCGTGGCCGCAGCCGGCGGCGAGTGCCCATTGCCCGGCGCGCAGTTGCGCGGCCGCCAGCCACTCGGGCTCCGGCAGCCCGACGGCGTCGATCTTCAGCAGCGTGAGGCGGCCGGGGTAATCGCGGGCAATCAGCCTGGCGACAAAACAGCGGCCGTCGCTGAGGGTGACGATGATGACCAGCGGGTTGTGCAGGAAGCCGAAGCTGCTGGTGAGTATGTGGCCGTCCGCCGAGCAGATGACGCCGGTGGCTGGACCTTGCCCCGGCCGAAGCGCGTCGCCCAAGCCGGCGCGGCTGGTGTCCCCCGGCGCCGCTCCGCCGATGGTCTCGATGCGTACGATGACTGGTTCGACGGCGGCCAGGGCGGCGTTGAAGACCTGCTGTTGAGCACCGCGCAGCCGGCCGGCCGCGCCCGCATCACCGGCAGCGCTTACCAGCGTCGCCGCGCACACACAGACTACCGGCATGATCCTGGCCACGGTCATCAGGGCGAGGTTTCCATCGGCAAGTTCACCACTGTCATTTCGTCGCCGCGCTTTATGACCAACGTGACGCGGTCCGGTTCGGCGGCAAGCCGCAGAGTACGCCGGAAGTCCTCGCAGCTACTGACGGCCGCGCCGTTCATAGCGACGACCAAATCGTTCGCGCGCAATCCGGCAATGTCGGCGGGCGAGGCCGGGCGCACGCGTTCGATGTAGGCCGGCCGCAATCGGCCGCCGAGGTCGAGCAGGCGGATGCCTAGGGCCGTCAGGCGATTAGTCGCCGTGGCGTCCTCGTCGCCGCCGGCCGATCGGTACGGCTCACCGTGCACGAACTGCGCGACCTGTTCCACCGGCAGGGCGTGGTTGATCCAGGTGCCGGTGCGTCGGCCGGTAACCGCTCGTCCGACCAGGCCGACCAGCCGGCCGTCGGCGTCCACGAGGGCGCCGCCGGCGCTGCCCGGCGTGCTTACCACCATGTCAACGAGCAGGACCGGGCCGTCATACGGGAAGTCCTGGGCGCGATGAACGGCCGCCAGGTGGGCCCGGGCGGAGAAGGTGCCCACGTTGATCGAAACCGGCTCCGGGCCGTCGGCGACCTTGAAAGGATTGGCTGCGGAGATGACCCAGTCGCCCGGCGTCAGGTGGGCGCTGCTATCGAACTCGAAGAACGGGAGCCCGTCAGCCGCGACCTTCAGCAGCGCCAGGTGCCGCTGCTCGTCCTCCATGAGGAGTTCGGCCGGCAACACGCGGCCGTCCGGCAGCACGGCCCGCAGCGTGCGGCCCGCCAGCATGGCCGAAAGTGTCGTCACGATTCGGCCGTCCGCCGAAATCAGGACGCCGGAGCCGTAGCCCGGCTCGCGTCCGAACGCAGCGCCGTGAAGCTTGACGACGCGCTGGCCGGCCCGGTCGATCGCGGCGGCAAAGGGATTGTCCGTCGCGGGTGTTTGCGCGCCCGCCGAGGGGCCTGGCAGCAGGCCGGCGAGCAGGAGTGCAAGCAGACCGGCGCCCGGCTTCACGGCTTGGCCTCCTGGTCAACCGGTTCATCCATGCCCTCAATGACCAGCTCATCAACATGAATCACGAGCCGCTCGCCGGCGGCCGTTTGTCGAACCCACCTGGCCGGCCAGCGCAGGTCGCCGAACTGGCGGCGTGCTTCCGGCTGCCAGGTGACGAGTTCGGGTTCGGTCGCGTCGCCAATTGTGACCGCGCGCAGCTCGCCGGTGTCAAAATCCAGCTTCCAGCGCAGGCGGCGGCTGTCCGGGCGGCGCTGCTCGATGACAGAAACGATGCAGCCCTGAACCTCGTCGCCCCCCAGCGCCTCCCAGGTCACGTCCAGTTCGGGCAGGCTGAGCAGCGGGGTGACAAGCTCGTGCCACTCCTGCGCGACGGCGGCGCTCGGCCAGGATGACTGCAGTTCTCCGTCCTCGCCTTCGTGACGCACTTCGCAGGTGATGTTCACGACTCGCGGGCCGGCGCGGCCGACATCGCGACCGGCGAAGTCAGCCAGCAGGCGTCGAATCTCGGCGTGGTTGTCCGCCAGCGTCGGTATATACACCGGCAGGTTCGGCAGCGCCAGCGGTGCCAGCCGCGTGTGTACCAGCAGGTCGCGCCCGCCGCGCCGCAGGCCGACCGCAACCGGCCAGCCGGCCGGCAAGCTCGCAATGGCGTTGTTGAACTCGTTCGGCGTCCGCACGGGCCGGCCGTTGATGCTCAGCAGCACATCGCCAAGCTCGATCCCCGCGCGCCCGGCGGGCGAGAGGTCCTGCACCGCGTTGAAGATCAGCTCTTGGCCAACCAGTTGGACGGTTGCGCCCAGCGTGCCGTGCCGGCACATCCGGCCGGCCCGCAGCGCCGGCAGGAAACGCCGCACCTGGTTGATCGGTACGCCGTAAGCCAGGCCGACGTTGACCCGGCCGCGCTCCTCGAACGACGCCCGCCCAGCGATTGCGACCACGCGGCCGCCCAGGTCCACTATCGGGCCGCCCGAGTTGCCAGGGTTGATCGACGTGGAGACCTGCACGCAGTCGGCGTATTCCAGCAGGTTGCCCGCGCCGTACTGGTAGCGGTGCAGCCCGCTGACGACGCCCAGCGTGATGGTCGGGATGAAGTCTTCGGCGAGTAGGAAGGGGTTACCGAGCGCAGCCAGCCACTGCCCGACCTGAAGCTGGTCGGCGTCGCCGAAGGTGGCGTGTTCAAACGGGCCGTCGTGCTCGAGCTTGAACAGCGCGATGTCCCCGCCGGGGTCGATGCCGATCACGCGCAGCGGATAGAGGCGACCGTCGGCCAGCCCGCCGTAAGCACGGCGTGAATCCAGAATGGCCGCCACGACGTGGAAGTTGGTGAGGCCGTAGCCGGCCGAATCTATCAGGACGCCGGCGCCGCCTACCGTGCAACGCTGATCCTCGAAGACGCAGACGACGGCCAGGCTGACGGTGGCGAAGGCGGCGCAGCGGCGGTCTTCATCGGCCCGCACCAGCTCAAGGGCGCTGCTGGCGTCCTGAGCGCAGACCAGCGGCGCCGCAATGCAGACAAGCAGCACGGCCAGGCGGGCCGAGCTGGGCGTGGTGCTGAGATTCGCGGGCGCTGTCGGCATGCTCTCTCGCTTACGGTTCTCGGCGAATCAGCCGGGCGAATCCCCAGGCGACGTGGTCGGACAGGTCAAGGTCACGCCCGTAATCGACCTCCAGCCGCAGTTCCTGCACGCCGGCAACGTCCACTGTCACCGTCCGCGGGGCCTGGCCGCCGCGCACGTCCCGTGCCTCCCACAGGACGCTTCCGTCGCCCATCACGCGCAGATCGACGCAGCCGCGCGGGCCCATCTCAGCGACGATGCCGACGACCGCGGCGAATTCGGTGAAGGCGCCGTCGAGCCGGTACGTCAGCGCAGCGCGGCTATGCATCGTCAGCCCGCGGGCGTAGACCTGGCCCCCCAGCATGATCGGCCCGCCGGTCAGCGTTGCGTCGCGGGCGTAATCCCAGGTCTTGTCGAAGCATGGTTCGAACTCGTAGCGCAGCGGCGGCACGTCCGACAGGATGACCAGACGGTCGCTGCGGCAATCGATGCGGCTGATGGCCGACCACGGCAGGGCGAGGTCCTGCTCGAAGATGGCGGAGCGCAGCAGCAGCGCCGCGCTTGTGCCGCCGCTTATCGCGCCGGCCAGCGCGTCGCCGTCGTGCAGCCGCACGAGACAGGCGGCGCGCCGCTCGGTGGTCTGCGAGAACAGCAGGCCGGCCAGGCGCGCCCAGGGCAGATGAACCACGCGCGCGTTCCAGTCCAGCAGCGCGCCCGTCGCATCGAACGCCAGAATGCGGCCGCGCAGCACCAGGACTTCGTCGCCCCGGGCCACGACGGCGACATCCGCGGCGGCATCCGCCGGCGTCGCCGCCTGCTCGTGCTCTGCTTCGGCCAGGCGGGCTTGGCCAGCCGGGCCGGCGGAACGCACGTGCACCGCGCGCAGCGCCGCGAGATCCGGATGGCACGTGCGGCCGTCGGCCAGCCGAATCGCCAGGTCCGCACTTTCGGCCGAAATGATTTCGCCGCCAAACGTGGAGCCGTCGACCAGGAAGAAACGCAGCGGGGCTTCAGCGCCCGGCAGTTCCGCCGGCCGGGCAGCCAGCGGACGAATCTGCAGCACTTCGCTCCAGGGGATCGTCAGGGCGTCATCTTCGACGCGAATGACCAGGTCGGGTGCCACTTCCACGAGTTGACCGGTAGCGGTCTGGCCGTTGAGTTGGGTGATGCTGAGCCGCGGCGGGGCGGGCGCGCCGGTGTCGGCGCACGCCGACCGCACCAACGCAGCGGGCATCAGGGCCCACAGGACCGCGACGGTTGCTTGCGGCAAGAGAATTCGGGCCGCGCGGGGCAACATGCTCACTGCTCCTCTGCCAGGGATCGGTAGTATTGCTCAACAAGCTGGCGATAGCGCGAGGGGAAGCGCTCGCGCAGCGATTGCAGGATGCGCTCACGCTCGGCCGGCGGAAGCTGCCCCCAGGCTTCGCCCGGCGTGCCGCGCGGCACATCGTGCAGCTCGCCGATCTCGCCGGCCTGTGCACCGGGCAACACTGACTCCTGTGCACCGGCGCGCGGCTGGTCGTCGCCCCGCTGGGCGGAACGCGGCTGCCCGGCACCGGCCGCTTGCAGGTCTTCCAGCGTCCGCGCCTCGGCGATGAGCCGGTCCAGCAGCGTGACGATGTCGTCCTGACGGCCGCGCAGCCGCGCGCTCACATCGGCGGAGTCGAGCCGGGCGGCGGAATACGCCATCAGTTTGGCGACTTCCTCCAGCGAACCCGCGCGGCGACCGGCGAGTTCCAGCAACATCTGGCGGGCCGCGGCGCTGACCGCCTCGCCGGCATCGGAAAAATCCGTCAGCAGCGCTTGCAGCGTCCGGCCGGCCTCCTCATAGCGCAGGTTGCCGGCCTGGCAATGCGCCCGGATCAGCCAGAAGTGCGGGGCGTAGGGCGTGTGCGCCGCCAGCTCGTCGCGCTGCGCGGGCAAGTCCTGCAACCGGGCCTCAGCCTCTTCCAGCAGCCCGCACGCCACCAGCAGACGCACGTGGAAGTAGCGCGCCGTCGCGGCAAGGTAGGGGTCGGCGTGCGCGGCCAACGGCTCCAGCAGCCGTGCGGCCTGATGGTGATGATCGTAATCGAATGCCGCCAGTGCCTCGGCAAAGACCGGATAGAGCTGGACCAGGGCGTCGGGGACGAAGCTCTCGGGCTGCTCGGCACTATACGCCGGCCAGCTCTGTTCGATCAGTTCACGGGCGGCTGTGTGTTCCGGGCCCAGCCTGCCAATGTGTTCACGGAAGGCCTGGTTGAGGTGTGCGAGGCGGCCGGACGATTCCTGTGCGAGCGCGCTCGGCGCGGTACTCGCCGCTGCCAATGTCGCCAGTATGTATGTCGCCAACCGCACGCCTACCGCCTTTCGTGCATCCGTTGCGCTAGCTCGGCCAGCCGCTGTTGCCGCTGGGCCAGGTCCTGGATTACGGCGCGCGTCTCATCCGCGGGATCAGCAGCCAATGCCGCGGTGCGCTCGTTGATGCGCTGTTGCGACGAGCGCAGCAGGCTCAGTTCCGCCGATGGCCGCAGCAGCGAACGCATGTCAGCCTGTGGGCCGCCACCGGCCGGGCGCAGCAGGTCTGCCTGCTCCTGCCGGCGCTGCCCCTCGATGGCCCCGGTGATTTCCTCCAGCAGGGCGATGATCTGATCCAGGGCGGCCACGGTGACTGCGGAGACATCCGCGTCGGCGAGGCGTGCCGCGACGGCCGCCATGTCCGCGGCCAACTGGGCGGCCAGTTCCGGCAGCACCACCGCGGTGCCCTCATCGAGCAGGATGCGTACGACGGCCTGGCAATCCTCGGCGACGGCCTGCTGGGTCTGGGTCGCATCGAGCAGGCGCAAGTGGTCGGCCCGCGGCCACTCGTCAGCCGGCCGGGTGCCGAGCACCAGGACATCGGCACGCACCTGCTGCTCGCGCGCCAGCATCTGCCGGAAGCGCGCCTCGAGCGTGGTCAGCGTCTCGGCCAGTTCCTCGCGACGAACCTGCCGGAGCGCGTCGTCCAGTTCGTCCAGGGCCCGCTGCAACTGCTCGAGGGCTGCGGCCTGAAGCGGGGCTGCATCGGCCGGCCGGGCTTCGGCCAGGCGATCCGCTGCGCGCTGCATGTTCCCGCCCGCGTTGCCGATCTGCCGGCTGCCGGGGGTTTCCGTCGACTCGTCCCCCGTTGCTTGCATGTCGGCTGCCAGGTCGCCCGTGTTGCGCTGGAGTTCGCGTTGCTGCCGTTCCAGGGCGCGTAGTGCCGCGTGGTCGGTGGGGTCCGGCTGAGCCTGGGCGGCCTGCGTGCCGTAGAGCACGCGGCGCTGCTCGTCGAGCAGTGCGCGAATCACCTGCTTGAAGCCGTCCAGGCGCTTGCGGTACTCACGCTTGCGGTCGTAGTCGGTCGTCGTGTCGGTCAGGTGGCGCAGCATTTGCGCGAGGTCGGACAGCAGCGCCTCCTGCGCGCGTTCGGCGTCGCTGAGGCGCTGAGCCTCCAGCAACTCGACGACCTGGCCCAGCCGGCGCTTGAGCTGCTGCTGCCCGGACCAATCGATGGCCGCGCCCAGCCGCGTGGCCTGGTCCGGGCCACTCTCCTCCAACAGGCGGATGAGCATGGCCATGCGGCTTTCGAGTTGCCGCACGCGGTCGCGAATGCCCTGCTGGCGAACGGACAGTGATGGTGGCGTGCCGGGCGCAGGCGGGGTCATGGTCGGCGAATCCTGTGGGCGCGCCGCCGTCGCCAACAGGATGACCAGCAGACCTGTCCGCGTGACAGCCAACATCATGATCTTCCAAGCCGCGGCGCCGGGCGCGTTCAGGGCGCCGGCGCGGCGTCGTCCTCCGGCTCCAGCAGCCGTTCAAGCTCCAGGATGGACTCCAGTTGCTCACCGAGCGCTGCCAGCGTGTCGGCCCGCAGCGCCGTTTGTGCAGCAATCACCGCCTCAAGCAGCGACACCGCCTCACGATACCCTTCCCACTCGACCATCTCTGCCAGAAGCGCCTCCATGTGGCGCAGTAGATCAGCTTGGTGGTCGGCGGCGAGCGCCCGACCGGCCGGGCTGACCTTCGCCCGCAACTCATCAATCGCGTCAGCGGCCGCCGGAATGGCCGCGCGCGCCAACTCTTCAAGCGGGGCAACAACGCGCTGGGCGATGCGTGCCGCGTCGGCCGGCCGATCGACGCGAGCGGTTTCCGTTTCGCGCAGGATCTGCTCGAAGCCGCGCGCGATACCCAGGCACTGGCTGCCATGGGCGGCCTGCCGACGTGCCAGCGCCGCCAGACGTTGGGCCAGGCCGGCGTCCGGAGGCGCACCATCCGCGAGCAGGCCGCTGGTCTGCTCCAGACCCTCCTTGATCTGCCGCTGGGCGCTGACGAGCCGCTCGAACTCCTGCCGCAGGGTCAGCTCACGGCGTGCCAGTTCGATCAGGAAATCGTCCGGTGAGACCACACGCAGCGTCGCGACCGGGGTGGCGCCGACATTCGGACCGCGCGGGTCGAGGTCTTCGGCTTCGCCCCAGACGCGCAGCTCGTCGCCGGCGATAGCGCCGCTGGCCGCCACCAGCAGGGCGAAGTTGGCGGAGAAGCGCCGATCGCCCGGAGTCAGGCCGGGCAGGGGGAAGGCCCGCTCGGGCTGGCTGCCGGTCTGCACCATCAGCCGCGCCGCGCCGAGTCCGTAAGCGTCCTCACACTGCAGTTGGACGGGCAGCTCGGCCTGGGGCGTCGTGAGCTCGCCGGCGCCGACAAGTTCCATCTCGACATTCGGCGGCCGGTCAGGCACCACGCGAATGCGATAGGGCACGGGATCGCGATTAGTCAGGCCGTCCGCATCCAGAAGGTCGAAGCGGAACACGCCCGAATCCGGCGCGGACCAGCGTACCCGCACCACCGGCTCGGCGGCATCTTCGGGCCAGTCAATCTTCGCCTGGACGTCGGTGCCGTCGTCGGCGACGAAGCGCGCCCGGCGGATGGGCTTGTTCAGGCGCGCTTCGATTGTCAGTGTCGCTCCGCGTAGAACTTCCAGCACGGTTTGTTGCTCGACGACAACGTCCGCGAGGCGCGTGTACTCCGGTGGCGTGATGCGCGCCAGTGTGTGCACCACACGCGGCCGATCGACCGCCTCTACCAAGTAGTCTCGTGTGTGCTCATCGCCGCCCGAGATGCGGAAGTGGATTTCTTCCGAGAGCTGGCCGAGTCCGGCGGCCAGGCGCGTGTCGCCCACTACCGACATGGGCTCGCGGCCCTGCCGGCCAGAGGGCGTCCACCAGGTGACGACGGCGTTGTCCGGAACGAGGCCGGCCACGGCGGCCGTGATTTCGGCCGGATCGCCACGGGCCATTCGCCGGCGACCGTCAGCATCGAAACCCTCGGGTAGGATGTAGGTGCGCTGTGGCCAGCGGACGTCACGCAGCAGCCAGTTGCGCTCCAGCCAGGGACCGGCCAGCCATGGCGCGGCCGCGCACGCCAGCCCGGCCAGCAGCACGAGCAGAACCAACTCGACGGCGTGCAGCAAAGCGCGGCGATGATTCAACATGCCTTGCAGCCGGCGGCCGCGTACGCTCTGGCAGGCCTCCGCGAGCACCAGGCGGGCCAGATCAGGCGACGCGCCGACGGGCAGGTGCCCCGCAGAGTCCGGCGCCCCCCTGGCCACCGCCCGCAACTCGACGGCGGCGGAGATCCGCCCGCACAAGTCGGGGTGGGCACGATCCGCTATGCCTGCGAGCAAGTCCTCCGGCAGCGGCCGAGCCAGCGGTTCGTAGAGCCGGCGATAGCCGGCCCAGAGCCAGTACAGCACAACAAGCCCACTGATTACGCCGCGCTGGCCGACGCTGAAACGGAAGTTCCAGTCCAGCGCCATTTGTGCCAGGGCGGCCAGCACGACCGCCGTCGCGAACCAGAGCAAGCCGTCCAGGAGCATGTACAGGCGGATGCGGCGGCGCAGCATCCGCAACGGCGCGAGCAGCTCGCGTTCAAGCCGGGCGTCCAACTGTTCAGCGGACGAACTCAAAGCAAGTGACTCCGGCGGCGCAGGGTCCATTCAATCGCCAGCAGGGCCGCCAGAACACCGACGACCCAGAACTCATCCCATAGCTGCTGGACGGCGGCGCGCTGCGGCGGGCGACGCTCGGTGGCTTTGGGGATGATGTCCGGCAAGCGGTCCAGCTCATCCAGGCGACAGTATTCGCCGCCGGTCTGGTCGGCCAGGGCCGAAAGGAAGTCCTCCCGCAGGCGCAGGGCGCGCATCTCGATATCCGGGCGTTGGACGCGCAGCCGGCGGGTCAGGAATTCCGCATCCGCGGCCGCAGTGCCGGAGGGCAGGGGGAGGCGCAGCTCGACGGCGCCGGCCCGATCCAGCAGGACACGGCCGGCGTACCAGCCGGGCCTTTCCGCACTGGCCTGCAGCACGCATTCCTGCGGCGTCCCCTCCTCCCGCAGCAGCGTGCCGACCACCTCGGCTGCCGCCGCCGGGCGGTAGGCCTCATCCAGCAGTTGCGCCTCGATCCGCACGTAGTCGCCGACACTGAATGATTCGCGATCGAGGACGATGCGGCCGCGCTTACTGCCGCCCTGCTGGCGGGCCTGGGCGAGGTAGCGCACCAGGCGCACCCAGAAGCTGTTGTAGTAGCTCTCGGCGCCGCCGCGCCAGCGCCAGGTCGAGTCGCAGCCGAGGAAGGTCGCGTGGCCGGCACCGACCGGCTGGGTGGCCATGAGCACGCCCGGTCCGTATTGGTTGGCATAGGCTGCGTCGGCCAACTCCAAGAGCACCGTCGCCACGGGCTTAGCGCGCAGGACCGGCAGATGCCACCACGCGCCGGGCAGCGCCCGCCAAACCTCGCGGTTGGTGGTGGAGTCGGCGTGCAGGCTGACCAGGGGATGGGCGGTCGCCGCCAACTGAATGGTCCCGGCTCGCTGTCGAAATGTGCCCTGTGCGCTCAGGCGCATGTCGGCATCGGGATCCGGCGTGACGGGCAGGATGGCGACGAGATCGCTCAGCCGCGCGTCGCGCAGGAAACGGGAGGTCCAGTGCGGACCGGCCTGCAACAGCACGCCGCCGCCCAGCTCCTCCACCCAGCGTCGCACCGTGGCGGCCCAGCGGGCGTCCAGGTCCGTCGGGTCGGGGTCAAGCAGCAACACGACGTCGAAGTCATACAGCTCCTCGGGCTCGCGCGGCAGATGGTCGAGCACCGTGTTGCCGTCGCGAACGGCGGCGGGGTCGGCGGATTGCAGCCAGCAGGCCAGGTCGATGCTCTGGTCGCGCAACAGGAGCGCCGCGGCGAAGCGGTACTCGAACGTCGGCCCGCCGGCAATCAGCAGAACGCGCAGCCGTTGATCCACCACCAGGACGTTCGTTTCCCGGGCGTTGTCGCCGATGATGACCTCACCCGGCAGGGGCGCGGCGCGGGCGTGCAGCAGGTACGCACCGGGCGGGGGCGGATCCACGCTGATGAGCAGCGTGGCCGGTTCTGATTCACTCAGCGGCACAGACTGAATCGCAAGGCGGCGTTCGTCGCCGCCGTCGAGCGGCTCGGCGGCCAACTCGACCTGCACTTCCGTTCGGGCGATGCCGGCCGCAGCCAACTCGATCCGCACCTCGAACGGGTCATGGACCGGGACGGCGGCGGGCGCGGCTATGCTGGTGACGCGCACGTTTGGCGGTTCACGCAGGTGGCCGACGCCGACCGCGTAGACCGGTGCGCGGAAGCGCCGGGCATAGGCGGAGATCTCCGCGGCCGCCGCGCCGCGGTTGGCAGCGCCGTCGGAAATCAGCACCAGGCCCGCCACCGGGCTGCCGCTCAGATCTTCGAGCGCGGCGGTAACCGCCTGGGCCATGTCGGTTTGCGGGCGCACCGGCAGGACGGCGCGCAGCGGATCGAGCTGTGCGGCGAAGCTCTGCGCGTCGGCCGTCTGCACGAGCCGCTGGACGTCGTCGCCGAAGGTGTAGACGCTGAGCTCGTTGCGCTCCGCCAGGCGCCGCAGCCATTGGCAATCGTCGGCCAACAAGCGGGCGCGCACGCGCTCGAAGCGGCTGGCCGATTCGTCGCTGTCATCGGCGGGCGCTGCACCCAGGTCATCCCGCACTGACATGCTGGCTGAGGCATCCAGCAGTACGGCGACCTGGCCGGGGATGGAGCGCACGACGTAAGTCGCGTTGACCGGCGCGAGCCAGATCACGGCCAGGGCCAGCAGCACGGTGCAGCGCAGGCCCGCCAAGCCGGTCCGCAGCGCCGGGCCGGCCCCGGTCCGCCGTTCGCGCCGATAGAGGGCAACCACCACGTAGCAGAGGGCTACCAGCACGGCGACGCCCACGACCTGGCCCCAGGCCGACGGCACGCGCGCGAACTCGAACGCGGTCCGCTGGGTTTCCGTAACGCTCGCAAGCAGCGTCATGACAGCGCCGTCCTTGTCGCCGGGTGCGGCAGTACACCAGCAGCAGCTTATCGTCCGCGGCGGGGGCAACCAAGCGCGGGCCGGCGCACAAAACGTGCGTCCGCGGCGGTGCGTGGCGTGTTAGACGGAGATGAAAGACGCGCGGCCGGCGCCAGGGCCGGCCGCATGTTCGCCGAGAAAGCACGCCTGGGCGGAGGCGCTACTCCGCGTCAGGGCTGACGGCCGGCTCGCTGGCAGTCGGCTCGCTGGTAGTCGGCTCGGCCGGCTCAGGTACGGGCGGGGGCTTGGGCGGCTCGCGGTAGTTCAGGACGAATCTGCTGTAGGCCGCCTTGCCATCAAAGGTAGTCTGAGAGCACGAAGACTGGAGGAAGTTGAGCTCGCGCACGACCTTGCCGGCCTTGCCGGCGGCGGACAGCAGCGCGCGCCCCGCGGGATGCCGAGCCAGGTCGGGCATCGCAAACGCCATCATCGGCACCATCTGGAGCGCCTGGCCCAGTTCCTCGCCCAGGCCGGTCAGGTCCTTGAAGCTGATCGAAGAAACGTCATCGGCCAACGGCAGCCCTTCGGTACGAAAACGCTCGTTGGTTGAGAAATCCGGGGCGGTGCCGGCGGCCGCCGCCAGGGCGTTTCTGATGCCATCCGCACTGGAGGCGGCAAAAAGCTGCCCGTTCTTGATGCCAATCGTGGGTTCGCGGAATCCGGGCATCATCACCAGGGCCGGATGCACGATGATCTTGAAGCCCTCGGCGTCCTCGATGCGGGCGTCGCGCACGGCACCGCTACTCTGGGTGAGCATGGGTGTCAGCATCTCCCCGAGCAGGCGTTCGAGCACGGCGCGGCCCTGGGTCTCATCGCTGACGCTGATCATCACGACCCAGTCGCCGGGCTGGAAAGCGGAGCGCGGCGGCATCGAGAACGTGCGGAATTCGCCCCCGATCCAACTGATCAGTTCCTTCTCGACGTCCAGCGGCAGCGCGGGCCGGATTTCCTCATGCCACTGACGGACCATCTCGTCACCGCCCGGGACGTTATCCTTGATGAAGGCCAGGATGCCGTCATACAGCGGCTGCAGGGCGATGCCGGACCAGACGGAGCAATTCTGGGCGTTGGCCGGGATGTACTTCAGCGGTTTGTCGAGCGTGGGGTTCTTGAAGATAGCGCTATGCAGCAAGCGTGAGCCGGCGTCCGCGCTTAGGACGGCGATGCTATCGCCGTGCGTCTTGAGGCCGTCGGTGGTGGCGACCCCGGCCGCGAAGTCGAAGATGTCGAGAGCATCGATGAGGCGCAGCGGCAGAGCGCGGGTCTGCGCGTCGAGGGCTTCGCCGGTGGGGTCGGCCATACCCATGGCGGCGTCAATCACCGCCCGGACTTGGCCCATTAGACGAGCACTGTCCATGAAGAAGAAGCTGTCCTTGGGAGCGGGCAGGCGCTTCATGGCGCTCTGGAAGCGTTCGGTTTCGACCAGGCGCTGCCCGGCCTCGCCGCGCAGCAGCGCCAAGGTCTGCTCGGGCAGCTTCACTCCGAAGCCGACCAGTAGCACGTCCTTCTCGCGGGCCAGCATCAGCCCGCCGACCGGCAGGGCGGCCTCGGCCACGCCCAGCGTGCGCACAACGGAATCGCCGGTGCCCGTGCTGGTGGTGACGAGCTGGCCCTCCGGGGCGAGGCGCGCCAGCGCATCGAGAATCGCCGCGAGACCCGCGAAGTTGGCCTCCACCTTGTCGGCCGGCGCGCGGCCCAGCAGCACGATCTCCGGCAGTGGGAAGCCGATCTGGGCGGCGAAGGCGCCTTCCTGCTCGAACAGGTCACCCCATTCAACGCCCAGGAGTAGATCGCTGAACTGCTGCCACTGCTGCTCGAAGGCCTGCGCGTCGTCGCCTTCCTGCTGGAATAAGCCGCGCATCAACGTGCGCACGTCGCGCTCGAAGTGCTGCTGCTCGACGACGGCCCAGACGCGTTGGTACTGCTCGCTGAGAAAGGCACGTCCGGCGTGGTCGCGCGAAACGGCCACCACGGCGGCATCCGCCGGTATGACCCGGGCAAGTTGGAAATCGCCCAGGCCGCCGGCGGCAGCCGGCAAAACCCCGGCCAGTGCCAGGACGAATGTGAGCAGGGCGCCGCAGGAACGGTTTGCATACGTAGTCATAGGCTTGTCTCTCCTAGCCTGGCCGGCATTACGGCGCCCCACCGCGCGGCGGGACGCATCAGACGCCGAGGCGCCAACCCCGGCCCCAAGGTATATTACCGCCATGACCCCGCGGTGAAAGCCACTGTGCAACTTCCGACAGGACCGAGCAGGACGGCCCGGACAGCCGCGGCCAGGCGGTCGCGGAGGGTGGTTTCGACCGTCAGGAACGCGGCCGCGGCCGCCGCACGGCATAGGCGTCACCCTCGGGCCGGCCGAAAATCATGCGGCCGGCGGAGGTCTGCAGCACGCTCGTGACGGTCAGGGTCACGTCTTCGTTGATCTTGTCACGCGAGCCCTCCGCCACGACCATCGTGCCGTCTTCCAGGTAGCCGACGCCCTGGCCGGCTTCCTCGCCCGGCTTGATGATGCGGACCGTCACGGCCTCGCCGGGCATGACGACCGGCTTCATCGCGTTCGCCAGGTCATTGATGTTGATGACGTCGACGCCGCGCAGCGTGGCGATCTTGTTCAGGTTGTAGTCGTTGGTGACCACGCGGCCCTCGATCTTCTTGGCCAGGGCGACGAGCTTCTGATCGACGTCGCCGCCTTCCTCGATGCTGGGGAGGCGGGCATCGGAGATCTTGATTTCGACCTTATCATTCGTCTGGAGCTTGTTGAGCATGTCCAGGCCGCGCCGCCCGCGGTTGCGTTTGAGCTTATCGGAGCTGTCGGCGATGGACTGCAACTCCTGCAACACGAAGCGCGGGATCATCAGGGCTGAATCAATGATCCGCGTTTCACAGATGTCGGCGATGCGCCCGTCGATGATCACCGAGGTGTCCAGAATCAGCGGGCGCGCCCCGCGCGACTGCTTGGTGAACTCGACGTACGGAATCACGAAGCGAATGTCGTCCTTGGTCTGCAGGACGAAGCTGATCGCCAGGTAGCAGCAGACAATCCCGAGCATCAGCTTGATCGCGACTACCACGCCGCGCACGCCATCCGTCATCAGGTCCTGCCCATCCGGTCCTTCGCCGCTCAGGTCGGGTATATAGGTCACTATCAGCAGGTCAATGACCAGGCCCAAGCCGTAAGCCATCACCATGCCGACGACCAGGCCGAGAAAGGCGCCTGATAGCGCGGCCAGCGACTTGCGCGGCACCAACAGATCGACGGCAATCACGGCGATGGCCACCAGAATGGCGGCGATCATCAGCGTCGCGCGATGCTCCGCCAGATGTCCGGCGCTGCCCACCGCCGAGAAGCCCACCGCCGCTATCAGGATCACGAACAATGCTCGCAGGGACCACAGCACCATGAATCAACTCCCACATACGCGACCGGGCGGATGACGCGCTGGGCCGGGTCAGCAATCGCCCGGGCGCACAGCCGGCGGTGAAGCATAACGCTGCGCACGCGCGGCCACCGCAAACCAGGCATTTTACGGATTGCCGCGGATCGCTCAAGGTTGCCGCGCGACAGCGCGTCGGCCGGCGCGGCACGGGGGCCACCCAGTGCACAAAGCACCAGCCCGAAGGGATCGACAACAGAAGGACCCGGACTTGGCCCGCCCGCCGGACCGCTGATCGACCGATATCGAGAGCCGCGCTGTCGCCCGCAGCGGGGCCCCCGGAGTCCTACCAGGCCAGCCCACCGCGCAGTGGTCGCTTGCGCTTGCGGTCGGGCCGGGGCTCCTCCGTCGACGTCACCTCGGTCGGCGGCGCTTCCCCGGTGGGCTTCATCGAGAGCGAAATGCGGCGCTGGCCGGCGTCAACCGACAGGATGCGCACCTGGATGACCGCCCCGACCGACACGACGTCGGCGACGGCGCGGACGCGTTCGCTGCTCAATTGCGAAATGTGCACCAGGCCCTCGACGCCTTCTTCCAACTGGACAAACGCGCCGAAATTAGTGATGCGCGTCACGGCCCCGCTGACCACCGACTCGGGCTCATAGCGCTGCTCGATGCCGTCCCAGGGGTCGGACGCCAGGGCCTTGAGACTCAGGCTTATCTTGCGTTTGTCAGCGTCGACCGACAATACCGAAACGCGGACGCGATCACCCTCGGACAACAGGTCCTTGGGGTGCTTGACGTGCTGGGTCCAGCTCATCTCGCTGATGGGAATCAGCCCTTCGATGCCGGGCTCGAGTTCCACGAAGGCGCCGAAGTTCATCAACTTCACGACGCGGCCCTCGATCGTGCCGCCGACCTGATAGTTGGCCGCGGCGAGGTTCCAGGGATCGGGCATTAACTGCTTCATACCCAGGGAGATACGATCTCTGACCAGATCGATCTTGAGAATCTGGACCTCGATCTCCTGGCCGGCGTGCAGGACGTCCTTGGGGTGCCCCACGCGGCTCCAACTCAGGTCGCTGATGTGCAGGAGCCCCTCGATGCCGCCCAGATCTACAAACGCTCCGAAATCGACCAGACGAACGACCCGGCCCTTGCGAAGCTGGCCCTCGGCCAGTTGGTAGCGCAATTGCTCACGCTCCTCCTCGCGCTGCCGCTCCAGCAGGCGGCGCCGGCTCAGGACCAGGTTGCGGCCCTTGCGGTCAATCTCGACGACCTCGCACTCGAGCCAGCGCCCCATGAAAGCGGACATGTCGTCATGCCGCACGAGGTCCACCTGGCTCATGGGCATGAAGCCGCGCAGCCCGTGCAGACGCAGTTCGAGTCCGCCGATGTTGCTACCGGTCACGCGGGCCTTGACGACCTCGCCGACGCGGAGCGAATCGACATCGACCGCCAGCTTGGCCTCGCGCAGGCTGAGCCGCATGAGACCGGACTCGCGGTCGAAGCCCTGTGGCACAAGGTCGAGGATTTGGTCGACGGTGGGCGGCTGGTCGGGCTCGAATTCATCGAGCGCGACAAAGCCCTCGCTCTTGCCGCCGATATCGACGAACACGTCCGCGCCGCGGATGCCGAGCACGCGGCCGCGGATGCGTCCGCGATCATCAACCTGCGGATGCGTGGTGGGCGATTCCGCCATGCGATCCAAGTCTTCTTTCGACCAGCCGCCGAGTTCGCTGTCGAGCTGGCGGCTCAACTCGGCCTCGTCCATGCCATGTGGGTCCAGTGACACGATTGTATCCCGTCGCCGGTGTCCTGAGTCTGGGGTCAGATTCCCGTATGGTACCGAAAGCGGCCGGAAAGACAAGCACTTCGTGGGCCGACTCCCGCCGGCCCGCCAGCCCTTCCCGCCGCGCCGCTTCGGGCACTGAGCTTGCTTATCCGGCCGGCAATTAGAACACTAATCTAAGGGACAGACACGCCGGCATCCGGGTGAATGTGTGCCGCCGCGGTTGCTGAGAATACGATGACGAAGGCCCGAGAAAACGGCGAAATCCGACCCACGCTCCCGTCCGCAGCACCACGCGTGCGTTTGTGGGCCAGCGGCGAGGAAGGCCCGCTGGAGTGCCAGGAGCCGGCACCGGTCATCCTGATCGGCGGCCGCCGTGACTGCAACCTCACTCTGCCGCACCCCGACGTCTCCAAAATTCACACCGCAATTGTCAATACCGGACGCGCCGTACTGGTCTGCGACCTGTGCAGCCGAACCGGCACGTTTGTTAACGATCAGCTCGTCCAACGCGGCCTCCTGCGGCCGGGCGATTCGCTACGGGTGGGACCGGTGGAGGTCGGCGTCGAGATCACCGGCGGCTCCGATCAGCCCACGGCCGCGCCTACTTCACCGCTGGTGCTCGAGTATGCCGGCGAGCAGACCGAGGTAACTGACCATGCGACCGTTATCGGGCGACGCAACACGGCCGACGTGATCGTCGACACGCCGGATGTTTCGCTCGCGCACGCACTTATCTTCACCCTGGACGGTCGGCCGGCAATCTGTGATCTTGGCAGCCGGTCCGGCACGCTGGTCAACGGTGAGCGGATCGACGAGTTGAGTTGGCTGGCGGACGGCGACGAGGTTGAGATCGGTGGCGAGACGTTGACCGTGCACTGGGCCGCCCCGGAAGAGCCGGCTGCCGACGCGGCGGTCGCGGTGCAGGCCGCTCAGTTCAGTGGGAGTCTGGCGTCGGGCGTGGCCGCGGGGCTGCCGGCCGGCTCGCTGGCGGAGCTGGAACAGACGATCGCCGCGGTCCACGCACAGATTTCGGTGGCGCGGGCGCGCATTGACGAGCGCTCGCGCGCGGTCGAACAGCGCGAAGCGGCCTTGGCGCAGCAGATGGAGGAGCTGGCGGCCCGCCAGGAGGCGCTGGAAGAGGCTGAGGCGACCATCCAAGAGCGCGCGTCGCGGACCGAGGCGGCGGAGCGGGCGGCCGATGAGAAGCTGAAGGCGGCAGCCCAACGTGAGGCGGCCATTGTTGGCCGGCAGTCCGAGCTTGACACGGCGCAGGCAGCCTTGGCCGCGCAGCAGCAGGGGCTGGCGGAGGCGACCGAGGCCTGCTGTCGCCGCGAAGAGGAGCTGAACCGCAACGCCGCGGACCTCGAGGCCCGGATGGGGCAACTGGTTGAGCAGGAACATGCGTTGCATCAGGAGCGCGAGGCGCTGGTGGCCGCCCAGGGCGAGTTGGACGAATTGCAGGCGTTGCTCGACGGCCGGGAAGGCGAGCTGCTGGCGCGCGAGCAGCTCATCGCCTCGCGGGCGGAGCAGGAAGCCGCTGTGGCCAAGCGGCTCGAGGAATTCAAGCGTGCTCTCAGCGAGGCCGGTACGTTGTTCGCGGCGGTGGGATCGGCGGGTACCCCGGCCGCAGCAACCAGCCGGCCGGCAGCCGCGGCTGCCGGCCGCGATGAGTCCGAGACGGCAGACGACGAGCTGCCCGCTCCGGTGGTCGATGAGCCGCTCTTCTCGGCCACGGCGAGCGGTCCGCCGCCGGACTGGCCTCCCGAGCTGCGGCAGCGCTTCCGGGTGCTGCGGCGCATGAGCAAGCTCAGCGACGAAGAGTTAATGGCGCAGGTGTGGGAGGATCGGGCGCGCCTGTTGCAAGCGCATGAGCCGGCCAAGCAGCCGCCGGCCGGCAAGAAGAAACGCCGACTCTGGGGCAACTAGCCCGCGTCCGGAGCAGCCTGGTCGTACGCAGTCGCACTAACCGCAAGAGTCGGGGCCACCGGGAGTGCAGGGCAAAGCTGCGACGCGATCTGAGCGCCCGGCTGGCGGCGACGCGGCAGCGCGCGTCGTCGTAGCGTCATGTCCGGCCGGGTCGTGAACCAGCCTGTAGAAGAACATTCCGCCGGCCAGATTGCGCACATCAAAGCCCTTCTGCCGCAGGAACCGGCTGGCGTAATACGAGCGCTGTCCGCTGTCACAACAGACGAGCAGCGGCTTGTCCGTGGGGAGTTGCTGCCAGTGCTCGCGCAGCTCGCCGAGCGGCAGCAGCCGGGCGCCCGGGAGGTGCCCGACTTCGTACTCGGCCGGCTCGCGCACGTCCAAGATCGTCCAGGCTTGGCATTGTGCGGCGTCCAGGTCTTCGGCGTACAGGAATAGCTCGTCGCCACGCAGCAGATTGCCGGCGACGAAGCCGGCTATGTTAGCGGGGTCCTTCGCGGCTCCGTACTGCGGTGAGTAGGCCAGCTCGGTCTGGGCCAGGTCGGCCACGGTCAGGCGGGCCTGCACGGCCACGGCCAAGACGTCGATGCGTTTGTCGACGCCGGCGCCGCCGAAGACCTGGGCACCGAGGATTCGCCCGTTGTCCGGGGAGAACAGCAGCTTGATGTTCAGGCGCTGCGCGCCGGGGAAGTACGAGACATGGTGTCCGCCGCTGATGTATACCTTGCGGTGGGGCACGCCGCGCTGCCGCAGAACCTTCTCGGCAGCGCCCGTGGCCGCGACGGTCAATCCGAAGACGCGCAGGACGCTGGTGCCTTGCGTGCCGCGGTAGCGTTCCGGGCGGCCGAAAACATTGTCCACGGCCACGCGGGCCTGGCGGTTGGCGGGGCCGGCCAGCGGAATCAGCGTCGTGCCGCCCAGAACGGGGTCGGTGACTTCGACGGCGTCACCAACCGCGTAGATGTGCGGATCACTGGTGCGCATGTGCTCGTCAACGACGATCGCGCCGCGCTCGGTCAGCGCCAGACCAGCATCGCGCGCCAAGCCGGCCTCCGGACGCACGCCTACCGCCAGTACGACCAGGTCGGCCTCGAGTGTCGTACCGCTGCGCAGTTGCACGCGGACCCGGCCGGTCGCATCCTCGAAGGCTGTCACGGCGTCGGCCAGATGCAGCGCGACGCCATTGGCGCGCAGCTCGCGGTGAATGCTGGCGGCTATTTCGGGGTCAAGCGGCGGCATTACCTGCGGCAACAGCTCGACAAGTGCGACGGCGAGTCCGCGGCGAACGAGATTCTCCGCCATTTCGAGGCCGATGAAGCCGCCGCCGACCACGACAGCGGACTTGGCGCCCGAATCTACGACCCCTTTGATGCGGTCCATGTCGGTCAGGTCGCGCAGCGTGAAGATTGCGGCGTGGTCAACGCCGGGCAGGGGCGGGCGGATTGGAGCGGCGCCGGGTGATAGCAGTAGGTTGTCGTAGTGTTCCGTGTAGTCGCGCTCGCCGACGAGATCGCGTACGTGGACGACCCGCGCGGCCGGGTCGATGGCGGTCACCTCGTGGCGGGTGCGGATGTCCAGGCCGAACCTTTGCATCAGGCCGGCGCGCGTTTGCACGCGCAGGCTGGATCGCTGTGGGATCTCGGCGCCGATGTGGTACGGCAGGCCGCAATTGGCGAACGAAACGTCCTTGCCGCGCTCAATGACGATGATCTCGGCCTGTTCGTCGAGGCGTCGGGCCCGGGCGGCGGCGGTGGCGCCGCCGGCGACGCCGCCCACAATGATCAGTCTCTTACTCATACTGCTCGTCCACCTGGATTAGCTGTGTTATAGGACTCTCGGCCGCAGTCAGTCTCAGCCGTGTCTGGCTATGCAGTCCAGCAGCCACTGCGCGCCGGGGTGTATGACTCGATAGTAGACCTGCCGACCCTCCCGGTGCGGCACGACGATCTCGTGTGCCCGCAGCACGTTCAGGTGCTGGCTGACGACGTTCTGCCTGAGGTTCAGCTCGTCGGCAATCTCCCCGACCGGGCGCTGGCCGCGCAGCAGCAGGTCGCAGATGCGGAGGCGGTCCGCGTGCGTTAACACTCGTAGCACACGGGTGATACGTTCGAGTCGTTCGATCGGCAGCGGTCGATCATCGTGCTTGTTCATGATATATCATGATAGCAAGATATGTTCACCAGTCAACGGCAACTGCTGCGTTGTCGGCTTTCTGCCGCTGCGCTGCCCCGTGCAGCCGTGTAGTTCGGGTTTCCGGCGGAGTCGGTCTTACGTCTGTTGAGCGGGTATCAGCGACGGCGCTTACCGCGGCGTTCCCACGCGGGCTTGCGTAGCTCCCAGACGCGCATGGCCAGCCAGCCCAGAGTGAGTGCGGTGAGGATGGTGGCGACGATGGCCATCATCAGGATGAAGCCGGAGAGAGTTGTGGCGGCGCCGCGGCCGCCCGGAACGCCGGTTGTGGAATCGCCGGGCTGACTCAGGAGTGACACCCAGTAGAGGGCAGCAGCGCTGACGGCGCAGCCGCCGGCCGCGACGCCGATCTTCCAAATGGGCCAACGCGGGGGCTGCTTTTTTGTCATTGTGTGGCTCACCAACAACAACAGGCCAATTGCTGAACGCGGACTGGTGCAGGCATTCTAATGCGTTTGCGATCCGGTTGCACGGACAGGTGTGTCAGCGGCGGCCGGCGGCCAGCCGGTAATTCGGGTGCCGGTGTCATTCCGAACCGCTGTCAGGGTTGCCAGCCGCCGGGTGGGGCGGCCAGCGGCACGTTGGCGGTCTTGGTCTGTACGAGCCGCGGTCGCGCGCGGCCTAGTTGCTGGGGATGCAGCCGTAGCTGATCTTGCGCCTTGGGTCGATCTCTGGGAGCAGCGTGAAGAACCGCCGGCCATTCAGTTCGCCCAGCTTGATTGTGCCTTGCGGCTTGGGGCCGACCAACGGGCTGTTGTGTTCCGTGAAAGTTGGCGGCGTTCCCGTGGTCGGCAAACCCAGGTAGAGCACGTGGCCGCGATCAAGGACCGCGAGGGGACCGTACCAGTTTCCGGGCCACCGCACCGGCTCGGACTCCTCGCCGTCAGCCGCGATGCGCAGATAGCTAAGGTCCCAGCCTTGGACCAAAACGCTCTGGCCATCCTGTGTGATCAGCGGGTGCCGGCCGACGTGGAGCACCGTGGTCACATCCTTCTCAACATCGTGGGTGCAGACGACGGGCACTTCGCGCCACGCTCCGAACCCCGCGGCACAGTCGTGGGAGTTCCACATTTCCTTCAGTTCGTCGCGACGCATCAACTTGACGAAGGTCAGACGGTCACCATCCGGGAACCATGACACGCCCTGGTCCAGCACGTCGCTGACGGTGCGCACGTGCTCTTGTCGATCCACATCCCAGATCTCAAGCGACCCAATCAGCAGTAAGGCCTTGGGATCATGCATCTGCCGCCTGCTCAACCCGCTGACAAAGGCGCAGCGTCCCTTGACGGGTGCGAGGGCGAGGTGCTCGCCAATGACCTCATCCCACAGTGCGCAGCCCGGGCGTCTCAGAACTTCGACCGTCTCCGAGCCGTCGAGCTTGATAGTTACCAGGGCGTGCGACTTCTCAAGCAAGCTGTTCTCGATGAACGCGATTCGACCGCGCCGGTCCGGGCCGCTTACGCTGCGGACCGGTGCGTGCCCGGCGCCGCTCGGTCGCACCACGTGCGCGCGGCACTCAGGAAGCTCGTAGGCAACGATCCCGCCGACCGGACGGTCCACCACGATGTAGCCGCGCACAGCGTCGGCGAGGTCGGGCGACTCGGGGCCGTCGATGGTTGGCAGAGGAGTTTGGCCGAGAGCCGCGCCACTCATAATGAGTAGGCCAATAAGCGTGATCCGTGCAGTTCGCATGTGCGAGTCCTTCCCGCCGGCGCATTACCCGACATCCTCGAGATGACCCCGCCCGACTCCGCCGCCGGACTGCACTTGGATTGTACCGCGCGGCGCCACTTCGCACGCGCCTCCTGGCGGCGGGGAAAAAAAGTGTAAGGGCAGGTAGCACTGTCGAACCTCGCGACGTCGCCAGCGCATAATAGTGGTCGTATGCCGCTGCTCTTCAGCAGCCTGCACTCGGGCCGTTCTCAGAACGTCCTCAGAACTCCTGCAGCAAGCCAGCGTCAGGGTCACCACCGTACCAAGCCGGCCGACCACGCTGCCGAGGGCGTCACGGACGTAGTGCAAGACCTCCTCCGATCCGGCCGGCACATCGCCGGCCGCCGTCCAGTCTACCATCACCAGCGTCTCGGCGGACTCTTGCGGCACTACTATCGCGCGGCGGCATGACAGCTTGACGCTGACCGGCCGTGCTGGCTCCACAATCTGAGCATGCCCCGCTGCCTGCGCGAGGGCCATTGCGCGCCACTCTCTCTCGCAGCACGACCGAACCTGCTACCATGCTCACACACAACGCCACGCGGCTCGCCGGGCACCGGTCCCAGCGAGCCACGAGGATGTGATTCACGTCCACCAGGGCCGGCGTCACCCATCTGCAGGGCGATCTGGAGGCCGTTCGATATTGTGGACCTGCTCTGGCGGGCCCCGCGCGCGTGTTTCGGAGCTGAGAAACGAGTTCTAGCATTAAACAGTGTTCTCTGATAGAATCTTCATGATCTCCGCCGAATACTCTCCATCAGGTTTCATGGCAAGTGACCGTTGCAGCCATTGCCGACCCTCTTCTTGTTCGCCCAGTTCCAGAAGACAGCGTCCGAGCTTGAAAGCAACTGTCGCATTCTCTGACTCAAGATCCAACGCCTTGCGCAAACACCCGATTGCCTCAGTCAGTCTACCTTGTGTGCGATAGAAACCACCTAGAAGCTCTTGAGCATAGGCAGCTGAGTGGGCGAGCTCAACACCCTTACGATAGTGTTCCTCAGCTTCCTTAGTACGACTTAGATCCAGAAGAACACCTCCATAGTAGAAATGGGTCCATTCACTGGAATCGTCAATCCGCAAGGCTTCTTGTATCATCACCTCAGCGCTTTTTGAATCACCACGCTTTGCAAGTATGAACCCCATCTCACTGTACGCAGCGGCGCATTGAGGATCGAGCTCTACGACCTTAGTGAGGATTTCGTAAGCTTCATCAGGGTGCGTGTCACGGCACAGAAGTGCGATATTGTACATCGCTTCGCCATGGCATGGGTCAACTTTCAGAGCTGTCCTAAATGACTGCATAGCATCTTCGAGTTTGTTTTGTGATCGCTGAGCATCCCCCAGAAAGACATATCGCGAAGCCGTCGGTGCGAGTTCAACACTACGCTTGAATGCGTCCTCGGCATCATCGAAACGACCAAGACCTTCAAGTGCTCGCCCCATGCCTGTGTATGCAGGTGCAGAATCAGAGTCAATTAAGATCGCTTTCTGGCAAGCTTTGAGAGCGTCATCAAAACTGTTGGCGTCGAGCAACGCGTAGCCCAGGCGGACCCAGAAGTAGGCGAATGAATCATCCTCAGCTAGCGCCGCTCGCAGGCACTTTATGGCCTGCACATGGTCTTCTCGTTGCTGCGCATCGTCTACCTGCTGCAACACCTGACGTCGCCGCGCAGTTTGGTCATCATCGTCCCGACCCATTGCGAGTACTCCCAACACTGGTAGCTATCATCAAAATCACTATTTTAGTAACAACTGTGATCTGTGGCAAGTGACGATGGCCAACCGGTCATTGCCCGTCGCTAGAACAGGCATCGCCTCCACGCTTTTTGTTAATGTCATCCAATGCATCTTGTCCAGCTTCTTGAAGCTCCCGTCTATCTCTTTGCTTGGATTTCGCAGTGCTATCAATCGCTCCCGTGCCCTTACCACGACGTAAGTCCTGCTGCGCTTTTACAATCTCTTCAAACTGTTGCCCCGGCATTTTGGGAGTATCACGCTTTAGCTCTCTAGCAGCTGCGGCTGCAGCTTTCTCCGCGGCTTCCTTTGCGGTTCTCTTCGTGGCCTGCTCCGTAGCCACTTTCACGCCTTTGCGGGTGATTTTCTCACCGGAGATCGCGGCGCCGGCCACAGTCGTGGCCGCGTCGATCACCCCTTCGGTCGCTCGGGCCGCGCGTTCCTCGGCGGACAACTTGTTGCCCACAGCGTCCTCACCCGTCACGGCGTCATAAATGTTGTTGGCACCAGTGACATCGCCCACTATCTTGGCCGTCGTGAGAGCAACACCCTCGATTACGCCGTTACCCTCGCTCATCTCGGCGTGGGTTTGGCTCACGTAGGAGCCCACGCCCTGGACGGTTTGTACGGGATGCGCCACGGTCACGTACGCCGAGCGTATGGCTCCGGAAGCCGCCCGGCCAAGGCCCTTGAGGATACCAGTGGCGACGCTTATGGCGCCTCCGTGGCCTTGGCCTTCTGTCGGCGGCTCGTCCGTCAGTCCCAGCGGATCGACGAATCGGTTGACCATCGATCGTACATACTCGACCAAGTTCACCCCATCCACGTAGCCCAGCGGGTCGCGTTGCAGCCAGCGGCCGAGGCGGGGGCTGTACGTGCGGAAGGGGAAGTGGTACAGGCCGATGGCGACGTCGTGCCGCTGGCCGGTCCACATGAACGGATTGCCGAACGCCGACGGCTCGTCCGGCTCGTGCCGGACCCAGGCGCCGCTGCCGCCGCCGGCCGTCGCGTCCCAGTGCGCGATGTACGTCTTGCCGTACGGATCGTAGTCGTAACGCTCGACCAGCCGGGCCGGAACCGGTTCCGGCGTCGCGTCGGGCTCGCCGGCGTCCAGCAGGCCGACCACGCTGCCGAGGGCGTCACGGATGTAGTGCAAGACCTCCTCCGATCCGGCCGCCACGTCGCCGGCCGCCGTCCAGTCTACCAGCACCAGCGGCTCAGGGAAGCGCGCGGCCGG
>CAZJYX010000019.1:0-77297 GCA_964550375.1 uncultured Planctomycetales bacterium | reverse complement strand
CCGGATAAGCTGACCGTCCCGTGACACGTGCGATTGACGCAGCGCTACTCGCCGAACGCCTCAGAAGCGCCGTGCCCCGTCTCGCCGACCGCGCCCACGAGACCCGTCCGGCTGCCAACAGCCGAATCAGAAACCGAAGGCCCCCACCAGCCGAACCCCCGAACCCGGCCGGCGTCCCTCTCGCGCATGCTCCGCCACACGGCGGCACTGCCACAACGCGAAGACTAGGTCCAGCGCCGCCGCGCCCGCCGTCCACCTCCCGCCGCGGCAAACCGGCTCGGAACCGACGCTGCATGTACGGCAGAACGTTAAGCTCCTCTTTCACAAGGCCATGCGCCGGCTACCCGGCGTATCAGGCCCTACCCGCCGCCGATGCCGTTCTTGGCCTTGCCGGCCTCACGTCCCAGGGCGGTCTTCAGGCGATCCATCGCCACGTTGATGGTCGCCTCGAAATCCTCGCCCTGCTCTTTGATCCGCACTTCGCCCGTGCGCAGGCGAACCTCGACGTTGCACACTTTGTCAACACCCCCCTTCTCCGGACCAGTCACGTCTTCCAGGCGCATGGTCGCAGTCAGGATGCGCTCCTGAAACCGCTCGATCGCCCGGTTGAGCTTCTCTTCGGCGAGCTCACGCAGTCCCGCCGGGCCATCCACGCCACGTACAACGATGTGCATGTCCATAGAGAGTCCCTCGAATATGTGCCTTGGTCACCTCTATTGTAGTCGCCCGGCAGCGCCGCGCCGCACGAATTCCGCCGGCGGATCGCAAATGACGACCCGTACACAAGACGAACGGTCGCTACAAGCGCAGCAACCGCCGGATGCCATTGAAGCATTGTCCCATAAGAATCTTACGCAGATCTCGTCGGCCGGCCCTACCCACCCGTCCGGCCGCCGGTGCGTCCCACGCCAGAGCGACTTGCCGCACTGCGCCGCTTGGTCCGTCGGCCCCCTGAGTGCGCCGCCCGCCACTCGCACGGCATGTTCTTGGCTACCAATCGGCGCAGCTTCTGGCACCAGACGGCGGACATCGTGCGGCAAATGCCGGCCGTCTCCGCTGGTGGGAAATCCGCGAAAGGGCAATCGAAGTCACAGTACTCGGGCACGTTCCGTTCCATTGTTCCCTCAGAAGGCTGCGCCCTCGGCTGTGCTCAGGACTCCGGGGCGCCGTTGCCGCCCGACCTGTCGGCCGGCCCGGCCAGCGGCGTCTTCAATACCGGCAAGTCCCACACGCGGCGCTGCCGACCCGGGTTACGAATAACAGTCAGCAGACAAACGAGATACGTTAAGGCAAACGCGCCGGCGGCGGCCAACATAGCCCCGCGCGTGCGCGCCAGCCCCTCCACACTGGCAATCTGCACATCTGCCAACTGCACGGGCAGCGCATCCGCCGAACTCCGCGCCGCCGCCAGACGCCCGTCCAGAGCGGCAATGCGCTGCTCCAGGTCGGAAATCGCCGACGCACCCTGCCGCAGATCCGCACTCAGTTCAGCCCGGCGGGCAACTTCGCCATCAAGGCGCCGCAACTCATCCAGCCGCAGCGTCAGTTCGTCAATCAGCTCTTCCCGACCGCGCTCCCCCTCCTGTACGGCTTGGCGCAGCTCGGACACGCGCTTGGCATGGTTGCGCCGGGCCTCCTCATCGGCCTCGAACTGCAACACTTGCCGCACACTTGTCTGCCGCCGTTCGAGCCGCGTTTGAAGACGCCGCACCTGCCGATCCAGCGCGTCGATGCGGAAGTTGACCGCCGGATCGGTGTTGTCAGCCGCGCGCGCCAACTCGGCGACACTCTGAGACAGCTTGGCCAGTTCGCTGCGGACCACTGCGGCCACGACCACCTCCCGCGTGCCGCCGTCCGAAGTATCGCTCAGGCTCTCCAGCGCTTTGCGAATCGAGTCAGTGAAGGCGTTGGCTTCGCCGGCCAGCCGGCGTGCCTGGTCGGTGGCAGCAGCTTGCTGCTTGACCAGCTCGATCACATCGCGCTGCAGGTCGATGCTCTGCAGGGCATCCAGGCGCGCCGCCCAGTCCTGCTCGGCGGACCCGAGGCGCTCGTCAAATGCCGCGCCGGCCGCGAGGCACTCCTCCAGAACCGCCTGCACCGGCGCCGGCGGCCGCAACTCGCGCTGCTCGGATGCCGTCTGCTTGAAGGCGGCCACCTGCTCACCCAACTGGCGCAGCGGATCGACCATCAGCAACAGCGCGACGGCCACTTCGCTGCGGTACTCCGTTGTCGCGGCCCGCGCTTCCTGCACGTCGGCCTGGTACATCTCGTCCGCCCGCAAGGCCTGTTCAAACTCGTCCGGCAAGACGGTACCGCGCGGGGCCGGACCGCTTTCCAGACCGGCCAGTCGGGCGCGACCCTCAGCAAGTTGCCCGCCGGCCTGATCGTAAGCGGCGCGCAGCCGGGCCACCGCGGCCTGGACTTCGTCCCGGCTGGGCGCCTCCGCCAGCGTGGCCAGGCGTTGTTGCCGCTCGGCCTGCTGCTGCTGCCAGCGGCGGAGTTCGTCCGCCAACTCCTTGCGTTCAGCCGTCAGTCGCTCGAGCGCGGCGGCGGCCGCCGGCTCTACCGGCCAGTCCGCAGCCTGCTCAGAATAGCGCTCGGCCACCGTCCGCGCCAGATGCTCAGCCGCCGCGGCATCCACACCCGCCACCGTGACCAGCAGCATGCCCGCGTCGGTGTCAGCCGTGACACGTGCCCGGCCCTCGCGCTGCGAGCTCTGCCACACGCGCGTGAGTTCCGGCTCGCGAAGCATCTCCGCCACGAGCGCCGGCGAATTCAATCGGGCTTGGTGCAACAGCGTGACCTCAGCGCGGCTGCCCTCGTCGGCAATGACGCGCAAGGTGGCATGAGCGCTGTAGGTCGGGCGCTGCAGATGCAGCCAGCCCAGCGCCGCGCCGGCCGCCAGCACGATTGCCAGCGCCGTGCTGCGCAACCACCAGCGCCGCGGCCGCACCAGAATGGAGCGCTGCGCGCGGCGCAGCTCCTCGGCCTGCACCACCAAGCCCTGGCGCACCTCCTCGAACTCGCCCTCCCGGCGGATGTGCAAGGTGTCCAACTCGCCCTGTAGCTCCGTCAACGCCGCCTGCTGCCGCGTCAACTCCTCGCGCTCGAGTTCGATCGCCAACTGCGCCTGGCGGCTTGCTGCGTCGCGCGCCTCGGCCTGCTCGCGCAGCGCATAGGCTTCCTCGCGGCGCTGCTCGGACTCATCCAGGGCCCGTTCGCTCCGCTCCGTCAGCGCGGTGAGCTTGTCGCCCCGCTCGTTGAGCTCGGCTTCCCGCTCGCTCAGGCGGCGGAACTCGTTCTCCAACGAAGTGCTGCGGGCGCGCAGTTGCTCATCGTAGTTCTCCAGGCGCTGCTGGCGCTGGGCGCACTGCGCCTCGCGCTCCTCCAAAGCCCGGCGCCGCGCCTCCAATTCGTCCGCCTGGCGGGTCTGGTCGTGCTGCTGCTGCTGATCATTGCGCCAGCGCGCATAGAGGTCACGCTGCTTGTCGGCGAACTGGCGGCGTTGCGCCTCCAGATTCCGCGCGGCCTCCTCCAACTCCTGGCGCAGGGCGGCCGCCTCGGCGCGTTCGCCTTGCACCTGCGTCTGCAACGCGCTGAACTCATCCGCGCGCTGCTGCAAGCGCGTGACATCCGCCTCGAGCCGCCCCTCGCGCACCTGCAACTCGTTCTCGCGGGCTTCCAGCGCTGCCAGGCGCTCCTGAATCGAGCCGCGCTTCTGCTCCAATTCATGGCGCTGCCGCACGATGTCTTCGTGCGCCCGGGCAATGCGTCGCTGCAAGTCCTGCTCGCGCTCGCGCACCACTTCGATGCGCCGCCGCACGGTCTGTTGCTCCTTCTGCCGGGCCGCGCGCATGGCCTCACTGCGCCGCCGCACGCGCTCGGCCTGCTCAAGGATGCGCTGCTGCATTTGCTCGAGCCCGGTCTGCCGTTCACCGACCCGGTTCTCGAGCTCCCGAAGCCGCCCGGCCCACGTCGTCAATTCGACCGACTGGGCATCGAGTTCGCTGCTGCGCTGGCTCAACCGGTCCTGCGTCTGCACCCAGGCGCGCTGCGCCGCCTGCTCAGCCTGCTGCTGCAACTGGCGATACTGCTGATCCGCCAGGACCTCGCGTTTGCGCAAGGCCAGCTCGCGGGCCGCCAGATCCGCCATGCGACTACGAATGTCGGCAATCAACCCGTGCACGTCCTCGGGCCGCGAGATAAGGCGCGCATTGGGGTTCTGCCGCTCCGGCGCGCCAGATTCCCGCCGAGGCGCATCCGCCGGCTTGGCGCCCGTCGGCCGCGTGCGTGGTTCGTTCGGAACGGTATCCATCATGATCTCGCGACCGCTGCTCCTGACGCGCACCAAACCCAGCCCGCGTCATGAGCCCCGATCAGCCGGCATTCTACACTATCGGCACCGAGTTCCGTTTCCAGGAACGGCCCCCGGGTCCGCCCGATTGCCGTCAAACCAACCGGCCCAGTTGCATCAAAGTCGCCCGGAAATCCTTCGGCAACGGCGCTGCCACTTCCACCGGCACCCCCGTGCACGGGTGCGCGAAGACGATCCGGGCCGCGTGCAGCGTCAGGCGGTCGATCAGCGGCCGCTCTTCGCCACGCCGGTTTACCTTATAGTCTGACTTGTAATGTGACAACAGGAGCGCCTGGCTGCCGCCGTAGAGCGGGTCCACGCTCAGCGGGAAGCCGATCGCGGCCAGATGCGCCCGGATCTGGTGCGTCCGCCCGGTCACGGGGCGGCATTCCAGCAGAGTGTGGCCGGCCACCCGCCGCTCCACACGATAGCGTGTCAACGCCGCCTGCCCCCGCTGCGTGGAAACGACCACCCGGTTCTTGCGCGGATGAAACCGCAGCGGCAAATCGACCTCACCATCTTCCGAAACGTACCCCCTCACCAGGGCCCAGTAGACCTTCTCCACCCGCCGTTCCATGAACTGGGCCACCATGCCGCGCTGCCCCTCCAGCGTCCGGGCGTAAACCAGCACGCCGGTCGCGTCCTTGTCCAGCCGGTGCACCACCCGCAACGGCTCATCCGGGGCGAAACCAGGACTGCGGCGCAGCAGATCGATGATCGAAGGACCGGCCCCGTGGCCCGGAACCGACGGCACGCCCGCCGGCTTGTCGATCACCACGAGGCAATCGTCGAGCAGCAGAATCTCCGGCGACTTGTGGGCGGTCGGCCTGGGCATTACGGCGAGCGCCCCTCCCGGCGGTGCACTTGCAGTTGAACGAGAGGTCTCTTGCTGACTACCCTGATGCCGGGCGGCGTATCGAACTGGACTTCAACGCGAAGCACCGGGGCGGCTGTCAGTTGATCACTAGTGACCGCCACGTAGGCGCGCAAGTCCCCCGCCCGCAAGGCGTTAACCAAGTCAGCCTCTCCTTCCACCTCCACCTCGATCAGCCACTCCTGTGGATCAACGCGCTCGACTTCATACGCCTCAACCAGTTCCGGGCTGACGAACAGGTAAACCGGAATCTGGGCCAGCGAGGCGGTGACCCTTTGACCGGCGACGACGAACGAGACGTAAACATCCCTGGGATCCTTACTTACGATGGGGAACCCGCCGACTTCGTCCGGAACCGGAAATGCGTCCGCCACTTCATCCCCCGGCAGCACGCCACGCAGCCGCTCCGCCAATGGTAGAACCAAGATCCATTGCGATCGCGGCAGGCCACCGACCTGCGCATCCAGGTGCCGGCCCCGCATGGTCACACGCACCTGGGCAGGCTCGAAGCGCTCGTTCGCCACGCTAACCGCGCCAGTGTCCAATCCCACGCCCATGGTGGCGGTCACCAGCTCATCCACCTCAAAAGTCATTTCCTGCGGCCGAACGTCAACGGCCAAGACGCGCAGCCGACCGACATCCGGCAGATCGTTAAGCAACTCAAGCGCGCGCCGGCGGCGCGGACCGGCCAAGTCACTCTCTGACAGGGCCCAGTCCACACGCAACGGGCGGTTGCGGGTGCGCTCGCGCAGTTGCTCGATTGCGCGGGTTGAGCCCTGGAATTTGGCCTTGAAGCGTCGGTCCGGTGGCAGTACCACGTCCACGATCTGGCCGGGGACGTTGAGACGCAATGTGAGCTCCACGTCCACGCCGTCGATCTCCGCCTGGCTGGCCTGGTTGGCCACCATCCACACAATCAGCGTGAGCGGGACGACGACCAGGGCACGCCGGGCAAACCCCCAGAAATGCCGCAGGGGCGGCAGGCCCGCCCCCCCCTCGCCGGGCGACTTGCGCGCCTGCCCGCTGAGCCGCGCCGTCAGCTCGTCCGCCAGATCGTCCAGGGAGAGGAAACGCGTGAGCTTGCCGTTGTCGGCCAGCGAGATAGTGCCCGTCTCCTCGGAGACAACCAGGACCAAAGCGTCGGACTCGTAGCTCATCCCGACCGCGGCCAGGTGTCGGCTGCCGACCGGCGCGTCCACCTCGTCACTCTCGGCCGCCGGGAACTGACAATTGGCAGCCAGAACGCGCTTGCCGGAGATGATCACGCCGAGGTCGTGGAGCGGGTTATTTGGAAAGAATATCGAGCTCAACAGATTGGCGGAGACGTCCGCGTTCAGGATTGTGCCCTTCTCGGCCCAGCCGCTCAGGTCAACCGCCCGCTGAATGGCAATCAGTCCGCCATAGCGATTGCGCGCGAGGTAACGGGCGGCCTGTACCAGGGCGCGAATGACCCGCGACTGCGGTGTGCCACGCCGCAGGAAGCGCACATCGCCGGCGCGGATAACCGCCCGCCGCAACTCGGGCTGAAACGCCACCAGGGCCACGAAGGCCAGGCCGAACAGGAAGTAGCCGTACAACAGTGACAGGCGTTCCCAGCCGGAGCGCTGGGCGAGGACGTTCACCACCAGGGCCGCCACGACCAGGACGGTCAAGAGACCCCGCAGCGGCCGCGTGCCGCGCGTGCCGTGCAATACGCTTGCGCACCAGTTGACCGAAAGACCGATGAGCACGAGCTCGACAATCACGACCAGCGGCGGGTCGGTTGTCAGGCTGCGCAGCAGCGGCCAGATAAACGTCGTGTCGAACATGTCGGCACAGTATAGAATGACTGCCGCGCCGACTCCATCGGACCAGAGTGCTGCGGCGCAGATTCTCGCAGGATGAATGACCGTGGCGGACCGCGAACACCTGGAGCCCTTGCGAACTAACCTGCAACGCGTCCGGGAGGTCGTAGACGCCGCCTGTCAGCGCGCCGGACGCCCTCCGGACCGGGTGCGACTGGTGGCCGTCACCAAGTACGTCGACCTGTCGGTCGTCCGGGCCCTGCTGGCAATGGGCGTCGGCGAAATCGGCGAGAACCGCGTGCAGCAGCTCGTGGCGCGGGCCGCCGCCCTGGGGACCCGCTTCGACGACTTCGCGCCCGACTTCCGCTGGGGTACCCCGGCGGCGTCCGCCGTGACCAGTCCCCGCTGGCACATGATCGGCCACCTCCAGCGCAACAAGGTTCGGGCCGTCCTGCCGCACGTCCGCATAATCCACTCGATCGACTCCCTGCGGCTGGCGGCCGAGCTCGACAAGGTCGCCGCGGCCCTCGACGCCCCGGTCGAAGGACTGATCGAGGTCAACGTATCGGGCGAGCAGAGCAAGTTCGGCGTAACTCCGGCCGACCTGCCGGCGCTGCTGGAGTCCCTGCGGCCGCTGTCACACTTGCGGCTGCGCGGGCTGATGACAATGGCGCCGTTCGACCCTGATCCCGAGCATGCCCGCCCGCACTTCGCCCGGCTGCGCGACCTGTCGCAGCGCCTGCGCGGCAGCGGCACGCTCGAGCCGGACTGCACCGAGCTGTCCATGGGCATGAGCCAGGACTACGGCGTGGCCGTTGAGGAGGGCGCCACACTGGTCCGCGTCGGGTCCGCCCTGTTCGAGGGACTCCCCGGCGAACCGGCCGGATAACCGCGCGCCATGTTCACCGCCGACCCCTTCATCGTGTTTCGGACGACGCTGTTTGCCGCACTGCTGGTATATACCTGCCTGGCGCTGGCCAGCACCGCCTGGCGCATGGCCGTGCTGCTGCGCGGCGATGACCCGCGGCGCCGCCTGCTGCGCGCCTACCTGGGCTACCAGCTCGTGAGCTTCCGGCTGCGCCCGCTGGCCGGCGAGCTGGCTCAAATCACGTTCTGGCTCGCCGCCCTGCTCACGCTATGGTGGCTGCACCGGCTGTTGCCGGATTGAGGGACGCATGTCAGGAACCACACCGCCGGATCAGCCGTCGCCGACGAACGCCCGCGGGTCGTCTGACCGACCTGACCAGCCGGGGCAGCAGCGCCGTGGGCGCAAAACCCGCGCCTTTGTCCGGGGGGCGGCGCGCCATATCGGCCGCCTGGGGCGTGACCTGCTGGCCGTCACACTCGGCCAGTGGCAGGATGAGCCCGAACCGCGCCCGGACGCTCCACCCGGTCGCGACCAGGCCGAAGCAGGCGTGGAGCAGCCGGCCTGGCGGGTCAACGTGCTGCACAACGTGACCGAACACCTGCGCGGCGCGGCCGACGGCTACATAGCGGCCAAACTGGACGAGATCGAGGCCCGGGTCGATGCCAAGCTCGACCACATCGAGCACCGCATCGACGGCAAGATGACGCGCCTGCATGAGCAGTTGGCGGAATTGCGTGATCGGGAGTTGCGGCACCGGTTGCGACTGCTCAAGATCACGCTGATCTTCACCGTTCTTGTCGCCGTGTTGTCGCTAGGTTATAAATGGCTCAGCCGCTACTGGCTTTGATCGAAGGACCGCGACATGCCGCACCAACATCTGGACGCCGACGCCCGCACGATTGTCGATCTGGCCAACGACATCGCCCATGAGTTCGAGCTGGAGTACGTCGGTACCGAGCACATCCTACTCGCCATCCTGCGGCACAACGGCGGCATCGGGGCGCGCGTCCTGAAGAAGCTCGGCGTGACGGAGAAGCGTGCGCGCCAGACGCTCGACGAGATCATCCAGCGCGCCAAGGAAGACACCTGGGTCTTCGGGCGGCTGCCCGGCTCGCCGAACTACCGCCGCGTCATCGAGATGGCCATCGAGGAGGCCAAGCAGCTCGAGTCCGTGAAGATCGGCAGTGAACACCTGCTGCTCGGCCTGCTGCGTGAGAAGGGCACCTCGGCTGAGCAGACGCTCGTCACCCTCGGCGCCACGCTGAAGAAGTGTCGCAGCGAAGTGCTGCACGAACTGCACGCCTCGGACGAGTAGTGATCCAGCATTTACTCCTACACGCCGAAGCGCCACCCCTCGCGGTACTCCTTGGTCAGCAGCGCGTTGGCCTCCGGCACATTCGTGACGCGCATGTTCGCGCCGTCCCATTCCAGCCGCCGCCCAATCCGCAGCGCCAGATTCCCGAGCAGGACTGCCTCGGTGAACGGTCCCGAATAGCCGAAGTTCGACTGCGCGTAGTCCAGCGGCCGCTCGCCCATCGCCGCCAGCACCCACTCCGCGACCTGCCCGGGCGAACGCTCGAGCATCTGCAGCGGACGGCCAATGTCGCGCATGCGCGACTCCGGTATCAACCGCGGGCTTTCCAGATAGTCACCGGAGATCAGCATCTTCCCCTTGGTGCCCACGAATAGGTTGCCCGTGCCCGGCAGCCGCCGACCCGGCTCCAACTCCGGCGGCAGCGGCGGCCGCAGCCCGCCGTCATACCAGTACGACGTGAACGCCCGCCGCCGACCCCGCGCCGGGAACTCCCACTTGATCATCGCCGCACCGGGAAACGCCTCGGCCGTCACCGGCATGGACGCCACCGGCTCCACTGCCGTCGGCCAGCCCGGATTCAGCACCGCGAACACCCCGTCCATCGTATGACAGGCCATGTCGCCCAGCGCCCCGGCCCCGAAATCCAGCCAGCCGCGCCAGCGGAACGGGTGATAAACATCCGCCTTGTACGGCCGTAGCGGCGCCGGCCCCAGCCAGGCATCCCAGTCCAGGTTTGCCGGCACCGCATCCTCGCCCTCCGGCCGCTCCATGCCCTGCGGCCAGATCGGCCGGTCCGTCCACGTATGCGTCGCGACGATGTCGCCCACCGCCCCGCTGTGCACCCACTCGTACACCAACCGCCAGCCCTCACCCGCATGACCCTGGTTGCCCATTTGCGTGGCCACCTGGTACTTGCGGGCCGCCTCCGTCAGTTGCCGGGCCTCCCACGGCGTGTGCGTCAGCGGCTTCTGCGTATAAACGTGCTTGCCAAGCTGCATGGCGATCATCGTCGCCGGATAGTGGTGATGATCCGGCGTCGCCACCATCACGGCGTCGAAGTCCGCGTGCTGCGCATCGAACATGCGGCGGTAGTCCTGGTACGCCCGGGCCCCGGGGAAGTGCTCAACGGCCTCCGCCATGCGCTGCGTGTCCACGTCACAGTAGCACGGGCAGACGACGGGCAGGTCCAGCACGGACTCAATATGAGCGCGCCCCATCCCGCCCGTCCCGATGAACGCCACCCGCAGCTTCTCCAGCCGCCGCCCCACCACCGGCGCCGCCTGCCTCTTCGGCGACGCGCAGCCCGGCAGACCGGCCGCCAAAGTCGCCCCCGCCACTGCCATCGTATCCCGCAAAAACGTCCGACGCGTAGTCCGGCTATCCTGCTTCACGGTCTGCTCCTCGCCTTCAGTAACGCCCGCCACCGGGCTCCGGGTGACAGTTATATCATCTCACCGGCGTGCCCGTCGCCCCCCCCCGAGTGCCGCTTCTGCCGCCTTCCGCCTCCACGTGTCGCCATCCGCCTCTGCAAACCCGCCCGCGACCGACACGGGTCCAGCCAGCCCCGCGGGTGCTCTTATGAGACCTCCGCCAACGGCATCAAGCCCACACCATCGGCGAGTGCCAACCGCCGCCAGACCGCCAGGCCAAATCGTTGAATCTCGTGCTGCTCCGGGATATGCTGACATAGAATGCTTGTGGTTTCGAGTTCCCTCGGGGCACTTTCTGTGTCGGTTCGGCCTATTCGCAAGGAACAAGTCATGAACCCGCGCCACCTAATCTGCAGCGTCCTCGGCGGCCTCGTCGCGCTTCTGATCCTGGCCGCGCCCGCCATGGCGCAAAACGCGAATGTCTGGTACGTCGACGACGACGCCCCCCCTAGCGGCAGCGGCGACAGTTGGGACTCCCCGTTCACCTTCCTCAGCGAGGCGCTGCTCTTCGCCGAACACGGTGACACCATCCTGGTCGCCCAGGGCACCTACTACCCGGACCGCGACTCCAAGTTCCCGACCGGCTCAGGCTTCCGCGAGGAGTCCTTCGCCTTTCTGGACTCGGTCTCCCTGTTCGGCGGCTACGCCGGCTTTGGCGCCCCTGATCCTGACATCCGCGACATCGAGCTATACCCCACCATCCTGAGCGGCGAGATCAACACGCCCGCGCGGGAGGATAACACGTATCACGTCGTTTACTGCGGCTCCGAGAGTTCCCCGCTGATCGATGGCGTCACCATCACCGGCGGCTATACCGGCTACCTCATGGACGGGCCGTTCGGGATGAACGGCGCCGGCATCTACGTGGAGTTCAGTGCCGCCACCTTCGTCAACTGCATAATCGAGAATAACCACACAGCCGCCGGTATCACGGATAAGCTCGCCGGTCTGTATCACACGGGCGGCAACGGGGCCGGGCTGTACTCCGAGTACGCCGATGTGGTGCTGCAGAACTGCATCTTCCGCGACAACCACACCGGCAACGGCGCCGCCGGCGAATGCTGGGATATCGCCTGGCCGGGCACCGCCGGCGGCAGCGGCGCCGGACTATATTTCACCTACTCCGATGCCCAGTTGATGAACTGCACCATCGTCAATAACACCACCGGCCACGGCGGCGCCGGCGGCTTCTGCGACTACGAACCCGGCGAGTGCAGCCCCGGCGCATCCGGCGGCAGCGGCGCCGGCCTTTACTTCGACGAGTCCTGGGCAATGCTCACCAGTTGCCTCATCGCCGGCAACATCGCCGGCAATGGCGGCGCCGGCGTCACCGAAGACGAGGTGGAGTGCCCCGGCGGAGCGGGCGGCTCGGGCGGCGGTATTTGGGCCTCAGAGTCTCCCATCGTACTGCAGAGCTGCACCATTGCCGACAACGCTGCCGGCCAGGCCGGCCCCGGTCCCGCCGGCGCCAGCCCCGGCTACGCCGGCGGCCTGTTCGCGGTCGGTGAGGGCGGCCCGTACCTCGACGGCTGCATCTTCTGGGGCAACGTGAGCAGCATCGGCTCACCCCGCGAGGCCCAGTTTTTCGGCACCCTCGATGCCATCAGCTACTCCTGCGTCCAGGGCTGGGACGGCTCCGTCCCCGGTAGCGGCAACATCGGCGACGACCCGCTCTTCGTTGCCCCCGGCAGTGACTACCACATCACCATCGCGTCACCCTGCCTCAACGCCGGCAACCCTGAATACGAACCCTACGAGGGCGAGACCGACATCGACGGCGAAGACCGCATCGCCAACGGCCGCATCGACATCGGCGCCGATGAGCTCGCCTTCGACGACTGCAACGAGAACGGCATCCCGGACGAAATCGACATCGCCTCGGGCTTCAGCCAGGACTGCAACGACAACGGCATTCCCGACGAGTGCGATATCGCTACGGGCTTCAGCGATGACTGCAACGAGAACGGCATCCCCGACGAGTGCGACATCGCTTTGGGCCTTAGCGACGACTGCAACCAGAACGGCATCCCCGACGAATGCGACATCGCCGCAGGCACCAGCGCCGACATCAACGGCAACGGCATCCCCGACGAGTGCGAGACCGACTGCAACGAGAACGGCATCCCCGACTGCTGGGAAATCCTGCAAGGCCTCGCTCCCGACTGCAACCAGAACGGCATCCCTGACGAATGCGACATCGCCGACGGGACCAGCCTCGACGTCAATGACAACGGCATCCCCGACGAGTGCGAGACCGACTGCAACGAGAACGGCATCCCCGACTGCTGGGAAATCCTGCAAGGCCTCGCTCCCGACTGCAACCAGAACGGCATCCCTGACGAATGCGACATCGCCGACGGGACCAGCCTCGACGTCAATGACAACGGCATCCCCGACGAGTGCGAGACCGACTGCAACGAGAACGGCATCCCCGACTGCTGGGAAATCCTGCAAGGCCTCGCTCCCGACTGCAACCAGAACGGCATCCCTGACGAATGCGACATCGCCTCGGGCTTCAGCGCGGACTGCAACGAGAACGGCATCCCCGACGAGTACGACGTCGCCTCGGGGTTAAGTGAGGACTGCAACCAGAACGGCATCCCCGACGAGTGCGAACTCGACAGCGACGGCGACGGAATCACCGACGACTGTGACAACTGCCCCGATGTGTTCAATCCCGACCAGGCCGACAGCGACAACAACGGCATCGGCGACGCCTGCGACGAGCCGGCCGGCCGACCTGAACCGCCCGCTTCGTGCCTGATGCGCTGCCTGATAGCCGTGGCCGACGGCGCGATCGCGCCGGAACTGGAAGCCGAATGCGATTGTGTTGCCATCCTCGGAGGTCTTGCGGACGGACTGGACGGTCGCTTATCCGGTTTCGAGTTCCCCGACGCCGCGGATCAACCCAGCCGTAGCGTCGCCGACATTACCGGCGACGACACGGACGACACCGGTGCCGACGCCCCGGCCGTGCCGATCACCGGCCTGTGCCCCGCGACTGCGACGCTGATGTTGGCGCTCTCGCTGGCCGGCATCTGTCATGGCCGGCGCCGCATGCGCCAGCCGGGATAGAACGCGTAACGACCATCCGCGGCGCTGCGCAAACGCCGCCCTGAGCGTCCGAATAGCGGTAACCCCGTTGTCGCGGCGCCTGCGGCGGCGATAATCACACATCATGCTGCGCGGCTTCCGCCACACGCTGTTCCTCCTGCTCCAACTGGGCATCGTCCTGAGCGGTGTGATCGCCTGGTTCGTCCAGCCCGATGCCTGGCGCGCCATCGCTATCTGCATGGCCGGCGTCATGATCGTCGTATGGATCTGCGAGCGCCTGGCCCGTCGCTGGCTGCGCAGCACGGTCGGACGCCTCCGGCGCGTCGCCGACGACATCGGCCACGGCCGCCCAACGGCTACCCTGCCCACCAGCCCCGGCGAAGACCTGTACAAGCTCGCCTCCGCCATCAACCTCCTCGCCACACGCCTGGAGGAGTCCACCAAGGAGGAAAAACGCCTCCAGGAGCAGCTCCGCCGAACCGAACGCCTTGCCCTCCTCGGCGAACTGGCGGCCAGCGTCGCCCACGAGGTCAACAATCCCCTCGACGGGATTCAGAGCTGCACCCGTATCCTGCGACGATCCACGGGAGACCACGAACGTACCCGCCAGATGCTGGACCTCATCGACAGCGGACTGGCCCGCATCGACCTCATCGTCCGACGCCTGCTTACGCTGGCGCGCGAACACGTCATCCGCCCGGCCGAAACACGGGTCGCCGACGCCCTGGAAGCCGCCATTACGGCCGTGGCACGCCGCATCGAGTCCCGTGCAGTCCGCTTGGTGCGCGACTACCAGACGCAGGACGATCGCGTAATGGCCGACGCGCTGCTCCTCGAGCAGGTCTTCGTCAATCTGATGCTGAACGCGGTTGACAGCATGCCCGACGGCGGCGAACTCATCCTGCGGATCCGCCGGCAAACCACCACCGCCGCTGATAGCGACCAGTCCCAGGGCGCCCAGACCATCCGGGTGGACGTGGCGGACACCGGCGGCGGCATCCCCCCGGACGTCCTCCCGCACATCTTCGAGCCGTTCTACACCACCAAGACCGTCGGCAAAGGCACCGGCCTGGGGCTGCCCATCGCCGCCCGCATCGTTGACGCCCACCAAGGCTCGCTATCCGTCGAACCGCGGCCCGACGGCGGCACAGTCTTCACCGTCCTGATACCGGCCCTGCGAGCCGGCCGCCGGCCAGCTCTGGTCCAGATACCTCAAACGGCGACAGCCGTCAGCAACGAGCCCCTCGCAGAGCCCAAATGAACAGACAATCGGAAACCTCTCGGCAACACCCGCGCGACACCACGGATGATTTGCCAAGGTTGTTGTTATAGGACCACGCGGAGCCGGTCGCTGCGGGCCCCGCAGACCCCGACCAGGACCAAACGTCGGACCCCAAACCGTGTCCAACCTCTGTAGAGCAGGTGAATGAGTGGAGTGGCGACGCTCGAGCAATACGCCGCCGAGCGATGATGATCTCGTCCGGCACACGCTGGCCGGACATCGCGACGCGTTCGACGAGTTGATCGAGCGTTACCAGCGCCGGGCAACGTCGGTCGCCTGTCGGCTGCTCGGCAACCTGCACGACGCCCTGGAAGTGTGCCAGGAGGCATTCGTACGGGCGTTTCAGAACCTCGATACTCTTGAGGACGAAGGACGGTTTGGGTCGTGGCTGCTGCGCATTGTGACCAACCTCTCGCTCAACTTCCGCCGGGCCCGCGGGTCCGGCGCACGCAAGCTGTCCTTCGAAGACTGCTTGCGCGACGGCGAGTGGCCGCGCGCCGAGCAGGTCGCCGCCCCGGCCTACTCGGACGAACAGCCCGGGGCCCGGACGGCGGCCGCGGATTTGGCCGAGGTGGTCCAGGCGGCGATTACGGAATTGCCCGACCTGCAACGCACCGCGCTCGTCCTGTTCAGCATCGAGCAATTGCCGCAGAAAGAGGTTGCCCAGATCATGGGTTGCAGCGTCGAGGCGGTTAAGTGGCATGTCTTCCAGGCGCGCAAACGCCTGAAGACCAGCCTGAGTGAGTACCTTTGAACGGATCAGGTAACGTGGTGTCCGAGCAGTTCGAACAACTCGTCAATGCCTGGCTCGATGAGCCGCAGCGGGCCGATTTGCAGGCCGCGGTGGCCGCCGAGTGCGCGCGCGATCCGCGCAGCGCGCGGCTACGTGACGAATACGTCCGAGTCGCCGCCTTGATCGAGCGGGCCGCCCGCCCGCCGGCCGTCAACTGGGACGCCCTGCACACCCGCATCAGCGCGCGCATCGACCAGTGCGCCGCCGCCGACAAGTCCGCCGACTTGCTGGACGGACGGTTACGCGCCCTGTTGCCCGAGGTCGAGTCGCGCGTGAATTGGCCGGCCTTCCACGCCCGCGTTTCGCAGTCTGTATGGGACCGGTCGCAACGGTCCGCGCCGCTCCGGCTGCGGCGCTGGCGCACCGGCGCCGTCGCCGGCTTGCTGGCCGCGGCGGCCGTCCTGCTGCTCTACGTTGGCCTGCCAACGGTTCCCGACCCCACGCTGCAACCGGCGCCCGCGCCGGCGCTGGTCCAGTTCGTCGTGCTGCCGCCCGCGGGCGTGACCCACGAGCCGACGACGCGCGTCATGGAGATTACCGTTTGTGCCGACGCCGACCCGGACGTCCCGCTTCTCGCCCTTTCCGAACCGGTCGAAGTTCGGCCGGCCCACACGTCCGCCCCGGAGATCTACTTCATGCTGGAGCCGCCTGGACCGACGGTGACGATGGCGTCCGCCGGCTGGTAAGGCTCGCCTCAAGGTGCAGGCTATGCAGAACATCGGAGTGAACCGCGCCAGGCGCGCGATCATCACCATGCTGGCGCTGGCTGCCTGGGCCACCGCGCCCGCGCCGGCCCACGAGCTTCAAGACCTGGTCGAGGAAGCCCTCGATCAGCGCCTGACAGACGTGCGGATTGAGCAGACGCCGTTGCGGACCGCCCTGACGGAGTTGAGCGAACGCACCGGCCTGCGCTTCGCGCTCGACCCGCAGACGGCCGGTCTGATGCCCTACGGCGAACGCACGCGCGTTTCAATCACGCTCGCCGGCGTGACGCTGCGCGAGGGCCTGCAGCACCTGCTGGACGGGCTCGGTCTGGCCATGCGCGTCGAGGGCGACCGCCTGGTCATCGAACCCGCTCCGGTGCTGGACCGCCTGGGCCGCCGTCTGCGCATAGCCGAAGTGCAGCTCCTCCAGAAGCTCGCGGCCAACCAGTGGTCCGAACTGGACGAGGACACCCGCGCCGTGCAGTTCCGCAACGTATACGGCCCCAAACCGCAGGAAACGCTTGAAGAGACCCTGCGCCAGGTACGCGAGCCCAACGCCCTGCGCCAGCTCGAAATCGCCACGCAGATGCTCTCCTGGTACTGGCGGCCGCATGACGACATCATCCTGATCTACAGCCGAACCGAGGACGTCTGGCTGCGCCTCGAACGGCCGGTCTCGCTCGACTACCGCGGCATGCGCCTCGACGACGTCCTGATCGACCTGGGCCGACGCGTCGGCACCACCGTCCTGTTCGAGGGCGGCGTGCTCGATCGCATCCAGGCCGCTGAGCGCTCCGTGGACCTCGTCCACCACAACACCACCGTCCTGCAAACGCTGGAGCGCATCTGCGGCGCCACGGGCACCTGCTTCCAGGTCATGGACTATGGCGTGCTGATCGGCTCCGACGAGACCCCCCTGCCGCCGCGCGCGGCCGCGGTCCGGGTTGTCGCCGTCCTGCGGATACCCGTGGGCACGGACGGAACCACCGTCGATTTCCCGTTCTACGAGGACAACCTGCCGCCAGAGTTCGAGCAGCTCCTCGACGACAAGCTGCCCGCCGTGCTGGAAGAACTGCGGCAGCGCAACCCCGACCAGGCCGCCCGGCCCTGACTCACCCGGGCGCCACGGTTCCGCCGGCCCAGCCACCCCGAAATCCGCCTCCGCGCGTGCGTCCGGGCGCCGGCGCTGTATACTAAGCGCCGTGGTCCGTTGGCGACCGATCCGGGTCGTTGCGGATCGCCCCAGGATGACTAGTGCATGGTCTGAACCCACGACCGGAGTGGAGAGCAATGGCTGTGAATCTGCGCGGACGAAACCTGCTGTCGATGAAGGACTTGACCGGAGAGGAAATCCTGGCCCTCCTGGAGCGGGCCGCCCAACTCAAACGCGACCGAACCGCCACGTTTCGAGCCGCCCCGCTGGCCGGCAAGACACTCGGGATGATCTTCCAGAAACCCTCGCTGCGCACGCGCGTCTCGTTCGAGGCCGGCATGACCCTGCTCGGCGGCCACGCCATCTACCTCGCCCCCTCGGACATCAAGCTCGGCCAGCGCGAGACCACCGAGGACATCGCCATCGTCCTGTCGCGCTACGTCGATATCATCATGGCCCGCGTGTTCGGGCACGACATCGTCGTGGACCTCGCCCGCCATGCCACCGTCCCCGTAATCAACGGCCTGAGCGATTTCGAGCACCCCTGTCAGATTCTGGCGGATCTGCTCACGATCAAGGAGCGCAAAGGTACGCTCAAAGGGCTTTCCGCCACCTACATCGGCGACGGCAACAATGTCGCCCACTCGCTCATGTACGGCGCCGCCCGCGTCGGCATGAACATGACGATCGTCACGCCGCCCGGCTTCGAGCCGCAGACCCAGGTACTCCAGGAATCCCAGGCCATCGGCCGGGAGACCGGGGCGACCATCCGCGTCGTGAACGACCCCCGCGCAGGGGCCCGCAACTCCGACGTGTTGTATACGGACGTCTGGGCCTCGATGGGCCAGGAGGACGAGGCCGCCGACCGCCGCGCCAAGTTTGAGGGTTTTCAGATCAACGCCGCTATCATGGCATGTGCCCGGCCGGACGCCGTCATCCTGCACTGCCTGCCGGCCCACTATGGCGAGGAGATCGACTACGCCACCTCGCGCACGCCGAACTCGGCCATCTTCGACCAGGCCGAGAACCGCATGCACGCGCAGAACGGCCTGATGGTGATGTTGACAGAGTAGAGGAACGTCCATGACCACGCCCGGTTCAGCCGTCGGCCCGCACGGCCCGTTCAGCCCTATTGACGAAATCCTGGACGAGCTGCGCGCCGGCCGCCTGATCATCCTCGTTGACGATGAGGAACGCGAGAACGAGGGCGACCTGGTTTGCCCCGCCCAGGCCCTCACACCCGAAATCGTCAACTTCATGCTGCGCCACGGCCGCGGGACCCTGTGCGTGCCGCTGACCCGCAGCCGCTGCGAACGCCTGAACCTGCACCCCCAGGTCGCGGTCAACAACACCCGCCTCGGCACCGCCTTCACCGTCACGATCGACGGCGCCGCGCACCTGGGCGTCACGACCGGCGTCTCCGCCTGGGATCGCGCCATGACCATTCGTCATACCGTCGCCGAGGAGGCCGTGCCCGAGGATTTCGTGCGCCCCGGCCACGTCAACCCGCTGATCGCCTGCGACGGCGGCGTGTTGGTCCGCGCCGGTCAAACCGAGGGCTCGGTCGATTTGTGCCGGCTGGCCGGCCTGATGCCGGGCGCCGCCATCATCGAGATCCTCAACGAAGACGGCACCATGGCGCGCCTGCCCCAACTCACCGAGTTCAGCCGCGCCCACCACATCAAGATGTGCACCATCGCCGACCTCATCGAGTTCCGCATGCAGCGCGAACGGCTCGTCGAACGCGTCGAGACCGTCCCGTTCAGCAACGAGTTCGGCCACTGGCTCATGATCGGCTATCGCGCCCAGACCGACCCCAACGAACACGTCGCCCTCTGCATGGGCGGCATCGGCGAGACCGACAGCGCCGGCACCGTCCCCGCCATTGACGAGCCCGTTCTGGCCCGCGTCCACTCCGAATGCCTCACCGGCGACGTCTTCGGCTCCAAGCGCTGCGAGTGCGGGCAGCAGTTAGAAGCCGCCATGGAAGCCATCGCCGCCCAGGGCCGTGGCGTGATCGTCTACCTGCGCCAGGAGGGCCGCGGCATCGGCCTGATCAACAAGCTGCACGCCTACCGCCTCCAGGACGGCGGGCTCGACACGGTCGAGGCCAACCAGGCCATCGGCTTCCCCGCCGACCGGCGCGACTACGGCGTCGGCGCCCAGATTCTCCGCGACCTGGGCATCGCGCGCGTGCGTATCCTCACGAACAACCCCAAAAAGGTCAGCCGGCTGCACATCTACGGCCTGGACGTGGTCGAGCAACTCCCCATCGAGATCCAGCCGACCGAGCACAACCGTCGCTACTTGGAGGCCAAGAAGCGCAAGCTCGGCCACACGCTGCGCGGCGTATAGGACCCGCCGGCCAGCCCCGCCGAACTCCGCACCGCCGCACCGGCCGCCCGCTGCTACTCCCGGTAGGGCTCGTTCTCCTGGTAAAGCAGCATACGCGCGCGGTAGCTCGTGGCCGCATCCATCTCGCCGGCCTTGAAAGCCATGTCAATGGCGCGCCTGGCCGCCCTGACGGCCTCCTCGAAACGACCCGCCTCGGCCAGTGCGGCCGCCAGCGTATCCACGTACGCGTGATTGCTGTTGTTGGTCAGCGTGCAGGCCCGCAGCGCCATCTGCACCGCCTCCTGCCCGTCGCGCTGCTCGGCGTTCGGCGACGTAGCCAGCAGCCAACCCAGACTGTTGGCCAGGATCGGCGAGTTCGGCAGATGCTGCGTGCCCTGTCGCAGCACGCGCTCGAGCTCAACTGAGTCCCCCTGCTGACGAGCCAGCACGACCAGCGATATGCAGGCCTCTTCGAACTTCGGGTTCGTCTCCAGCACCCCTTTCCACGCCGTCCGCGCCCCCTCCATGTCGCCCTGCTTGTGCAGCGCTACTCCCAGCGCGTGCCGCGCCAGGTGAAGATCCGGCTTCCGCTCAAGTGCGGCGCGCAAGTGCGGAATCGCCTCGTCGCTCCGGCCCAGCGCCAGCAGCACCCGGCCCAGCTCGAACTGCAGCACCGCGTTCTCCGGGTCAGCCGCCAAGGCCGCCTCGACCAGCGCAACCGGCTCACCCGGCCGACCCACCCGCGCCATCAGCGCCGCAAACCGCTGCAAGCTCAGCGAGTCTTCCGGATCAGCCGCCAGCACCTCCCGAAACAGCCGCTCAGCCTCAGCCACATCACCCCGGTCACCCAGCGCCTGGGCCAGGTTCGACTTGCCGCCTCGAAAGTCCGGCTTCACCTCCAACGCCCGGCGAAACTCCTCCACCGCCTCGTCCAGCCGCCCCTGCAGCGCCAGCACGGCACCGGTCGCCGAGCACAGCAACGCCTCGTCCGCCCGAAGCTGCCGCGCCTGCCCCAATACGAACTCGGCCTGCTCGAACTGCCGCTGCCCGGCCAGACCGATCGCGTCGGCACAATACTGCTCCGGATCCGCTCCGACCCGCCGCAACGACAACAACTCCGTGTCAAGCATCTCGGGTGGCTCCCCCCCCGCCGCCGCCAGGTCACGGTGCACCCGGGCCTCGGCCGACCGCCCCTGGCCCTCCAGCAACTCGGCCAGCGCACGCTGCGCGTCCGCGTAGCGCGGCACCAGCCCAAACGCCTTGCGCAGACTGGCCGCCGCCTCATCTACCCGCCCTTGCATCCCCAACGCGCGCCCCAGACCATAGTGACCCCGCGCTTCCGCCGGGTAACGTTCGATCACCCGCCGATACAGCTCCGCCGCACGCTGCGCGTCGCGCTCCAGCAACAGCCCCGCCAGGCGCATTTGCACCGGCGCGTAGTCCTCCTGGCACGCCAGCGCCCGCTCATACGCGCGAAGCGCCCCGCCCGTATCACCCGTCGCCTCACGCGCGAGGCCCAGGTAGTACCAGGCCCGCATCATCTCCGGCTGCAGCTCCGTCACGCGAACGAAACAGTCCGCCGCTTCGGCCGGAAATCCATGGACGTAGTACAGCGCCCCCAGGTTGGCCACCTTGCTCGCATCGTCCGCGGCTTCACGCGCCGCCAGGTGCGCCTCCGTCACCTTCATCTCAACCAGCATGGGCCGCTGCCGCAGCACTTCCTCCGCCGGTTTCGGCGGCACGTACGGCAACGCCGCCGACGGCTGAGCCGGCTGCCGCGCCGGCACACCCGGCTCAGCCCGCTCGGCCACCGGCGCGGCCGCATCCGCGGCGGGCGGCGCTTCCGCCGCCGGCCGGTCACAGCCGGCCAGGGACAGAACCACCAGCGCTACTAGCCCGCCGACCGCGGCGCGCACACGTGAGAAATCGTGACATCCTGGCATGACTGCGGCTCCCTGATGGCCCGGCCAAACGTGACTGCGGCCCTTTCCAGCATTGCGCGCATTAGGTTAACCGTAGAAATCGGCAGACGATACGGCCACGCTCCAGCCGGGCGTCCCAGCCAACCTGACCACGCTCAGGCCCCGGCCACGCCGGTCTCCGCAAACGGGTGTCCATCTTATACTTATCGGACCTATATCGACTCCCCCAGTAGACAAACCGTGTACCCAAACCTCAGCGAGTCACCTGACTGCCCCGTCCGCCGGCTTCCGCCGCTCCAGAACGCAGGCAATCAGGTGACTCGCCGTCTTCGTGATTCCGCTTCATCAACCCACGCAGCGCCACTACGGCCGGTAGACCCGCACCGCCGGCTGCGAACGCCGCATCACCGGCCGCGACACGGCCTCACGCCGAACCGGCGCCCGCCGCGCGCCACCGTCGTCCGCCCGCGTAACGACCGTCACGCGACCGCGCGAATCCGTCCGGCCAGTGGCGTACGCGCTGGCGCCGGCCCGTCCGGTACCAACGCTGCCACCCGCCGTGGCCGACTGGTAGCTGCGGCCTTGCGCCATGCCCAGGCCGACGCTGCTGGAAACCTGGCCGTCACGCCCGATGCTGAGGTTGAAGCTGGTTGCGAGCGCCGGCCCCAGGAGCGGCGCGACCGCCTGGCTGACCGACAGCGACACGCCGTCCGCGTCCGCGCCCACGGCCACACCCCGGGCCGCACTGACCCGCCCGCTGGTACTGGTGGTGCGGGCGAAGCCGACGTCACCTTCGTACCGGGCAAGGGCCGCCGCCGTCCCGAGGCCGCCCAGTCGGCCGCCGGCGGTAGCGGAGGTCTCCGCCTCCGCAGCCAGCGCGGCGGCCGCCGCACTCATGGTCGCCAAAGCAGTGATGATTCGCAGGGCTTTCATGGTGGTCACTCCTATTCGCAGCATGTTCCCAGGTTGCATCCTTCGTTCGACTCACACTTCATGGGGCATCCCGCACTCCACCAGCCGCGGACGCCGGGCCCGCAGGCCCGGCGCCGCGTTTGGGCCAACGTGCTACGGCCGGGTGCGGATGACCACGCTACGCGCGTGGCTCCGACCGGAGCGGTGCGCCTGACTTACGGCCCGCACGTCGGCCCGGCTCGTCCTGAACTGCCCGCTGATACTGATCCCAACACCGTCCGAAACAGCCTGGGCGCGGTAGCCGGCTTCGCTGTCGGCGTACACCCGGCTGGTCGCCCGCCCGCCGATACCCTGCGCGAACGAATCGCTCACGCTGGTGGCCGAGCCGCCCAGGTAGCCGCGACTGACGGCCTGGCTGGCGCTGCGCGCGACGCCGAATTCGCTCAGCGCGGTCGAGGTGGACCGGCTGACCGCGACGCCACCGAAGGCGCCCCGCGAAACCGCGTCGCTGCTGCTGATCGCTCGGCCGCCAATGGCGGCCGCGATGCTCTCGCTGTCGGCCAGTGCCACGCCGCCATAGCGACCACGCGCATCCGCGGTGGAGCGACTCAGCGCCACGCCGCCCCAGTCGGCCAGTGCCACCGCCCGACTGTCTGCCAGGCCGCCCCGCTGCCCGTACGCCACGCTGTCCGCCACCGCCTGCCCGCCGCGGGTGGCCCCGGCCAGCGCCGTCGCCCGACCGTCGCCGACCGCGGTCGCCGTAGCCGTAGCCCGGCCGCCATTGGTCGCGATTGAAATAGCGGTCGCTTCGCCGGCCACCGCTGCAGACGCCAGCAGCAGCGCCGCAGCCATCATTGCTTGCATCCGTTTCATGGCTTTGCTCCTTATGCTCTGGACCAACTGGTCCACCGGTTCGCTCGTCACACGCCCGGTCTGACGGCAGGTCGGCGGCGAATATTCACCACCGGCAGGAGGGAAATCAGCGCGTTTTGCGATATTCTGCGCGGCACGGATTTTCCCCGAGAACGGGTGAATAGCTTGCCGCCCCCGTACGTCCATCAGCCGGAGTTACAGGTTCTCAACGCCGCCGCGTCCGGCGATCAGGACGCGCGGCGCGAGCTGTTCGAGCGGTATCGCGAGCCGGCCTACCGCGCCGCCTACCGCATTACCGGACGGGCCGAAGATGCGCTCGACGTCGTGCAGGACAGCTTCATTGCGGCTTTCAGCAAGCTGGACAGCTTTCAGCGGGAGTCCAGCTTCAGAACGTGGCTGCTGCGCATCGTCACGAATCGAGCGCTGGACCTGCTGCGGGCGCGCCGCGTCCGGCTGGCCGTCTCACTCGATCGCGACGACGACCAGCGGCCGCTCGTGCCGGCCCGCCCAGCCGAGTCTTCCGCCGGCGCCCGCCTCGAGCGGGCTGAGCTGGCTGCGCAGCTTCGCCGCGCGCTGGAGGCTCTGCCGCCCGACCAGCGCGCCGTAGTCGCCTTGTACGCCGAGGGCGACATGACTTACGGGCAGATTGCTGAAGTGCTCGGCATCCCGATCGGGACCGTCATGAGCCGGCTTCACCATGCCCGGCTGCGGCTGCGGGCAGCGTTGCCGGACTTGGCCACCGAAGACATCTAGTCCGCCTGGCCGAAACTCGGCCCGCAAGAGATGCTCATGAAACCACGACGCGACGACATGCAATCCGAATTCGACGCGGTCCAGGCCGGCCGACTGGCCGACCTGAGCATCGAGCAAGTCGCGCGCCTGGAAGCCCGGCTCAACGCCGACACCGACGCAGCCGCACGTCTCGCCGACCTGTGCCCGCCAGCCGACCCGGCCTTGGTCGAACCAGTGAATATGCCGACCGCGGATGCCTGGGACTGCGTCTGGACGCGGATCGAAGCCGCCCCAGCGCAACGCCGGCGCTCCACGCCCGCCCAAACCGGCATCTTCCTACGCTGGCGACCCGCCCTGGCCGCGGCCGCAGTGTGCGCTCTCATGGTAGGAACCTGGACCTTCCGAACGCCCCCGTCGTCGAACGACTGGCCGATCGAGTGGGCCCACACCGTGCAGATCAACTACCTCGAAGTCGCCACCGGCGCGACGCCGCTCGTCATCGCCGCCGGCGCCGAAGACGCCATTCCGATCATCTGGGTGCTCGAAGCTGGAAGCTGACCCCGCTCAGTCCCCCGGGGGCTGCTGCTGCCCGGAACTCTCCTCAACTCCCCCCGCTTGCGGCTCGGCCGGCGAGAGCCCGAACGGAAAGCGCTGCCGCGGCGATTGCCGCAACTCGATCGTCAGGTAGCCCCGCACGCCGGCCTCGTCCGGCACGTCATCGTGATAGAGAACTGTCTGCGCGATGTGGCCGATGACCACGGCCCGGCGCAGCAGTTGCGGCGGATCAACAAACGGCAGCGGGATGCGTTTGATCAATGTGTTCCCGCCGCGCTCAATCAGCAGGTCAATCCAGCGGGCGTTGGGACGATTGTCAATGGCTTCCAGAACCTCGCTCACCGGCTGACTGGTCGAGAAGCGCTGCCGGCCGTACCCAACGATTTCATCATCCGGGTTCAACAAACCGTCGGCCGGCGTGCCGGCCGCGACCGAACTCACCCGCAGTCGCCGCTCGTCAGGCAACTCGGAAACCTGGATCCCCAAACGCACCTTCCCACCCCCGGGCTGACGCTGCCGCCACCAGCCTTCCTCCAGAATCTCCGGAGCCACCCGCCGAAAGTAATCAAGCCACAGCCGCCCGAGATCAGCCACGGGGCCGGCCTGCAACACCATCACCGTCTCGCTGGTCGGCGCGACCGGCCGCTGCGCCAAACGCAGCACTTCGGACAGCGAAACCCCCTCTTCATGCCGCGCCGCCAGAATCTGCCGCAGCCAGTCAATGTGCGACGCCACTATCAGCGTCCGCCCGTCCAGCGCCCAGCACAGATGCAACTCCGCCACAGCCCCCCGCAGGCCGGGCCAGCCGTGTGTGAGCTCGCTCAGATCCAAGAGACTCGCCTGCGTATCCTCGAGCGCCAACGGCCGCGGGGTGCGCAGCGGCTGCCCCGCACCGAGCTTTAGCGACATCAGGTTGTAAACAGAGACGGTGGTCTGCAGCAGCGCGTCAAGCTCCTCTGCCACCGCTGTCCGATCCTCAACCTCCACAAGCAACGCCAACGCCGGCACCGGCGGCGCCGCCTCCGTACGCCCATTCGGCTCAACCACTCCCAACGCTACGCACGTCGGCGATCCCAGCCCCGCTGCCAGCCGCTGCAACGTCCCCGAGTGCTCCTGAAGCTTGAACACGACCCGCCACAGACTCCGCTCCGGCAAGGCCGGCGCCAGCGTCAGCAGCTCGGGATAATCCAGGTGCAAGCCCCAGGCCGCCAACGTCCGCGCCGGCAACCGCTCCAGCAACGCCGGCACACCCGCCCGACCCGGCGGCCGCTCATTGGTGGCGTCGCCCACCGTACACAAATGCAGCCGGTCCGGCGTGCGGTGCAGAGCCAGCAGGATGTTCCTCGCATCCCGTAGCGGACCCGGCAGACGAACATGCGCCCCCCCGCCGCTCAGCCCCCCACCCGGGTTCTGCAACCGCGCAAACAGTATCGCGTCCGGCGCCGGCGGAACCCGCGCCAGCAGGCCGGCGTATTCCGGATCCTCCGCCAGGCTGGCCCCCGGAGATCGACCGTCCGTGTATCCCAGCACGTGCCGGAACATGCCGTCCGGCGATACCGCGTCACCCAGCATCAGAAAGCCGCGCGGCAAGGCCGCCCCGATCCGATCAGGCAGCCGATACACCGGCGTGCTGCCCGCCGAGGGCAACGGCAGCGCCTGCCATCGCTCCAGCAATTGCCGCAAATCCGTGTTTGGTCGGCAAATGACAACGCCGTCCTGCGTGCGACCGGGTCGGTGCGCCACGAAGGCAAACTGCTGCGAGAACAACAGCCGAATCGCCTCCGCCGGATCCATCCCCGTCGTCTGCCGAACCTGCGCACTCCACTGCAGCGCCTCTTCCGGGCGCGCCGGCTGGCCGGCCAACTCCGCCAGCACCAACCAGGCCTGTGGCGCGCTGAACGGCAGCAACAGGTCGTCCAGTTGCCAACCCTCGACAAACAGCCCCACGTCCGCCGGCACGAGCCGAGCCGCCGACTCTTGCCCCACGCCGGCGCCGCAGCACGCGACAACCGCGATCGCGAGAACGTACCAACAGCAGACCCGTCGCAGGGTAGGTATCATCCGTTGTATCTGTGGGCTCACCAGGAAACCGGGGCGTCTACAGTGAGTGTTGGTCAGCGGCCGCCGGCGGGGCTTCCGGCTCCTCGACCTCCAGCGGCAACAGCGCGCGCAGTAGCCCGTCCCACGGATTCGCCTCGCCCAGCCGCGTCGAGGCGCGCGCCACATCCTCGGAAACCGCCAGCGCCGAAGCGTAGCGAGCCAGGTTCGGCAGGTCGGAGAAGTCCGCCACCAACACGCCGCCGGCCTCCTCCACCTTCGCCATGATCATGTCGAACAACGCCTCACGCCGCGCCACCCTTGAGTCCTGAACGGCATACTCCGAGGCCAGCCGATCGCGCAGCCCCTCATCAGGCGTGACCGCCGGCGTGTCAACCGCCACCGTCACACCCACATTCTCAGCCGGCCCTACCGGCTCAACGGCCGGCTTGAGCGGCAGCCAGATAGCCAGACCGATTACCGCCGCGGCCTGCAACACCGCCCCCGCCACGATCGCCACCCGGGTCGGTCGGAACCGCACGCTCCAGGGACGCCGCGTCTCGATCGTCTCCATCACGCGCTCGGTGAAATCGTCCGAAAGCGCGGCCACCGGTCGGTCCGACGCAACCACGCTGCCAACCGATTCCATCATCACCATGGTGAGCTGGCAGCGCCGGCAGCGCAGCCGATGGGCATCGAACTCCAGCCGCAACGAGCCCGACAGCTCGCCGTCCAGATAGGAATCGATCAGTTGCTCGAATTCTGCACAGTTCATGGCAGCACTCACGCCAGGTGTACTTCGCCGAGAAACTCCAGGACCATCCGGTCATCCACCAGTTCAGTTCGTAGCCGCTCACGCAGCCGATTACGCGCCCGGTGCAGGTGACTCTTCACCGTCACGGCCGGCATTCCCAGCACGCGCCCAATCTCATCGCAGCTCTTGCCTTCCCGATAAAACAGCAGCACGGCCGACTTCTGCGGCGTCGAGAGCTGCGCGACCGCCTCCCAGATACACGTGCGCAAGCGCCGGGCTTCTTCACTGTTGGCCAGCGTCTGGCCGGCATCGTCGCCGCCGTCGCCCATGCGACTGAAGTCAACTTCGCCCGAAAGGGCCTTGCGCTTCCGCAGACTGTTCAGGCTCATGCGATAGGCGATCGTGAACAACCACGTGCTGAAGGCGTATTTCTCCGAATAGCTCCGCAGAGACTCGAATGCCTTGACGAACGCCTGCTGGCAGATGTCCTCGGCCTCGTGGTGATCCCGGACAATCCGCCACACGAACGCGAACAGACGATCCTTAAACGCCTCCACAATCTGCTGGAAAGCGTCCGCGTGACCGCGCTTGGCCCGCGCGATGGCCTTTTTGAGATCACCGCTCGCCATGGCTTCCTGCATGCCTTTCCGGACGTCCGACTGAGCCACGGTTCGTAGCCTTATACGTGAATGCACCGAAACCGGTTGCAGGCCCTGCCCGCACCCATACAATCTATCGCACTCATGGCCAAACTGCCACCAAAAAGCCCGACAATACACAACAAGAAAGCGCGCTTCAACTTTGAGATTCTAGAGCGCCTCGAAGCCGGAGTCTCGTTGACCGGCAGCGAAGTAAAGAGCCTCCGCGACGGCAAGGTCTCTCTCGACGAGGCCTTCGCCATCATCCGTGCCGGCGAGGCCTTCCTGCGCGACTGCAACATATCTCCTTATCCCATGGCAGGTTATGCGCAGCACCACCCCACCCGCGAACGCAAGTTGCTCCTCCACCGCCGACAGATCAAGAAGTGGTCCGAGAAGGTCACGCAACGCGGCCTCACGATCATCCCCCTGCGGCTCTACTTCAACGACCGCGGCATGGTCAAGATCGAGTTGGGCCTGGCCCGCGGCAAGAAACACGCCGACAAGCGCGCCGACATCAAGAAACGCGACCAGCAGCGCGAAATCGACCGCGTCATGAAACGCCGATAACCCCCAACCCGCCCGCACCCCGTCGCCCCGCCGGCATCGCCACAACCTAATTGTTACCGTACTCCGAAGTACCGCGCCTCCCGATGATACGCGATCACAGCCGTCGTGGATTGCTCCGGCTCAAGCTGATACCCCTCCGTCAGCTCGACCCCGATCCGCGTCGGCTCCAGCAACACCATCAGGTAAGCCTGATCCTCCAGGTCCGGACAGGCCGGATAGCCGAAGCTGTAACGGCTGCCCTGGTAGCCCTGCTGGAAGATCTTGCGCTTATCCTGGGCGTCCCGCCCGGCTATGCCCAACTCCACGCGAATCCGCCTGTGAATGTACTCCGCCAAAGCCTCGGCCGTCTCGACGCCCAGCCCGTGCAGGAACAGGTACTCCTGGAAACGAGCCTCGTGGAACCACTGCGCCGCCACCTCCGAGACACGCCGCCCCGCGGTCACGATGGAAAACGCCACCACGTCCGTCTCTCTGCCTGACATCGGCCGCCAGAAGTCCGCCAGGCATCGGTACGGCGGCCGCACCTGCCGCGGAAACGTGAATCGCACAACCTCCGGTCCATGGTCGTCAGGGCCCGCCTGCGGCCGTCCCGGCGGGTCGTAGACGATCAGATCGTCGCCCTCGGAATTGCACGGCCAGTAGCCGTACACCGCCTGCGGCAACAAGATCCGCTCCCGTTCACAACGCTCGACGAGATCACGGTAGATCGGCCGGACCTCCCGGTCGATGTAGGCCTCGAACTCGGCGGCCGACCGCCCGCGCTTGCGAAACTGCCACTGCACCTGGAAGAGCATCACCTCGTTCAGATACTCCAGGGCCGCCCGCAACGGAATGCTGTCCAGCACCCGGTCGCCCCAGAACGGCGGCGCCGGCACCGGATGCGTATAGGTAATCTCGCCCCGCCGCACCGGCGCGCTCGGCCCAGCGACCGGAAGTGCGGCCAGCTCCACCGGCGCCGGCTCCTCGATCGGCGTCACTCCATAACGCTGCCCGCTTTCGCGCACCACGTCGCGCGCCGTCGCCGCCGCGGCTTCGGCCGCCGTCAACACGGCGCCGGGGACGACGTCGGCAGCCGGCGCGATATCCGCCCCCGCCTGTGCCGCGCCGACCGGCTGCGCAGCCGTGGTTTCCCGCATCAGCGTCAGACCGTCGAACGCGTCCTTGGCGTAGTAGAGCGGCCCCCGATAGACCTGCCGCAACTCCTCCTCGACGTATCGGCGCGTCAGCGCCGCCCCGCCCAGAATCACCGGGGCGCTGATGCCCTGCTCGTTCAGCACGTGCAGATCGTCGCGCATGACAAGCGTGGATTTGACCAGCAGCCCGCTCAGACCAATGACGTCCGCCTCGTGCCGCCGGAACGCCTCGATGATCTGCGCGATCGGCTGCTTGATGCCCAGGTTGAAGACCTTGTAGCCGTTGTTGCTCAGGATGATGTCGACCAGGTTCTTGCCAATGTCGTGCACGTCGCCGCGCACCGTCGCCAGCACGATCCGCCCACGCTCCACGCTGTGCGACTTCTTCATGTGCGGCTCTAGCCACGCCACCGCCGCCTTCATCGTCTCAGCGCTCTTCAGCACGAACGGCAGTTGCATCTGCCCGCTGCCGAACAACTCCCCCACCGTCTTCATCCCATCCAGCAGGAACGTGTTGATGATGTCGAACGGCGCGTGTTGCTCCAGGGCCTCGCCCAGGTCCTGCTCCAGCCCGGCCCGCGCACCGTTGATGATCCGCCGGCGCAGCCGCTCCTCAATCGGCAGCGCGGCAACCTCGTTCTCCGGGGCAAGCGTCTCACCCTCGGCAAACAGGCCGATGAAGCGCTCCAGTGCGCTGCCGTCTTCGCCACGGTCGTAAATCAAGTCCAGCGCCGCCTCCCAGCGCTCGGGGCTGATGCGCGTCTGCGGCAGGATCTTGCTGGCATGCACGATGGCCGCCGTCAGACCGCGCGCCTGCGCCTCCGCCAGGAACGCTGAATTCAGCACCACGCGCGCCGCCGGCTGCAGCCCGAAGCTCACGTTGCTGATTCCCAGGCTCGTCTGGCAACCCGGGAAGGCCGCCCGAATCGCCGCCACCCCTTCCAGCGTCTCCAGCGCCAGCCGCCGGTCGGCCGCGTTGCCGGTCGTGATCGGAAACGTCAGGCAGTCAAAGAAGATGTCCTCGGCCGCGATGCCATGCTTGCCCGTCAGCAACTCGTAGAGCCGGCCCGCCACAGCCAGCTTCCGCTCCGCGCTCTTGGCCATCGCCTCCGCCGGATCGTCATCGATCGTCAGCGCCACCAGCGCCGCACCGAACTGCCGCGCCAGGCCGGCCACGCGCGCCAGCTTCTCCTCCCCATCCTCCAGGTTCACCGAGTTGATTATGCACTTGCCGCCCGCCAGCCTCAGACCCGCCGCCAGCACGTCCGGCTCGGTGCTGTCCAGCATCAGCGGCACCGAAATCTCCCGGGCAAACCGGTCAACCACCCGGTGCATGTCCGCCGCACCGTCGCGGCCGACGCAGTCCACACAGACGTCCAGGACGTGCGCGCCCTCGTCCACCTGCGCGCGACCAATCGCCACCAGCGCGTCCAGGTCGCCGTCCGCCAGCAGCCGCTTGAACTGCCGCGACCCGTTCGTGTTGCAGCGCTCCCCAATCAGCAGCACGCTCTGGTCCTGCCGCATCTCGGTGGCGTAGTACAGGCTGCTCACGGCCGGCTCGCGCGCCGGTTGCCGCGGCCGCGCCGCCCGGCGCCCCAGCGCCTGCACCACCGCCGCCAAATGCGCCGGCTGTGTGCCGCAGCAGCCGCCCACGACGTTCACGCCATCCACCTCGACGAACTCAGTCAGCCAGCGCGCGAACTCCGGCGGCGTCAGCGGAAAGTGCGGACGACCATCAAGCAATTGCGGCAGGCCCGCGTTCGGCAGCACACTGATGAACCGCGTGCAATGGGCCCCCAGGTAGCGCACGTGCGCGCTCATCTCCTGCGGACCCGTGGCGCAGTTCAGCCCGATGACATCCACCTCCGGGAAGGCCTCCAGCGCCGTCACCGCGGCCGCAATATCAGTGCCCAGCAACATCGTGCCGGTCGTCTCCATCGTCACCTGGCACATCAGCGGCACCCGCCGACCCGCCCGCTCAAACACCTGCCGCGCCGCCGCAATCGCCGCCTTCGTCTGCAGAATGTCCTGACAGGTCTCGATCAGCAGCGCGTCCACGCCCCCGGCCAGCAGCGCGCTCATCTGCTCGACCGTCGCCTCCACCAGCTCGTCGTAGCTGATCTGCCGCAACGACACCAGCTTCGTACCCGGCCCCACCGAGCCGATCACATAACGCGGCTGCTCCGGCGTTGAATGCGCCGCCACGGCCCGCCCGGCGATCTCGGCCGCCCGCAGGTTCAGGTCGTATGTCCGACCTGCCAGGTCGTACTCGCCCAGAACCACCCGGTTGGCCCCGAACGTGTTCGTCTCGACCGCGTCGCACCCGACCGCCAGAAAGCTCCGGTGAATCTGCTCAATAACGTCCGGCCGCGTCGCGTTCAGAATCTCCGAGCAGTTCTCGTGTCCCAGGTAGTCGCCGGCCGGCAGCTCCCGCGCGTGCAGGCTCGTACCCATGGCACCGTCAAGCACCAGGACCGTTTGCCGCAACCGCTCGATAAGTGGCGTCTTGTCCTGCAACACAAGTTGACCTTCTGCTCATACCGGTTCAGTGCCGCGTGAAGCGCAATAACTGAAGCGAACGGGTCGTTGCCGGGCGAAACCCGGGCCGCGGCCGTCCGCCGCGACCCACTCCAACGGATGAAGCCGTTTACCATGCTCCCGCCGGCGGGACTTGTCAACGGTCGTAATCCTGTTACCATTTCTTGGTTTGGTGAAGCGAGTGCTGGTTTTCCCTTTTCATCCAGGAGTGACCTGCGCATGTCGGATGTGAGCGCTGAGCTGTCCGCATTCTTCGAAACCGGTGAAGTGGGCCCGGAAACGTTCGAGCGGGTCGGTGATCTCGCGCTGGCCACCTTCCACGCCCGTGAGCGGTTCATCGAGCTCGTTGAGGCATACCGGCAGCGCGTCGAGCGCGGCCAGGGCGAAGCGCTCAAGCTGGCCGTGAGCCTGCTCATACTCGGACGCTTCGAGCAGGCCTATGACTGGTTCAACAAGACCCCGGACAGCAAGTACCGCCGCTTCTACGCCGCCCGCGCGGCCCTCGGACTGGGCCGCCACGAACAAGCCTTGGCCGAACTGAATCAAGCGGCCGCGCTCGGCTGGGACAACTTCGAAGCCAATATGCACGCGGCCGCCATCCGCATACAGCAGGGCGATCTGCCGGCCGCCGAGAATCTGGCCGCCCGCCACGCCGCTGCCGGCCAGGACCGCGCCGACTGGTACTACGTCAGCGGCCTCATCCAGGAATACCACAACCAGCGTGAAGCCGCCGTCGAACTCTACGAACGCGGCCTCACGCTCGATCCCGACCACGCGCAGGCCATGTTCCGGGCCGCCCGCCTGTACGACATCATGGGCGCCGACGACCAGGCCATCGAGCTCTACCAGCGCCTCTCCATGCAGCCTGTCACTTACGTCAACGCCCTGGTCAACCTCTCCGTAATCTACGAGGACATCGGCCGCTACGACGACGCGCTCGAATGCCTCCAGCGCGTCCTCAAGGCCTACCCCAACCACCACCGCGCCCGCCTCTTCTACAAGGATGTGCTGAGCTGTTGCCATATGATCGTCGAAGAAGGCGGCGACGACGAGCACATCGACCTGCGCACGCGCATGCTCGATACTCCCATCTCCGAGTTCGAGCTCTCAGTCAGAGCCCGCAACTGCCTCAAGAAGATGAACATCCGCTCGCTGGCGGACCTCGTCAAACTGTCCGAACCCGAACTGCTCAGCTACAAGAACTTCGGCGAGACTTCCCTGGCCGAGATCAGGGCCCTGCTCACCAAACGCGGCCTGCGCCTCGGCCAGTCCGTCGAGGAAATCGAGGCGCAGGTCAGCGCCCCCCCAATCCCCAGCGAGCCGCCCGTGATCGTTCCACCCGGACGCGAAGCCATTCTGCACCGCCCAGTGTCCGAATTGGAACTGTCCGTGCGGGCGCGCCGCTGCCTGCAGCGACTTAACATCGCAACCCTCGACGACCTGGTCCACATGACCGAGCAGGACCTGCTCTCAACGCGTAACTTCGGCGTCACCTCGCTAAACGAGATTAAGGCCCGCCTGGCCGAGCATGGCCTCCAGCTCGCCACGCGCCGGCCGGAGTAGCGGGCCCGGCCGTGGCCGATGGCTTCTCGTTCGAACTTCTGAGCACCGCGGGCCACGCCCGCCGCGGCCGCATTACTACGCCGCACGGCCCCATCGACACGCCGGCCTTTATGCCGGTCGGAACGCGCGCCACCATCAAGGGCCTCACCCCCCACCAAATCTCCGCCACCGGCACCCAGGTCGTCCTGGCCAACACCTACCACCTGCTACTACGCCCCGGCACTGCCGCCGTCGCCCACCTCGGCGGCCTGCACCGCTTCATGGCCTGGCAGCAGCCCATCCTGACCGACAGCGGCGGTTTCCAGGTCTTTTCCCTCGCCGAACTCCGCCGCATTGACGACGACGGCGTCGAGTTCCGCTCACATCTCGACGGCGAGCTAATCCGCCTCAGCCCCGAGATATCCATCGCCGCCCAGAACCAGCTTGGCGCCGACATCATCATGGCCTTCGACGAGTGCCCGCCCCTGCCGGCCGACACCCACGCCCTGCACGCCGCCGTCCGCCGCACCGCCGCCTGGGCCGCCCGCAGCCGCGCCGCTCATCAGCGCCCCGACCAGGCCCTCTACGGCATCGTCCAGGGCGGGCTGGATCTCGCTCTACGCCGGGAATGCCTGGAACGATTGGTCGCCATCGGCTTCAACGGCTACGCCATCGGCGGCCTGTCCGTGGGCGAGCCGCCGCCGGAAATGTGGGCCCTCCTGGACGAGTTCGCCCACGAGCTCCCCGCCGACCACCCGCGCTATCTGATGGGCGTCGGCCAGCCGGCCGACCTGGCCAACGCGGTAGCCGCCGGCATCGACCAATTCGATTGCGTCCTGCCCACCCGCAACGGCCGCAAGGGCTACGCCTTCACCAGCCTGGGGCCCTTGCGCCTCCGCAATTCCTGCCACCGCCTGTCCGACGAGCCGCTCGACCCCGCCTGCCAATGCGAAACCTGCCGCGGATTCACCCGCGGCTACTTGCGCCACTTGATCATGAGCGGCGAGCTACTTGGAGGAACGCTCGTTTCGGTGCACAATATCCGTTTCTTCCAGGACCTGATGGAGCGCATGCGCGCCGCGATCGCGGCCGGCACGTTCACGGCGTGGCAGCGCGACTTCCTGCACAGCCCGGCCTGCCGGCCAAATGGAAATGATGACGAATGACTGAACTGCTCACCATCCTGGCTCAGACCGACCCTCCGGCCCAGCCCGACGCGCCGGCCCCACCGACCTTCTTCGAAGCCATGCGGCCGATGTTCCCCATCTTCCTGGCCCTCATCGTCTTCTGGTGGTGGATGTCCCGCTCGCGCGGCAAGGAGCGCCGCAAGTACGAGGAAATGCTCCGGGCGCTCAAGCGCAACGACCGCGTCCAGACCATCGGCGGAATCATCGGCACCGTCGTCGAGGCCCGCGACAACGAGGTCGTCGTGAAGGTTGACGAGACCAACAACGTCAAGATGCGCTTCAGCCGCGCCGCAATCAAGGAAGTTATCAGCGAACCGCAGAACGGCGGCTAGACGCCCGGCCACCACCGGCATTCTTTCCAGGCGGAGACCCAACATGCTGTGCAACCTGGTTGCCCTGGTGCTAACGCTGGCCCAGCCCGCCGACCTCTGGCCGCCCCGTCCCGACTTCCAGAGCAAGATCGACTACGACGCCTGGGCCCAGGAGCGCGTCCGCGGCCACGACGATCCGGCCGAAAACGCCGCCGACCTCTACCGCCAAATCTTCCCGCGCATCGACAACCTCGAGGCCCCCTGCCCGGACGGGCTGCTCTTCGGCGGATTGCGCGGCAGTTTCACTCCACCGCGGCCGTGGGACCCCGCCGAGCATCCCGAGTGGGAGGCCTCCTACCAGCGCACCAGGGCGACGTTGGAGACGTTCCGCGCAGCCGTGGCCCGCCCCTTCTACCAGTTCCCCAGGCAGGAGAACTCGGACGAACTGCCGTGGCTGCGCGGGCTGCTGCCCTCCCGCCTCATGCCGCACATCCAACCCTTCCGCGGCTGCATACTCGGCCTCTCCGATGCTGCCTGGCGGGCCCCGGCCGGCCAGGTGGAAGTCGCCGCCTTCCTCGACACCTGCCAGACCCGCCTGCGCGCCGCGCGCCAGTTGGAGCGCGAGCCGATGATCATCTCCATGGTCGCCGCCCTCGACGCACGCTACACGGTCTACGAGGACTTGCGCTACGCCCTGCATCACAACATCCTCACCGCCGCGCAGCGCCGCCAAGCCCTCGAGCTGCTCGAACGCGAGGATGCCCCCCTGCCACCGTTCTCTCACTATCTGGCGACCGAATGCGCCGCGCCGCTCGACCTCCTGCAGGCCATGACCCAGCGCGGCGACGACGGCCAGCCGGAGATCATTCACAAGCGCTACCGCGAGCTGGCCGAACGGGCCATGCCGATCAGCCCTTTCGCCGAACGCCCCGAATTGCCCACGCCGGCGGAAATCGCCGGCCGCGACCCCCGCCAGACGGTCCGCCGGCTGCTCGAGCACTACCTCAAGCTTGCCGAGCTAATAGATAAAGGCTACCCGCGCGCCACGCGTGAAGTCGTTGAGATGTTCGAGGAATTGGCCGGCCGGGACGACGCCTTCCTGCGCCGCTTCATGCCCTCCGTCGCCCAGGCCCACGTGCTGCGAACCTGCTGTTTGGCGGAACGCAACGGCGCCCGCGTCGTGCTCGCCCTGCACCTTTACCACGACGAGCACGGCACTTGGCCGACCGACTTGGGCCAACTGCCGGCCGAGCGCTTCCGCGACTTCCTAACCGACCCCTGCTCGGGCAGGCCGCTCGTCTATCGACTCGCTGAGTCCGGACCGCTCCTCTACACCGTCGGACTCAACGGCCGGGACGACGCCGGCCAACCCAACCTGGCCTGGAAAGCCTACTGGACGGAGCCCCCTCCCGGCGACGGCGTCTTCTGGCCCATCCCCGCGCAGCCGCTGCCGGAGGACCAGCCGACCACCCAACCGGCCACGCAGCCCAGCAGCGATTAGACCAGCCGGCTACACGCCATCCGCCAACCACAGCCCCTGGGCGCTCGCCACACGCGAAAGCCGATCCTGTAGCGTGTGGGCGGCCTCCGCCGGCAGGTCCACAATCTCCGCCCCGCTAAGCTGCTTCGAGCCGGCCGTGTTGATCGCCAGGGTGGCCAGGTCCAGCCGCCGCTGAAACGGGCTCTGCGTGCTGCTCAGCCATTGCACCTTGCCCTGCGGCACGATCCAGACCCGCCGGGTGAGCACACCGGCCCGCGCCAACAGGTAGTTCCCATGCTCGGCAAACGCCAACACCCGATAACGTAAACACGCCGCCAGCAGCGCCAGCCCCAACACCAACGGCGTCAGCACCGCCAGCCACCAGTTGACCGCGACCGCGACTACTACCATCAGCGCCAGGCCGATGAGCGCGTAGCGAATGAACCCCCGCCGAATCGTCAGCCGACTCACCGGCGTCCACGCCACTCCCGCCAGGTCCAGATCCGGGAAGACCTCCCGGCACAGCTCCGCCGCCCCCGCTTGCCTGATCAACGGGCACAACGGCGCCGCCCCGCCGCTCTCCCGGTCAACCACCGATCCCGCCGTTTCGGCCATGACCGTTGTGTAGCCCAGCAAGCGGCGTAACAGCGGCGCCTCCAGCTTCAGAATCTGCACGCGCCGCAGCGGCACAACACTTTCATGTTGCGTGAACAACCCGTACTTCCGGCGCAGCCGGCCGTCGCCCCGCCGCAGCACGAAGCCGAAGTACAGCATGATCGTCCAGAGAATCGACACCACCCAGCCGGCCAGCAGCAGAAGCACCAGCCCCGCCACGGCCAGCGCCACCGCCAGCGCCACCGCCGTGACACTGCCGCCCTGCAACGCCCTCTGCACCACCCCCGCCAGCGGCCCCGGCAATCTCCCCACCTCCTCGGCGAATAGATACAGCAAACTCATCAGCCCGGCCGCGATCCAGCCCGCGCGGTTCCCGGTCGCCCCGGTCAGCAGCAGATCCCCCAGCGACGCCTGCCAGATGACCTCCGCCGACTCCACCGCCGCAGCGCCCACCGGCCCACCGTCGCGCCGCTCCAGCAATTCGGCCTTCAGCCGCTCGGCATCGCCCACCGCCAGCGCCGACAACTGCCCTTCCGCCTTGCTCCCGCCCGCCGTCTCAATATTGACGTCCACAACCCCCAGCAGCCGGTGCGCCACCCCGCGCTCCAGCTCGATGTTCTGTATCCGCTCCAGCGGAATCGTGCGAAGCTGCCGCGTGATGAGCCCCGTGCGAATCACCAGCCGGTCCGACTGCACCGCGTAGCGCGTCACCAGGTAGCGAAAAAACGCACCGACGGCCCCGAACACCGCTATGACACCTATGACGTAGTCAGCCCAGTGCGGCCCGCCCCCACCCCCGCCTATCAGCCGCACCACCAGCGCCACGACAATGAAATACGCAAGCTTGCCCAGCCGCCGCAGAAAATCCACTAACACCGAGGCCGGGTGCAGCCGCCGCCAGTGCAACGCCTCACTCGCCCCCGCCCCCGCCGACTCCTCCGGCCGCTCAGTCATGCGCCTCGTCCCCCGCCAGCAGCGTCTCGCGCAGCGCCTCCGCTTCCTCCGGCCGCAGCCCCGGAATCGTCGCTACCGCCGCCACCGTCCCGGCCGTGAACAGGCTGAGCTGCACCAGCCCGAACATCCGGTTGATCGGCCCCGCCTCAATATCCACATGCTGAATCCGCAGCCGCGGCACGCACCGCCGCGTCCGCCAGATCACCCCGTAACAGACCAACACATCGTGCGGCCGCACCGCGTACCGCCACACCCGGTAGCGCAGGTCAATCAGCAGAACCGTGTACGCCAGCTCCAGTGCCACCAGCATGACGCCGATGACGATCGGCACGGCGGACCATTCCGCCTTCACCATCCAGACCACCGCCGCCACTATCGTGAAAGCCGCCAGCAACCCCGCCGTCAACAGCCCTTCCAGCAGCCAGACCTTGCGCACCGCCGGATGCAGCGCCCGCAGCGCCGCCGGCCCCTCTCCCGCCCCCACCTCGACCTGCTGCTGCCCGGCAGTCGCGTTGTCCCGCCCGCCGACCTCATTCGGCCTAGTTCCCATGCATCGCCTCCAGTCACCGCCCCTTGTACGGCAGCGCCAACGCAAGCGTCAACGCCCCGCCCGCCGCGCGGCAATCCTCCGGAACGCCGCCCATGAACCCACCGCCCATGAACCCGCCGCCCATTCGGGCGTATACTATCCCATTAGCGGCGCCCGGCGCGGGCTCCGCCGCGCGGGCCCGAACGCCCGCGCCTCTCCGACCAATAGGATCAGACATGCCCCGACCCAAGGTTGCTATCCTCCAGACGTCGCCCGCCACCGTGCTGCGCGATTACCACGAGCTCATGAACCTGGCCGGCTACCAGGCGGTCGTTGCCAAGGACGCCGACACGGCCCTGAAAATCAACATCTCCTGGCACTTCTTCTTCCCCGGCAGCTCGACCACCCCCTGGCAGCTCGAAGGCGTCATCCGCGCCCTGCGCGCCGACGGCTACGACCCCAACCTCATCCACGGCTGCCACAACCGCACGGTCGTCATCGACGCCCACTTCGGCGAACGCGAAAACAAGCAGATCAACGTCATCGCCGCCCACGGCCTCCGCAACATCCACCTCTACGAAGGCGAAGAGTGGATCAGCATCCGCGACGCCGTCGGCGACCTAACCGACAAGTTCCTCTGCCTCAACCAGGTCTATCCCGACGGCTTCATGATCCCGCGCCGCTTCATCGGCGAGAACATCATCCACCTGCCCACCGTCAAGACCCACATCTTCACCACCACCACCGGCGCCATGAAGAACGCCTTCGGCGGCCTGCTTAACGAACGCCGCCACTGGACCCACCCCGTCATCCACGAAACCCTCGTGGACCTGCTCATGATCCAGCACAAGATCCACCGCGGCGTCTTCGCCGTCATGGACGGCACCTTCGCCGGCGACGGACCCGGCCCGCGCTGCATGCGCCCCTACGTCAAGAACGTCATCCTAGCCAGCGCCGACCAGGTCGCCATTGACGCCGTCGCCGCCAAGCTCATGGGCATGGACCCCCTCAGCATCAAGTTCATCCGCCTGGCCCACGACCTCGGCCTCGGCTGCGGCGACCCGCGCCAGATCGACATCGTCGGCGACCAGGCCGCCGCCGCGCAAAACTGGCACTTCGAAGGCCCCTTCAAGAAGATGACCTTCGCCAGCCGCATGCAGCACAAGATCTACTGGGGCAGCCTCAAGAAGCCCATCGAGTGGTCGCTCAAAACCTGGCTCGCACCCTGGTCCTACATCGCCAGCGTCATCTACCACGACTCCTTCTGGTATCCCGCCCGCGCCCGCCAGGCCATGGACGACGTCCTCGGCAGCGAATGGGGCCGCCTCTTCGAGCACTGGGAGCACGCCGTCCCCGACGCCCACGGCTACCCCAACGTCGGCGACCGCCCCCACCGCCTGCACAAAAGCGGCATGCGGGCCTTCGCAAAATCACTCGAAATCCTCGGCACCTGCGTAAAAGAAGCCCCCGAGTTCGGCCGCCGCAAACGCAAGGTCGTCACGCACTAAAAGCCATCCCTCCACTCCCCTCCCGCCGCGGGAGGGGTTAGGGGAGGGCCGCCACCCCTGGGGTTCAACCGGCCTTCTCTCCGCCAGTCGGCTCCGCCATACCTTCCATCACTCATCCGCCCCGTGCCATCCGAACCAAGCCACGCCTGTGAAGAAGCGGTTCCTTTGATTAACCCCCGCCCCCCAACCACACCGCGGGCCGGACAAGGGCCTCGCAACCCTCACCCGGCCCGCCACATGACCTAACCCAATACTTCGCGGCCGTCAGAACTCGCCGCTACTCCAATTCCGCCAACACCGCCGCCCAGAGCGTGCCGGCCGGCGTCCCGGCGTACGCCGCCGCCAGGTCCGCCGCCGCTTCCATGACCACGCTCAGCCGTTCCGCGGCCACATGCTGCCGGAACAGTTCGGCAATCGCTTCGGCGTCGCCGCCCGGCGCCAGCTCGCCTTCTTCGCACATGCCATAGCCCCTCGGACACTCCGCGTCCTGGCACGCGTACTGCGCATAGTACGCCGCGGGATCACCCAGCCGCAGGACGAACGGGTCGATGTCAAATGAGTTGACGTACCCGTCGCAGTTCATGTCAGCGTGGTACAGCGCGCTGCCGCGCAGACCCGGGTAGTTGCTGTCGTAAGTGCTGCCCTCGCCGTACCCCGTCAGCACCATCACGAACGGGTCAATGTCGAACGAGTTGACCAGATTGTCGTTGTTCAGGTCACCCTTCCAGCACGTGATCCGGTAAACCGCGCCGCTCTTCGTCCACCAGTCGTCATACGCATAGATCGTGCTACCCACCAGGACCCGCGCTCCGGAGTTCCAGTCGTCAGCCGCGTTGTATCCGTCCCAGTCGATCGCGACGGCCCCCTGGCTGCCCAGGCTGGCGCACGAGATATCGTAGGCGTCGTCCGGCCCGGAGAACGCTCCCTTGATCCTGATCTCAGCAGTCACGGCCCCGCCGGCGTGAATGTAGCCGCCGGTGAAACTCCCTTGAATGTCCACGTCCCCAGCAATGTCGCCTGCCGACATCCGGTGGTTGAATTCTCCCGTCACCGTGATGCACGCCGTATCCGTGACGTCACCCGCTATGGCGAAGAACTTGTTTCCATCGGCGACCAGGCTGCCGGCGCTGAGCACACCACTGAAGTCGTCCGTGCCGGCAGTTCCGATCCGCAGGTGCCCGCCGACATTGCCGACAACGGTGATATCGCCGCTGCACGCGCCGTCGATATCCAGCTCCGCATCAAGATTGCCGCCAATGCAGATGGGCGCCAGGCAATCTCCCTTGATCCACAGCTTGCCATCCATGTCGCCGCTAACCGAAACTGGTCCGGTCACGTCCTCCTGAACCTGCACCGCATGCAGCAGCGCCCCGCCGATGCTCAGGCCCGCATCACCGCCGATCGACAGGACGTTGATGGCTTGCTGGTACGTCGGACCGTCCACATCACCGGCGATCGTCGAGTCCTGGAGCGTGAACTGCTGCGCGCGGATCCAGCCCGTGCTCCTAATCCCGCCGCCCAACTCGACTTCCAGGATCTTCGTCCCCGTGCCGGCCACGCTGTTCAAGACGAGGTCATCCGTCAGGTCCTGCCCTTCGATGTGCAGCGTGAACGACTCTCCACTGCCCAGCGCCACATCGCCCTCAACGTACGGAATGTCAACCAACGCACCGCCGTATTCCTCCTCCCGGTAGATTACGCACCAGTGCCCACTGGCCTTGATCGTCAACACTCCACCCACTTCGTCAAAGTGATAATGTGTCGGATCGATAAGCGGCTCGTACTCACCCGATATGTAGCAGTAGTTCTCGCCAAACTGCCGCACCACCGACCCGGCCTGTGCCAAACACGCGCCACAAAGCACGCAAGCAGTAACAAGGAAATACCGCATGCAGAACATTACCATACTCCTCTCATCGTTCTTGAAAGCACACACACCAGGCTCACAACCGCCATAACCATTTCCGGTTCCGGGACGACGGTCACCGCGACGTAATCCCATTCGGACAGTGATCGCATACCTATTATTGATTCGCCGAACGACAGCAGATTCGGCCCCGCAATCAAGCTGCCATTGAACACACCGCTAAACGCAAGCGCGCCGTTTACGTATAGACTGTACTCGTGCATGTTAACGCTTTCTAAGGCAAACGTATTCCACTCGCCGCCCTCGATCGCATATACATGCGCCGGCTCAGTTCCAACATCGTCGTACGCGGCAACAAAATCACGCGCCACGTACACCTGCACGTATGCTCTTTTTGCATTGCTGATGGCTACGTTCGTGTCGCACTGACTGTGCCACGTATCAGTCATCAGCGTCCTCATGCGCCACTCGAGCTGGAACAACTCTCCGGCGTCAAGCGTGAGCGCGGGGGTCTCACGCCGATACCAATCGGTCGCGTAATACGACGCCGTCGAGTCAATCATCAGCACGCCATCCTTGACCGTTCTGACGACAACGCCACCGGGATCCGTACTGTGGCGCACCCAGCCGGCCTCTTCCGGAAACACGTCAGCGTCGTAGCGCAGGTAGAATGGCTCCGCCCGCGCCGACCCGGCGACCAACCCCAGCACACACATCCCAAACATCAGCATTCGCATAGCCATGTCCTCCTTCTTGAAACCTCACTTCAGAACACGATCCGAGAACACACCCGCGCACCGCGCGCCGCGCCAGAACAACCCACCCAGACGCCGCTCCCAACTAACCGCCCGACGCCGACCGGCACAGCATTACATCATGATCCCGCCTCCTCGGCATCCATTATACCCCCATATTCCCGCCCCCGTCCACCGGCAAATACACCTCCCGCACATTCTTAACGCACCCAGAATCCACCACCCCGCAACAGCAGCCGCCAGCCGCAAACAACCACGCCCCAACGCTTTGAACGCCAACCAATCCCCGCCGCGCGCCTCACCGTCGCCGCCGACCAGCGCCGCCACGCCCTTGCGGCCGCTCCGACCGCGCCCCGCCGCGCCGCCCCCGACCCGCCCCCATCGGCCGCGCTTGCGCCGCCGGCACCCGCACCTGCGGCGAGTTCTTCAACTCCTCGATATGGTCCCGCAGCGCCGCCGCCCGCTCAGAATCCAGCTCCTCGGCCGCCTGCAGCATCTCCTGCTCCAGCTCCCGCAGCAGCTCCTCCCGATCGTGCTCGCCCTCATCCGCGTGCACCACCTCCCGCACCCACCGCGCCGCCGCCGCCGCGCTCAACTCGAAGCGCTATTGCTCAAGCACACTTTGCCACCATGGAAAAATGGCCCGCACTCGCGGGCCTGAGGAGGAGGAGGAATCACAAGACTGTTAGGTAGGCTTGCGCTTCAATTCCCACCATCGGCCGAAAAAACACATGAGTTTCGTAAGAAAACGCGAATTGCGCCGGGGTACACAAGCGCGGCGACCCGGCGCGCCACGCATTGGCGACGTAATATCAACTGTGCAAAGCTCTTAGAGAGCCGCCCCCCGTGCGCTGCCCGTCAGCCCACGCCGCGGTCAGGAATCCTAAAGGGCGCTCTCAATGGCTGCGATTTCGTATTCGACTTCGTCGCCCGTCAGCGACAGGGAAACGCGCTCGCCCACTTTGCGTCCCATAATGCCCTGGCACGCGGGAGCCTTGTAGTTCAGAACCCCACCCTCAACGTCGGCCTCGAACGGCCCCAGGATCGACAGCTTCTGCTCTTCGTCGCGCCCAACCATCTTAAGCAACACCCGGCAACCAATGTTGACATGGTCAGTCGGAATGTTCGCCGGCGATAGGGCGCGCGCCAGCGAAAGGTCCCGGTTGATCTGCGCCAAACGCGCCCGCAAAAAGTCCCGCTCCTCCAACGCAAACTTGTACTCAGAGTTCTCACTCAGATCCCCCAGCGACGCGGCCTCCCCAATACGCTTGGCGTTCTCATGCATCTTCACGTTCACAAGCTCGTCCCGCTCGGCGCACTTGCGCTCGATCCCCGCCGCCGTGCACCACAGCACATCCGGGTCCTCCCACGGCTCAACGCGGACGCGCCGCACAACCCAGAGCTCCGGATGAGCCTCACGCAGGACGCGCAGCATGCGGCTGCGGCCCGCGTCGGACAGGCTGCCCAGCCGATCGATCTGGCGGCGCAGCGTAATGGCGGCCGCGGCGCTGATCTTCCGAAGCTCAGCGCAAACCTTGCCGAAGTCGCGCAGCGCGAAGGCGGACTTCATGCGGCCGGCGAACTCGCGGCCGACCGGGCTGGTCGGGCTGAGCGTCATATCCATGGCAATCAGCGTATCGAGAATGGCAGTGAAGAGCTCGCCGTCAGTCGGCAACTGGAGGCCGGCGGGCTGCTTCGGCCCCTTCCATAGCCAGTACACCAGCTCGGAGTGGTGAACCAGATCCGCCAGGGCGTCGTCGATGTACGCCTGCAGGGCGCTGAGTCGCTCGGCCTGGCGCAGCAGCCCGGATAGATGATCCAGCATTGACGCCGGCGCAACCGGCAACAGAGCCACGACGACATCGCTCCAGCCTTCCGGGTTGGTGCGCTGCAGTGCGGCGAGGCCGGCCTCCCACAACACGACTTCGGACAGGTTGGCGATCATATCGGCCGGGCGCGCCGCGCCGCGAATGATATCATCGGCCAGAGAGCCGGCCGGCTCGTCACGGGCGGCGGTCTTCGCGTGCAGGCGGTCAAGCACCAGGGCAGCCGCGAACGCCTCGCCCGGCCGGCGCGACCGGACTTGGTCGATATGCCGCGCGACATGCTCTCTGAAGCGGCTCTGCAGCGCGGAACTCGGAGCGGCCTTGCGCTCCTTCAACTCGCGCAGGTAGCCCTCGAAGATGCGCAGCCACTCGGCCGGCTCGGCCGATCCGGTCAGCGCCTCCCACGTCTCGTCTTCGAGCGAGACGCCTTCCGGGCTATGACTGAAGACGATCGGCGAGCGCCCTTCCATGACCACGTGCGGCGAGCGCTTGAGCTGGGTGCGGGCGTGAGTCCACCACTTGGACCAATCCTTGGGCTCAATGAAGCGTGGCACTAGCTCGTGCTTGAGCTGATCACTGTCGATACGATCGCCGTGGGCACTGATCAGGCCAATGACCACCGCCACCGGCTCGTTATGCAGCACGTCGGCCAGGCGCTCGGGCCGGAGTTTCTGCAGCACGCGGAAGTCGTCGGGCGAGATGCGCTCGTACTCGCGCACCACTTCGCGAGCCGGCAGCGTCGTGACGCTCTCGGCGCGGCGCAGCGTGAACAAACCACGCTGGCGATCGACCTCGACGACCTCCACCACGCGGTCATCCAGGCGACTGATCAGCGTGTCGCCCACGTCCAGCGCCAAGCCGAAATCCAGCGTGCGCAGCGCCGCCCGGGCCGGCCGGCCCGTGGTCAGGCCGGAGGATTCCAGCACGGCGGCGAAGCCGGGCGTATCCGCGTAGTTCCGCCGATACAGCTCGATGGTGATGTTGCGGAGATCGTCGCTGTTCGGGCAGGCCGCCAAGGCCACGCAGGCCGCGTGCAGCGCCTGCTTCGGGTGCGCGGCAACATCGATATTCTCGAATACGACCGGCGCCAGCGTCGTGACGCGCTCGGACTGGCCGGCCTTCTCCAACTCGCGGAAACACCAGGCCAATTCGGCCAGTGGCAGCGTGCCGGCCTCGAGCAGCGCCAGGCAGCGGGCCTCAAAATCGTCAAACTGTCCGTTCCTGACCAGATCACTCAACCGCTGTGGCATCAGTCCCTCACAACACTTTCAATCTAAACTACCTGCGCAGCGCCCGACCGGCGCCTACGGTGCCTCGCTCTGATCCTCCGACGACTCCTGCTTGCGCATATCGTCGCGCGCCCGCCGCTTCGCGTGAAGTGGCCGCTCAGTAATATGAAGCCTCGTCGGCGGCCTGTTCGCCGCGCTTGGACGCCACGACCACCGGCCGCTCCTCACCCACCGCACGCTCCGAGGTCCTGGCCAGCTCGGCGGCCGGCTGCCCGCCGTCCAGCCGCCGGCCGCCCTTCCGCCGCACAGCTCTTCGAGCGAAGGCAGGTCGGGCCGCAGGTAGCGATATTCCGGAGAGTAGGCGACCGCAACCCCCGTCCGCAACATGCCGGAAGCGCTCACGCCTAGCAGTTCGCCGGCCGCGCCGCGCAGCTCCGGCCGGACGGCCAGCGGAGCCAGGAAGCCCGACAGCTCGAACCTGAAGAACGCCGGCATGATTTCCGCGGTCACGGTACTACTCTAGCAGGTATTGCCGGGCCGGGCTGCGCGCGGGCTATCAAGGCTGCCCCGCGCGCCAGGTGTCCCAGCCGGCGCCGGCCATGATCTGAACGCGGTTGTTGCCAGAATCCACCCGATCGCCGCGCCCTACGCCGAGGCCGGTGGGCTTGCCGGCGTCCTTCTCGGGCGTGCGCCGCAAGCGCACGAGCTCGCCATCGACCCGGTGGCACTGGATGCGGGCGGCCTTGTCCACGGTGTAAATCAGACCGGCGAGGTCGGCAACGGCCGCGCGGGGGTAACTGAACTCACCGGCCCCCATATCGGTACGGCCAGAGATGGCCAGGGGGTGCAGCCCCCTGCTCATTGCGTTGATCACTACCCGCCAGCGGCGCCAGCAACGCCAGCACTGTCAAGGCCAGCGCCCGGCGTGGAGCACTCACGGAGTGGCGCCCGGCGCCACCCCGCCATGAAATGCCTGCAAGGCGCCTTGCAGCGTTGCCAGTACGCCGGCAACCGTGAAGGGTGCGGCCCCGCGTTCCAGGACGTTCCCGGACGGATCCACGATGACGAAGGCCGGTACGCCGTCTATGCCCCAGCGCTCCGCCAAGGCCCGATCGATGTCGTATTCCAGCGGGATGCAGACGAACTCGACCGTGGCCGCCAGGACGTCGGGGTGCTTCAGGATGTCTTCCTCGAAGCGTGTGCATTCGACCGAGTACCAACTGCGGAAGTACGTGAAAGTAAGACGGTTATCGGCGCTGGCCGCCGCGTGACCGTCGGCAAACGGGCCGAGCCGCCAGCGGACGCCGGGTTGGCAGCCGCTCAGCCCGGCGCCCAGCACCAGCAGCGGCCCCAATCGCCATATTGCCACTCTACCGGACCGGACCACGCGACCAAAACAGCTTCGCGTGCCGCGCGTCGTCGATTCATGCTGCCGGTGTGCGGTCGCACCGTTCAATCTTGCTCGCCCGCTCAACCTTGCTGTGCTCCTTCGGACAGGCCCGTGCCAATCGTCGATCTGCCGCGAATACGCCACCATGGACCAATACGGCGGTTTGCATCGTGACCAGACTGTCGGCAAAATCCGTTGGATTCGCCGCCTGAAGCGCGGAGAATTCTATACGCGGTCGTCGACCACGCCAATCGGGAGCACGAGCCTTGTCCCCCAACGGGCAGAACGACGGTGCGTTCGAAGAAATCCGCCTGGACGAGTTGCCGGAAGCGCTGCGCGTCCTGCTGGCAACCCCAGGGGAAGGCCAGCCGGCGGACCGGGCAGCCGCGCGCGGCTTCTTGCAGTACCTCGCGCGGGGGGCGATCCAGTGGGAAGGATGGCGGGCCGGCAGAAGTGCAGCGCCGCGCGGGCTGTTCGTGGCCGTGCGGCTGCCTGGGGCGACAGCGATTGTGCTGGTTCCAACGACCGGCGAATTGGGAATCGAGAAGGACGCCCAGTATGCGGTGACCCGCGCAGGTCTGGCGCTAATGGCCCGACGCCGACTGCACTTTGCCCAGGCCCTGCTGCTGCCAGAGGCTGAGTTGCAGCGACTGCTGTTAACCGAAACCGGTTTCAGACCCCTGGCGCGCCTGGTCTACCTCGAGCGTGACGCCCGCTACCCGTGGGTCGAGCCCCCGGACGTTGAACCCTCAGCGTGGATTCAATACGCCGCTAAGACCCACGACGAATTCGCGGAAACCTTGCACAACACATACGAGCACAGCCTGGATTGTCCGGCGCTGACGAATCTCCGTCCGATCCCCGACGTCATTGCGGGCCACCAGGCTGCGGGTGAGTTCGACCCGCGCTTGTGGGAACTGCTGCGCATGGAGGGGCGCAGCGCGGCGTGCCTGTTGTTGGCGCACCTGCCGGCGTTGCGCTCCGTTGAGCTGGTCTACATGGGCGTGCGGCCCGAATACCGCGGCCGGGGACTCGGCACGGTGCTGCTGCGGCGTGCGCTGCAACACTGTCGCACCGTTGGGGCCGGACGTTTGACGCTGGCCGTTGACGACGGCAATGGACCGGCCAAACGCGTGTACGGCGCGTTGGGGCTGCGGCCGTTTGCGCGGCGCGACGCGTATCTGTATCGGTGGCCGGAAGATACCGGCACAGCGCGCGAGTAAGCGCGGGGCGGGTGCGCGCGCGGCGCAAGCGCGGGCGGCTGCGCATAGCCTGTGGACAACCCGTGCACTGCACTTTTTTTTTCTTCATCAATGTTTGATGCGGCTGAGGGTTGCGCGTTTGTCACTGTTTTTGCCGACGAATCCTCATTGCGAAGAGTGCGCCGCGCTGGTAGGATTCGCGGCACATGGTGGAAACCGGACTCAGGATTCGGCGTTCTTAAGCTCATCTGAAATGACATTTTCACTGGCTCTTGCCGCAGAGCCCAGCGCTGAGGCTTTCGGTGGATAGTACTGGTGCGCAGAAGGTCTGCAATATTCGCGAGCGCGTCGCGGGCAGGATCGGGCAGAACCACTTTCGTACCTGGTTCGGCGAAGCAACGCGCTTCAACCTCAACGGTGATCGACTGCAAGTAACGGTCCAGAACCCCCTGGTCAGCACTTGGATCTCGTCGAACTTCATGGCTCATCTGGTTGAGGCAACGCGCGAGGTAATTGGAAAGGAGCCGCGTGTGGACGTCCATGTTGCCGCGGACGGCGCTCCGCAGGCGCCGCCGGCCGGCGGCAGCGCTGACGACGGTCCGAGCGCCCCAACCCACCGTGCGCCGCCGCCGGCGCGCCGGCCCGCGCAGGTAAACGGAATCCTGCGCGGAGAGCTGGATACGTTTGTCGTGGGCCCGGGCAACCAGATGGCCTACTCCGCCGCCAACTGCATCGTGCGCAAACCGGGCGAGGCCTTTCGTCTGCTCGTCCTGCACGGCGGCTCCGGGCTCGGCAAGACGCACCTCATCCAGGGTCTTTGTAACGCCGTGCGGCGTCAGCACACCTTGCTCGAATGGCGCTACGTCTCCGGCGAGGAATTCACCAACGAGTTCGTGTATGCCCTCAAGGCCGGGCGCGTCGATTCGTTCCGGGCGCGCTTCCGGAAGGTCGATCTGCTGGCGATAGACGACATTCACTTCCTGGCGGGCAAGAAGGCCACCCAGGAAGAGTTCCTCCACACTTTCAACGCCATCGACGCCTGCGGCAAGGCCATCGTGCTGACGTCCGACCGTCACCCGCGCGCGATTGCCACCCTTTCCGAGCCGCTCATCAGCCGGCTGGTCTCGGGCATGGTGGTCGAGATCGAGCCGCCCGACTTCGTCACCCGGCGGGAGATTCTCCGCCGGCGCGCCGCCGCCATGCGCGCCGACCTGCCCGACGAAGTCGTCGATCATCTGGCGCGCCGCATCACGCGGAACGTGCGCGAGTTGGAGGGCGCACTGTACAAGCTGGTGGCGCTGGCCTCTTTAATGAAGCAGACCATCAATCTGGAACTGGCGGAGCTGACGGCCGCGGACTATGCGGACCTCGCGGCCCGGCAACCGGAGGCCCGGGACATCGTGCGCACGGTCGCGGCGCACTTCTCCGTCACGCGTGAGGCGATCAATTCACGCGGGCGCGACCGTACGCTCAGCCTGGCGCGGGCCCTGGCGATGTACCTGATCCGCAAGCACACGTCGCTCAGCTTTCCGGAAATCGGTCGCCTCCTGGGCAACAAGAACCACTCGACGGTTTTAATGGCGGTGCGGCGCGTCGAGCAAACGCTCGACCGGTGTGGCGCGGTCACCTGGCGGACGTCGGCGGGATTGCGGGAGTTGCCGCTCAAGAGCGTGCTCGCTGAACTGGAACGCGAGCTGGCGCGCGGCGAACATCAGCCCCAATAGCGGGCGCAATCTCGCCACGTCCCGGCGGTGGCAGTGATGTCACCGCCTTCTTTTATGCGCCGAGTCTGCACCGCGCGAAGCAGCGCCCCCGCCCCTACCCGTCCTCTGTCGCCGACAATATACTTGGTCGTGGCGGCGGGCGCGCGGCGAGCCGGTGGCGGGCATCGGCGCCCGGGCCCGTTAGCCACGCCCTGTGGTAACGCCATGCCGGCCCTGATCATCCATGCGCTCGACGGACGCAGCGCCGTCGTCGAGCTATCGAGCCGCCCACTCATCCTGGGCCGCGCGGAGACCTGTGACGTCGTGTTGCGCCGCGATGCCGAGGTCTCGCGCGAGCATGCCCGCATCTGGCTCGACGAAAGCGGCCGCGTGTTCGTCACCGATATGAACTCGAAGAACGGCACGCGCGTCGACGACGGCGAGCCCTTCCGCAACACTTCACACCCCGCCCGCCGGACCATCCGCATCGGCGAGCACGAGATAACAATCACCGGATCTACCAGCATCCGGGCACAGCCACCGGCCGCGGTCGCCTTCACGGCTGACCAGCCGGACGCTACCGGCAACACGCGTTTCTTCCCCTCCAGCCGCGGCCTCGACCTGAACCAACAGCGGCTGTCTTTGCTCATGAGCCTGGCGGATCGCCTGGGCGGCGCCTTCGAGCGCCGCCAGATGCTCGAGCAGGCCCTGGACGCCTGCTGCGAGGCCCTGCATTTCGAGCGCGGCCTGATCGTGCTCAAGGCCCCGCGCGGCGAGGTGGAGATGCCGATCACGCGCAACGTCGAGCGCGACGAGAACGGCGTCTTCAAGGTCAGCCGCACCCTCATCAATCGCGCCCTCGTCCACGGCGAGCGGGCCATCGTCAACAACCCGGCCGCCGACCTGGACGGCCGGCTGACCGAAAGCCTCGTGCGTTTCCCCATCTGTTCGGCGCTCTGCGTGCCGATCATCCACCGCGACGAGATTCTCGGCGTGATCTACGGCGATCGCGTGACGCGCGCCGCAACCTACACCGCCGAAGATGTCGATTTCCTCGCCGCCATTGCCCAGCAGGTCGGCGTGGGCCTGGCCCATCTCCGGCTACTGCGGGATTACGTGCGCCTGCAACGCATGGAAGCCGAGCTGGCGGCCGCCCGGAAGATTCAGCAGGACTTCCTGCCGGCCGCACCGCTGAAGACGCAGCACCTGGAAATCGCGGGCTACAACCGGCCCTGTTCGGCCATCGGGGGCGACTGCTTCGACTACATCGACCTGGGCGACAATCACGTCGGCTTCGTGATTGCCGACGTGACCGGTCACGGCTTGGGAGCAGCGCTCGTCATGGCCAATTTCCAGGCCGCCGTCTATGGCGCGCTGACGACGAATGCGTCCCTGCCGCACGTAGCCCGGCGCGTCAACCAGTTGGTCTACCGCAACACGCCTTCGGGCGTCTTCATCACGGCGATTCTCGGCAAGGTGGACGTAACCGCGGGCATCATCGAGTTCATCAGCGCGGGGCATCCGGGGCCGCTGGCGTTGCGCGCCGGGGATTGGACGGCCGGCGAGAAGCTTAACTCCCTCCCGCTCGGAATCGACCCGGACGAGTCGTTCACCGTCCAGGAAATCCTGCCCACCGTGCATGGGGGCGTGGTGCTGTTCTTCACTGACGGTCTCAGCGAATCGCCCAGCCCGGATGGCACACTGCTTGGGGTGGAGCCGATAAAGCAGGCGCTGGCGGACGTCGCGCAGCCAACGGCCCAGAAAGTGCTGGAATCCGTACTGCGGGTCGAGCACGCGCACGTAGCCGGCGGCCAGCGCGATGACGACCTGACATTACTGGCCATCCAACTCCACCCCATGCCGGCACACACGTAACAACCGCATTCTCCGGCACAACCGCATCGAACCGGCCGGCACGCGGCGCCGTGCAGCCTGACCGGCGGCCGGCCGATACTACCACCGGGCCGCCCTGCATCCGCACGCTCCGTCGGCGGTACAAGGTCTGACTACGGCTAGCGCCGCGCCGGCAAGCTGCCGGCGGCGGCGCGCCCTATGTTGCCTGATAACAGAGAGTTACAATGATCCGCGAGCAGGTCGGCGCTGAAACGCTTGCCGAAAGACTGAGGTTACCCGGACGTTGCGCCGGCCCGGAGGACACCATGCCGCAGAGCTGCCCGCACCCGCTTCTGCGTGACGTGCTGTGCATCGCTGCGGACCGTGACGCATCGGATGTACACCTCGTCGCCGGCCACCGGCCGATGATCCGCGTTCACGGACAGCTTGAGCCCGTGGAGCACGACGTGTTGCGCTCGCCGGACGTCCAGCAACTGGCCGCCACGATCCTCCCGCCCGCGGTTTTTGAGCAGTTTGAAGAGCGTAAGAACGCGGACTGCTCGCTATCGTTTGAGCACAGCGAGCGGCGCCTGCGATTTCGCGCCAATGTCTACCTGGCCCGCGACCAGTGGTGCATGTGCTTGCGCCTCATCCCCAACGAGATTCCGACGCTCAAGTGGCTGGGGTTCTCGGTCGAGCTGGCTGAGCGCCTGGCCGGCTACAAGAACGGACTGGTGCTGATTACCGGTGAGACCGGCTCGGGCAAGTCCTCGAGCCTCGCGGCCCTGGTGAACCTCATCCGCGAAACCCGCAACGCCCACATACTCACTATCGAGGAGCCGATCGAGTACATCCACGAGCCGCGCGAAAGCACCGTCGTCACCCAACGCGAGGTCGGACGCGACGTCGACTCATTCGCCGACGGCCTGAAATACGGCCTGCGCCAGGATCCCGACGTCATCCTGGTGGGCGAGATCCGCGATCGCGAGACCGCCCAGATGGCCATCAGTGCGGCCGAGACCGGCCACTTGATCCTGGCCACGATGCATACGCGCGACGCCAAGGGCGCCCTGACGCGCCTGGTCGATCTCTTCCCGCAGGATTCTCAGGACGACATCCGTACGCAACTGGCCATGAGCCTCCGCTCCGTGGTTAGCCAGAAGCTGCTGACGCCCGCGGACGACGGCCAGCGCCGCGTGCTGGCCATGGAAGTGCTGCACGTTACCCAGCCCGTGCAGGTCACCATTCGCAGCGGACGCTTCGAGAAGCTCGATTCGGCCATCCAGACCGGCGTACGCGGCGGCATGCTGGCCCTCGACGACGACCTGCGCCGACTCGTTCGCGAATCCCGGATCACCGTCGATACGGCCCGCGCCTACGCCCACGATCCCGCCAACCTCAACGCCAGCGGCCAGTCCTGGTAGCACTGCGCTCGCCCACCGGCAGCCTCAACCCACCCCCGGCGACAGACGCGCGCCGGCGCCGCTACAATCCCCAATATGCCCGAGCTGCCCGAAGTCGAGACTACCGTACGCCGCTTCCGCCCACTGCTGGAAGGCCGGCGTATCATCGCCTTCCGCACGCGCTGGCAGCGCCACGCCGTCCCGAGCGCGCCGGCAGTGCGGCGCGGCGTCGTCGGACGCACGGTCGCCCGGGTAAGCCGGCGCGGCAAGTACATCGTCCTGGCACTCGACGACGGCGCTCACCTGCTCATACACCTGCGTATGAGCGGCCGGCTGGAATGGGCGGCCGACCACGAGAAAGAGCCGGCGCACGTCCGCACGCTCTGGGAGTTCGACGGCGGCCAGCGGCTCCTGTTCAGCGACGCCCGCAAGTTCGGCCGGGTCGTATACACGCGCGACCTGGCCGCCACGACGGCCGGACTGGGGATTGAGCCGCTAGCGCGTGAGTTCACCGCCGACGCGTTCGACACTTTGCTGCGCCGGCGGACACGCCAACTCAAGCCACTGCTGCTGGACCAGTCGGTCGTGGCCGGCCTGGGGAACATCTACGTCGACGAGGCCCTCTTCCGGGCCCGCCTGCATCCACTCACGCGCAGCGACCACCTCAGCGCCGCCCAGACGGCCTCCTTGCACGAGCACATTCGCGCCCTGCTGCGCGAGGCGATTCGCCACCACGGCACAACCTTCGACTGGGTCTACCCCAGCGGCGGCATGCAGACCCGCCTGCGCGTCTACGGCCGCACCGGCCAGCCCTGCCCGGTCTGCCACACGCCGATCGAGTACCTCCGCGTCGGACAGCGCGGCACGCACATCTGCCCACGCTGCCAACCAGCAAACGGGGCCCCACGACCCAAGCGCGGCCGATAGCCGCGCCGGCGGCCGGCGGATATCCTGACCACCCATGTGTGGAATCGCCGGCATCGTGCGCCTGTCACCCGCTGTTGATATCGCCGCCGACCACTTGCGCGTCATGGCAAACCAGTTGACGCACCGCGGCCCGGATGACGAGGGCCTCCAACTCGACCCCCAAGGACGCTGCGGCTTCGGCTTTCGCCGCCTGTCCATCATCGACATCGCCGGCGGACACCAGCCGCTGTGCAACGAGGACGGCACCATCTGGGCCGTGTGCAACGGCGAAATCTACAACTTCCGCGAGCTGCGGCAAACTCTCGAGCAGCGCGGCCATCGCTTCGCGACCGGCAGCGACGCCGAGGTCATCGTGCATGCCTACGAGGAGCACGGCATCGAGTGCTTCGCGCACTTGGCGGGGATGTTCGCCATCGCCATTTGGGACCAGTCGGCCGGCCGGCTGGTGCTGGCACGCGACCGGCTGGGCAAGAAGCCGCTGACCTACGCACTCTTCAACGAGCGGCTGTACTTCGCCAGCGAGGCCAAGGCGATCCTCGCGCTGCGGGACGTGCCGCGCGAGATCGACCCGCAATCCCTGCACCGCTACCTGCTCTTCCAATACGTCCCGGCCCCGCATTCGATCTTCCGCGGCTTCCACAAGCTGCCGCCCGGCACCTATCTCTGCGTCGAGGCCGATGGCGGCACCGTGGGCCAACCGGCTGCCTACTGGCGCATACCATTGCCAGCGCCCTTTGATGGAACATACGCGGACGCCAAGTCTCGATTGGGCGACTTGCTGACCGCCGCCGTCCGCAAGCGGCTGATCGCGGACGTACCGTTGGGGGCGTTCCTTTCCGGCGGCGTGGATTCATCCATCATCGTCGGGCTGATGCGCAAGCTCGGCGTAAGCCCGCTACGGACGTTCTCGATCGGCTTCTCCGATGCGCGCTATGACGAGACGGCCTATGCGCGCCTGGTCGCAAGACACTTCCGCACCGAGCATTACGAGCGCAGCGTCACGGTGGAGGCCCGTGCGCTGCTCAACGACCTGGCCTGGCACTACGACGAGCCCTTCGCCGACTCGTCAGCCATACCGACCATGTACCTGGCCCGCTGGGCACGTCAGTCGGTGACCGTCGCGCTGACGGGCGACGCCGGCGACGAGTGCTTCGCCGGCTACGACCGCTACCGGGCGGCGGAGCTGGCCGGACGCCTGGACTGGCTGCCGGCGTTCGGGCGGCGCGCCATCGCCCAACTCGCGCACTTCCTGCCCCACGGTCGGGCCAAGTCCCCCAGTCGCCGGGCGTACCGCTTCCTGACCGCGCTTGGCCAGGACCCGGCTCGGCGCTACGCCGCCTGGATCCACATCTTCGCGCCGGACATGCTGGCCGCAGGTTATAGGATGGAGTTCACCGAAAAAATCGACTTCGCCGAACCAATACGCCGGTTTGACGGACTATACGGCGACATGCCTGGTCGGCCCGCAGACCGCGCCGTGCGAACCGATTTCGCAACCTACCTCCCCTACGATCTGCTGACCAAGCTGGACATCGCCTCGATGGCAACGGGACTCGAATGCCGCAGCCCGTTCCTCGATCACGACCTGGTCGAGTTCGCGCTGTCGCTGCCGCTGGATTGGCGGCTGGGGCCGGGCGGGGGCAAACGCATTCTCAAGGACTGGGCCGCCGACCTCCTCCCACGGGAGATCATGCACCGCCCGAAGATGGGCTTCGGCGTCCCGGTGGGCGAGTGGTTTCGGCGTGAGCTGCGCGGCCTGCTGCGGGAGCGGCTGCTGGATGCGGAGTCGCTGAGCGGGCAAATGCTGCGGCGTGATTGGCTGGAGAGTTTCATCGAGGCACATTTATCGGGCCATGCCAACCACGAACACCAGCTCTGGGCCCTGCTGATGCTCGAGCTTTGGCGGACCCAATGGCAGCCGCGCGGCTGCTGACCGGCCGACCCGTTCAGCGGCCGACCGCTTCAACCGATGGAATATCCGGCCAAGTGTCACTGGCCAGATGGTGGCCGCCCGGACGAGCTGCGCTATGCTCATCGATCAAGACGAAATCAACGCGCTATTGTCTCAGGCTGACGACCTGGTCGAGGCGACCGGCATCGCCGCCGAAGCGACGCCGCCGCCACCACCCAGAAATGAACCGGGCCTGCCTGTTTCCGCCGACCCGAAGATTCGCCGGTTACTCAGAATCCGCGTTCCCGTCATCGTGCAGTTGGCGCGCCGCCCCATGGCGGTGTCGAAGATCCGGAGCTTCGCGCCGGGGGCAATCCTGGAGTTCGAGAAGTCGGTGGAAGAGCCCCTCAACCTGCTGATCAACAACCGGTTGGTCGGGCACGGCAACTGCGTGAAGGTCGGAGAGAACTTCGGCCTGCGGGTGACCGCCATCACGGACTCATCGCACCGCATCAGATCACTCGGGCGCTGACGCGCGGCATCATCCGCTTGTTCACGGGGCCGGCACTCGGCCTGGCCGTTGTCTTAGCGCGCATTGCGCGGTCGGCGCTGCGCCACCAGCAGGCCGACTTCGGGAAGACGCAGCAGCCAGGCCACTATCAGGAAGGCCGCCGTGCCCACGGCCAACGGTCCCAGAGCTTCGAACGCCCGCGCCGTGATGCGACCCGCCAGCAGACCCTGAACCAGCGGAGCGGCCAGCCAGGCAGCACCGCCTCCTGCACCCGCCGCCAGAAGCATCCGAGCCAGAGCCGAAGCCATGGCCGAATCGAGCAGACGCGTATGAACACGCCGCTGTAGCACGACGGCGCCCACGACGACGGCCAGGCCGGACGTGACTACCGAACTGATTGCAAACGCCGCCTCGCGAATGCTGTCGAACCATATCAGCGCGAGCGTGAGCGCGACGTTGAGCGGAAGGACGGCAACGCTGATCCACAGCGGCGTGCGCACGTCACCCAGGCTGTAGAAGCCGCGCAGCAGGATATGCTGGGCGCAGTAGGCCCACATGGCCAGGCCGTAGAAGATGAGTACGAAGCTGACGCGGTCGGTGGCCTCGGGCGTGAACTGACGGTACTCGAATAGCAGGCGGACGATCGGGCCACCCAATGCGATCATCATCGTGCCGGTCAGGATGCCCTCAAAAACCGCCAAGCGCAGCGACTGGCGCACCTCCGCGGCCCAGCCGGGCCACTCCTGCCGGGCGGCGAGGCGGCTGAAGGCGGGCATCGCGGCCGTCGCCAAGGAGATAACCAGAACGCCCAACGGAAACTGATAGAGACGCTGCGCGTAGGTGATCGTCGCGAGCGCCCCTTCTTCGAGCGGACGGACGTAGGTCCAGCCCAGGAAGCCGGCCGTCATGACGCCGCCCCGCTCGTGCGTGAGCAGCACACAGATCTGCGCGTCCAGAAACACGCCGAACGCCAGCACCCCCTGCCCCAGCGCGACAGGCACCAGCAAACGCAGCATGCGCTTCACGGCCGGATCGCGCGGCTCGAAGCGCCAGCCAAGCTGCACGCCGTTGGCGCGCAGCACGGGAACCAGGAAGAGCACTTGGAGCACGCCCGCCGCCACGACGGCCACGGCCACCACGTAGACCTGTGTGCCCGGGTCCCCGGGGTAGAGTGCCGGCCCGATGCCGCCGACCGCGGCAATCATCGCGATATTCAGCAGCACCGGCGCGAGGGCCGCTGGAACGAAGCTGCCCACACAGTTGAGGATGGCCGACAGCAGCGCCACCACGCAGATCGTGAGCATGAACGGCAGCATCAGCGCGGTCAGGGCCAGGATCAGTTGACGCCCAGCGCCGGCGGCGCCCTCGGCTGGCATGAGTAGCCAGATGGCCAGCACCACCAGCTCGAGCGTAACGACGACCACCACCAGGGCCACGCAGAGCAGCGCCAGCGTGCGGGCCAGCAGTCGCCACGCCTGGGCCGGCCCCTCCTGTTCAAGCGTGCGCGTGAAAGTGGGAACGAACACGGCGGCCATGGCGCCTTCGCCGAGCAGACGACGAAATAGATTCGGTATCTGGAAGGCGTAGCAGAAGGCGTCCTGGATCCACTGGATGCCAAATGCCTGCGCGAGCAACATCTCGCGCACCAGCCCCGTGATGCGCGACAGCAGCGTACAGACCGCGATGAGCTTGGCGGACGTTACGATGCTGCGCTGGGCCGACATGCCCGGGATGATATCCGTCCGGCCGGTGGGGTACCACGAGCCGACCACGGCACGGAACTACCGCTGAGGCAAACCCGACGCCCCGCCTACCGGCAAGTGGACAAACCGCCCCCGGCGACTATCGCCAACAAACCAAGGCGCGGCGCGACAACCGGTGGATCGGGGCGGAGTCACCAAGGCTGCCGCGCCGGCGCCCTTCGGGCCCGGCTGGTTCCCGATGCGGAACCTCCCGTTACACGGGACCGAGCCCCGCAGTCGCTGGTCACCCGGTTCACGTGACCTTCGCTGACATTCTACGCGTCCTCATACTGTCCCCACACCCCGGGGCGCCGCCCAACGTCCAGAACGTGGCCGCAACCCAACGCCCGTCACCCAAGCATGCGCTCGTAGCCGAACTCGCGGGTATTGTTCGAATCGTGGAGCTCGCGCTCGCCGCAACGCACAAAGCCCAAGCCCTCATAGAGCCGCTGCGCGCCCGCAAACCGCGTGTCCGTCCACAGCATCATGGCGGTCCGCCCCGCTTGCCGGGCATGATTCATCGCCAACTCGCACAACCGGCGCCCCCAGCCCTGTCGTCGCAGCGCCGGGTGCACGTACAGGCACTTCAACTCGGCCGCGTCCGAATGCAGCAGCACGGCTACTGTCGCCAGTACGCGCCCGTCGTCCGCCACCACCCAGAATTCGCCACCGCCCGTCCGAAAGAACGGCCCTGGCGCGAGCAGATGCGTGTCTTCCGCAACATTCAGCACGCAGCAGTACTCCGCGAATACCCCGTTGATCAGCGCCAGGATACTCGGAACATCTTCGGGTATCGTCGGCCGCACAACCGGCATCCTCGCTGCAAACCTCCGACTGCCAGCGCCACTCCCCGGGAATCAGAACACCGTCGGCACGATCTTACCAAACCCCGGCGACGGCGAAATCCAACCACCGCGCAATCCCCCGCAACACGGCCGGAAATGCACCACCAGCCCGCGCACATGCACTACAATCAAGCTGTTGAGGAGTACCTTGAGTGGTTGACCGCCACGACTACGTTCCGCAGTCCGCCCAGTCTGAGGAGGCGCTACGCCTCGTCTGCACCGAGGTGTGGGGCGGCAACCGTCCGATTGACACCCCCATCGAGCTGCCAGGCGTGCGCGGCCACATCTTCTCCCAACCCTGCGCCGGCGGCCGCGGCGGCGACATACACTACCTCTCCGTTTGCAGCTCCGGGCTCATCTCGCGCATCTGCCTCGCGGATGTTGCCGGCCACGGCGCGGCGGTCGCCACCGTCAGCACCGAGATCCACGGCCTGCTCAGCAGCCACATGAACTGGTTCGACCAGCGCACCGTGCTGAAGAAGCTGAATCGCCGCCTGATGGAAATCGGCCTCGATGCTCTGACCACTGCGGCAATCGCCACGTACTTCCCACCCTGGCACCGCCTGTCGATCAGCTACGCCGGCCACCCGCCCGCCTGGTTCTACAGCCACGCCGTCGCCCGCTGGCAGCCCCTCCCCACCGAGCACCCGCAGCGCGGCCTCGCGGATCTGCCCCTCGCCGCTGACGGCACCACCCGCTTCACGCGCAAGACCGTCAAAGTCCAGCATGGCGACCGGCTACTGCTCGTCACCGACGGCGTCTTGGAGGCCCACGGTCCGGACCGCGTGCACTTCGGCTCGGACCGCCTGGAACAACTCCTCAACGAGAACGCTTCGACCGACCCCCACAAACTCGTCAACGGTATCGTCGCCGCGGTCCGCCAACACGCGCGCGATGAAAACCTCGCCCACGATGATGTTTCACTTCTCGTGACGGAGTTCGTCCCCGGACCGCCCGGCCCGACACTCTGGCAAATCGTCAAAAACCGCACGCTGCGCCCGCGCGGCAACAGTCATGATCCCCGCTTCGCCCCGCAGCCGTAAGAAACTGCCCCAGCGGCACTTGCGCCACATGCGCCCCGGCGTCATCGGTCAGCGCCACGCGGCTGCCTGCCAAGCCCGACCCACCGGCCGTTACTGACCGCGCCCACGCGGGCCGCGCACCAATCTCCCCGTCGCGGCCGGAATCTGCTAGAATAGCCAGTAGTATCACTGCTACCGACTCCGGCGGAAGCGCTGCCCCTCCGAGTCGTAAGCATCCTGTGGCAGGAGAGTTAAAGCATGAGTTGCAGGCCTGTTCCGCTCAGCGCCGGCCGGCGATCCACAACGCCGGTCATGCCCGAGGACCAACCGACCGGCGTGAACGGCGACCCGACCACCATATCCGGCATCCCCATCAAAAGCATCTACACGCCGGACGACATCGGCGGCATCGAGTTCCTCCAAAGCTTCGATACGCAACTCGGCCAGCCGGGCGAGTTCCCCTACACGCGCGGCATGCACAAGGACATGCATCGCGGGCGCGTCTGGACCATGCGCCAATTCGCCGGCATGGGCTCCGCTTACGACACCAACGCGCGTTTCAAGTACCTGCTGGAGAAAGGCCAGACCGGTCTCTCCACCGCCTTCGACCTGCCAACGCTCATGGGCCGCGACTCCGACGACCCCCTGGCGCTGGGTGAGGTCGGCAAATGCGGCGTGGCCATCGCCTCGCTCGAGGACATGAAGATCCTCTTCGACGGCATCAACCTCGGCGAGGTCAGCACCTCCATGACGATCAACGCGCCGGCGGCCATCCTGCTGGCCTTCTACATCTGCGTGGCCCGCGAGCAGGGCGTGCCCCTCGAGTGCCTGCGCGGCACCCTGCAAAACGACATCCTCAAGGAGTTCCACGCCCAGAACGAGTTCGTCTTCCCGCCCGGCCCCAGCGTCAAGCTCGTCATCGACACAATCGAATATTGCACGCAACACATGCCGCAATGGAACACCGTCAGTGTCAGCGGCTACCACATCCGCGAGGCCGGCGCCACCGCCCCCGAGGAGCTCGCCTTCACCATCGCCGACGGCATGTGCTACGTCGAAGAGTCCGTCAAGCGCGGCCTCGACATCGACGCCTTCGCCCCGCGCCTCAGCTTCTTCTGGGACGTCCACAACGAGTTCTTCGAGGAAATCGCCAAGCTGCGCGCCGCTCGGCGCATGTGGGCCCACATCATGCGCGACCGCTACGGCGCCAAGAAGGAGCGGAGCTGGTGGCTGCGCTGCCACTGCCAGACCGCCGGCGTATCACTCACCGAGCAGCAGCCCATGGTCAACATCGTCCGCGTCGCCTACCAGGCCCTCGCGGCCGTGCTCGGCGGCACCCAGTCCCTGCACACCAACAGCATGGACGAAACCCTCGCCCTGCCCACCGAGAACGCCGTCAAGATCGCCCTCCGCACCCAGCAGATCATCGCCGAGGAAACCGGCGTCACCCGCACCGTCGATCCGCTCGGCGGCAGCTTCTTCATCGAAAGCCTCACCAACGAGGTCCAGCGCCAGGCCCAGGAAATCATCGACCAGACCTACGAGCGTTTCGGCGGCGTGCTGCAAGCCACCGAGGCCGGCTACTTCCGCCGCCTCATCGCCGACTCCTCCGCACGCTTCGGAGCCGAGTTTGACCGCGGACAGCGCGTCATGATCGGCGTCAACAAGCACGTCGAGCACGACTACGAGCGCATCCCCATCCTCGTCATCGACCGCAAGGTCGAGCAGGAGCAGATCGCCCGCCTCAAGGAATTCAAGGCCCGCCGCGACCAGCAGCGCCACGCCCAGGCCCTCGCCTGCCTGCGCGACGCCGCCCTCGCCGGCGAAAACGTCATGCCGGCCCTGATCGACGCCGCCGAGGCGCACGCAACTGTCGGCGAAATGATGCACACCCTCGAAACCGTCTACGGCCGCTACGACGGCGGCCCTGAGCTATAGCCAACGAACGCGCTACGGCGCCGCGTCGGCCCGCTTCGTCGCGGCCGCCCCGCCCATATCGGCACCGGCCTGCGACCTGGCCGCCTCTTCCAGCGCCAGCAGCTTCTCCCGCCACGGCGCGCCGCCCAGTTCCGGGTACCAGATGCGCTCCTGCGCGATCGCGTGCGCCACGTCAGCCGCCTGCCCGGCCCGCAGCAGCAGCGCCAGCCAGTGGCAGCGCGCTTCCCAAAACCGCTCCGGCGAACGCTCCCGCAACCGCGCGTCCTTCAGCAATTCCCCCCACGCTTCCTGCGCCCGCCGCACCTCCGCAGCGCTCGCCGATTCACCGAGCTCTGACGTCAGAATCTGCGCCAATAGCCGCCGGTAGTTGCCATTCCGCGGCTCCTGCGCGCACAACTCGGCCGCGACCCGCCGCGCCGCCTCCAACTCCCCCGCAGCGTAAAGCACCTGTGCTCGGCCGAACGCTGCTTCCGCCACGCCACCCGCCCGCCCCGGGTCGCTCCGCAACCATTCCTCCAACCGCGCGAACGCGTTCGCCGCCATCCCGGCCAGCTCGCGCGCCGCCCCAGCCTCCCCCACCTCCTCCAGCCGCCGAACCTCCTCCTGCAAGCCCCGCGTCAGTTCCGGCAACAAAGCCCCGGCCTCCTCGACCGGCACAACCTCCAGATACCGACCGATTTCCACCGCAGCCGCCTCGAAGCGCCCCAACCCAAGCTGCGCCCGGATGCGCACTGCCAGCACACGCCCCATCAGCGGACTATCGCCATGCGACTGCTCGAAGTCCGCAACCGCCGCCAACGCCGCCTCAAACGCCGCCAATCCCGGCTCGGCCAACATCTCCGCCGCGCTGATGCGCGCTTCCGCCGCCCAGCCTCGCACCCGCACCGCCTCAGTCGGCGACTGCTCATCCGCCCGCGCCATGGCCCCCTGCGCATACGCCAGCAACTCGTCCGCCACCAGCCGCCCATCCGCCCGTGTCTCCGCCGCCCCCAGCAACGCCCGCTGCGCTTCGAGCGCCAGCCGCCGACACACGCCGCGCCGAAACTGCGCCTCCTCCCAGTGCGCATCATCACGCGAAACCTTGGCGAACTCGCGGCCCGCTTCGGCACAGCGACCAGCCGCCTGCAGCGCCTGCGGCAGCAGCCAAGCCGCCTCCGCCCGCCGCGGGTGCTCCGGGAAGCGCTGCAGCAAGCTCAGCAGCGCCGCGCACAACTGCTCGTAGTCCTGCGACTGTCCGCTCGTCGTCGCCGCCTGCCCCCAAAGCTGGTACGCCAGCGTCGCCGCCTCAGCGGCATGCTCGTGCCCGGTGTACTCCGTGGCCAGCCGCGCAAATGCCGCCGCCGCAGCACGCTGGTCGCCCACCCGGTAGCAGCACCGCCCCAATTCCATCAAAATCTGCCCGCCAACCTGGCTCTGCTCCGGCGTCCGCTCGGACGGCGGCCGCTGGAACTCGGGCCGGCCGGCGGCCTCAACCAGCCGCTGGCGAGCCCCGGCGTGGTCCCCGCGCTCACCCAAATCTCGAGCCGCATAAAGCAATTCCAGCGGCGCAAGCCGCGCAAGCTCAGACCGCTCGTCGACCGCCCCCACCACGTAAAGCTGCACCACGGCCGGCCACGGCCCCCCCTCTGCCGCCAGGCGATTCAGCTTCGCCAGGCCCTGGGCGCGCGTTCGTTCGGCGTCGCGCAGCAGCGTCTGCCCGACGCCGCTCGCGCCGGCCCGCGCCCGCAGCACATCCGCCTCGACCAGGTAGCTGTTGGCGTCCCACAGCCGCGCCAGGTTGAGATAGAAACGCGCGCTCTGCTCATCCGCCGACTCGGCATCCACGTCCTTCTCAAGCAGCGGTCGCAACACGGCCCGGGCTTCATCAAACTTGCCGGCAGCCACATGACAGCGGGCCAGCTCGTAGCGCGCCTGCACCGCCAATCCAGCGGCCGGACTGCTATCCATCACCCCGCGGAAGCAGCGCTCGGCCTCCTCCCAACGCTGCCGCTCGCGCTGCACCAGCCCCAGCCCCAGCAGGCCGCGCGGGGTCAACCCGCCGGCCCGCCGCGAGTTCAGCACCTCCTGAATGCGACTCTCGGCCGCCTGCAACAAGTGCGCACGCCGCACCGCATCATCCGCCGTCAGCACTCCCAGCCAGTACTCCGCCCAACCGTGGTTGAGGCTGATCTCGTGCTTGAGCCGCACAACTGCGTCATAAACACCCAACACCAGCAGCTCGTCCTCGCGCTCCCGGAGCTGCGCATACAGCGGGTCGATCGTCGCCCCTGCGGCGTCATACTCGGCACACGCGGCCGCCATGACCTCGCGCAACATCTGCCGATCGCCCTGCCGTCCGGCGGTCACCTCGAACCGGTCCAGTTCGCCCGCGCCCCGCTCCCCAACCAGCATCCCCGCCAGCTCGACACGCGCGGCGGCCACCGGCACGTGCGCCGCAATCGACGGATCAGCCTGGGCCGCAGCCGACAGCGCTCCAATCCACTTCTGATACCACGCCGTCGCGGTCGTGAAAGCGCGCTCGCGCTCCCCGGCGGCGCGCTGCTGACGCGCCTTGCTCACGTGCGCTCGCGCAATCACGTGCAACTCGGCGGGGCTCTGGCTGTCGGCGAAGCGCGCTTCGAGCACCTCCACCATCCCGCCGCGCACCGCCCGGGCGATGTCCGGCGGCCAGTCATCCAATGAGTCCTGCGCCGCGGCCGCCAGCGTCAGCCACAGCAGTCCCCCGCAAACCGTCAGCAATCTTCCACTCATGACGGCCGGATTCTAACACGCCGGCCCGCTACGTGTCCCCGTCGGCCGGGCCGCCGAAGCTCACCGCGAACTGCACGTTGCGAAAACCGGCCTGCAACGCCGCGTCCATCGCCTTGACCACGTAGCGCCACCGCACCGTCGTCTCCGCCCCCACCACCACCATGTTGTCCGGATCGGCCCCCGCTTCACGCCGCTGCACCAGGAACGCCCGCAGTCCCTCAAACGTGTTGTCCGCCAGCGCCCGCTCCATGACGTAAATCTTCGCCCCCGCACCGTCGCCGACGTCCTCCAGCGCGATGCGCACCTGCGCGACAATCTCCACCGCCGCGCCCGGCCCGGGCCCGCTGCGCGGATCAAGCTCCGCCTGCAAGACCCCCTGTGTCACCAAGTCCAGCGACGCACCCAGCAGAAAGAACACCAGCAGCACCATGATCACATCGACCATCGGCGCCAGGTTCGGAACCGTCTCACGCGACGACGCGGCCCGCTTCATTCCTCACCCCCATCCGGCCGCGCCGGCGCCGCCCCCTTGTTGGCGGCAAGCACAATCTTGGCAATCCGGGCGCGCCCGCAGGCCCGCAGCACCAGCTCGACATGCTGATACTGAACGTCCCGGTCCGCCCGCACCACGCAGCGCAGCTCCTCGCCGCGCCCCGCCCGCCCGGCTCGCGCCCGCAGCAGCGCCTCGATATCCTCCGGTGCCAGCAGCCGCTCGATGATCTGCTGCCCGTCCCAATCGCTGACCACGTATTCCACCCGGTCGGCGCGACCGTCCGCCGACGGCCGCACGTTAATCGTCACCCGATCGCCCAACTCCTGGCTCGGCACTTCGCGCGCCGCTACCGCCCACGGCAGGTTGACCGGATAGTGTTCGGCACTGACCAGCTTGCTCGCCAGCAGGAAGAACACGATCAGGCACATCAGCACATCGACCATCGGCGCCAGGTTGAGGGTCATGCTGGCTGGTGCGGGCGGACGAAACATCAGGCCGGCTCCCGCGGCGCGGTCTCCACGGGCGCCGACCCGTCCCGCTGCTCAGCAGCCCGGCTGGCACCGGGCGCCGCCCGGAAGTACTCCAACAAGTCCAACGCCTCAACCGTGGCACTGACCGTCAGCGACTCGATGCGGTTCCGGCACACGCCGAAGAAGCCCAACCCCACAATGCCCAACGCCAGCCCCAGCAGCGTGTTGACCAAGGCCTTGCTGATTCCCGTCGCCAGGTCCCCGGCCCCCGCCTGCCCGCCGGCCGCCCCCAACGCGCCGAACGCCTCGATCATGCCCCACACCGTGCCCAGCAGGCCCAGCAGCGGCCCGAGGTTGCCCATGATGTTCAGGTACTCCACCTTGCGATGCATCTGCCCGCTCAGCTCGCCGGACTTCTCCAGAGCCGCCGCATGCATCGCGTCGAACCCATGCCGCGCGTGTTTCAGCGCCGCGGCCATGACCCGGGCGAAGAACGTCGAGCTCTTTTTCATCTCGTCGAGGCACTCGCGGAAACGCCGCCGCTCGATGTTCGTCCGCGCCCGCCGCACCTGCTCAACCGGGCAGATGCTCACCCGGCGAACCGTCAGAAAATGCTCCACTACCAGCGCCACGGCCGCCGCCGACCCGGCCACGATCAGGTAGGTCGGCAGCTCGATGCCCTGCCAGAAAATATCGAGGATCGACTGTGTCGCGCCGCCCTCCACCGGCTGGCCCCACGCCAAAGTCACCGGCCCCGCAGCCGCAACGACCAGCCCGATCAAACCGGCTCGCCTGATTCTCCGCATGTGCACTCCTGCCGGCAACGCCGCGCGGCGACCGACCCGCAGCCTCAATATTGCAGGTCGCGCCCGGTCACGATCTTGACCTCACCGTTATTGCCTTCAGCAATCTGCCGCATACGCCGCGCGCCGGCGGTCTCACGCGGCAGCGAACTCATGTCCTGCAGCAATACCTCGTCGAAGACCAGGCAAACGATCCTGGCCCCAACGTCCTCGTTGGCAACGGCAATGGCGTCCACCACGCCGTCGTCGAAGTAGCCGTCCGAGAACAAGAACACCACGTCCGGCCCAAATGACAAGGCCCGCTTCATGGATTGCAGCGGCTCCGTGCCGCCGCGCGGCGCCTGTTCATCCAACCAGGAAAAGAACGCCCGCCGCGTCGTCTCCGTGGCCGGCTGGAGCTGCGCCGCGAACGACTCGCTCTTGAAGCGTTCCTGACCGCCGGTGCCCTCGCTGTAGAAGACAATCACGTTGAACATCTGGCCCGGCACCAGGCGACCTACCGAGCGCTTCAATTCCCGTTTCAGGAAGTCAACCGCGACGATGATCGAGCCCGAGAAGTCCACCACGTACACGATCTGGTCCGCCCGCACCCGTACGCTCCAGATGTCGGCCAGCCGCGCCCCGCCCCGCCCCGCCGCCCCGCTGCCAAAGCCGCCCGCCCCCACGCCCGCCGCCCCGCCGCCGGTCCCCAGCAGGCTCATCCGCCCCGTGCCAAGCCCGAACGCTCCAGCTTCAAGCCCGCCCGCGCCACCCCCACCTTCGCCCCCCGACGAATCAAACACCCCCGCATCAAATCCACCGCCCTCCCCCATTTCCACCCAGGACGTCTGGTCGCGCGGCGACCCATCCAGCGGCAGCGGCTCATCCGCCCGCTCATCCCAACGGAACACCTCCGCCTGCTCATCGTCCACCCGCTCGACCAGCCCGGCCTCGTATTCCCCCACTTCATGCTCACGTTGCGCCAGCGCGTCCCAGGTCTTCAGCCCCAACAGCGCAAACAGCACCACGTGCACCGCCACGCTCACCCCCAGCGGCAAGCCCAGATGCATCAGCCAACGATAATATCGGTTGCTGCGCGCACGGTCCGGCGGGGCGACGAACTCAGCTTTGCGCGCCGGCGCACGCCTGCGTCCGGGCCTGTCGCTCATCGCCGCAACCTCACCACGGGGCGCCGATCGTCTCTACACCCCCGGCACGCCAGGGACGCCCGGGCCGTCCGGCGCGCGACCGCCGACCACCTCGACATAGCGCATCCGTATCTCGTACAGCACGCCATCGAGGACCTTCTTCTCTTCCCCCGTCAGGTTCCCCTTGGTCTTGTCTTCCAGCACCTGCAGCATGTCCACGAAGTGCTTGGCCGCCTCCGGGTTCGGCGGAATCCGCTCGCCGCGCGGACCACCCATCAGCCCCAGACCAACCAGCGCCTGGATCGCAATCAGGTTGACAAGCTCGACGAACGACGGCTCCGGCAGCGCCTCCTCGGCGCCCGCCGCAGCCTGCTGAGACAGCCGCTCCTTCTCCTGCTGCGCCTCCTTCTTCCAATCGTCGTCCACTATGATCTTCTTCTGTTCGTCAGCCATGCTGCATCCTTTATCTGCCCAGGTAACGGGCATGTGATTCTACGAGCCCGACCCCCGCGTCACAACTCGGCCCGGCCCGCTCCCAACGATGTGCGCGCTACTCGAATCGCTAACGACCGCGTGCCGGCCGACCCGCCTTGTCCGCGCCCTCCGCCGCCGCGGCCACTTCCGGTTCCCACCGCACGGCCCTCACCGACCGCGCCGGCAAGCGCTGCAGGACCAGCCAACCAACCACCCCGGTCACCACCAGCAGCGCCCCAATGAACTGCGATACCGTCATGCTGAACGTGTCCTGTGGATTATCCGCCCGGATGATCTCCAACAAGTAGCGCGACCACGGCTCCAGCACCATGAACGCGCAGATCACCTGCCCGTCCCGCGTCCTGCGCCAGTACAGCGCACTCAAGAACAACGCCAGTAGCACCAGCACAATGGTCGAGTACAACTGCGTCGGATGCACGGGTAGCGCCCGGTGCGGCCGCGCCAATTCCTGAAGCTGCGCCAGGCTCAGCCCATGCCGATCCAGCGCTTCGAGCACCAACCCGTACTTCTGCGCCGTGTCCGCCTGGCAGCCCAACCGCGCCGCACGCCGCGCGATTTCCTGCTGCTCGCGGCTGGTCTTCGCCTGCGCCTGCAATGCAACCAATTCCTTCAGCTCTCGCCACACCGGCAGGTATTTCTCTACGTCGCGCTCCTTCATCAGCAGCACGTCGCGCGGCAGCGGACTCGCCGACTCGCCCGTAACGAGCATCCCGTGAGGCGGCGCGTTGATCAGCTCCTGCGGCAATTCCAACCCCGGCCGGCCGTCGTACCACTGCTCGATCATCGCGTTGCTGCCGAACGGAAACCGCACACCCCACGGCAAATCACACTGATGACCCCAGCAACACCCGTTCAGGAAACACCCGATCCGCCCCAGCCCCATCCCCAACGCCAGCGACGGCGCTATTATGTCCAGGTACCACCGCAGCGAGTGCCGCCGCACCAGCAGATAGCCAACCGCCGTCACCGCCGCCAGCAACACACCCCCGTAAACCTCCAGACCCCCCTGCCGCACGTTCACCACCGCCAGCAACGTCTGCACCGCGCCCGCGTTCGCCGGAATCACCTGCTCCGGATAGTGAACGACGTACATCGCGCGCGCCCCGACGACCCCGCCGATCAGCGCGATGAACGCACAGTTCAACACCACGTCCGGGTTGGCCCCCGACCTCGTCGCCCGCCGCACCGCCCACGCCACCGACAGCAGAAAGCCGATCGTCAGCGCCAGCCCGTACCCCGGTACGTCCAACTCCAGAAACGGTATCCGAAATGCAACCGGCACCATGGCAGCGCGTCCGTCCTCTGCAACCTGCGACCGAAAACCGAATCCTATGCCCCCGGCTCCCCAGGGTCCACCAGCATGTTGTCAATCAGCCGCGCCGGCCCTATCCGCATCGCCAGCGCCACCAGCACCGGCCCATCAATCCGCCGCACCTCCTGCAGCGACTCCGGCCCCACCACGCTGATGTACTCGATCTTCGCCGCCCCCGCCGCCACTATCACCTCGCGCGCCGCCGCCGTTACCGCTCCCGCATCCCGCTCCCCGCCAGCAATCCTGTCCCGCGCCACGCACAACGCCCCGTACAGACACGCCGCCTGCTCACGCTCCGCCGCCGACAAATACGCGTTCCGGCTGCTCACCGCCAGCCCGCCCGCCTCACGCACCGTCGCGCAGCCCACAACCTCCAGCGGCATATCCAGGTCGCGCACCATCCGCCGAATCACCGCCAACTGCTGCGCGTCCTTCTCCCCGAAATACGCCGCGTCCGGCTGCACAATGTTGAACAGCTTTGCACACACCGTCGCCACACCATCAAAGTGCCCCGGCCGCGACGCCCCACACAGCGTCTCCGTCAAACCGGCCACCCGCACACTCGTCGCGGCACCCTCCGGATACATCGCCCCCACCGCCGGCATGAACACCAGCTCAACCCCGGCCTGCTCGCAGACCTGCAAATCGCCCGCCTCATCCCGCGGGTACGCCGCAAAATCCTCCTGCGGCCCAAACTGCGTCGGGTTCACGAAAATGCTCACCACCACGAACGCCCCATCACGCCGCGCCGCCGCCATCAGCGCCACGTGCCCCTGGTGCAGCGCCCCCATTGTCGGCACGAACGCGATCCGCCGACCGCCCTGCCGCGCCGCACTCACCGCCGCCCGCGTCTCCGCGATATCCCGTGTCACTATCATGCCACCCATTGAATCGCGCCCCGCCCGCCTTGTCACCCCGTCACCAGCCGCACTCGCGCCCCCCCCAACCGCCCACCAGCGTTACAATACCCACCAGCCCGGCCCAACCGCCCGGCCCGATTATCCAACCAGGAGCCTCGCCATGACCCGCACTCTCCGGCTCGCACTCGTCGCACTGCCCCTGCTCGCCGCCACCACTCTCGCCGCCGACGCACCCTGGATCGCCCGCGGAACCGCCGGCATGGTCGCCAGCGATTGCCCCCGCGCCTCCCAAATCGGCGCCGATGTCCTAACCGCCGGCGGAAACGCCTTCGACGCCGCCGTCGCCACATCACTGACCCTCTCCGTCACACGCTCCTTCGGCACCGGCATCGGCGGCGGCGGCTTCGCCCTCCTCTACATCGCCGCCGAAGACCGCTGCATCGCCCTCGACTTCCGCGAATCCGCACCCGCCTCCGCCACCCCCCAACGCTACGCCGGCCTCCACGCCAATCGCGCCAACGGCCCATCCGCCAGCATCTTCGGCGGCAACGCCGTCGGCATCCCCGGCCAACTCGCCGGCCTCGGCGAACTCCACGCCCGCTTCGGCTCACGCCCCTGGGCTGAGCTCGTAACGCCGGCTGCCACACTCGCCGAAACCGGTTTCGAAGCCGACCCAGCCTATCGCGAAGCCTGCCAGACCGTCCTCGCCAACCTCGCCAAATGGCCCCAGCTCCGCACCCACCACGGCCCCTTCATCGCCATGGTCCTCCCACATAATCGCCCACCCGAACTCGGCCAACGCGTCCGCCGCCCACAACTCGCCGCCACCCTGCGGACCATCGCCGACGACGGCCCCGCCGCCTTCTACCGCGGATCCATCGCCTACGCCATCGTCCGCGCTGTCAACGCCGCCGGCGGCGAAATATACCCCGCCGACCTCGAGGCCTACCGCGTCATCGAACGCACCCCACTCCGCATCACTACCGACAAGTACGACGTCGTCACTATGCCACCCCCCTCCTCCGGCGGCGTCTGCCTCGCCCAAACGCTCAACATCCTCGGCATACTCGCCCGCGACTCGGGCGGCCTCCGCCCGCTTCACGACGCCGCCCAATACCACCCCGCACTCGTCAACGCCCTCAAGCACGCCTTCGCCGACCGCGCCCGCTGGCTCGGCGACCCCGACTTCTCCGATATCCCCGTCGCCCGCCTCACCAGCCAAGCCTACGCCGAAACCCTCGCCCGCCGCACCGCCACCCGCCCCGCAGACTTCGGCACACTACCACCCGACGACGCCGGCACCTCCCACTTCACCATCGTCGACCGCCACGGCAACATCGTCGCCCTCACCGAAACCATCAACGACACCTTCGGCTCGCTCGTCGTGGCCCAGCCCTTCGGCATCATCCTGAACAACGAGATGGACGACTTCCTCACCGTCCCCGGCCAGGCCAACCTCTTCGGCCTGCAACAGGGCCGCCCCAACCTCGTCGGCCCCGGCAAACGCCCCTTGTCGAGCATGACCCCCACCATCGTCTTCCAGGACGGCCGTCCCGTGCTCGCCCTCGGTGCCTCCGGCGGGCCGCGCATCATCACCGCCACCCTCCAGGTCCTGCTGAACGTCATGGAGTTCAACCAACCGCTGGAGCAGGCCGTCGCCGCCACCCGCCTCCACCACCAGTGGCAGCCCGACGAAGTCTACTTCGACGCCGACCCGCCGGCGGACGCCCTCGCCGCCCTGACCAAGGCCGGCCAGACCATCAGCACCAAGCGCCGCAGCGCCGTCGTCCAGGCGGTCCAGATCCGCCCGGACGGCACACTCATCGGCGCCAGCGACCCCCGCAAAGCCGGCCGCCCCGCCGCCGCACCCTGACCCCGCCCCCCAACCACAACGCGGGCCGGACAAGGGCCTCGCAACCCTCGCCCGGCCCGCCACATGACCTAACGCAATACTCCGCGGCCCTCAGAACTCGCCGCCAGTCAAACTCCCCGCCCTCCCAGGGCGGGGCCGGGGGCGGGTCACAACGCCTACCTCTCAACCGCCCTGTTCTCGGCTAGCTCCGCCGGACGCCGGTCTTGAGATAAGTTCTCCGCCGCTACTCAAACTCCGCCAGCAGCGCCGCCATATCAGCACCCGCCGGCGTCCCGGCGAATTCTTCAGCAGCCGCCGCCAGATCCGCCACAAATACCGCCAATTCCTCCGGCGAAAGCTCCGCCATGATCCACTCGGCCAGTTCGGCGACATCCACGCCATCCTCGCCGCCCGACCCCTCGCCGGCTCCCTCCTCTTCCTCCGCGCCGCCGTCCTCCTCAGACGCCCAGTCCTCACCCTCACCCTCGCCGCGCTCACCGCCGCCGTCCCGCCCGCCGCACGGCGGCTGCACAAGCATGTTGTCCAGGAACTTGGCGAGCTCCACGTTGCTGAGCACACCGTCGCAGTTGCTATCCATGAGCGGGTCATACGTGCTCGACCCGCCGGCAACCGCCGCCTGAAGCTGCACCAACTCGATGTTCGAAATCACGCAATCCCCATTCCAATCGCCATAGAGCGTCGCCACTGCCGGGATAATGAGATCATCAAGCGCCGGCGTGCTGTGCTCCGTAACGATCATCGGGACGCCGCTATGCCAGTACCGCACAGTCCCATTGATGACGCGATCACCCGAGTAGTGGATCGCCCCCTCGTCTTCGTAGAAGTCGAGCTTCCGATCATCTCCCACGTACACGTCCTCGAACCACCCCGTCGCCGTCGGCCAACCATACTCCGAATTGTCGTACAAGTTCCGCATCACCGTCGGCGCAACTTGGCCCCCGCCGTCCGGCAGCGTCAGATCCCGGAACGCACCCACGCAGGGCACATCCCCGAAATGCGGCGGATTCAAAGATGCCGACCGCAACGGCGAGATCAACTCGATGACCTGCGCATCCCCCGGATCGTTGATCGCGTGCGCCGTGACGTCAACGCCACGCGTGTCCCATCCCTCATACACAAACCGCTGTCTGAAGTCGCTCGCGATGTGCAGCTCGCAGCGCAGGTCGAGATTCAGGCTAGCGTCGCTAACCCCCTCTGCGACACTGATGCGCGTGTTGTCGCCAAAGTACATGCGATCGACCGGCGCATCCGTCGAGCCCCCGCCGAACTGATTAGCCCTGGTGCCGTCGCTGCCATACGCGAGATCGTGCTCCGGGCCATTTGGAAATGTGCGAATCAGTGATTCCGCACGCATCTCTGCGATTCCCACCTCTGAACCGTCCAGCAGTATTATGTGCAGCGCCCGCGTCCCGTCGGCATACATCTCCTCGAACGCCGCGCTCCCGCCAGACATATCCCACGTGCCCCAAGGCCGGCTCTGCCCCCCGGCCTCCACGCTGCCCCCATAGACGCCCCAGTCGGGCGTACCATCCAGCCCCGCCGCTCCTGAGATTCCCCCGCTGGCAGTCACCGTCGCGCCCGTTTCCACGTTGAAGCCGCAGTCCACGAGCGAACCAGTGGTCACGCTGGCCGCCTCGCCTACTTGAAACCGGCTCCGGCTAATGGTTGTCGGTCCCGTCAGACTGCCGTTGTCCGCTAACGCAAAGACGCAATCGTTGATTACGCCGACATTCACGACGCTACCTGCTGCTACCGTGACTTCGGAGTCCTCGATCTTCTCTGCATCCATGTGGCAATTCTCATTCACCGTGATCGTGGCACTCTTGATGGCGCCACTCGCCACCAGATCCGTCGTGCTCCCCGCCGGCGTCTCCTCCATGACAACCGTTACATTCGCAAGATCGCGCAATTCCAGGAAGCTACGGGCTCGCATCGTAATCGTGCTAACTGCTGCCGCTTCGGCGCGCAGCAAGGCCTGAACATACAGGCCGCGGTATGGATCGATCTCAAGCTCCGCCCCCTCGCGCAAATCCACCGACCACACCCTGTTGTAGGGCCACTCTGGCTCGACCTGCACAGTCGCCCCACTGATTCGCACATGGGCGTAATTGCCGGGCAACTCGTCCCCTTCCCAGTTTTCGACGGTAGACCAAGACGAGTCAAGTCCTCCCCCATCCCACCGACGCGACCGCGCCTTCAACGAACCGTCGCCCAAGAGCACGAAACCGAGCTGAGCCGCGTTGTCTGGCCCGTTGAATTGCGCCTTGTATCCTTCTCCAAACGGCCGCCCGATGCCAACCTCCTGCCAGAGCTGGTGCCCGAGGGACACGTGCGCAGCCTTGCTGTAGCCGAACACGACCAGCGCCTGCCCTTCCGGATTGAACGCTACCAGCCCGCCCAGAAAGTTCCGCCCGAACTGCCCCGGGAACTCCGGCCGGTAGTGCGCAAAATCGCACGTCTGACAGCTCATCAGCGAAAAACCGACGGCCGCGGGATCCATCTCCAAATAATCGGTTCCCGACACGTACTCCATGCTCCCACTGTTCCAGAACCCGTGCTGAGTTACACTGCCGTGGCTAACCTCATGTATATAATGGTAGTCGGGATAAACGGGAGGCGACGCATGTTGCCCCAGCAAGCGAAGGATGTAATTCGACCTCGTCGTGCCCACACTGCATGCCCAGTCCATCTGGATCTCAGCATCGAAAGCCCTGCTCAAAGCCGCAGTCGTACAGTGTAGCTCGGGAGTGCGTGGCTCGTCCGTGTCCGCGTACACCAGCGTTCGAGACGCAGGGCCGAAGATGTCAAAATCGGGGTTGCTGCGAAGAGCGTGGTTGCGCGCAAAGTACGCGACGATGATGTCCTCTTGCGGCACCGGCTGCCCCAACACCTGAATGGCCGGCAGATCGCTCGTTTTGATCCGCGATACCCAGATCTCAGCCCGCCCACCCGAGTCAATCCAGGTGTCATACTTCCCCCCTGGGAATTCGGTGTATTCCGGATACTCCTCGTTGTCCTCCCAGACGCCATCCATGTCCATGAAGAATGCGTCCGCCGGAAAGTCCACGTATCCGTGTGGACTGTCATTCTCCAGCTCGAAGACGACAAATGGCAGGTCGCCCACCAGGACCGCCCCACTCAGCGATGCCCCCTGGCCGTAAAGCGTCTGAAGCTCTCCGCGCAACTGCTCCGCAGTCCCGTTGAACAGAAATGCCACGACAGCGTGTCCCTCCGCGTCGAGATCATCAGCGAACGTCTCGATAGCGTCTTGTACCTCCAGGTGCCCCACATACAGGTCGTGGTCCACGACGACCGCCACACGACCTTCATCATCACCGCTCCGTTGCTCCACCAGTATCCATGCCAGTGGACCCGCCGGTGGTTCGGGCGTCATGTGCGGATGTGGCTCGCAACACTGACCAGCGGCCCAGTCGGTCACACCGCCTGTTATCCCCAGCGCCACGACAAGCGCGCCTGCACCCAGGAGCATCGAACCAAACTTGCTGCCAACCAATGAGTTTCGAGGCTTCATCGTATCCCCTCACATGTGAGGTCCTTCTCGGCTAACCGCATTCGTAATGGCCACGGTCCCCCTACATTCGGAAGAGCTGCTGAAACATCTGCTGATCGATCAGGTCCACGTCGCCGTCCAGATCAAGGTCGAAGACCGCGCACTCCGGCGTTACGCTGCCCCCCGGTCCCGTCCAACAATCCAGCAGCAACGCCCAGTCGTTCTCGTCCACAACGCCATCCCCATCCCCATCCCCAAACACCGGCGGCGAGATCAGGTAGATCCCGTGCGTCCCGTCCGTAAACTCCACCCGCATCGCCAGCGCGCCTTCGTCGTTGAGACTCTGCCGTCGACCGTCGGCTCCACCCGTCTGAGAGAAGTACCCGATGGCAAAATCGTGATCGTCCTCGGCGTACACCATCCGCCCATCCAGCTCGTCGCCACTCCGCAGCAGCGGCACCCAGCGCCCCAGAACCCGATGCCGCAGCCACAGAACCACATTGTTATCCGCCGTCACGCCCGGACCCGCAATCTGCGTCGGCAGGATGATGTCACCCGTGTCGTTCATGGCCGCTTCAAGGGGCGAGAAGTGCTCAAGCAGAATGTCCGCCGGGAACGTCGGCGCGGGATCCCCAAGCCGCAGTGTCTGCCGACCAGCCCCAACGGGCCCGAAATACAACGCCCACTTGTTCTCGTCCGTGATGCCCGGCCCGGCGTACTTGACCAGATAGAAGACCTCCCCGCGGTTGTTGGCTCTACCGCCACTGAATGACTCGAAGTCTA